>CADCVH010000113.1 GCA_902806085.1 uncultured Rubrobacteraceae bacterium | reverse complement strand
CATCGCCGCCACCAAGGCAGCCGTAAGTCTCCACCCACCCGTTGCTCCCGAACACGCTGCTGTTTTCATCTCTTTTCCTTTCTATCTCGGGTTTCTTGTTCTTGATCGACTCGCACGTCCCGTTCTCCCGGGGCCGCCGTTTCCCGGTCACCGGACGTCGGCGAGCCAGAGACCGTACAACGTCCGTCTGCTTCGAGCTCACCGAACCTGCGGCGCGGGCTTGACGGCGTGCGTGGTAGCCAGGGCGCCTTCGCCCGTCGCCAGGATCGCGCCCAGGCAGCCGAGCGCCAGGTAGGGCATCGCGAAGGCCACGCCCGTCAGGGAGGGGACCACGAACCCGAGAGGCACCGCCAGCGCCGCGACGACGGGCAGGGCGCCGGCCCAGCGCGGCAGGATGCCGGCCCGGAGCGTCGAGATGCCGAGCAAGATCAGGCCCAGCAGGAGCATCGGCCCCCCTGCCGAGACGAGGGTTCCCTGCGCACCGCCTTGCATCGCTTCCTCCAGCGGGCCTGCCGGGGCCAGCAGCGGCGCCGCGTCCGGGATCGTGGCGAGGGCGGGCGTGACGGCGGAGTCGATGACCATGTGCGTGCCGTCGGCCATCACCGCGCCAAAAAAGATCAAGAGGGTGCCGACCAACCCCAACGTCCCAGCTCTCCCCGCCTGGCGGGCGTGCAGCCCGGGCAGGCCCAGCAGGGCCAGTATCACGGAGGCGAAGCCCGCCAGGTGCGAGAGGGCGGTCGCGGGATCCGCGTAGTAGGCGAGCCCGCTGCCGTGGGGGTGGGTAAAGAGGTAGATGAGGTGGAGCAGGCCGCCGACAAGCAGCGAGGCCCCGCTCAACCGGACCAACGTCGGGGAAGACACGGGTGTTCTCCTTTCGGGGATTGTTCTACGAAACACGGCGGTAGTCGCGCGCCGTCGCGGCGACGCCGGCCGCGATCGCGACCGCGAAGAGCGGCAGGATGAGGAGGATGTTGACGACGAAGCTTACCGGATCGGTGGAGACCTCCTGGAGGTGGCCGGGTATGTTGGAGACCTCCGGGAGCAGCCCCAGGACGCACACGGACGCGGCGATCGCGGGGGCGGGGCGCCACCCGGTGGCCACCAAGCCCGCGAGGAGCAGGGCGACGGGCACGGTGATAGCCATCGGCACGAACCCGCCGATGAGGACCGCGACCAGGTACAGGTAAGACAGCGCCAGCCCGACCAGCGCGGCCGCCGTCAGCTTGGCGGACGCCGTCAACGGCGTCCCTTGCCGGGGGCGGGTTTTGGACGTCCCGGCCGTTGCTCCCGAAGACCCGGTGGTTTTCATCCGCTTTTCCTTCCTTGCTCTGGTTCGTTCTTGCTCGTCTCGTGCTCCCCCGGCGTCCGCCAGGGGAGGGGCGGTACCATCTCCACGCCGTACCGGGCCCCCGCGGCGGCGAGCCCCTCGAGGTTAGGCGGTTCCTCCGCCAATGGGGGTCCGTCCTCGGTGACGGGTTCGCCCACCTCTCCCACGAAGCCCTCGTAGGCCCCGCCAGGCGTCTGGATCGCCAGCATCCTGCCGGTCGCCTCCCCCGCGTTCTCGAAGGCGTGCAGGTTCCCTTTCGGCACGTAGACCAGAGAGCCCACGCCGGCCTCGATCTCTTCGCCCTCGACCACGAACCCGAACCGGCCCTCCACGACGCAGAAGCACTCGTCCTCGCGGTGCTGGACGTGAGGCCCCTCGCCGCCGCCCGGCCCCACCTCGACCTCGAAGAGCGAGTAGGCCCCGCCGGTCTGATCGCCGCCCACCATGCGGGTGAGGAGCCGCCCCCCGGGCATACGCAGCGCCCGCCCCTCTCCCGGTCCGACGTGTACGGGGATGCTGCTCGAAGCCTTCGCTTCCATCTCTCGCTCCCTTCCGTACCGCTTCTCGGCTGCCTGCCCGCCGGTGGTGCCTGCCGCGCTTTCGCATTCGACGAACCGGCGGAACCCCTCTACCTGCCCGGAGGCTCGTTGCGGAACTCGCAGTCGTCGGCCACGGTATCGCTGTGGCCGGGGCGCCTCTTCGCGTCGAACAGGGCGACGTCCTTCCGCCCGGGCCCGCACTCGACGGTGTCGAGGAAGTCGTCGTCCCTCGCGTCGAAGATATCGTTGCCCCCGTTGCCGCGCAGCACGTCGGCGTCGCCCGTGGAGAGCTCGCCGTTCTCCATGACGCCGTCGGAAACGGTGTCCTGCCCCCCGCCCCCGGAGAGCTCGTCGTCGCCCCGCTGGCCGTTGATGCCGTCCTCCCCGGGACCGCCGAAGGCCTCGTCGCGGCCGCGCTCGGCGTTGATGATGTCGTCCCCAGCGAAGGCCCTGATCACGTCCCTCGTGTCCTGCCCCACGAGCGACTCCGTCCGGTCGGTGCCGTCGCAGCGCGGGGTCTCGGGGTCCTGCTTGGCGCAGTAAAGTATGGGGATGCCTTGGGCAATCGCCTGGGCGGCGCCGAGCGCGAGCAGCAGCGCCCCCACCAGTACGACCGCTGCCACGAGGATCATCCCGAGGTTTATAGTCCTGTGGTTCATCGCCTTCTCCTTTTCGGAGGCTTTTCTCTTATGCTCTTTGCGAACCGCCGGCGCGGAGGAGGGCCGAGCTTGTCCCGGCCCTCCTCCGCGCGGTCGGGTTCCTCGTCGTCGCCACGGGTCCTAGTTGACGAACCTCTCGCAGCCCACGAAGCGGTCGAGGTTCAGGTCGGGGCCCTTCTTCACGGTGTCCGTGCCGGAGCCGCAGTCCACGATGTCCCCGGCCCCGTCGCCCACGGAGAAGATCCTGTCGTTGCCGGGTCCGCCGTAGAGCGCGTCGCCCCCGGCCCCGCCCTCTATGACGTCGTCGCCGGAGCCGCCGTGGACGGCCCGTTCCTCGGCCCGGTCGTCGCCGGGGCCGCCGTAGATGAGGTCCTCGCCGGGGCCGCCGTAGAGCGCGTCGTGGCCCCTGTTGCCGTAGAGGGTGTCGTCGCCGCCCAGGCCGTGGATGGCGTCGCCGCCGCCCAGGCCCTTCATCACGTCGGCTTTCGCGGTGCCCCTCATCAGGTCCCCGCCCGGGCCGCCCAGGTCCACGGCCGTCGTCTCGGCCAGCGCGGTGCCCGAGAGGGCCATCATCGCCGCCGCCGCCAGGACCGCTACCGTCTTCTTCATCTTCTCGCTCCTTCTACCTTTTCCGGGCCTCTTTGTGCCCCCGTCAGGAAGGAGTCTCGCCCCCGGCGGGGGACCCGGCATCACGCAAATGGGTGAGTTCCGGGCGGTTTTGCCGAACCGTTACCGGGGCGTAGCCGTGCTGTTACCGGAAGCCGACAAAAGCGTCCCGTTCACCGGGGTGCGTGGAAGGGTCGTTCCCGAAACTTCGCTCCTCTGAGGGGGTTCTAAGAACTCCGGGCGTAGCCTTCTACGAAGTCGGGCCTGATCGGCCGCCCCGAACACATCTGGCGGTCGAGGACCTCCTCGGTCCCCTTCCTAGCCGAGCACGACCCCGCGTCCCGGGCCCCCCGTCTCTTGCTGCCCGCCCCGTTGTACCCCGGGGGCGCCGGAGGGGCGCGGGGTATTCGCGGGAGGGTTCGCCCACACGCTTTCCACACACGGGACAGCGTGTGGATGCTGTGGGTGTTCCGTCGCCGTCCGGAGCGGCACAGTTGCCGTACAGGCAAACGACGGAGCACAGAGAGGAGCTTCCGAGATGAAAGAGACGAAAGAGAACATCGCGAGGTATGGGGGACCGGCGGCGATCCTGGGTGGCGCCATGTACGTGCTCGCGTTCGTGGCGACGTTCCTGATCTACTCGGCCTTCAAGGAGCAGGCGAAGGGCACGTTTTTCGGGGAGCACGCCTTTATCCACATAATCGACGTGGCGGCCTTCGCGGTGCTGTTCGTGGGGGCGCTCGCGGTCTTGCGCTCCCAGGCCGGTAGGGTCGGCCGGATAGCCAAGGCCGGCTTCTTCCTGACGCTGGCTGGCTTCGGGCTCTCGGTGATCGGAGGCCTGACCATCATCGTCGTCGGCCTGGCCGTCAGCGACGAGGCGACGCTCGGCATCCTGGACGTCGTGACGCACCCGCTGGCGCAGCTTCTGTACACGCTGGGCTCGGCGATTATGGGTGTCGCCCTGCTCCGCAAGGGCACGCTTCCCAGGCTCGGCGCATTGCTCGTAGCGGCCGGACCGGTCGCGCTCTTCGCGCTGTTCATGAGCGGCAACGGCAACGTGCAGGCGGTCGTCCCGATCATGGCGTCCGTGGTGGCGACGGGCCTCGGCTGGGCCGTCCTGGGCCACGGGCTGCGCGCCGAGCGGGCGGCCTCGTCCGAGCGCGAAGAGATCGCCGGGAGGCCGGAGCCGGCGGTGCGGTAGGCGTCGGGGGGCAACGACCACGAACGGGGGGCGCGGCTCCGGCCGCGCCCCGACCGGGCAAACGCGATCTGGCTTCTACGGACTGACAGGCCAAACAGGAAAGGGCGGACAAGATGAGCAGCTTGGTCTCCAATCGAGGGTGGCGCGCACGCGGGGCGGCCGTGGTGCTGTTTGTGGCGGCGCTCGTGGCGGCGCTTGGGATCCTCGGGCGGCCGGCGGAGGCCGCCTTTCCCGGCGCCAACGGCAGGATCGCCTTCGAGCGCTTCGGCGACGTCCACCTGGCGGGGCTGAACGGCGCCGACGCGCAAAGGATCGAGATCGCGGGCAACCAGGCCAACCCCGCGGTCTCCCCCGACGGCAAAAAGGTCGCCTACGAGCACGCCTACGGCATCTGGGTGATGGACGCCGACGGCACCGGGCAGCGGCGGGTCTCCGCCGGCACCAGCTCCACCACGTTCTCGGACGCCGACCCCGCCTTCTCCCCCGACGGCCGGAAGGTCGTCTTCAGCAGGTACCGAAGCGGGG
>CADCVH010000112.1 GCA_902806085.1 uncultured Rubrobacteraceae bacterium | reverse complement strand
CAAGCTTCGGGAACGGAGGCGGGCATGCGGGGCTTTGTCGGCGGGCTGGATCTGGGCGGCCTCTTCTACGAGGAGGCGGTCCGGCCGATCCTGCTTTCCGAGTTCCCCGGACTGACCCATTCGGCGGCCCTCATCGGCTACGGCTCGGAGGTCTTGGGCTACGACGCGCCGCGTTCCACAGACCACGAGTGGGGACCGCGGTTGCTGCTGTTCGTCTCCGAGGAGGAACACCGGAGGTACGCCGCCCGCGTCGCGGAGACCCTGAGGCACGGGCTGCCTCGCGAGTTTGGGGGCCACTCCACGCACTTTGGGGAACCGGACGAGGAGGGGGTGAGGCTGCCGGAGAGGAAGACCTCGGGCCCGGTCGATCATAAGGTCGAGGTCCACACCGTCCGCGGTTTCTTCGCCTGGTGGACGGGCCTCGACCCGCTCGGGGAGCTGGGGCCGACAGATTGGCTCCGCGTCCCCCAGCAGAGGCTACTGGAGGTGACGGCCGGCCGGGTCTACCACGACGGTCTCGGCGAGCTGGGGAAGGCCCGTGCGAAGCTCGCCTACTACCCGAGGGACGTGTGGCTCTACATGCTGGCCGCGCAGTGGAGGCGAGTGGGACATCTGGAGGCGTTCGTCGGGAGGACGGGCGAGGCCGGCGACGGCCTGGGCTCTCGTCTGATCGGCTCGTCCCTCGCGCGCGACCTGATGGGGCTGTGCTTCCTGATGGAGAGGAAGTACGCCCCGTACGCCAAGTGGTTCGGCACGGCCTTCTCGCGGCTGCGGTGCGCCACCGAACTGGGGCCCCATCTCGAGGGCGTGCTCGCCGCCGACTCGTGGAAGGAAAGGGAAGCGCACCTGTCCCGGGCCTACGAGACCGTCGCCCGCATGCACAACGAGCTGGGTGTTACCCCGCCGCTTGAGACCGGGGTGACGCCCTTCCACGGCCGCCCCTACCTGGTCCTTCACGCCGAGCGCTTCGCCGCGGTCCTGGAGGAAGCCGTGACCGACCAGCGTGTCCGGTCGCTGCCGCAAGGCGTCGGCTCGGCCGACCAGCTCACGGACAGCACGGACGTGCTGGCGAGGCCGGAGATCTACGGCCGGCTGGGAGCGCTCTACGGCGTCCCGGCAACCGGTCTCTGAAACCGGCAAAGCATCGACTCCTCCGGGGGCGCGCTAATGCCACAATGATCTCCCTGCTCCCCTCTCCTCGTGGCCCTGCCTTGCCGATACGGGTTCGCCAGCTTCGCTGGCGGCCCAGGCAACTGTTCGGGCTCTGTTGGCGAAAAGGGCGCGACGACCCCCGCTTTTTTACGGGCTCTCAGCAGAGCTGTGGACCACGGGGCGTCGGTCTGCCGCGCCCTCGGTGGCCGATTTTACGGCCACACTCAACATACAAGGGGCCCCGCGAACGGGGCCCCTCTCTACGTCACCGCCAAGAACATGACAGCCGAAGCCTGAGACCTGAAGCCTCTAGGCGGCGGCGCCGCGGAGAACAGCGCCGAACTCGCCGCTGGCGAGCATCCGCTCGGCCTCGCGCTGGAGCTGGCGGACGCGCTCGCGGGAGATGCCGAGCTCGTCGGAGAGCTCGGCCAGCGTCGCGGTGTCGCGGTCGCCGAGGCCGTAGCGACGGATCAGGACGTGCTGGTGGCGCTCCGGCAGCCGCTCGACGGCCTCTTTGAGGGATCCGAGCTCTATGTCCCCGATCACCACACCGGCGACCTCGGCGGCCTTCTCGTCTTCGATGAGCTCGCCGAGCTCGGAGCCGTCGCCGTCGGAGGAGAGCGGCTGGTTGAGGCTCGTGGCGTCGGGCATGGCGCTCTTGACGTCGAGCACCTCATCAACGGTCCACTCGAGCTTTTTGGCGACCTCTTCGTCGGTCGGCTCGCGGGTGAGCTGCGCGGAGAGCTCGTTGTAGGCGCGGGCCATCTTCCGGATCTTGTCTCCCATGTGGACGGGAACGCGGATCGTGCGGCCCTTGTCGGCGACGGCGCGCTGCACGGCCTGGCGGATCCACCACGTCGCGTAGGTCGAGAACCGCCACCCGCGGTCCGGGTCGAACTTCTCGACGGCCCGCATGAGGCCGACGTTGCCCTCCTGGATCAAATCCTCGAAAGGCAAACCCATCCCGCGGTACCGCTTGGCGACGCTCACCACGAGCCTCAAGTTCTTCTCCACGAGCCTCTTGCGCGCCCTGTCGTCCCCGGCCTCGGCGGCCTTGGAGAGGCTGATCTCCTCCTTGTGCGTCAGGAGGTTGCCCTTGTCGATGCGCGCAAAGTAACCCGGTATGAGGTCCGGGGTCTCCGATGTCCGCTCCGTCTTGCGCCCTCTGGTCTCTGTTACTGCCATTGTGGTCCTCCTCCACTCCATGCTATAAAGCGCGTCCGTCGGCCCGTATTTGGTCCCCGTTCCCACAGCAGCGCGAACTACGCCGCTGAGGCCCTGATTTCCAGCACTCGGAACTTGTGTTATCCGGGATTACAGGCTGTTTTTAGAAACTTGCCAAACTCGCAGTTTACACGTTCAACACGCGTTGTCAAGTGCGTCCGGGAACGCGGCCGAGCCCGTGCGAGAGGGTATAGTTACGCGGCGTTTGCTGGCGGGGCGAGGTTTCTGGGAGGGGTCGGTTGCGTTCGGGCTGTCTGGGGCTGATCTTGAGGATAGGGGTTGTGACGTTCGCCGCGGTTCTGGCCGCCGTCAGCCTGGCCCTGATCGCCTCGTTCGCCGTCTCGGCCGTCGGGCAACCCTCCGGGCTCACGAACATCATCGGGGTGGTCATCGCCTGTGTGGCGGGTCTCTGTTTCTTCCTGGTGGGACGCGCGATCTGGCGCGAGATGAGGGAGGAGAGACCCGAGAAGGGGCGCGACTGAGGGCGAGGCTTTCAGGCTTCAGGTTCTAGGTTTTGAGGTGTCGCGGGGCGAAGATGCCGCGCTACTATACGAGGCCAATCACGGTGGAGATGTCGGACTCCGAGCCGCGCACCCCTGAAACCTGAAAGCCTCCGCGTCGGAGGCGACCTAGAGCCTGAAGCCTTCCCGGTCAGGAGACGATCTCGAGCGGCCCCTCGTCGATGCCGACGACCCGTCCGTGGCCGGCGAGGGTATCCCCGTAGAACCTCCGCCACAGCTCGGGGGCGTCGGGGTCCAGGCGGGCGATGCTCGCGGCGCCGAAGCGGCGGGAGATCCTCATCCCGTCCGGGCCGTAGACGTGGCCCGGGGTGCCGAAGCGGGCCTCCGGATAGTCGCCCAGCTGGTTGGCGCTAGCCAGGTGTATACCGGAGTCCAGAGCGCGGGCGGCGCAGGAGAGGCCGTACTGGGATCCCCAGGGCTCGCGCCAGGCGGCGGGCGCCAGGACGAGCTCCGCGCCCCCTACCGCCGCCTCCCGGGCCACCTCTGGAAACCCGAGGTCCCAACATATGGACAACGCGACCCGCAGGCCGCCGGCCTCGACGACCGGCAGGTCGGCGCCGGCCGCGAACACGCGGTACTCCGGTGTGGTTTCGACGAGGTTGCGCTTCCGGTAGGTGGCGAGGACGCCGCCGGGGCCGGCTAGGTTGGCGCTGTTGAAGACCCCGGCGGCGGAGCCGGGGGCCCACTCGGGGAACCCGTAGGCGATAAAGATGCCGAGTTCCCGGGCCAGCCCGGCGAAGAACCGGGCGCTCTCGCCAAAGTCGGCGTCTTCGGCGTGGTGGTGGACGGAGATGAGGTCCGAGTAACCGCAGGTGAACAGCTCGGGGAGCACTACGTACCGCAGCGCGGGGTCCCGGCGGCGCAACCTCCTGATGGCCCGGCCGGCGAGACGGAGGTTGCCCCCGACCTCGCCCGGCGCCGGGTGCAGGTTCAGCGCCGCGATGGACGAGGGGAGGCGCGGCGGCCCGCCGTGCTCCTCGACGCCCGGGAAGTCGCCCCGTATCACCTCCGCCAAAGCCGCCTCCTCTAGGTAAATGCTCGACCCACGTGGGGTGTCTCTGCGTAATTCTAACCGTGGCGGGTCGTCCGCGGCATCGGCCGGAAGGCGGAGAATACAGGGGCTGGGGGCACTTTGCATTATCCCACCGTCGCATGACAACCTCTACGCCTGCGGGTAGTATTTGCTCCGACCGGTGACTAGAGGCTCGGAGTGAGACGTGTGCGGGATCGTTGGCGGATACGGCAGCATGGACCCCAGGGTCGCGCGGCGCATGATGGACCGCATAGCCCATCGCGGCCCCGACGATGACGGCCTCGTCCGGGTCGCGGGCAACACTCTAGGCCACCGGCGCCTCTCTATCGTGGACGTCGAGGGGGGCAAGCAACCGCTCGCAACGCCGGGTAACGCCCTCTACCTCGTCGGAAACGGCGAGGTGTACAACCACGAAGACGTCCTCGAGACGCTCGAAGACCGGGCCATGACCACCCGCTCGGATAACGAGGTGGCCCTGCGTCTGGTCGCCGAGCGCGGCCCCGAGGCCCTCGCCGAGCTTCTCGGCATGTACGCCTTCCTGATGGCGAACGAGGACGGGGGCTTTATCGCGGCCCGCGACCCCGTCGGCATCAAGCCGCTCTACTGGGCGCGCGAGGAGGCTGACGGGCCCGTCTTCTTTGCCTCTGAGATGCGGGCCTTCGACGAGGACCTGCAACCGTTCGTCGAGTCCTTCCCCCCGGGACATTACTGGACCCCCGAGGGCGGGCTGGTGCGCTTCGGCCGCGCCGTGCCCTCGGACGACGACCTGGAACCCTTCGACGGCCCCTCGGAGCCCGGCGCCCCCATCCCGGACGCCATACTCGACGAGGTCAGGGGCAGGCTCATCAGGACCGTGGAGCGGCAGATGATGGGCGACGTTCCCGTCGGGGTCTTTCTCTCCGGCGGCCTTGACTCCAGCCTCGTCGCCGCCATCGCCGCCCGCTGGTACGAG
>CADCVH010000111.1 GCA_902806085.1 uncultured Rubrobacteraceae bacterium | reverse complement strand
AGGATAGGTATACGCGAATGTGGGTGGAAAGACTCCACTCGGTCCGCCAGATGAGACCAGCCTACATTAACGCGATCCGGCCGCCGCCCAAGGCGCGGCGGGTGCGGTGGCGGCGGAGGAGAGTTGTCAAGGTCATTGCGAGGCCGCCTCGTACCCCGCGGCCTCCGCGTCTCCTGCGGTGGCGAAGCACTCCTCGGGGTTGGTGACGTCGTAGTAGGACCCTTCCGGCACGTGGTAGAGGCCGGACTGGTTGCCCTTGATGGGGGCACTCGCCGGGCAATTGTCCTCGGAGATGGGGGGCACGGCACCGCCGCTGGAAGGACTCGCAGGAGTCGAGGCGTCGGCTGAGGCGGTGGCCGACGAAGAAGCCGGCTCCTCGGCCAGCAAGTCGCAGGCCGCGGAACCCTCGCCGACCTCTCCCCGGAGGACCTCGCCCTCCTCTACGCCCGCCTAGTGAAGGAGGGGGTGGGGCCGAGGACGGTCAACCACGCCCACGACACCGCCAGGGTCGCGCTCCAGAGGGCCGCGAAGAAGAGGCTCGTCAGGACCAACCACCCGGCCAGGGACGTCGACCAGCCCCGCCACTCCACCGACGAGCGCGAGTACGACGTCATGACGAAGGAGGGGGTGGCGCGGTTCTTCGAGGCGGCCAAGGGGGACCGCTTCGAGGCGTTCTTCGTGGTGGCCGTCCTGTCGAGCGCGAGGCCGGCTGAGCTCCGGGCGCTCGCCTGGAACGACGTCGGGCCGGACTCTCTCACGTTCCGGCGCACCGCCTCCCAGACCAGGAGCGGCCCGCCCGTGATCCGCAACACCACCAAGACCGGCAAGGACCGGGTCGTGCCGCTGATGCCCGAGGCCGGCGCCGCCCTCCAGGCCCACAGGGCCCGCCACAACGAGGAGCGCCTGGCGCTCGGGGAGCTCTGGCAGGACAACGGGCTCGTCTTCCCGGACGCCCGGGGCCCTCCGACCGGGCGAGGAGGGACGCGATGGATCGTTTCGGGGCTCTCTGGGAGTAGAAGGGGGGTGCGATAGGGTGGACGAAGGCCACCGTTCGTTGCTGGTTTGAGGCGTTTCGTGGAGTGCGCCTGGAAGGATTCGAACCTCCGACACATGGTTTAGGAAACCAATGCTCTATCCCCTGAGCTACAGGCGCAAGGCCCGGCTAGTTTATCGTGGGGAGGCCGGGGTTGCCAGCGGGGAGGAGACTACATTTTTTATGTAGGTCTAGTTATGTAGGTCTAGTTGAATAGGGCGGGGGGATTACGTATCATGCTGCCATCCGCGTCCGGGAGGGTGTGACGGGGCGGGCGGATTGCATGCATCTTTCTCGGCCGGTCCGCAAGGAACGTGGCCGGTGGGAGGCGCAATCCTGGGTAGAGTAGGCCAACGGGGAGACGTTACGTAGACAGCAGTACGGGGGCAGGCCCCGATCGTCCGGGTCGAGTATCGGCCACGGGACGGAGTACCTTGCGGGTGGGACCGTCGTGAGTAGTGGACGGGGGCTTCGGGCCGTGCTCGTGGGGTTGGCTTTGGGGGCCCTGGGCCTTGTGTCAGCCGGCTGCGGCTCCGGGGGACCAGGCCAGATCACGCTCGGCTACCTCACCTGGGACGAGAACATCGCTGTCTCGAACCTCACGAAGGTGCTCCTCGAGGGGGACCTCGGCTACGAGAACGTGGAGCTCAAACGGGCCTCGGACGTCGGCCCGGTCTACAAGATGGTCGGTAGCTCTGAGGCGGACGCGTTTCAGGACGCCTGGATGCCGAACCAGAGGGGGATCCTCGCCGAGGTCGAGGGCGACGTGGAGCTGCTTGACCCGTGGTTCAAGGGCACGACCAGGTTCAGCGTGGCGACCCCTGCGTACATGGACATATCGAGTCTGGACCAACTCAACAGCACCGGGGCGGAGTACATCATCGGGATCGAGGAGGGAACGCCGATGATGAAGAAGCTCCCCGAGGACGCCATCCCCGCGTACAGCCTGGAACAGAAGCTCGTCCAGGCCGACACCGAGGCGATGCTCGCCGAGGTCGAGAAGCGCTACCGGAACAGGGAGGAGTTCGCCTTCGTCGCCTGGAGCCCACACTGGATGAACGAGGCCTACGACTTCGATTACCTGGAAGACCCGAAGGACGCCCTGGGGAGCCTCACCGAGCCTTCCGACGTCACCACGCTCGTCCGGGGCGACCTCGCGGAAGAGGACCCCGTGGCCTACGCCCTGATGGACCGCCTGGAGCTCACCGAGGCCCAGGTCTACGAGCTGCAGAACGAGATAGAGGCGGCCGGGGAGCCGGTCGAGGGGGCGAAGACCTGGCTCGCGGACAACCGGGACGTGGTGGAGCCGTGGGTGGAGGCCGCAGAGAAGGCCAGGGAAGGATAGGAGGCCGATGGAGGACGGGGTAGAGGCGAACGGGCGCCGGCCCGACGTGGTCGACGAGGCCCGCCGGGTGGCCGGTATCTCTGATGAGCAGGGCGTCTGCCTGCGACTTATCGGCGGCGTCGCCGTAAACGTGCGCGCCAGGGACGGCCTGCAGCCTGCCTTCCGCCGCGAGTACGCGGACATGGACTTCATAGTCCCCAAGGGACGCTCCGCCGAGACGCAGAAGTTCTTCGAGTCCTTGGGCTACGCGCCCCAGACGCGTTTCAACACGCTCTACGGCAGCGAGCGGCTGCTTTTCTTCGACGAGGACCACGGCCGGCAGGTCGATATCCTGGTCGGGACGTTCAGGATGTGCCACGAGATCCCCATCGGCAAGCGCCTGGACCTCGAACCCATGACCATCCCGCTCGCCGAGCTCCTCCTGACGAAGCTCCAGATCATCGAGCTCAACGAGAAGGACGTCAGGGACTCTCTGGCGCTCCTCTATAACCACCCCGTCGAAGAATCGGACGGCGACGCGGTGAACGCCGCGCACGTGGCGAAGCTCTGCGCGTCTGACTGGGGCCTGTGGCGCACGATCACCGCCAACCTGGAAGACCTTAAAGGGCACGCCGGTCGCTACGACGTCGACGACGAGGGCAAGGGGCGCATCAACAGTGGTATCGAAAAGTTGCGCGAGCGCATAGAAGAAGAGCCCAAACCCTTCGCGTGGAGGATGCGGGCGAAGATAGGGGACAGGAAGCGTTGGTACGATCTGCCAGAGGAAGTTGAGGGGGGACCATGATCTCTAGGCTCTTTAACCGGGGACCCGATACCAGGATCTTCTTCGCCACGGACATCCACGGCTCGGAGACCTGCTGGAAGAAGTTTCTGAACTCCGGCAAGCACTACGAGGCGAAGGTCATAGTCTTGGGCGGCGACATGACCGGCAAGGCCCTCGTCCCGATAGTCGAGTCTGGCAAGGGTAACTGGCACGCGACGCTGCTGGAGAACCGCCGGGACTTCACGAGCGAGGACGAGGTCAAGGAGTTCGAGGACTCCGTGAGGCGGCGCGGCTACTACCCGTTCCGCACCACGCCCGACGAGATGTCCGAGCTGGAAACAGACGAGAAGCTGCGCGACAAGTACTTCCACGAGGAGATGCTCGGCACCGTCGAGCGCTGGATGAGGATGGCCGAGGAGAAGCTGGCCGGCACCGGCATCGAGTGCTACGTCAGCCCCGGCAACGACGACCAGTTCGAGGTCGACGAGATCGTCCAGAACGCCAAGGGCGTCCATCTCGCCGAGGGCCGGGTCGTCGAGTTCGGGGACTTCCAGATGGTCTCGACCGGCTGGGCCAACCGCACCCCGTGGGACACGTACCGGGAAGAGGACGAACCAGACCTCAAAAAACGCCTCGAAGAGATGACCTCCCAGCTAACGGCGCCGCCCGAGCAGACCGTCTACAACTTCCACTGCCCGCCCTACCAGACGGGCCTCGACGACGCGCCGGAGATCACAGAAGACATGCGCCCCAAGGACGCGGGCCGCTCTACGGTGCCCGTCGGCTCGACCGCGGTCAGGGAGGCCATAGAGGAGGGGCAGCCGGCCCTGGCCCTGCACGGGCACATCCACGAGGCGCGGGGGAACACCAGGATCGGACGCACGCTATGCATCAATCCGGGGAGTTCCTACGAGCAGGGGCAGCTCCTCGGGGCCGTCGTCGACCTCGACGGCGGCAAGAAGGTCAAGCGGTTCGTACTCACCAGCGGATGAGGAGGAGATACATGGCCAGCAACGCAACGGCGGGTTCTAGTACGGGGGACCTCTTCCAGAGAAAGGCGACGGGGCTACTGCGCGGGTGGTCCGTGTGGGACGCTTTCATCTACGCGACGTTCTCCATCAACCTCATAACGCTCGGGCTCTTCATCCTCTCCTACGCGCCCTTCGTCCCCAACGGCGCTTTGATCCCGGCCGTGATCCTGGCCGGCCTGTACCTGATCTTCCAGGCCGTCACCTACGCAGCCCTCATCGCCGTGATGCCGAGGGCCGGCGGCGACTACGTCTGGATGAGCAGGATCTTGGGGGGCGGCATAGGTTTCGTGCTGGCCGTAACAGGCTGGTGGTTCATCCTCTGGCACTGGGTCCCGATCTACGCGGACATCCTCGTTAAAGAGGTCTTCGTCCCGCTCTCGGCCATCCTTGGATTGGACGGCGCCGTCTCCTTTTTCGGGCAGCCGTCCGGCGTGTTCACCTCGTCTGTGATCGTGGCGTTACTGGCCTCCGCCCTGATCTCACTCGGGATGCGCTCCTACGCCCGCGTCCAGAAGTTCTGCTTCTATGGCGGCCTCGTCGGCCTCGCCATCATGCTGATAATCCTCCTCGTAAGCTCCCGCTCTGATTTCGTCTCCGCCTTCAACTCCGAAGCCAGCAGCATGCTCGGCGCTGGCGGCAACGCCTACCAGCAGACGATCCAGGCGGGCCAGCAGGCGGGCGGCCTCCCGACGGACTCGGCGGCCTTCCCTACCCTCCTCCTGATCCCCTTCCTCGCCTTCTTCAACCTGTTCTCGAACTGGGGCGCCACACTCTACGGCGAGGTCCGCGGCGCGTCTGACTTCCGCAGGAACATCTACGCGATGGGCGGGGCGCTGGTCCTTACCTCCGTGACGGTCGTCATCATGCTCCTCCTCTTCGCCAAGACCTTCGGCTGGGACTTCTACTACGGCGCGAACGCCGCCTTCTGGGCTGGCGAGGGCCCGGTCTCCGCCTGGCCCTACCCGGCCCTGCTCGTCTCGTTCCTGCTCGGGAACCCGGTCCTGCAGGTCATCCTCATAGCGCTGATGTCCCTGTGGTTCTTCGGCTGGGTGGGATCTGTCTTTATGTCCTCGACGCGCGTCGTGTTCGCCACCGCCTTCGACCGGGTTCTCCCCGAGGCGGTCGCCAAGACGACCCGCAGCGGTGTCCCGTACGTGGCGCTGCTGCTCATGCTCATACCCTCGATCCCGATCAGCTACTTCTACGCCTACGGCGAGGACTTCGCCACCTGGACGCTGAACGCCACCCTCGTCATCGCGATGACGTTCTTCGGCTCCACGGTAGCCGCGGCGATCCTCCCCTGGCGCAAGCCCGAGATCTACAACGCCTCGCCCATAGCCCGCTACAACGTCCTCGGCATACCCCTCATAACGGTGGCCGCGACCGCCTTCGGACTCTTCCTCGCGTTCTGCCTCTACCAGTGGGTCACCAACGACGTCTACGGCATCAACGACCCCTCCTCGTTCCTCTACCTCAGCGTCATGTACCTCCTCGCTATCGCCATCTACATCGTCTCGCGCCTCGTCCGGCGCGCCCAGGGCATGGACCTGAAGATGGTCTACGACGAGATCCCGGAGGACTGACCGGGAGGTTTCAGGGACGCGGCTCGTGAACGCCGCGAACCGCATCCCTTTTTCGCGTACGCCGCATCAGAACCACCATCCCCCACCCCCGGTAGAGGCGGGTTTTAAACCGGCGCGCGCATAGAACTTTCCTTCTACGGCCCGCACCGAATACGGCTAGATATGGTGCCCGCCGCCCATCCAACACGCTTTCTCGCAGATTTCATAACTTTGTCTAGTAATTAAGTAGAGTATGTTGTAGGGTGTTGCCCCGTTGGGCCAAGAGACGAGTTAGCGGGAGGAAGAGATGGATCGACCGAACGTCGTGGTGATCGTGGCTGACACGTTCCGGCGGGACCATATCGGGGCCTACGGGAACCCCTATATCAAGACCCCGTACCTGGACGCGTTCGCCCGCCAGTCGGCGGTGTTCGACCACCACGTCGCGTCGTCGTTCCCGACGATGCCGGCGCGGGCTGACATCCTGACGGGGACTTTTTCGTACACGCACATGGGCTGGGAGCCCCTGCCCAGGCATCTGACGACGCTGCCGGAGGTCATGTCGCGGGCGGGGTACACGACGATGGGGGTCGTGGACACGCCGTTCTACATCAGGAACGGGTTCGGCTACGACCGGGGCTTCGACGACTTTATCTGGGTGAGGGGGCAGGGGGACGACACCAGGCCCCACGAGCGGGCCGACGCGCGCTCGACCTGGAAGGGGGAAGAGGACCGGCTCGTCGCCCGGACGATGACCGAGGCCGAGAGATGGTTGGAGCGTCACTACGACGAGCCGTTCTTCCTCTACGTGGACACGTGGGACCCGCACGAGCCCTGGGACGCGCCCGACTACTACACCAGGCAGTACCGGGAGAGCTTCAGAGGAGAGCAGATCTACCCCGCCTACGGCAACTGGCGCGAGGCCGGCCTTACAGAAGACGACGTCGAGCTCGCGCACGCGACCTACTGCGGCGAGGTGTCGATGGTGGACTTCTGGATCGGGCGCTTCCTCGGCAAGCTCGACGCCCTGAACCTGACGGACAACACCATCGTCGTCTTCACCACCGACCACGGCTTCTACTTCGGCGAGCACGACTACTTCGGCAAGGCCGAGTGGGTCCACGAGCCCGACGCGACGGTAAGCGAGAACTCGAACCTGCCGGCGTGGCTCTCGGAGTCGTGGCTGCTCACCGTGCAGTGGTCGCCCCTGTACAACGAGATCAGCCACATACCCCTCATGGCCCGCGGCCCCGGCCTCACCCCCGGTCACCGCCAGGCCATGACCACGGCCCCGGATATAGCTCCCACGATCCTCGACCTCACCGGCCTCGCGGAGCCGATGACCATGAAGGGCGAGTCCTTCGGCGGCGTGCTCACGGGGCAGAAGACCGAGCACAGGCCGTTCGTCGTCAGCTCCTGGCCTCTGTACATGGCGGAGGGTGAGATCACAACCGCCGTAGACTCCACGCCTCGCAAGGTCGCGAGCTACATGCCCTTCACCGTGACCACCCGCGAGCGCTCCGCGATCCTGGGCGGCCCGAACGACCAGCCCGAGCTCTACGACCTGCGCACCGATCGAGGACGCCATTGCGTTTCTCGAAAGCCAGGGGACGCCGGAAGAACATTTGGTTCCCCGCCGCGAGGCGCTCGACGGCTGGCGGAACCCGGTCGAGCTGACCGGCTGACCGGCCATAATCGGAGCCGCCTCCACCGGGGCCCCCGCAGGCGCGGGGGCTCCGTCCCTTCGTCGGCAGGAAAGAACGCATCCGGACTGCCCGGGTCGCCTTTTCTCCTGCCATCCGTTCACCGCTCTTGAAGATCCGCTCGAGATGTTTTGCGGACCCGAACATCTTTCCGTGCAGTAGGCTACCGGTCCGGTCGGCCGCGGGACTAGGAGCTCGGCACGGACCGGGAGACCACGATGTCGTGCTCGCGGTCCCAGATTGCGGAGCGGGCCGAGAGTTCTGGCTCTGGCGGGACCGGCTGGTGCTGTTGTCGCACGAACCGGTTGAGCCGCGGCGCCGGGGTGAGGCCGATCCTGGCGAAGTCAAGGAGCGCTCGGGCGAGGTTTTTCGCCGTGCGCTCGGCGTCCGGGCGGGCGGCGTAGCGGCGGGCGATGGCGGCGAAGCCCTCCGGCTCCACGCCGGCGACGTCGCGGACGTGCGTGGTCGGGGCGCCGAGCTCCCAGGTGCCGAGCCTGCCCTCCTCGTAGTACCAGCGCACCTCGGCCATCAGCGCCCGGTCTACGCCGGCGCGCGGCCCCATCACCCGCAGCGCCTTGAGGAACGTCTGTAGGGAGACATCCAGGTGGCGGACCCTCCGGCCTACCGCGTCGCCGATCGCCGCGGCCATCTCGTCGGCCGAGAGCAACTCGGGGCCGGTCGGCCGGTACGCGCGGCCCGCGTGGCGCTCCGGGTCCAGGAGCGCGCCGACGGCGACGCGGGCGATGTCCTCGTTGGAGGGCGGCGCGTTGCGCCCCCCGCCCATGGGTACGGGCCACACCCCCAGCTGCGAGGCGAGGCCCGTGAAGCCGTTGCCCAGGTAGTTGTCGGCGAAGAAGCCCGGGTTGACGGTGACGTGCGCCGCGTCGGGCACCATCTCGAAGAGCCTCTCGACGAGCCAGTTCTGCCGGGTCGCCAGCGACGGGTGCTCGGGGTTCGCCAGCCACTGCGAGAGGCCGACGACGGCCTCGACGCCCGCCCTTCTGGCCGCCGTGGCGAAGACGACGGCGCTCTGCACCATGTACGGGTGGTATGGCGGCAGGTAGTACAGGCGGGAGACCCCGGCCAGCGCCCCCTCGACCTGCGCGGGGTCGAACATATCCGCGACGACGACCTCGGCGCCGAGGTCGTGCAGCCGCCTGCTCCGGGCGTCGCGGGCGCGGACGAGCGCGCGGACCCTGGCGCCCCGGGCGAGCAGCTGCCCCGCGACGGCGCCGCCCGTCTTGCCGGTGGCGCCCGTCACCAGGATGAGCGGGCCGCTCACACGGCACCGCCCGTCGGGGCCGGGCTCCCGACCGGCGAGGCCTCGACCACCGTCCGGATGAGCCCGGAGTCCAGGTCGTAGACGTGACCTGAAACGGTGACGCGGTCGGACAACCAGGAGCACTCCCGGACGGTCTCGACGTCCGCGCGGACCGTGCGCTCCGGCTCGACGACGGCCTCGTGGGCCAGGGACTCCTCGCTCGCGCCGGTCCGCGCGGCGAAGCCGCGGCGGAACCCTTCGTCGGCCAGCATCCCAGTGCCGCAGTCGGTGTGGTGGACCACCGCGACCTCGAACAGAGGTCCCTCGAACAGAGGCCCCTCGGGCACCTGCCTCTCGGCGAGCGCGCCGACGAAGGCGAGGTCGAGCAGGACCTCCGGCGTGACGCGCCCACCGGCGTTGCGAACCACCATCGCCTCACCCGGCTCGAGCCCGAGGAAGCCCGCAGGCTCGACCCTGGGGTCCAGGCAGGTGACCACGAACGCCCGCTGCTTGGGCATGACGGTGGGGCCTTCGTGCCGCCCTGCCGCCGCGAAGGCGCGGTTGCGCTCCAGCAGCGCTCCCATGTTCGTCGTGCCGGCGTTCGTCATTGCCGTCCTCCTCTGCCGCCTGTACAATATGATGTAAGTACACCATATAGGAGGTGTAGATGCAACAAAAAGAGGTGGTGCGGGAATTCGCCGACGAGATGTGGCGGACGTGCCTGGGCACACGGGTCGGCCGGCTGCACCGGGCGGTCGGCCGGCGCTTCGACGGGGCGCTCAGGCCCCTCGGCCTGACGATGCCCCAGATGGAGATCCTGGCCTCCCTGGTGCCGCAGGACGCGCCCGTGCGGCCCAGCGAGCTGGCGGAGGTCTTGATGGCCGAGCGCTCCACGGTAAGCCGCAACCTCGCCGCGCTTGGCGAGCGCGGCTGGGTCGAGGCGGCCGAGATCTCGCCCACGGGCCGCTCGATGGCCTTCGCCGCCACCCCCGAGGGCGAGCGCGTCTTCGCCTCCGCGCGCACGGCGTGGGCCGAGGCCCAGGCCTCGGTGATGCGTTCGCTCGGGCCGGAAGCGCCCGCGACGATCGACGCCTGGCTAGGTGAACTGGTGTGACCACCAACCGCCGGGGCGCGGCCGCGCCCTTCTAGCTCGGCCGGCCGTTGAGTTGCTGGTTTGTCGCTTCTCTTAGCCCTCTGAGTTCCTCCAAGATCTTCTCCATCGCCCTCGCCTGGTCCTGGAGGGCCTGCACCTCGTCCTCGTAGCCCTTGTAGTCCGAGTAGCCGCTCCCTTCGAGCAACAGCGGGTTTATGGTCCACTCGGTCTCGTAAGGCTCCCCGTTGCGGTCCTCGTACTTGGAGGTGATGGTGATGCCCTGCGTCAGCCCCTTGTCCTTCATGTTCTGCACCACGTTCTGGTAGGAGTCCCAGACCGAAGGGAGGTCCGTCTGCGGGGCCATAAAGTTTATGCCGTGCTTGAAGTAGGGGAGCTCCGTGATGTCGTGACCGCTCGTGCTCTCTAGGGGGGCTGAGAACGCGAAGGTGATGTTCTTGGCCGTCCCGTTGCCGATGTTGCGCACGACTATGTTGGTGGTGAAGCGCCCGGTGTAGTCCGCGTCCACTATGATCTGGGGCCGGTCCGTGTCGTCGCGCGCCATGCGGGCCTGCCTGCCCTGGTAGAGGATCCCGGAGGCGACCACGAGGGTGCCCAGAGAAGACAAAAGTTGTGCCAAAACCGCAAGTTCCATGTTTTTGACGGCTCCTTCTCTTGTTTTTTGGCAGGCTGCCCAACTGGGTTCTCCCCCGAACCGTACCAGGAGAAACAGTCTAAAAACCGTGGGCCGGAGCAGGGTGTGACGTTGGTCACGCGCGGGGCGACAGGCGACCCTAGATGATCCTCTCGCCACCCGGCGTAAGAGGTGCCGGCGGGCACCCCCGAACCCAACCGGCACGGAAAGCGCCGCCACACGGATGGCTGGACCAATTCTGATCGTCTGGTGGCGGACGCGTTAGCACGGGCCCGCAGGGGACTCGTCTCTTCCGCAGTAGAAGTGAGGGGGAGGTGTGGGAGATCTGTGGGTGGTTCGCGCGTGCGCCGGGCGGCAGACTGCGGGGCAGAGAGTTTGGAGCATACCCGGAAGGAGAGGCCTCTGGAGACCCAGACGCGAACGATATCCGGCGAAGCACCACCAACGCGAAACGGAAAAGGCCGGGGACGCCGCCCTGGTGGGCGAGGCGGTCCGGTCCGACCGACGACCGGTAGGACCGACAATCGGTGGAGCGTGCGGAGGGCAGCGACCCCCCCCCCGCGCTTCGGTAAACGTCAGCAAAGGAGGAGAGATGGCCGCAATGGGCGAGGCGGAGGGCAGGTCCACGACGGGCAGGAGATCGGTCCTGCCGCCGGAGGTGGAGGAGGTCTTCAGAGAGTTTCGCACTTGCGAGTTCTCGACGGTGGCGCGCGACGGGACCCCGATCGCTTGGCCCCTGGTGACCTTGTGGCGACCTGAGGAAGGACGGTTCGTGCTGACGACCTCGATCGGCCTTCCGCAGAAAGCCTTCAACATCAGGCGAGACGCGCGGGTCTCACTGCTGTTCAGCGACCCGACGGCGAGCGGCCTGAAAGACCCCCCGGCGGTGCTGGTGCAGGGCGACGCGGAGGCCCCGGACAGCATCCGGACGAGCCCCGAACACCTGCCGGAGTACTGGACTCGCCTCTTCGAGATCCAACCGGCGGGCAAGATGTACGGCTCAAACCGTCTTATGCGCTACCTGATGGACTGGTACTACATGAGGCTCTACATCTCCGTCCGGCCCAGGCGCATCCTCTTCTGGCCGGATGGCGACTTCTCCCGGGAGCCCTCGAGGATCGAGGTGGATCGTGTGGGCTGAGATCGAGAAAAATCTGGCGGCCTTCGAGACCGGCGTACTGAACGCGAGGGACGCCGCGGGCTACCCTTACAGCGTCCGGTGCCGGCCATGGCCTGACCACCAGGTCGGTGTCGTCCGGCTCGGCCCCGTCGCCGGGCAGGAGATCCAACCCGGCCCCGCCAGCCTGCTTTGTCACAGCCACAATGAAGAGCTCTGGGACCTGAAGGTGTTCTTGGTTCGGGGAACCGTCGAAGGGGCGGGGGACGGACTGGCCTTCCGGCCGGAGAGGACCGTTACGGGTGCGGGGCTCCGGGCCATGGTGCGCATGTTGATGGGCGCCCGCAGGTCCGCCGCGGGTTACCTGAAAAAGCGCGGCCTGGAGCGGCCCCGGATCCCTTGGGACGAGGTCGAGGCGGTCAAGGGGCCACCCCAAGCTGGTTAGCGGGGGAACGCCGTGACGCGGCGGACGGGCGTCGTGTCTGCGGCGGGGATCCTGGTCGCGGCCGGGCCGTGGACGGCCGGGAAGACCCTCTCGGCGCTGGCCGTGCCCTTCGTGCTCGGGTTGCTGTGCCTCGCGTTTGGGAGTAGGTCGCTACTGTGGGGCCTCGTCGTCATAAACGCTATAGCCCTGACAAAGGTGGCGTGGGGCGTCGTGAACGGCGGGGAGGGCTGGGCCATGCTCGGCCCAGCCCTCCTGGGGCTCGTGATCTGTGACGCCGCTGCGTCCTCTACGCCTTCGTCAGGCTCCGCGCCGGGATGTCCGGCGAGGGACCCGGTGGCGAGCCTAGCCCGAGATGAGGTCCTTTAACCTGTCCCGCACCGACTCGATGGGCACGCGCTCCTGCTTTAGCGTGTCGCGGTCGCGGATGGTCACCTGTCTGTCCTCGATGGTGTCGAAGTCGACCGTCACGCAGAAGGGGGTGCCGGCCTCGTCCTGGCGGCGGTAGCGCCGCCCGATGGAGCCGGAGTCGTCGTAGAAGAGCCGGTAGTCGCCCTTTAGGTCGTCGTAGAGCGCGCGCGCGATGGTCGAGACGGGTTCTTTTTTGGAGAGGGGGAAGACGGCCGCTTTCGTTGGGGCGATGCGGGGGTGGAGCTTGAGGACGGTCCGCTCCTCGCCGTTTACCTCTTCCTCGGTGTAGGCGTCCATGAGGAAGGCGAGCATGATCCTATCGGGGCCGACGGCGGGCTCTATGACGTAGGGGTAGTAGCGCTTGTTGGTGGTCTGGTCGATGTACTCCAGGTTCTCGCCGGAGTGCTCGGCGTGCTGTTTGAGGTCGTAGTCCGTGCGGTTGGCGACCCCTTCGAGCTCCGACCAGCCAGCGAACGGGTAGTTGTACTCGATATCCACGGTGCGTTTGGAGTAGTGGGAGAGCTTCTCCTTGGGATGCTCGTAGCGGCGGAGGTTCTCCTCGCGGATACCGAGGTTCAGGTACCAGTTCCAGCGCTGCTCCAGCCAGTACTCGTGCCACTCCTCGTCCGTGCCCGGCTCGACGAAGAACTCCATCTCCATCTGCTCGAACTCGCGGGTGCGGAAGATAAAGTTGCCCGGCGTGATCTCGTTTCGGAAGGACTTGCCCTGCTGGGCGATCCCGAACGGCACCTTGACCCGGCTCGTCTGGGTGACGTTCTTGAAGTTCACGAAGATCCCCTGCGCCGTCTCCGGCCTCAGATACGCCAGGTTCTCCTCGCTCTTGACCGGCCCCATGTAAGTCTCGAACATCAGGTTGAAGGGACGGACCGGCGCGAAGTCCCGACCGCCGTCGACGGGGTCTTTTATCCGGTCGTCCTCCTGGATGATCTTCGTGAGCTGCTCGGGGCTCATGCCCTCGGCGTCGATGCCGGTCGCGTCCTCTATCAGGTGATCGGCCCTATAGCGGCGCTTGGAGGTGCGGCTCTCGACGAGCATGTCGTTGAAGGTCGCGGTGTGCCCGGAGGCCTCCCATACCTTCGGGTGCATGATAATCGCCGCGTCAAGCCCCACCACGTCGTCGCGCATGTGGACGGTGCTCCGCCACCACTCCTCTTTGATGTTTCGCTTCATCTCGACGCCCAAGGGGCCGTAATCGTAGGAGGACCTCAGGCCGCCGTAGATCTCCGAGCTCTGGTACACGAAGCCCCGGCGCTTGCAGAACGCCACTACCTTGTCCATCGTCACGGCCTGCGGCATATTTAATCCTCCGGATCTTTCTGTGGCGTACGGGCCACAAACTCGAGCAAGTATAGCCTAGAGGCAAAAGGGGATCGGAGCAACCGCAGGCTTTGAAGCGGACCTGCCACAGGTATAATGCTGGCGTGGAAATCTTATTGACATTGGGGTTGGGTATAGGGCTCGCTTCCGTCGCGGGGGTGAGGGCTTTCCTGCCGCTTGCGCTCTCGGCGCTGTTCGCCGCCATCGGGGTGTTCGATCTCCCGGCGTCTGGCATCGCGGTGAACGAGTGGGCCCTTTTTGGAGGCTTGGCGGGCCTCTCGATCCTGGAGATCGTGCTGGACAAAATCCGGGCGGTAGAACGCGTCTTTAACTGGGTAATGGTCCCGGTCAGGGCCGCGTCGGGCGCGCTGGTGTTCGGTCTCGCTTCGGCCGCGGGCTTCGCCGTGGACGCCGCGCCATACCTCATCGCCGGCGCGGTCATAGCGGGTGCTGTGGCGGTGTTCAAGGTCGTGTTACGACCTTCCGCGAGGGATGCTTCGTCGGGCGTTTCCACCTCTTTCTTGAGCTTGATCGAGGACGCGGTGGGACTGGTGGGGGGGCTAATCGGGATCTTCGTGCCCCTCTTGCCAGCGGCACTCGTGGCGTTTCTGCTATTCTTCTACGCTCGCATCAGGAAGCGGCGGGGGAGGAAGTTCGGGGGCCTCCGCATTCTCGGCGACTAGCGCTCGTCGGCTCCTCTAGGAGGGCGCCATGGAGGAACGTGAGATCACCATCGTCAAGGGGGGACGCCAGACCCCGTTTTCGCGCGGCATCCTCGCCCAGACGCTGGCCCAGGCGGGCGCCGGGCCCGAGCTCGCCCACCAGATAGCGAGCGAGGTCCGGGCGGAGCTTGCGGCCGAGCAGCGCTTCACCGTCGAGGAAGAGGAGGTGCTGGCCCGCGTCCGGGAGAAGCTCGTCAAGAAGGACGCCATCGCCGTCGGACGGCTGGACAAGTGGCGCATCCTGCGCGAGTCGAGCGAGCCCGTGGTCGTCTTGATCGGCGGCGCCACAGGGGTCGGGACGAGCACGCTGGCGGCGGATGTGGCCAGGCGGTTGAACATCCAGAGCGTGGTCGGGACGGACTCCATCAGGGAGGTCTTGCGGCACGCCATCAGCCCTGACCTGTTGCCGATACTGCACAAGAGCTCATACGAGATCAAACGCCAGGACGTGCGGGTGCCGGTCGAGGAGGAGGAGGCGGTCCTCTTCGGCTTCAGGGAGCAGGCGGCGAGGGTCTCGGTCGGGGTGGAGGCGATCGTGGAGCGGGGGCTCAAGGAGGGGACGAACCTCGTCGTAGAGGGGGTTCACCTCGTGCCGGAGATCATCCCGAGGCGCTTTTTGGACCACCCGAACGTCTGCACGCTCGTCGTCCACCTCCAGAACGAGAACGTCCACCGGTCCCGGTTCTATATCAGGGCGATGGGCACGGCGATGCGGCGGCCCGCCGAGGAGTACATAAGCCACTTCCAGCAGATACGCCAGATCCACGACTACATCGTCGAGAGCGCGGGCCGGGCCGGGGTCGACGCGGTCGAGAACCTCTCCATAGAGAACACCTCTGATGAGGTGGTCGAGATCGTGGCGAACCGCGTCTCGGGCATAGCCGAGAGGGCCGAGCGGAAGGCCTCGCCGCTCCTGATGGGCGCGAATACGCCGCGCCGCGGCGTCCCCCTCACCCGCACCAAAAGGGGTTAGAATGATCCGCAAGGGTCCGCACCGGAAGGGCCCACAAGGAGGCAGAGCTGGTGGATAGATCTCGGCTGAGGACGTTCCTGCTCGGCGGGGCCGCGGGGTTGCTCGCGGGCGTGCTCCTCGCCCCCCGCAGCGGCCGTGAACTTCGGGGCTCCCTCTCTGACCGGGCCGGCGAGGCCCGCGAGCGGGGACGCGAGTCCTACTTCGAGACTCGCGAGGGCATGCGGGAGCGCAGGGCCGCCCTCCTGGAAGGCCGCGGCCGTCCGGCGGCCCCGGCCCGTCAGGCCACCCCCGAAGAGACGACCGCCCCACCTTCGCGCCCGCGCCTTCGGGACGTCTCCGAAGGTTCGCAGGAACCCGTCGAAAGGCCCCTCGAAGGGCCCCTGGAAGGGCCCCTGGAAGGCTCCATCACGGAGGCCGAGCGGTCCGAGGAGCTCCGGAGGAAGGTGCGGGAGACGCGGGAGCGGCTGCGGGGCAAGCAGGATCTGGGGCCCGAGGCATGAAGGCCGCCTCGTTCGTGCCCGTGGTCGGGGCGATAACGCCTGACGCCGCGGACGGAATCCCCGGCCTGGCGGAGGTGGTCTCCTTCTGGACGCGGGGCCGGCCGGCCGCGGAGTGGTTCCGCGAGGTGGAGGAGGGGTGGGGCACGGCCGGGTTCGTCGTGCGCCGGGGGGATGAGGTCCAGGGCTTTATAGTCTACGGGCCGCCCGAGCGGTTCCCGCGCGCCCGGGGCTACACGGTCGGGCCGTTCGCCGACGCCGCCGCGATGCTGGCTTACGTCGGGGGCGATGTCAGGACCCGCCGCCGGTTGCTGGTCAGGATGCTCAGGGAGCTCCGCCTCCGGGGCGTCGCCACGGTCGAGGCCGTGGCGAGCGACCGGGAGAGGCCCTACCACGTCCCAACCGCGTTCATGCTCCAGAGCGGCTGGAGGCCCGTGCGCCACGCGCCGCTCGGACGCTATACCCTGGTCCGCACCGAGCTCGGCAACGCCGTCGAAGTCGGGGAGCTGGCCCGGTCCCTCGTCGGCAAGGTCTGGCTGCCGAGCCTGAAAGGAAAGGTCCCGAACCCCGGCATCCTGGCCCGCGCCGACGAACACCGGGAGGGCTAGCCCGGCGCTTCGCGCCTCTCTGCTTTCGGCCGCCAGGGGGACTTGCCCCTGTGCGTTTGGTTTGCGGCTGCGGGATGGCCTCGCTCGGGCGGGTTTCAAACCCGCCCCTACGACGGGATGGGTCGTCGGTGCGCGGGCGGAGACATGGCCCCGGTCTTCGCCGGTGGGCGGGAAGATCAGGCGCCGCAGACAACGGCTGACGATGCAAAAAAACTGAAAGCCGCAGGTCGGAGACCGGAGGCGTGCTGAGAGTCCCCTGCAAGGGGACGTGCTGACAAGGCGCGAAGCGCCGTGCTGACAAGGCGCGAAGCGCCGTGCTGACAAGCGGAGGCCTGCGGAGCAGGCCGCAGCGTGCGCGACGACTGAAGGGAGTCTCAGAGAGGCAGGATCGCGGTACGGACCACCGAGACGCCTTCCGGGGTGGTGGCCCGGATCTCGATTATCTCCGAAGTCTCGTCCGGGGCTGTCGGGGGGGGTGACGCTTCCGCCGTCTTCGAGAGGTCCAGGAGGAAGCGTACTTCGACGTCTTCGCCAGATTTCAGGTTCCGCAGCGTCTGCCGGTAGTAGCGGGCGTTGGGGTTGGCTGTGTCCCCCGAGGACGCTTCGAGCGTGAGGTTCACGTTCGAGAAGTCCCTGCCGCCCGAGTTCTCCACGGTGAGCAGTAGTTCCTGGTCCGGCGCCGGTTTCAGGGAGTCGAGCCTGTCCCTGTTCAGGTCGAGGTCCAGAGGGGGGCCTGGCTTTCCGCGTGCGGGTGTGGCCGGGAGGTCCTCCGTCGCGGGGCCCGTCGCGAGGTTCGCCAGGACCAGGAAGGCTCCGGCCGTCAAGAGGAAGGCCAGGGCGGCGCCCGCCGCCCAGAGCGTCGCGTCCCTCATCGCGGCGCCCCCGGCGGCTCGGGAGTGGTTATCGGGATCTCGTAGAGGTTGTAGAAGGCGTCGAGAAGCTCTTCGGCGGTTGCCGCGCGTACCTCTGGCTCCCCGGACGAGGCGCCGCGGGCCACGATGGCGACGCTCGTGCCGGCGGGGGACCAGGCCAGGTCGTCCGGCCCGGTCTTTATCTCCATGTCCTCGTTGGTGGTCACGGCGTCGAGGCTCCCCGTCTGTAGGTCGAGCACGTACAGGTTGAGGGGAGACTTGGGGTTGAGACGGCCGACCACGGCGAGCCGGTCGCCGTCGGGCGAGACGCGGGCGCCGCCGGCGACGAAGTCCTCGCCCACCCCGGGGGCGGGCTCCGGCTCGCCCGGCTCCGGCGCCGTCCGGTACAGGTTGTAGAGGGGCTCGCCATCGTCCCCCGGCGGGGAGAGCGCGCCGGCGACGAAGTAGATGCCGCGGTCCGTCCATTGCGGGGCGCCGAGGATGCCCCGGCCGTCCTGGATCTCGGAGATCTTCCGCGCCTCACCGGTCCTGAGGTCGAAGACGTGCAGCTCATGGGAGGAGCCGTCCCCGGCAGGCCGCACCGCCAGCGCGACCCTGTCCCCGTCCGGCGAAGTGGAGGCGCCGGTCACCGTGCCCTGTACCGTCCCCGTGTAGATCCGCTCCATCTGGCCGGCGCGCAGCAGCGAGAGCCCGCTCTCATCAGGCCCCATCTCAAGCGCGACGACCACGTCTTTGCGCTCGGGCCCAGGGGCCATGGCGAGGACGCCCTCGAGTATCTCCTCCACGCCGAGGGAGCCTTCTTCTTTCGGGTCCGTCCGGTAGACGGCGCCCGGTCTCCCTTCTACCGCCCCCGCGCCGCCGAGCATGGTCAGGGAGCCGTCTGCGGTCCACTCAGCCTCCGCCGCGACGAAATCCTTGGTGGTCCAGCGCGTGAGCTGCTCGCCGTCCACGGTCCTGTCCACCACGTAGCCGTCCACGATAAAGGCGACCCGGTCCCCGCCCGGGGACCAGCTCGGCGAGCCCTTGTACCCGGGGCCGGAGCTCAAGGGGCGGGCGTCCGGACCCAGGCCCGGGTTTACCCGCCCCTCGGCCGGGGGCAGGGGCTGGATGGGGCCGCCCTCCGTCGGGTGTACGCAACCGGCGAGCAGGACCGCCGCGCACGCCGTCGCGCACGCCGCGACGAGGAGGCTTCGGGGGGGGCTACATCGCATAGGTCGAGGAGCGGGAGAGCGGCTCCGTCGGGATCTGGACCACGAACGTGGAGCCCCGGCCGACCTCGCTCTCCACGGAGATGTCGCCGCCGTGCATCTCGATGATCTGCTTGCTTATGGCTAGGCCGAGGCCGCTCCCCCCGGTCGCCCGCGAGCGGTCCTTGTTCACCCTGTAGAAGCGCCCGAAGAGCTGTTCGAGGTCTTCGGGCGGGATGCCGATGCCCGTATCCTGGATGCGCACGGTCATCCAGGAAGGGGTGTCTTCCACGAAGATGTCCACCCGGTCGCCGGGGTCTGAGTACTTGATGGCGTTATCCAGCAGGTTGAGAAAGACCTGGTAGAGCTTCTGGACGTCGCAGACGCAGCGGTGCTCGTCCCCATCCTCGAAGTACACCTCGATGCCGAAGCGCTGGGCCTTCGTCTCGACGCTCCTCATGGCGGTCCGGATCACCTCCGCAAGGTTCGCGGGTCCGACCTCGAGCTGGTACTGCCAGGAGTCCATCTGGGCGAGCGTCATGAGCTCCTCGACCATGCCCCGGATGCGCGCGAGCTCGCCCTCGGCGAGCTCCAGAGCCCGGTGCTCCAGCGGGTCGAGCCTCTCCCGGGCCCGCTCCAGCAGGCCCACGGCGCTCTGGATGGTCGTCAAGGGCGTCCGGAGCTCGTGGGAGAAGTCCGAGACGAAGGCCGTCTTGGCCTTCTCTAAAGATCGGTGCTCGGTTATGTCCCTGACGGCGAGGATGATGCCGGCGTCCCTGCCTGAGCCGTTTGTCTCCCGCCGGTCCATCCTGGCGGCGTAGGCCCAGAAGGTCTTCTCCCCGAACTCGACCTCCCTGACGGCGACCCCGTTGGTGGAGGCCTCCCGGACGCATCGGACGATACCGTCCGGCGTCCCCAACTCGTCCAGGGGGCGGCCCTCGTCGGAGTGGCGGACCCCGAGTATCCTGGCCGCCGCGGGGTTCACCATCGTCACCCTCTCGGCCGGATCCGTGGCGACGACCGCCTCCGGGGAGGCTTCCAGCACCGCCTCCAGGCGGCTCTTCTGCTCCTGGATCTCCCCGACGTAGTGCTCTATCTCCTCGGCCATGTAGTTGAAGGCCCGGGCAAGCTCGCCGAGCTCGTCCCTCCCCTTGACCGGGACCTCGGCCGCGTAGTCCCCGGAGGCGACCCGTATCGCCGCATCCCTGGTCTCAGAGAGCGGGCGCGTGAGCTGGCGGGCCAGGAGCAGGCTCGCCGCCGCCGCCAGCAGCACGCTCGTCAGGATGGCGCCCACGATGCCGTAGCGCAGGTAGGAGAGGGTCTCCTCGATCTCGTCCCTGGGGACGTCGTAGATCATGGCCCCCCTGTCGGTCCCGTCCCGCCCGACGAGCGGCCACACCGCGACGTAGCCCGAACGCCCCTCGCTCCAGACCAGCCTACCCTCGCCCCCCGTGGACCGGGCGGCCTCCTCGAACGTCCCCTCCGCGAGGTCTAACTTATCGAGCTCCGCGCCGGGGTCCACCGGGTTCCCGCGGCCGTCCCTGGCGGCCAGCGGCTCGCCCCCGGTGCCGACGTAGAGCACCCCGAGGCCCGTCGGGTCGGCGACCGTCGTCACGAGTTCTTCGGCGTTCTCCTCGGCGGGGGGGAGGCTCTGGTCCTCCGGGTCGCGCAGGGACTCGAGGAAGTCCTGCGCCCCGGCGTTCGCCGTCTGGGAGCGCTGCTCGAGCAGCGTCTTCTCGGCCTCCACAAGCTGGTTCTGCGAGAACGAGTAGAGGACGACGCCTATGATGAGGCTCGTCACCGAGGAGATGCCGACGAGCGCGACGAAGATCCTGGCCCGAAAGCTCGCCGGGGGCAGAAGGCCCCTTCTCTTGCCCTTCTTTTCTATGTCGCCGCCCCTCTATCCGGGCCGGGCGGCCCGGTAACCCACGCTCGGCACGGTCTGTATGATCTCCGGCCGCGACGGGTCGCCCTCGACCTTGGCCCGCAGCCGGCTTATGTGGACGTCTATGTAGCGGCTGGCGAGGTAGTGCGAACCCGTCGAGACCGCCTCGCTTATCTGGGCCCGCGTGAAGGCCTGCCCCGGCCGGCGCATCAACAACGCGAGTATCTTGAACTCGGTCGGCGTGAGCTCCAGAGACCGCCCGTCCCGGCTAACGGTGTACGCCCCGGGGTCGAGCTCCAGCGGCCCTAGCCGCAACATCCCCTCCCGGCCACGCCCCTCCCGCCCGAACCGCCGCAGGATCGCCTTGATCCTGGCGAGCAGCTCCTTGGTGTCGAAGGGCTTGGTGATGTAGTCGTCGGCCCCGAGCTCGAGCCCTACCACCTTGTCCACGGACTGGCTCTTGGCCGTCAGCAACACAACGGGCACGTCGCTCGACTCCCGCATCTTCTTCAATACCTCGAACCCGCTCATCCTCGGCAGCATGATGTCCAACACCACTAGGTCGAGGTCTTCCCCCTCGAGCGCCCGCAATGCTTCCGTCCCGTCCTCCGCCGTGACCACCCGGTAGCCCTCCGACGCCAGCACAATGGAGGTCACCTCCAAAAGCGCCGCGTCGTCGTCGACCAGCAATATAGTCTCGTCCAAGCCTCCAGAAACCTCCAGATCTACCCCTCAATAGAGGTCAGAGTATCCTACCCTATGCCGCAACTTTCCTGTAGCCGCGCCGTAATATCGTCTGGACAATCAAAAACTTGAAGGTGTGACACTAAGATTTTATACTGGTAAGAACTTAGATCACTCTTTATCTCTGGAGGCAGGCGCATGGGCAAGAGTATAGGCATAGACCTGGGGACGACGAACAGTTGTGTTGCGGTATTGGAGGGTGGTGACCCGACGGTCATCACCAACGCCGAGGGGGAGCGGACGACGCCGTCTGTGGTGGCGTTCGACAAGAGGAGTGGGGACCGGCTCGTCGGCCAGCTCGCCCGGCGGCAGTCGGTGACGAACCCGGACCGCACGATCTACTCGATCAAGCGCTTCATGGGCCGGCGTTTTAGCGACGTCAAGACCGAGGCCGGGCGCGTCGGGTACGACGTGGAGTCGGGCCCTGGCGGGGACATCCAGGTCAAGGTCGGCGACAAGAGCTACTCGGCGCCGGAGATCAGCGCGATGACCCTCCAGAAGCTCAAGAAGGACGCCGAAGACTACCTCGGCGACGAGGTAACCGA
>CADCVH010000110.1 GCA_902806085.1 uncultured Rubrobacteraceae bacterium | reverse complement strand
CTCGCCGAACTCGAAGCGGTGCAGCCCCGCGGGCGGCCCGCCCCCCTCCGGGAGGTCCCCGGGGGCGGCGAGGACCGCGCGGAACACGACCGGCCGCTCCTCCTCGCGCAGCAGGCTCGCCTGGTAGGAGGTCGAGAACAGCCTCTCCAGAATCGGCTCCGGCACCGAGGTCGGTCCGTATCCCGAACCATCGACACCCCGCGCGTGGTCCTCCCAAGACTCGCGCACGAAGCGCGCGAGATCTTTCGGGTAAGCGTAGGCACCCCGCGGGCCCTCAGTCCCGGTCATTGTCGCCCGTGCCATCAGCAACTAGTGCTTCCGCAAAAGCTCGAAATCGGTTGCGCAACAGAGCGATCCCCGCAACGCGGGAACGCGACGGCGGGCGCGGTCCGTGCCCGGGGCGGTCATACCCGTGCCTCCTGGAAGTAGTGGCCCCGCTCGAGGTCGTCGACGAGCCCCGGGTGCGCCGGCTCCCACCCCACCAGTTCGCGGGTTAGCGCGCTGGAGGCCGGGGTGTCGGACCCGAGCAAGCCGGCCAGAAAGCCGAAGTGCTCGCCGGCCTCTTCCTGCGGGATCGAGACCACCGGCACGTCGAGGGCCCGGCCGATCGCCTCGGCGATGCGGCGGACCGGCACCCCCTCTTCGGCGACCGCGTGCAGCCTCGTTCCCGCGGGCGCCCGCTCCAGCGCCAGCCTGTAGAGGCGCGCGGCGTCCAGCCGGTGCACGGCCGGCCAGCGGTTGGCCCCGTCGCCGACGTAGGCCGAGACGCCCTTCTCGCGGGCGACGCCGATCAGGATCGGGATAAAGCCGCGGTCCCCTTCGCCGTGGACCGACGGGGCCGGCCGCACGACCGAGGAACGCACCCCGCGCCCGGCGAGTGCTACCGCCGCGTTCTCCGCGGCCACGCGGGTGCCGACCTCCGGCGGGTCCTCCTCCGTCCCGAGGCCACCCGGCGAGATCAGGGACGTCCCCGAGGTGACCACGAGCGGTTTGCCCGAACCCTCCAGCGCCTCCCCGAGCGCCTCGACGGCGCGAAGGTCGGCATCGGAAGCGCCCTCCCAATCCCCCGAGAAAGCGGCGTCGTGCTTGAACGCGGCGTGGATCACGCCGTCGGACGCCGCGGCGACGGAGCGCAGACCGCCGACGTCTTCGAGCGACCCGCGGTGCACCCCGGCCCCCGCGGCCTCCAGCGCCGCGGCCGACTCATCCGAACGGGCGAGACCGACGACTTCGTGGCCCGCCCCAAGCAACTCGGGGACGACGGCGGAGCCGATCCAGCCGGTCGCGCCGGTGACGAATACGCGCATGTCCATGTCCTTTTGTCGTGGATATGTCAGTAACTGTTTGTCAGTAACTGACATAAATCTAGCACCCGCGTCCCCGATGTCAAGGACTGCCATCGGTGGTAAGCTCTGGTTCATGGTGCGATGGAAACCGGACGCGCGGAGCAGGATGCACGAGGCGGCTTTGGAGCTTTTCGGCGAGCGCGGGTACGCGCGGGTCACGGCGGCGGAGGTGGCCGAGCGCGCCGGGCTTACGGAGCGCACCTTCTTCCGCCATTTTGCGGACAAGCGGGAGGTGCTCTTCGACGGCAACGAACTGGGAGGTCTTCTCGCCGCCGCGGTCGCCGACGCCCCGGAGGGGGTGGCGCCCGTCGAGGCGGTCGTCGCCGGCCTCGAGGCCGTGGCCGCCGTGTTCGAGGACCGTCGCGAGGCGGTGGCGCGACGGGCGCGGGTCGTCGAGGCGCACCCGGAGCTCCGGGAGCGGGAGCTGGCGAAGCTCGCGTCCTGGTCGAAGGCGCTGGAAGGCGTCCTGGTCGGGCGGGGCCTACCGGAACCCGACGCGATGCTCCTGGCCGAGGTCTCCGTTGCGGTCTTCCGCGTCGCGTACCGGCGCTGGCTCGACGGGGGGACCGCGCGCGAGCTCGCCGCGATCATCCGCGAAACCCTCGCCGGCTTGGGCGGTTTGTTCGCCCATACCGCGCCGGGGCCGCGGGACCTTTCCGCCGCACGAGCGGGGGCCGCCGCCCGTCGCAGCGACCGGTAGGGACACGCGGCGTCCGGGACGCTTCACGCCGGCGCGACGCCGGACCGTTCGCGGCGGTAGTCGAGCAGGCAGTCCTGCGGATCGGGGTCGCGCGCGGCCGGACGCGTGTCCGCGGGCCGCCGATGGTAGATGACGCCGCCGCTCCGGCGCGCTTCCTGGTCGTCGCCCACCGCCAGCCAGGCCTGGGTCAAGTGGGTCTCAGACCTCGCCATAGTAGCGTTACACGTTTCTGTACCGACGGGCTCTCCCCAGCTTTTGGTGAGTCGGATGCTCATGCTGCGTACAACGCCCGCTGGCGCAGCAGATCGAACTTCGCCCGCCCGTACATGCTCCGCTTGATCGCCTTAAGCTTCGTGATCTGCCCTTCCGTCTGCCCGTTCGACCACGGAAGCTTGCAGCCGGCCTCCACCGCCGCCTCGTCCCGACGAACCTTGTGGGCGAACTGTCGGATCTCACGAACCCCGCTTGCCTCCGCGTCGGAGAGCCACCGCCCTAGTTCGCCGCCCCGGCGCTCTCGGACGATCTCGACGAACCTCTCGGTGAAGCCGACGGCGAGGCCGACGGCGAGGCCGACCTCCGGGTGGACGTTCCCCAGTTCTGCCCTCGCCTGATGTTCTGCTTCGTCGCACCTTTCCGGGCGCCGCAGCAGAAGCATGGCCGCCCTGTGGGGCGTCAATGGCTCGCCCGCTGCGGAGGGAGCTTGGGGCTTTTTGCCGTTCTCCTCGGTGCGCAACCGGGCGACGAAGTCCGCAACCTGGGTGCGCGAGCCCGGGTAGCCGTGGGCGCGGATCTCGCGGTATAGCCCCCTCCCGTTCTTGCACCCCTCCTTCCACCGCGCTCTCAGGTACGGCTCGTAGGGTTCGAGCAGCCGTTTTCGCGATCGCTTGTGGGGCTTGCGCGTCGGACACTCGTCGGAGAGGGCGTACTTGCGGGCAGTCTTGTAGTCGATCCCGAGGTCATGGGCGATGGTCGTCAGGTACTTGCCCCTGGCATGTCTTTTCCGGATCTCCTCGTAGCGGGCGAGCCTCTTCGCTTGCGCGCGTGCCCGCTGCTTTTCGAGGTACTTGCGGCGCCGGTTGACGCCCTTGGCCGGCAACACGGCGGTCGCCGGTTTACCGGCGAGCTCGGGAGCTGCCACGATGACCTGCTTGACCCGGCCGCGGTAACGATCGAAGACGCGCTCCGTGGCCTCCCGCCAGTTGGAGAGCAGGTGCCAGCGGTCCGCCACGTGCGTGGCTTCGGGCGCGCCCCGCCGGCCGCCGGCCGCGTACCTCTCGCCGCGGTCGCGCGAGATGACCTCGGCGCCGGGATTGGCTCTTAGCCAGCGGGCGAACGTCTCCGACTCCCGGTCCGGCAGGAGTTCTGTGAGCCGGTGCTTTTCTAGATCCACGAGCGCGGTGCCGTAGCTCTTGCCCTTACGGCGCGCCCAGTCGTCTACGCCGAGGACGCGCGCGGGAGACGGGTCCGGTAGCGGCGTTCTGCGGATCAACGAGATGAGCGTCGCCGGGCTGGTCGCGAGCCCGATGCGCTTCGCCAGGCGCGCTCCGGCTTCCCCTCCGAGCGCGAAGGCGACCGCCCGCAGCAGTACGGTGAGCCGCTCGGTGGTGCGTGCCCACGGGGCGACCACCTCCGGCAGGCGCTCGGCGAAGACGCGGCGCGCGCAAGAAGGCACCCTGCAGAAGAACTTGCGGACGCGGAGGACGAGTTTCACGGGATGGCCTCCCCAGGGCAGATCGCTCGGAACACGTTGGTAGCGACTGTGGACGCCGCTAGAGGCCGCTCCGCACAGCGGGCAGGATGCCGCGGGGGCCGTAGAATGCAGGATGGCGATCATCTCCTCATCTACGAAGTGGGCGTCTTCGAGGACCAGCCCCGGGGCATCGGGGAGCAAGGTGCGCGGGACCGAAAGCCGTGTTGCGTTCATCCAAGCAGGATAAGCCGTCACGGTGCTACCGGAAACCGGTGGTCTCGCGCTCCCGGCGCTATTCTTGGCCGCGGTAGTGTCCCTGGTAGCGGGCGCTTTTGTGGCTTCGGGCGCGAAGCCGTAATCGTGTGGGGCCGTGACGCGTGAGCGGCGTCCGCTGTACCCGGTTTTGAGAACCGGGTAGACTATGATCACCGTGACGAGTTCCGACAGAAGAGTGTTTTTCTTCGCTTTGGCGGTGCTGCTAATTTTCGCACTCGTGGGCGCATTGCAAGCGTCGGCGGCGAACGGCACCATCTATTGCTACTGAGTTGGCCCAGTGACGGGGCTAGTCTAGCCATAGCCGCCGGCTGTTCCGCAATCTTGGTGATTGGCGGAAACGGGGGCCTCATAGGCTTCCCGGAACCGCCCGAAAGGCCGTCAAACGGTGGCGATGTACGTCAAGGGCGTTGCGATTGGGTGCAGATCCGGGTGCTCGAGCGTGCGTGATCTTCTCTTCACCAAAAGCTGGGGAGAGCCAGCTGGCGGCACGCACACGCCGGGGGAATAATGGCGAAGTTTGCCGGCTCCTGCCACGCGAGCGTCCCTCTTGCCCCTATCCACCCGACATCCTAGAAGGAGCATACTCCGAAGTTCGGGCGTAGGTTCTCGGAAGTTCGCCTAGGGAAGTGCAAACCTGGTCCATTTGGGGGATGCGTCCCGCCCCGGCGTGCTCGACACTAATGGGGCTATGGCCGCACGGGGCGCGGGCCTTTTCCGTTCTTCCTCCGCCCCGCCGAAAGAAGGGTGATGGGGATGGGGCCAGCGGCCAGCGCGTCCGCCAACCTGCGCGGGGGGCGTCCGGAAACGCCGGTACTAGAAGCGAGGGAACTCGCGGTCTTCGGCGCGATCGAGGTGGGGCACCTCCGTCTCCATGCCGGGGAGGT
>CADCVH010000109.1 GCA_902806085.1 uncultured Rubrobacteraceae bacterium | reverse complement strand
AGCCGTCGCCTCCATCGCGTCCTATTTCTACGTCGGGGTGCTCGACGCCGTGGGCCACACCGACAAGATCATCGAGGTCCTGCTCATCCTGCTGGTGACGGTGGACGCGGCCACGTCCGGGGGCGAGGATGACCTCGCCGGGCGGTTCGCCGGCGGTGCCTCCGGCGCGGCCGTGCAACTGGTGGCCGGCATCGCGGTGGGGGTCGTCATGTTCCTGGCGCTGACCCCGTTTATGATCTGAGGGATCACCGTCGGGCGTAATATCGACTGATGGAGGGCCGCGCCTTCGGGCACATCCGCCGGCAGGTTCGTCCCGGGGGACACTGGGCCGCCCTGATTACGCTCGGGGCGGTCCTGCTCGTGCTCGCGGGCTGCGGTTCCGGGGGAGACGAGGCGCAGAGAGAGCCGCCCCCGGCTCCGGAGCCCGCCGAGGCGCCGCCGCTCGAGGAGGAGCCCGCCGGCCGGGTCGTCGAGGTCGGCCCCGCACCGGAGGGGGTGGCGGTCGACCTCGAGACGGGGCTGGTCGCGGTGGCCCTGCGCAACCCCAACGAACTCGCGCTGGTCGACGGCGAGCGCGGGGAGATCTCGCAAAGGGTGGAGCTACCGGAGTCGGCCCGGCATATCGACATCGCCGCCCCGGGTGGCCCGGTGCTCGTGCCGGCCGAAGGCTCCGACTCCCTCGTCCAGGTCGGCCTGCCGGACGGGGAGATCGTGGCCGAGACGCCGGTAGGGGACTTCCCGCACGCCGCCACCGCGTCCCCGGACGGCCGGATCTTCGTGCTCAACGAGAAGGCGAGCACCGCGTCGATCGTCGAGGACGGCCGCGAGGTGGAGAAGGTAAAGACCGATCTCAAACCCGGCGGCGTCGCGGTAACGGAGAGCGGTCTGGTTGGCGTCGTGGGCGTCCAGGGACTCACCCTGGAGGTCTTCGCGTCGGACAGCCTGGAATCCTTGGGCCGCGTGGACGCCGGCGAGGGCCCGACCCACGTGAAGGCCGGCCCCGAGAACCGCTTCTACGTGACGGACACGCGCGGGGATGCCGTATTCGTCTACGGCGCCCGCCCAGAGCCAAGGCAACTTGATCGCGTACCTCTCCCCGGCTCACCCTACGGGATAGCCGTAGACCCCCGGCGCGACCACCTGTGGGTCACGCTCACCGCCAGGCAACAGGTGGTCCAGTTCGTCCTGGAAGGTAATGCGCTTCGCGAGATCGCCCGCTACCCCACCGTCCGTCAGGCGAACACCGTGGCCGTGGACCCGGCCAGCGGACGCGTCTTCGTCACGGGCAAGACGGATGGGCAATTACAGATTCTTGACCCACGATAGGCCAAACCCACGCCCGAAGACCCGACCAGGCTCGCGGTTCCCGGCGGCGGGACGGCCGCCTCGCGAAGCGCGCTACGGTATCGGGGACCTTCTCCTATATGCCCAGTGCTTCAGGCAACCGCGCCACGCTCTCGAGAACGAGGTCCGGTTGGGCGTGTAGTGTCGCCCCTGGCCGGTATCTGCCGGTCTGGACGAGGATTGCACGCAGGCCCGCGGCTCGGGCTCCGCCGATGTCCAGCTCTGGATCGTCCCCCACCACGGCTACCGCGCCGGGGGGCAAGCCCAGGGTCCGTAGCGCGAGCTCGAAGAAGGCGCGTTCTGGCTTGCCGACGCCGATGGCGCTCTTGCCGCTGGCGTACTCCAGGGCGGCCACGAACGGGCCCGCGTCCAGGGAGAGTTCCCCGCCGGCCCTCTGCCAGTAGCGGTTCTTCGACAGGGCGATGAGGTCCGCGCCCGCTACCAGGTGCCGGAAGGCGGTGTCGAGGCGACCGTAGGTGAAGCCCTCCCCCAGGTTCCCGACGAGCACGCAGCCCGGGGCGTCGCCGGTTATCCGGACGCCCTCCAGGTCCTCCACGAGGGCGTCTTCGAACAGCGGGAAGCAACTCAGTCCTTCGGTCCTTAGCATCTCCGCCACGGCGGTGGCGGGGGTGAAGATCCGGTCTTCCCCCGCGGGGAGCCCCAGGGCTTTCAGTTGGGCGGCGAGCTTCCGCCTGGGCCTGTGGGTGGCGTTGGTTACGAAACGGTAGGGGATACCTGCCCGGTCGAGCCGCTCAAGTGCCTCGCGGGCGCCCCTTACCGGGCCATCGTTCGTGTAGAGGGTCCCGTCCAGATCCATGAGTAGACCCCCGACTCGCACGCGCCAATAATAATACGAGGACCGCTGTGGCGCTCCTCGCCGTGGCGCTCTTCGCCGTGGCGCTCTTCGCCGTGGCGCTCCTCGCCGTGGAGGCCTCTGACGACTCACGCCCCCGAAAGCGGGCGCACCCCGGTCGGGCAACGGGTCAACGTCCCTAGGCACGCAACTGTTCTCTCCAGAGAAGCACGAGCCGGGCCGCGAGCCGCCCGCACGCCCACTTTCGCCAGTGACGAAGCCGCCTTCTCACGGGACAGTCATCGACGGCGGCGGCTCGCGGTGGTAGGTGCCGGCTGAGGGACGCGTAACGGGCGGGTGACCATCCACCGCGCCCGCGCCATCCAGCCGGTATCGGTGCTGCGGGTCGGGTACCCGCCGTTCGAGCGTGTCGTCGGCCCCGGCGACGCGATCCTGACGCACCCCCCGGGCCCGTCTTCCCCGCCACCTCCGAACGGAGAGACTACGGCGGATCCTTTCCTTGGACGGTCTTCATAGTGAGCGGTGGAAACCGCGCCAAAACCTGCGCAACCTATGGGCGGGGCCACGGTCGGCAGAAAAACCGGCCGATAGACGCCCCGGGCGGGCTCACGTGTAGGGCGGGAGGGGTGCTTCGATCGGCGGTTTGCGGCGAGTTCGAGGGGTTTTCGGCTTTTCATCGTGCGAAGGCGTTCTGCCAAGCCTCACTCCGCCCATACGGTGCACGATTATTGGCGCGGTTCCGCTTGGGAGGCCCCCTATGGCAACGGCACGGCCACGACGGGGAACTCCCGGTTCTCCTGGTCCGCGGCGCCCGGGAACGCCGCTACACCGGCGGCGATGCCCGCGTCCCGCTCGGGGCCCCGCAGGACGCGGACCGTCGCATCGAAGACGCGGCCGTGCATCTCCACCGTAACGTTCGGGTCGGCACTCAGGTTGTCGAACCACTGCGGCGGCCCGGATTTACCCCTGGTGTTGGCGAATACGACCGCCTCCTCACCGAACGGTACGAAGCCCAAGGGCACGGTATGAGATCGGCCCGAGCGCGCGCCGCGCGTCGTCAAGAGCAGCAGCCTCGCGAAGTCGAGCGGGCCCAGGCTCCCGACCCCGTTACTTTCGCGGTACGCGTTTATGACGTTGCGATTGAAAGCCTTCATGTCCTGTGGTACGTCGGTCATGCTCTCTTCCTCTCGGTCGCACCTCGGCGCGCAAAGACCACCGAATCCCCGGGCCTGTTGCGCCCGTGCAAACTACCGCCCCGGCGTGACGGAGGCGTGACAAGGGCGTGACGGGTGCGGCGTTGACGGTTCAGCAGCTCCTTTTCGCCTAAACAGACGCGATCCAGGACCGAAGCGGCGCGCCGGGAAACCGTGCGCACCGCTTCTTCGGGGTCCAGCCGGCCCGGTGGCGACCTCGCGGGCGTAGGCGGAAAGCACCACCTTCATCGTTGAGGCCAGCGGCATCGGCTCGCCCGCGTTGTGCTCCAGGTCCACCTCGGGCGGCCCGTCGCCGCCCGTCGCCGCCTTCGGGCGCGTCGAGGCAGACGAGCGCGAAGTCCTCCGGGCGCCCTTAGAGGTAGGCTAGGATCCCCTCCGGGCCATCCAACCCGACGAGATGGTAGCGCGGCTCTTCGAGCAGCGCGCGCCGGTTCTTCGCCCAGATGGCCAGGTCCCCTCGGCGCGCAAGGGAAAAGACGCCGGCGCCGCACAGCGCTGCCGAGGCGAACGGGACGGCCATCTTCGTCCGCCATCTCACGACCGTCTTACCGGTCCCGCGCGCTCCCGCGAATACTTCGCCACGGAGCCATTCCGACGGCCTCGTTTACACGTCTCGCGCCAGCCAGATGACGGCCATGTGTCGCAGGGTTTGGCTCTCCCGACCTCTAGGTGAACGGCAGAGATCGGGCCGCATATTCGCCTCTCGAACCCGCAAAGGAGGCCGTCAAGCAGTGGCAATCTGTGACCAAGGCGCTGCAAGCGGACGCGGATTGGGACCGTTCGGGTCGTACACGCCCTTCATCACCTAAAGACCGGGAGAGCCAAGGGTTCGTGAGCAGGCTTGGAGCGGTGCGGCCAGGACGCCCGCCAGCTAGACCTCTGCGGGCAGCCGAGAGGTCGTCGGCCGAGAGAACCCAGCGGCGCGGGCGTCCCTCACGATTCTTCGCCGGGTGGGGCCGAGGCTTCTTCCCGCCGCGCGGGCGTGCCCCGCGGGTTCCTCGAGTTGCGTAGGAGCGTCAGGGCGAGCAGGGGGAAGAGCATGACCGACAACAGCCCGGCCACCACGAAGGCGGCCCCGGTGACGGGGTTCAGCACGCCCAGCTCTTGCCCGATCTCCGTGGCGGCGACGATGAACGGCAAGGAGGTGGCCTGCAAGAGCCCCGCCGCCAGCGCGCCGCGGGTGCCGATCTGGGGCCTGTAGAGGGCGGCGGGCGCCCCCCGGGCGAGAAGCAGCGCCAAGAGGAGCACGGGGACCAGCAAGATCGATCTGCCGCCCTCGAGGAGGATGCGCACGTCAAGCTCCATACCGCTGGTGACGAAGAAGAAGGGTATGAAGACGCCGAAACCCACGGCATCCAGCTTCCCCCGGAAGGCGGGGTGCGTCATTGCCCGGTCCTTGTCGAGCAGGGCGAGGATCGCGCCGGCCAGAAAGGCGCCGAGGATGACCTCCAGGCCCAGAAACTGGGCCAGGACGGCGAAGCCGACGAGCAGCAGGAACGCGCCGCGGACCCGGATCTGGGCGCTCGTGTCCTGCAATCTCATCAAGACCGAGCCCAACCGCTGCAGTCGTCCCGCGGCCGCGAGC
>CADCVH010000108.1 GCA_902806085.1 uncultured Rubrobacteraceae bacterium | reverse complement strand
GGTGGTAGCCCTTGTCCATGAACTTCTTGGCGTGCGGGAAGTTGTCGCTGCGGATCTCCGGCACGGGCAGGAGCTTGGTGATGTCCGCGCCCGAGAGGTCGGAGAGCGCCTTGGCGTAGGCCTCCTGGTGGACGCCGCCGCGCACGATGAGGTAGCCGATCATCTCGCGGGCCACCGGGTTCTGCGTCGCCTCGTAGACCCGGATCTTGCCCATCCTCGCGCCGGACTCGAGGAAGAAGTTGTGCAGAAGGTCCAGCTTCAGGTTGCCGGAGTTGAAGACGTTATCGCCCGTCCAGGCTTTTCCTGCGGCCCCGCCGGGGATGGTGCCCAAACCGAAGTTCAGGAAGTGGTCCGGGTTGCCCGTCATGCCGCTGAAGTTGAGGGGCGGCGTGACGCCGTCGGTGCTCGCCTCGGTCTGGTCGAGCAGCAGGTTGATGGTGTTGGCGACGAGCTCGATGTGGCCCATCTCCTCGGCGGCGATGTTGGCGACGAGGTCGTAGTAGGGACGGATCTTGCTCTTGCCCCTCATGTTGAACGACTGGTAGGTGTAATTCATGAGCGTGCTCATCTCACCGAACTTGCCACCCATGAGCTCCTGCACGATCCCGGCCGACTCGGGGTCCGCCTGCTGCGGCCTCGGCAGCTCTATCTGCAGCTTGTCTATCCGAAGAAACATCTTCCTCCAGTTCTGCGCTTCTCTTGCTGACGCCCCCTTTCTTCCCACGTTAGAACGTGTCTAAACAGATACCCTGTCTAAGGTGCATCGCAGGGCTTTGGATCCCCGCGATGCACGCCGGTTTCTTTTGCGGTCAGGCTTGCGGCCCCGCGGCCTTTACTTCTTCGGAGACGCTGGACTCGAACTTCCCGAAGTTTTCCCGGAAGAGGTCGGCGAGCTTCTTCGCCTGCCGGTCGTAGGCTTCCCCGTCGGGCCAGGTGCCCCTGGGGTCTAGCACCTCCGTCGGGACGCCCGGCACCTCCACGGGCACGTTCAGGCCGAAGACCGGGTCCTGCCTGGTCTCGGCGCCTTCGAGGCGTCCCTCTATGGCGGCGCGGACCATCTCGCGGGTGGCGGCGATGTCCACGCGCTCGCCGACGCCGTAGGCGCCGCCGGACCAGCCGGTGTTTATGAGGTAGCAGCGGGCGCCGTTCTCCCGTAGCCTCTCGGAGAGCATGGTCGCGTAGGTCGTCGCCGGGAGGGGCAAGAACGGAGCCCCGAAGCACGCCGAGAAGGTCGCCTCGACCTCCGCGTCCATGTCGGCCTCGGTGCCGGCGAGCTTCGCCGTGTAGCCGGAGAGGAAGTAGTAGGCGGCCTGCGAGGGCGTAAGGGCGCTTATCGGGGGGAGCACGCCGAAGGCGTCGGCGGTGAGGAAGAGGACCGCCTTCGGGTGGGCGCCCGTGCCCGAGGGTACGGCGCCCTCTATGTATTCCAGGGGGTAGGCCACACGGGTGTTCTCGGTGATGGAGGCGTCGGCGAAGTCGACGGCGCGCGTCCTGCGGTCCATGGCGACGTTCTCGAGCACCGCCCCGAAGCGGATGGCGTCCCAGATCTGGGGCTCCTTCTCGGGGGAGAGGTCTATGGTCTTGGCGTAGCAGCCGCCCTCGAAGTTGAAGACGCCCGCGTCCGACCAGCCGTGCTCGTCGTCCCCGATGAGGCGACGCTCGGGGTCGGCGGAGAGCGTCGTCTTGCCCGTGCCCGAGAGCCCGAAGAAGAGGGCGACGTCGTCCTCGCCCCCTCCGCTAGCTTCGCTTTCCCCCACGTTGGCCGAGCAGTGCATCGGCATCACGCCGTGGGCGGTCGGCAGGACGAAGTTCAGCACGGTGAAGATGCTCTTCTTGATCTCGCCTGCGTAGGTCGTGCCGCAGACGAGCACGACGCGGCGGGTGAAGTCTATGCCGACGAAGGTCTCCGATTCGGTGCCGTCCTCCTCGGGCTCCATGAGGAGGCCGGGCATCGAGATCACGGTCCACTGCGGCTCGAAGGCTTCGAGGGCCTCGCTATCCGGCCGGCGGAAGAGCTGGCGGGCGAACAGGGACTGCCAGGCCTGCTCCGTGACGACCTGCACGTCGAGGCGGTAGCGCTCGTCGGCCCCGGCGTGCGCGTCGACGACGTAGACCTCTTCGAGGTTCTCGACGTGGCGGGCGGCCTTCTCCAGAAGCCTGCCGAACGCCTCGGAGGAGAACGGTTTGTTGACCGCGCCCCAGTCCACCGCGTCCCTCGTGAGGTCGTCCTCGACTATGAAGCGGTCCTTGGGAGAACGGCCCGTGCGTTTGCCCGTGCGGACGACCAGGGCGCCCGAAGGCTCGCTGATCATGCCCTCCCGCCGGCGCACGCTCGCCTCCACGAGCCGCGCGGGCGGCAGGTTCTCGTGCACCGCGCCGAGGTTCTCCACGCCGAAGCGTTCCAGCGACTCTTTGCGTACCGCCAGATCCATGTTTTCCCTTTCGAGAGATCCCTATTCAGCGCGGCGACGGGCCGCCCGACGGTCCGCCGCGACGTGCGCGGAATTCTAGCAAACGCCCGATTTCCACGCCGCTCCGGATCCGGGAGGGTTCGGAGGGCGAGAGGGCCGTTTTCGTGACCCGGGGCCGGGGTAGGTATGATGTGGTCGTTGTCAGGAGAAAGCCCTCCGGGAGGTAAGCGGTGACGCAGCAGATAGATCAGAGGACCGCCGGGTCCGAGGAATGGCGCGCGCTCGCCCAGCAGTTGCGCGCGGACAGCATCCGTTCGAGCGGCAGCGCCGGCTCGGGGCACCCCACCTCGTCGATGTCGGCGGCTGACCTGATGAGCGTGCTCATGAGCAAGTACCTGCGCTACGACTTCGACGAGCCCGACAACCCGGGCAACGACCACCTGATCTTCTCCAAGGGCCACGCCTCCCCCCTGCTCTACTCGATGTACAAGGCCGCCGGCGCCATCACGGACGAGGAACTGATGACCTTCCGCCAGTTCGGCAGCCGCCTGCAGGGCCACCCGACCCCCATCCTCCCCTGGGTGGACGTCGCCACCGGCTCCCTGGGCCAGGGCCTGCCCATCGGGGTGGGCGTGGCGCTGGCCGGCAAGTATCTGGACGAGGAGCCCTACCGCGTCTGGGTCCTCTGCGGCGACTCCGAGATGGCCGAGGGCTCGATGTGGGAGGCCTTCCAGCACGCCTCCTTCTACAAGCTGGACAACCTCGTCGCCATCCTGGACATGAACCGCCTCGGCCAGACGCGCGAGACGATGGACGGCTGGAACGGCGACCACTACACCGCCCGCGCCCGCGCCTTCGGCTGGCACGCCATCGAGGTCGACGGCCACGACCCCGAGGCCGTGGACAGCGCCTACGGCGAGGCGCTTGGCAACGACGGCCCCACCTTCATCGTCGCCAAGACCAAGAAGGGCTACGGCGTCTCCTTCCTCGAGGACGCGGACGGCATGCACGGCAAGCCGGTGACGCCAGACCGGGAAGAGGCGGCCCTCGAAGAGCTCGGCGGTACCAACGACCTGCGCGTCGACGTACACAAGCCCGACGGCACGGCCTCCACGGGCGGCGGCTCCACCGGAGAGGTCGAGCTACCGACGTGGGAGCTCGGCGCCGAAGAGGCGACCCGGGGTGCCTACGGGGCGGCCCTCAAGGCCGTGGGTGCCGCCAGGAACGACGTCGTCGCCCTCGACGGCGAGGTCAGCAACTCCACCCACTCGGCCGACTTCGCCGAAGAGTACCCGGAGAGGTACTTTGAGATGTTCATCGCCGAGCAGCAGATGCTCGCCGCGGCGGTGGGCATGAGCGTGCGAAACTACGTGCCCTTCGCCTCCTCCTTCGCGGCCTTCTTCTCCCGGGCCTACGACTTTATCCGGATGGCGGCCATAAGCGGCGCCGATCTCAGGCTCTCGGGCTCCCACGCCGGCGTCTCCATCGGCGAGGACGGGCCCTCCCAGATGGCCCTCGAAGACATCGCCATGATGCGCGCCGTCCACGGCTCGACCGTCCTGCAGCCCTCGGACGCCAACCAGACCGCCAGGCTCGTCGCCCAGATGGCGGACACGAGCGGCATAAGCTTCATGAGGACCCTGCGCCCGAAGAAGCCCGTGATCTACTCCCCAGACGAGGACTTCCCCATCGGCGGCAGCAAGGTCTTGCATTCCTCAGAGGACGACGTCGTAACGGTCGTAGGCTCCGGCATCACCGTCCACGAGGCCGTGAAAGCCGCCGACACCCTGGCGGGCGAGGAGACGGCCATCCGCATCGTGGACTGCTACTCCATAAAGCCCATCGACGCCGCCGGTATCCAGGCGGCCGTACGCGCGACCGGCAACAGGGTGGTCGTCGCCGAGGACCACTGGCCCGAGGGCGGCGTCGGCGAGGCCGTGCTCTCGGCCCTGGCCGAAGCCGGCGGCGAGCCCGTCGAGTTCAGGCACCTGGCCGTCACCAAGATGCCGGGCTCCGGCAAGTCCGAGGAGCTGCTCAGCTCCCACGGCATTGACGCCGCCCACATAGCCGACGCCGTGCGGGATCTGCTAGGCCGATAGCGGTCAGCTTTCTTCGGCGAAGCGCCGCCTGTAGCGGCGGGCAGGCTCGCGCCTAACGAAGAGCGGGGCCCGGCTTGATAGTCGGGCCCCGCTCTTTGCTCGCCAATAAACACACGGTTCGGATCTCGTAGCTTTCGGCCGGCACCTCTTCCCGCGGCAAGCTGGTAGCCGAAAGCTGACCGCTCTAAGCCAGGTAGCGCAAGGCGCTGCGGGCGGCCATGAAGCCGCAGAGGCCGTGGACGCCGCCGCCGGGGGGCGTCGATGACGAGCAGACGTAGAGACCGTCGGCGGGGGTCGAGTACGGGTTCGGGCGTATGGCCGGCCTCGTCAACAGTTGGCGGAGGTCCATGACGCCGCCGTTCACGTCTCCGCCGACGAGGTTGGCGTTGCGTCGCTCGACCTCCGCGGTGCCCTCGGCGTTTTTTGCCAGGATGAGGTCCCTGAAGCCGGGGGCGAAGCGTTCGATCTGGTCTTCTATCCGCCCCGTCATGTCGAAGGCGGAGCCGTTTGGGACGTGGCAGTAGGCCCAGACGGTGTGCTTTCCCGCCGGGGCGCGGGTGTCGTCGAAGAGGCTCTGCTGGGCGAGCAGGACGAAGGGTCGTTCGGGATGCTCGCCGCGCCACACGGCGGCCTCGCCCGCGCATATCTCTTCCAGCGTGCCGCCGAGGTGGACCGTACCGGCCCTAAGGCACCCTTCGGCGGACCAGGGGATCGGGCCGTCCAGGGCGAAGTCCACCTTGAAGACGCCGGGCCCGTACCGGTAGCGCCCGAGGGCCCGTCGGTAGCTCCCCGGGAAGTGCCTTCCCGCGATGTAGAGGAGTTGGCGCGGCGTCACGTCGAACACGACGGCGCGCGTCTCCGGCACCTCGGCGACGTCCCCGACCCGGACGCCGGTAAAGACCTCGCCGCCCAAAGAGCGCAGGTAGGAGGCCAGAGCGTTCGCGATCTTCTGCGACCCGCCCCTCGGGAACGGCCACCCGAACCCGTGCCCGAGCGTGCCGAGCGCGAACCCGAACAGGGCGCTCGGGCTCCTCTCCAGCGGCAGGAAGGAGTGGGCCGCGTTCCCCGCGAAGAGGCCGCGCGCCTTCTCCCCCCGGAAGTGGTTCTCGGCGAGGGCGCGCGCTGGTCCTAAAGCCCGCAGGCCGGTGGCGGCCAGGGAGATCGGGTGCCGCGGGACGCGCAGGTCCCCGCGGAGGGTGGCGGCGATCCTCGGGGCGTCCTCCGAGATGTTCCCCATCAGCCTCCGGTAAGCGCCGGCGTCGGGGCCGAGGGCTTCGGCCGTCGCCTCCACGGATCTCTCCTGCACGGCGGCCTCGCCGCCGTCGAAGGGGTGCGCGAGCGGGGCGGGCGGATGGACCCATTCTAGGCCGTGGTCCTTAAGGGGCAGGGACCCGAAGAACGGGGATGCGTAGCCGAGTGGGTGTATGGCGGAGCCCACGTCGTGGACGAAGCCGGGCAGCGTCAGCTCCGCCGATCTCGTCCCGCCCCCTATGACGTCTTCGGCCTCCAGCACGCACACCGAGCGTCCGTTGCGGGCGAGCTCCACGGCGGCCCCGAGGCCGTTCGGCCCCGAACCCACGATCACCGCGTCGTAGACGTGTCCTGCCACGGGAGAGATTCTACGTCCTGGGCCCGCGGAGGACTGGAATAGGTATCTCAGCCTTCGATCCCGCCCGGTTCGGTGCTAACCTTTGTGCCGACACGGAAGGGAGACGGGAACTTGCGCGAGATACAGGCTGGCAGGGTCTCGGCCGCGGTGCGCGACCTCTGCATAGAAGCGAACACGAAGCTGCCCGAAAGCCACCTCGCGGCACTACGGCGGGCGCTGGACGACGAGGAATCCCCCCTTGGGCGCGAGGTCATAGAACGTCTCCTGCAGAACGCCGACGTCGCCAGCGAGAGGTGCATCGCCTTCTGCCAGGACACCGGCTACGCCGTCTTCTTCGTCGAGATGGGCAGCGAGGCGCGGGTAACCGGCGGCGAACTCGGGGAGGCCATAGACGAGGGCGTCAGGCGGGGCTACGACGAGGGATACCTCAGGAAATCCATCGTCAGGAGCCCCATAGACCGGACGAACACGGGCGACAACACCCCCGCCGTCGTCTACCACGAACCCGTCCCCGGTGACGGCTTCAAGCTCACCATGCTCGTCAAGGGGGCCGGCTGCGACAACATGAGCGCCCTCAAGATGCTCACCCCCGCAGAGGGCGTGGAGGCCATGAAGGACTTCGTCGTCGAGACCATAGAGCGCGCCGGCCCCAACGCCAGCCCGCCCGTGACCGTCGGCGTCGGCATGGGCGGCCCGTTCGAGAAGGCGGCCCTGCTCGCCAAAAAAGCCCTAACGCGTCCGTCCGGCGAGCCGAACCCGAACCCGGAGTTGGCGGAGCTTGAGGAGGAGCTTTTAGGCAGGATCAACGCCACGGGCATAGGCCCCGCCGGCTACGGCGGCACCCAGACCGCGCTTGCGGTCCACGTCGAGAGCTTCCCGACCCACATCGCCGCCTTCCCCGTCGCCGTCAACCTCGACTGCCACTCCCACAGAACCGGCTCCGTGCAGCTATGAGCAAAGAGCCCATCCGCCTCCAGACCCCGCTGACGGGCGAGGGCAACGAGTCACTCCGGACCGGCGACGTCGTCCTGCTGTCGGGCGTCCTCTTTACCGCCCGCGACGCGGCCCACGCCCGCATAAAGGAGGCCATCGAGAACGGCGATCCATTGCCGTTCGATCCCGAGGGTCAGGTCGTCTACTTCACGGGCCCGGCCCCGGCCAGGCCGGGCCACGCGCTGGGGCCCGCGGGCCCCACGACGGCCTCGCGCATGGACCCGTACTCGCCGCTCCTCATAGAACGCGGCCTCAAGGGCATGGTCGGCAAGGGCGTCCGCTCGGAGGGGGTCATCCGGTCCATGCGGGAACACGGCTGCGTGTACTTCGGGGCGGTGGAGGGGACGGCGGCGCTGCTGGCCGACCGGGTGAAGGAGGCGGAGGTCGTCGCCTACGAGGACCTTGGGGCCGAGGCGGTAAGGCGGCTCGTGGTCGAGGACTTCCCCGTGGTCGTCGTCAACGACCTGCGCGGGGGGGACCTGTACAGGGAGGGGCGGGAACGGTGGCGGCGTCCGGTGGTCCCGGGGTAGCGGCGGTACCGGGACGGCGCACGGGGCCCTCACGGATCCTGACGGAGAGATCCTCCGGCCGGTCGGGGGCGAATATGACGCCTCGTAGATCACGGCCCAAACCTCCGATCACGCCGTTCCCGGGCGGGCGCCGCCGGCGCCGGTCGTTCGCGGCCGTGCAGGCCGTGCAGGCCGTGCGCCGGATGGTGCATACTGAGGGCGTCCTGCGCGGGAGGTTGGTGGGTAAAGCGCGATGGGTGGTCTGCTCGCCGAGCTAGCGAGATGGGTTATGGACGTCGTCCACTCCTTCGGGTACGTCGGGGTGTTCGTGGTCGTCCTGTTGGGGAGCCTCTACCTGCCCGTTCCGACGGAGTTCACGCTCCCGCTCTTCGGGTTCCTGGTGGAGAAGGGTCGTCTGACCTTCGTACCCGTGGTGCTGGCGGGCACGGCGGCGCGGGTAACGGCCGCCATGGTCTTCTACTCTTTAGGGCTCCGGGTCGGCGAGGCGCGGCTGCGGCGCCTGCTCGGCCGCGCCGAGCGGACCAAGCTCGTGTACGGGTCGGACCTCGACCGGGCGAGCGCGGCCTTTCAGCGGCACGGCGGTACCGCCATCCTGATCGGCCACCTCATCCCCGGCGTGGGCGCCCTGATCTCGATCCCGGCCGGCCTGAAGCGCATGCCCCTCCGGTGGCGGTTCCTCGGCTACACCCTCGCCGGGGGCACCGCCTGGACCGCGACGCTGGTCGGCCTGGGGTGGGCGCTCGGCAGGCGGTGGAGGGTGGTCGAGGTGTACGCGTCCTATCTCGTGCTCGCGTTGCTGGCCGCCCTCGTCCTCGGGGCCCTGTGGTTCTTGTGGCGGCGATGGAGGACGCGATGATGAGCGGGGCCGTCACGGCCGCAAGAGACTTTCTCTCGGACCTGAGGGACATCGTCGGCCCCGGCTTTCTGGCGCGGGTCTTGATCAGGGTGCGCGAGAACGACCTGCTCGGGCTCGCGGGCCAACTCACCTACTTCTTCCTGCTCTCATTCTTCCCCTTTCTCATCTTCCTGGTCGCGCTCGCGGGGCTCGTGCTCGACGACCCGGAAGCGGCGGTGAGGCGCCTGATCAGCGAGTCCGCGGGCTTCCTGCCGGCCGAGGCCGTCGAGCTCCTCGTGGCCTACCTCGACCGGACGCTGCGCGGCACGGGCTCAGGCGTCCTCGTCTTCGGCATCCTAACGACGCTGTGGATGGGCTCGGCGGCCTCGATCTCCATCACCAAAGCGGCCAACCGGGCCTACGAACTCGTGGAGACGCGCCCGTTCTGGAAGCTGCGCGGCACCTCCATCCTCCTGGCCCTCGGTTTCACCCTCCTGATGGCCACCCTCTCGCTCGCGGCCTTCGGGGTGGAGACGTTTATAAGGACGCTCGGCGGCCCCTTCGGGTCCCTGCTGGCCGTCTGGGACGCGGCACGCTGGGCGGTCGCCTTCGCGGTCGTGACCGGCGCTTTAAGCGTCCTCTACTACCTCGCCCCAGACGCCCGCGTGCCGTTCAAGTGGATCACGCCGGGGGGTTTCGCGGCGACGGTCCTGATGTTCGCCGCCAGCATCGCGCTCAGCTTCTACGCCTCCAGGCTCGGCAACTACGACCAGGTCTACGGCCAGCTAGGTGCGGTGATCGTCTTCATGCTCTGGCTCTACGCCATGGGGCTCATGGTGCTCGTGGGCGTCGAGATCAACGCCGTGCTGGCACGCCGCGTCGAGGACAAGAAGGGCGTCGAACTGGTCCACAAGGAAGACGAAGGGGACGGATAACGAAGCGGGGGTCTCTGAAGGGCAGGCGGCACCCCGGGCCCGTTCGGGGACGAACTCACGCGGGCCCTTCGGCCCGACCTTCCTCGATCAGGCGCCCCACCTTCTCGACGTACCGGCCGGGTTTGGCCTTGCGCTCCAGGCCGCCGGCGGACATGTAGCGGACCTTGCCGTAGACCCCGCGCTCGGTCCAGCCGCGGTCGTGCTGGCCGAAGACCCAGGCGACGTTGGCGAAGGAGTTGGGGTCGCGGCCGTCGAGGAAGTACTTGTTGTTGAGGTAGAGCGTGGTCCCGTAGGCGTGCTCCGGGGTATCGGACCACTCGAGGATCTTCTTCCCCCAGTACATGCGCATGTAGTTGTGCATGTAACCCGTGTGGACCATCTCCTTCATCGCCGCGTTCCAGTACTCGTCGTGGGTCTCGGCGTTCTCTAGCTGATCCCGCGTGTAGGCGTACTCCCGGTGATCCTTCTTGTGCTCTTCGAGCGTCTCTTTCGCCCAGCCGGGGAGGTTGGAGTACGAGTCGTAGTCGTCGTTGTAGAAGACGAAGTTGAAGGTGAGCTCGCGGCGCACGATTAGCTCCTCTAGGAACGAGTCGGTGTTCTCCCCGCCGCCGGCGTTTTTCGCCTCCAACGCCAGCCAGATCGGCGACACGTGACCGAAGTGCAAATACTTGCTCATGTGGGAGACGTAATCGGTCTGGGGCTGGTTGCGGTTGGCGTCGTAGTCGGGGAGGCTCTCCTTCAGGAAGCGGCGGAAGATCTTCTTCGCTTCGGAGTTTCCGCCCCTGTACAGGTGCCTCAAGCGCCCCGCGCTCCGGTCCAGGTCCATCCCGTCCAGGATCCCGTCGATGTCCGAGAGGTCGAGGCCGTCCTCCTGCATGCCGGAGGATCGCTTTTCGGGCTTCGTCGGCGTGAGTTCCACGAGAAAGTCGTCGAGGTGCTCGTGGATCTTGGGCCTCAAGGTCCTCGCGGCGTGCTCCTGCTTTCCCGAGGCCAACTCGACGGGCACGACCACGTCGCTCTCGACCTGGGTGAGAAGACAGCCGGCCTCCTCCGCGACCTTCTCGCGCCACCTCTTCTGCGGGCGCATGTAGCCGCGGTCCGTGACGATCAGGGACGCGTCCCTGCCGGCCTCCAGGGCCACCTCATCGGGCGCCCCCCGGCGAACGACGAACTTTATGCCGCGCCGGCCGAGGGCCTCCCCGACGTCGGCGAGCCCCTCCAGCATAAAGGCGTAGTGCCTGAGGTTCGCCTCGGGGTAGTCGTCGGTGAGGCCGAAGACGACGAGCAGCCGTTGGCCCTGGTCGTTCGCCCGCCTGACCGCGTACTCGAGGGCGTGGTTGTGGTCGGCGCGCTGGGAGGACTGCATCCAGTAGAGGACGTATTCGCCCTCCCTCACCTCTTTGTCGTTCAGGTGCTGGACTCGTTCTTCCCGTATTTGTTGCGTCGCCACGGCTACACTCCCCGAATCTGTACTACCCGTCCCCTTGAGCATAGGGAGGTACCCCGGAGCCGACCGGATGAAAAATTACTGTTTGGCGGTTAGCTTCCAGCCCCGCCACCGCAACCCTCGCGCAAAACGATCCGCGAAAAGGGGCGCCCGCCGCGTGTTGCGGCGGGCGCCCGGAGAGCCGGCGGTTGTTGGCCGCCTACGCTTCGGGGTCGAAGCGCAGGGCGGCGGAGTTTATGCAGTAGCGCAGGCCCGTGGGCTGGGGGCCGTCCTCGAAGACGTGGCCCTGGTGGGCGCCGCAGGTGGCGCAGTGGACCTCGGTGCGGCGCATGAAGAGCATGCGGTCTTCCTCGGTCTCGACGTTGTTCTCGTCCACCGGCTCCCAGAAGCTTGGCCAGCCGGTCCCGGAGTCGTACTTGCTCTCGGAGGAGAACAGGGGGGCGCCGCACGCGACGCACCGGTAGATGCCTTCTTCCTTTTTGTCGTGGTATTCGCCGCTGAACGGGCGCTCCGTGCCCTTCATGCGGGTGACCCGGTACTGCTCCGAGGTCAACGCGTCCTGCCACTCTTCTTCCGTCTTCTGGATCTTCTTCGGCGTATCAGTCATGCGAGAATTCTACCACGGCAACCTAAAAACGAGGGCCCACAGCGGAGTTCGCAAGGGCCGATCCACCTCGCCCGAAGGCCCCGGATTGGCGGCAACCGTCCGCCCGGCGAGTCCTTGCTGATGCCCGAAACCCGTGGCCTGATGCCCCCCGGCCTCGCCGACCATCATCATACCGGCTAGAGGCGGCCCGGAGCTTACGAACGTCCCCTAGAACGCTTCCGACAGCGCCCTTTCGTGGGCTTCGAGGTCCCGTTCGCCGAAGAGGACGAACCGCACCAGTCGCACGTTGCGCAGCCCCTTCGCCTCCCCGGCCACGGTCCCGAGCGCGACCCCCGCCGCCTCCTCGACCGGGTAGCCGAAGATACCCGTGGAGATGGCGGGGAAGGCAACGGAGCCGGCCCCGTTCTCGTCGGCGAGCGTCAGGGAGTTGCGGTAGCAGGCGGCCAGTAGCTCCGCCTCCGGCCGGTCCTGGCCGTAGACGGGGCCCAAAGCGTGGACGACGAACCTGTTCGGCAGCCCGTGCCCGCCCGTGATAACGGCCTCGCCGGGGCGTATCGGGCCGAGCGGGCGGGCCTCCGCCGCGAGCCCCGGCCCGGCGGCGCGGTGGATCGCCCCGGCCACGCCCCCGCCGGGCCCCAGGCGGGCGTTGGCCGCGTTGACGACCGCGTCCACGTCGCCCTGGTCCGTGATGTCCCCGAGGACGCACTCGACGGTCACGGTGCCCAGGGTCCGCCTCAAGCCCGCGCCCTCGAATAGGCGTGCCGGCCGCCGCGCCAGACGGCCTCGACGGAGAGGTCGGGGGCGAGCACTGTCACGTCGGCGTCGTAGCCGGCAACGAGGCGACCCTTGCGGCGGCCCTCGCCGACGAGCCTCGCCGGCGAGGTCGAGGCCATGCGGGAGGCCTCGGGGACGGTGCAGCCGGTGAAGGCGAGGATGTTGCGGAAGGCCTCGACCATAGACAGGACGCTGCCGGCGATGGCGCCGCTGCCGAGCCTCGGGACGCCGCCGTCGGAGTAGACGGTGCGGGTCGCGAGGCGGTACTCGCCCGCCGGGGCGCCGGCGGCGGCTATGGCGTCCGTGACGAGGTAGAAGCGGTCGGGGCCGAGCATGCGGAAGGAGAGGCCGACCATCTCGGGGTGGACGTGGTGCCCGTCGGCGATGATCCCGCAGGAGACCCTGGGGTGGGCGAAGGCGGCCCCGGGCAGCCCGGGGTCCCGGTGGTGCATCGGGCTCGTCGCGTTGAAGAGGTGGGTGACGCCGCCGATCCTCCCGTCAAAGGAGCCGTAGGCGAGCTCGAAGCTCGCGTCCGAGTGCCCGGCGGAGACGACCACCCCACGCCCGGCGGCCTGCTCGATCAGGGGCCCGATGCCCCGAAGCTCGGGGGCGAGCGTGATCATGCGAACCGGCCCGAGGTCGAGCAGCCGGGCGAGCAGGACCGCGTCCGGCGGCACGACGTGGGCGGCGGCGTGGGCGCCCCTCTTCTCCAGGCTCAGGAACGGCCCCTCCAGGTGGACGCCGAGCACCTCTGCCCCCTCGGGCGGGCCGCCCGCCGCCCTCGCGATGGCTGGCAACGCCTCCTCGTAGAGGGCTTCGGGGGAGGAGATCACGGTCGGCAGGTAGGCGGTCGTCCCCGTCGAGAGCAGGGCCCGGGAGAGCTCGTCGAGGCGCGCCGGCTCCGAGGCCGCGTCGACCCCGAAGGCCCCGTTGACCTGCAGGTCCACGAAGCCGGGCAGCAGGAACGAGTCCGGGTACTCATAAACCTCGTCGGCGTCCCGGGCTAAAGCCCCGTCCCGGTCCACGTCCGCTATGGCCCCGTCGCCGAAGAGGACCGTGCCCTCGGGCCAGACCTCGTAGTCCGTCACGACCTGACCCCGGAGCGCGACGAGCCTCATCTGCTTTTTTCCTTCATAGCGCTACATCTTCCATCCGGGCGGCCGGCGAATCAAGTGGGGCGCGCCTGGGATCGCGCTTCTCCGGGAGGCGTCGGCCCTACCTATCGGCCGCCTTCACGCCCCACCGGGCAAACACGCGTCCGTTGGCCTGGCTGCTCAAGGCGGCCCATCGAACCGGCCGGGACGGGCGTCCGGGACGCGCAGGAGGAAGTAGATGCCGGCGGCCATGATCACGGCGAGCGCGCCTATGGAGATCCTGTACGCAAAGGCCCCGCCCCCGAACGCGAGGAGCAGGACCGCCGTGAGGGCCGGCCCGAAGACGGCGGAGACCTTGCCGGCGAGCGAGAAGAGCCCGAAGAACTCACCGAGCTTCTCGGGCGGCGAGAGCGCTATGAGCATCACGCGCCCCACGGTCCACATCCCGCCGAGTGCTATTCCCACCACGGGGCCGGCCAGGAAGAGCATCCAGGCCCCCACGGCCCCTGCGGAGAGCACGATGGCGACGAGCCAGAGCGCGAGCACGACGAGCAGCGTCCGCTTCGGCCCGTTCCTGTCGCACAGGAAACCGAAGACCGTCGAGCCAACGACGGCGAAGACGGTCGAGAAGAGGAGCAGGTTCGTCACCTGCGCGGTGTCCATCCCGAAGACCACCCGCCCGTAGAGCGCCAGGTTCGCGATGGCGGTGTTCGCCGCGTCGGTGTACAGGACCGTGGCGACGATAAAGGTCCCCACCCCGGCGTAGGCGCGCAGGTTCCCAAGCGTCCTTACCACGTCCCTGTAAGCGGCGCGCAGGGAGACCGGCCGCCGCGCCCGCAGCGCCGGGTCCGGCACGAGAAAGAAGGCGGGCAGGCTGAAGACGAGGTACAGCACGGCCGTGGGCAAAAAGGCGTTCGAGTTCGCCTCTCTGCCGGTCTCAAGCCAGCCGCCGAAGGCCCCGAGCGCCGAACGCAGGGCCTCCCCGTTCTCGACAAAGAACGTCAGGACGACGAGGGCGAGGATGGTGCCGACGTAGCCCGCGGCGGTGCCGTAGCCGCTGATGCGTCCCTCTCCCCGGCCCGCGGAGACCGCGGGCAGCAGCGCGTTGTAGAAGACCAGCGCCGACTGGTAGGCGACGTCCGCGGCCACGAAGACGGCGAGGCCGACCACGACCCCTCCCGCCACGTCCAGCGCCGCCGTGAGCACGACGGCGGCGACGGTCAACGCGACCAGGTAAGGTAGCCGGCGCTGGCGGAGGTCCGCGACGGCCCCGAGCAGGGGCGCCGAGCAGACCACCAGCAGCGCGGAGGCGGCCGTCGCGGCGTTGACCAGGCTCGGCGCGGAGAGAAAGCCCCCGGTGCCGACCCTCTCCTCCACCCAGAGCGGGAAGAAGAGGGAGAGCACGGCGACCGAGAAGATCGTGTTCGCGAAATCGTAGAGCACCCACGCCCACACCGCGGGCCCCGAGGCCCGCAGCCCCCCACCGCCCGCCAGCTTCTGCCGTCCCGAACCCTCCACGGCGGCAGTATAGAGGCGTTGGACGGTCCCGTAGCCCCCCTGCGCCTCTTGTACAGGCTTGTCACCCATCGTAAGATCCGCGGCGCAAGCCGCGCGTCGGGGCCCCGCCCCCTGCCGGGATCGGTCGCGCCCGTGCGGGTACGGGTGTTGTATGCGCGGGGGTTCGGTTTTGCCCGCGGTTTCGGGGCCCGGGTCGGGCGGCGGTTTCGGAGGGAGATGGATGAACCTGTTGTTGGTGGTGTTGGGGGGCGGGCTCGGGGCCGGGGGCCGCTACTTGATGGGCGGCTGGTTGCACTCGCAGCTCGGATGGGGCTTCCCGTGGGGCACGTTCGCGGTCAACGCGTTGGGCTCGTTGCTGATCGGGCTGGTCTTCGGCCTCGCCCAGCGGGGTTCCCTCCCCCCCGCCACCACGCTGTTTCTTACCGTCGGCGTCCTGGGCGGCTTCACCACGTTCTCCGCTTTCAGCTACGAGACCATGCGGCTCCTCGCGAACGGAAGCATCGGCGCCTCGTTCCTGAACGTAGCAGGGCAGTTCGCGGTCGGCCTCGTCGCCGTCTACCTCGGGTTCGTCGCCGTCCGCGGTCTCGCCGGCGCCTGAGCGAGGACCTCGGGTCCGGGAGGCGGCACGGGGGTCTTCAGGCGCTTGACGGCGGGCTAACCGAGCGCCACGTCAAGGGTCATCATGACGGAGAAACCCACCATCAGGGACATGGCGGCGATGTCCGGGCTGCCGCGCTTGGCCTCGGGGATCAGCTCCTCCGCCACGACGAAGATCATGGCCCCGGCGGCGAAGGCGAGCGCGTAGGGCAGGATGGGCTGGGCGTAGAGGACGGCGGCGGCCCCCACGATGGCCGCGATCGGCTCGACCGCGCCCGAGAGCTGGCCGTAGAAGAAGCTCCTGCCCCTGCTCATCCCCTCCCGCCGCAGCGGCATCGCGACCGCGGTGCCCTCGGGGAAGTTCTGGAGCCCGATGCCGACCGCAAGAGCTATGGCCGCCCCCAGGGTGGCCCCCGGCACCCCGCCCGTGATACCGGCCCCGACGGCCCCGAAGGCGACCCCCACGGCCAACCCTTCCGGGATGTTGTGCAGCGTTATCGCCGAGACGAGCAACACGCTGCGACGCCAGCTCGTCTGCGGCCCCTCGGCCTCGGACAGCTTCATCCCCGGGTGCAGGTGCGGCAGGGCCTTGTCCAGGAGCCGCAAAAAGACGCCCCCTGCCAGAAAACCGATGACCGGCGGCACCCACACCGGCAGGCTACCGCCCTCCGAGAGCTCTATGGCCGGCGCCAGGAGCGACCAGAAACTGGCCGCGATCATTACCCCCGCCGCGAAACCAAGCATCGCGTCGAGCAACCGGCGAGGGACGTTCTTCGTCCCGAATACCAGCGCCGCCCCCGCCGCCGTCATCCCCCACGTGAACAACGTCGCCAGCAAGGCTTGCACGACAGGCGGCAGGCCCGCGAAGGCCTCCATTATCGTGAACGATCCCAAGATCTCATGCCCGTATTGATAGCACCCGAAAAGAGAAATTTGAAGGGCCTAAAGCAGTTTGTTGTATAACCGCGCCTCCTGCGGGCCGAGGTTTCGGGCCCTGGGCTTCGAGGGATCGCGCGGGGGATGCGGGACGTCGTGGGCGGTTGCCCCGCCACGCCGGGTTCGGGAACGTGCTCTTCGCGTGGTCCCGCGGTCTCTAGCGGACGGGGGCCTGCGGGCCGGTCGCGGCTTCGCGGCCTTTTCTGGTCAGGGTCACCTCTCCGGCGGCGGGTTTGAGGACGAGGCCGCCGCGCAGGGCGTCGGCCAGGGCGCGGGAGACCCTGCCGGCCTCCCATCCCAGGTTCTCGCAGAGCTCCGCCTCCGTCGTCCGGTTGCCTAGAGCCTCCAGCCGGGCCAGCAGGAGCTTGCGGGAGAAGGAGCGCCGGTTGCGGCGGTGGCGGAGAGAGTTCGCGACGAGGCCCCGGGAGGGCGAGAGGAGGAGGGCCAGCGAGAAGAACCCGCCGGCCACGACGGCCATCATGCCCGCTATCGCCACGTCCATCGAGGCCGCCAGGTAGTAGCCGAGGACGGCGGACGCGACGCCGAGGAGCGTAGAGAGGGCCAGCATACGGGCGAGTTTGTCCGTGAGCAGGTAGGCCGTCGCGGGGGGTGCGATCAGGAACGCCACCACCAGCACGGCCCCGACGGAGTCGAAGGCGCCCACGGTAGTCACCGAGACCGCCCCCATGAGCAGGTAGTGGACGAGCGCCGGCGAGAGCCCCACGGCGGCGGCCAGGCCGGCATCGAAGGTGGCGATCTTGAGCTCCTTGTAGAGCAGCAAGACCACCACGAGGGCCATCGCCGTCACGATGCCCATGGTCCAGAAGGAGCGCGGCCCCAGGTTTACCGAACCCACGATAAGCGCGTTGAGGGGGGAGAAGGCGATCTCGCCGTAGAGCACGTGCTGCAGGTCCAAATGCACGTCCGAGGCGAAGCGCGAGATGAGGAATACCCCGAGGGCGAAGAGCGCCGTGAATACGATGCCGATGGAGGCGTCCTCCTTTACCCGCCCCGTGTTCTTGAGCGCCTCGACCAGCGCCGCGGTCAGGAGCCCGAACGCCCCGGCGCCCAGGAGCGAGGTGATGGGGCCCAGGCTCTCTGAGAGGAAGAAGGCGACAACGATGCCTGGCAGCACCGCGTGGCTTATGGCGTCGCCCATCATGGACATCTGGCGGAGCACGAGGAACGTCCCGAGCAGGGCGCAGGGGACGGCCACGAGGACGGCCGTGACCACGACGATGAGGTCCGGGCTCAAGAGGCGCCTCCCCTACCCAGCACTTCCCGGCGGTTGCGCCGTCCGGCGAGCCAGGCCCAGACGAAGCCGTGGCGGCGGCCCAGGAGCAACGAGACGACGAGGACGCCGGTCGCGACGAGCACGATCAGGGGCCCGGTCGGCAAGTTGGAGCCGGAGGCGCTGATGAGGGCGCCGCAGACGCCGCTGGCGGCACCGAAAGCGGCCGAGAGAGAGACCATGACCGAGAGCCGGTCCGTCCACTGTCTCGCCGCGGCGGCGGGGGTTATGAGCATGGCGGCCATGAGCACCACGCCCACGGCCTGGATGCCGACGACCACCGCGACCACGATGAGCGCGGTGAGCAGCACGTTCAGCGCCCTCACCGGGAAGCCCAGGCTCGCGGCGAACGCCGGGTCGAAGGAGAGCAGCTTGAACTCCTTGAAGAAGAGCGCCAGCAGCACGACCGCCGCCGCGGCCAGAAGGCCCATGGTCACGACGTCGGCCCGGACGATGGTGGCCGCCTGGCCGAAGATGAAGCGGTCGAGCCCGCTCTGGCCGGCGTCGCCGGACCCGGCGATAAAGGTGAGGAGCACGATCCCGGCCCCGAAAAAGACCGAGAGCACGATGCCCAGGGCCGCGTCCTGCTTGATGCGCGTCCCGCCCACGACCGCGAGGATAAACAGCGCCCCGAGACCCGCCGAGAGGGCCGCCCCGAGAAGCAGAATCGCCGGGCTCTTGGAACCGGTGAGCATGAACGCCACGCACACGCCGGGAAGCGTCGCGTGGGCCAGGGCGTCCCCGAGAAGCCCCTGGCGACGCAGGACGGCGAAGGAGCCCAGAGCGCCGCCCACGGTCCCGAGGACGGCCGATCCCAGGGCGACGTTCCGGATCGTGTAGTCGAAGAGGAGGTCCCTTAAAGGCTCCATCACGCGCCTACTCCGCCCCGGCCAAGTACGAGACGGCCCCGCCGTAAGCGTCCGACACGTTCTCGCGGGTAAAGACCTCTTCGACGGGTCCCTCGGCGACGAGGCGGCGGTTGAGGATCACGACGCGGTCGAAGTAGTCGGGGACGGTCGCGAGGTCGTGGTGGACGACGACGACCGTTCCGCCCGCGGCCTTGAGGTCCCGCAGCAGCTCCACAATGGCCTGCTCTGTCTTGTAGTCGACCCCGGCGAAGGGCTCGTCCGTCAGGTAGAGCCGGGCCTCCTGGGCCAGGGCGCGGGCCAGGAAGATTCGCTGCTGCTGGCCGCCGGAGAGCTGGCTGATCTGGCGCCCGGCGAACTCCGCCATCCCCACCTTCTCCAGGCACTCCATCGCTTTCTCGCGCTCGCGCCGCCCCGGCCTCCGAAACCAGCCGAGCTTCCCGTAGAGGCCCATCTGCACCACGTCGAGGGCGTCGGTCGGGAAATCCCAGTCCACGCTGCCCCTCTGGGGCACGTACCCGACGAGCTGGCGGGCTTTGGAGAAGGGCTTGCCGAAGACGGTGGCCCTCCCCGCCGCCGGCTCCATGAGCCCCATCACGACCTTGAGGAGCGTGGTCTTGCCGGCGCCGTTCGGCCCGACCACCGCGACGAGCTGCCCCTCGGGCACCCGGAAGCTCACGTCCCACAGCACGGGCTCGCTGCCGTAGGCCGCCGTCACCCCGCTGACCTCCAGGGGGCTCGCTGCGGGCGGGGCTTCGGTCTTTACCAGTCTCATCTGAGGGCCTCCGTTATGGTCCTTACGTTTGCGCGGAACATGCCATCGTAGGTGGCCTCGTCCGTGCCGGCGTCGCCCCCGGCGTCGGAGTAGAGGGTGCCCCCGATCTCGAGGTCCCACCCCCGGTCCCGGCTGGCCGCCTGAACCGCCTCTACGTTTCGCCGCGGCACGCTGGACTCGACGAAGATGGCGGGTATCTCGTTCTCAGCGAGGTAATCCGCGAGCTCCCTCACGTCCCCGGCCCCGGCCTCGGCCTCCGTGCTGATGCCCTGCAGGCCCCGGACCTCCATCCCGTACTCGCGGCCGAAGTACCTGAAGGCGTCGTGGGCCGTCACCAGCACCCGCCGGTCTTCGGGGATGGAGGAGATCTCCTCCTCCACGAAGGCGTGGAGCTGGTCGATCTCCTCCTTGTACGCCTCCCCGCGCCTCTCGTAGCCCTCGGCCCCCTCGGGGTCCAACCTGGAGAGCTCCTCGACGACGGGGTCCACGGTGGTCCGCCAGAGCGTGGCGTCGAACCACACGTGCGGGTCGGCCTGCCCCTCGTAGCTCACGGACTCGAGAAGCTCCCCCTCCGGCACGTCGCGCGTCACGGCCACGGTCGGGACCTGCTGGTCGGCCTTCTCGAGGATCTCGGCCATCTGCCCCTCCAGGAAGAGCCCGTTGTAGAAGACGACGTCGGCCCCGAGCAACGCCTCGACGTCCCCCTGGCTGGCCTTGTACAAATGCGGGTCCACCCCGGGACCCATCAGGCCCGTCACCTCCACCCTCTCCCCCCCGACCCTCCGGGCGAGGTCCGTCACCATGGTCGTGGTCGTCGTCACCCGCAGCCCGTCCCCCGAAGCCCCGGCCTCCCCACCGCCGCAACCACCCGCCAACAGAACGAGCACCCCAGCGAACAGCGCGAAGACCGCAAAACGCCCCACCCCCAAGATGCCGTACCTGGATCCACCCATCACCCACACGTCCATTTCTATTAGATAACCCGTAAAGACACAGACTCATTATTAGCTAGACCTAAATTTTTGTCAAGAATAGTCTATATTTTGCTTTGGCGTAACCTTAATCGTAGTGAGAAGCGGCATCGGGTCTGGGGGGTTGGGGTAAGGCGCTATGCTAAGATTCGGCGGGTCATGCCTGGTACGGAGACAACGCGGCCCCTCTCTTCCTCGATCGGCGACTATTTGAAGGCCATATGGACGATCGCCGGCACGGGGTCGGCCTCGACCAAGGAGGTCTCCGGGCACCTCTCCGTCGCGCCGGCGTCCGTGACGAACATGCTGGGGCGGTTGCAGGAGATGGGGCTCGTGCGGTACGAGCGGTACCGGGGGGCTTCGCTCACGGGGCGGGGGCGGGAGGAGGCGCTGCGGCTGGTCAGGCGGCACCGTCTGATCGAGAGCTTTCTACTCGGGCACCTGGGGTATTCGTGGCAGGAGGTCCACGACGAGGCAGAGAGGCTGGAGCACGCCGTCTCCGACGAGTTCACCGAGCGTCTGGCGGAGCTCCTCGGGCACCCGGCCCACGACCCCCACGGGGACCCTATCCCCGCGGCCGACGGCACGCTGGAGCCCGACGACTCGTTGCCGCTGGGCGAGGCCGGGGTCGGCGGGAGGGTGCGGATCTCCAAGGTCAGCGACGAGAGCACCCCGGTGCTGGACTACCTCGGCGAGCGCGGCCTCGTGCCGGGGAGGCTGCTCACCGTCAGGGAGGTGCGCTCCCTGGACGGCGTGGTTACCGTCGAAGACGAGGGCGGTGAGACCCACGCGCTCGGCGAGCCCCTGGCGCGGGCAGTTTTCGTCAGGGAAGAGGCGGCGGGTTAGAGCGGTAGGCGGAGGGCACAGGCATTCGGCCGGTCGTTTACCGCCGGGGGCGTCCTTCGGGCGTACGTCGGGGCCCTGGGCAGGCTTGATCCCGCCCGCACACGGGTAAGTTGTTGCCAGGTCGTCGGGGAGAGGAGTCGCTTTGGGTCGGGCAGATAACACGGGAAGAGACGCGCCATCCACGGGGGCGCCGGAGAAGACCGTCGTGGACCAGCCGCCGCCCGAGCCGGACTACCCGCGCTACCGGGTGGAGCCCGGCAGCGGGACGGTCCTGGCGGGCGTGGATCCCGGCCAGACCGAGCATTACCGGAAGAAAAAGGAAGTTCTCAAGGAGTTAGAGGCGCAGCGCCGGCGCATCGGGGACCTCCAAGAGCGTCTGTACGCCGAGAACGAGCAGGGGTTGCTCGTCGTGCTGCAGGCGATGGACACGGGGGGCAAAGACGGGACCATCAAGCACGTCTTCGGCGGGATCAACCCGCAAGGGTGCCGGGTCTCGTCGTTCAAGGCGCCCAACCCCGAGGAGGCCAACCACGACTTCCTGTGGCGTTACCACAAGAGCGCGCCGGCGAGGGGCAGGATCGGGATCTTCAACCGCTCCCACTACGAGGACGTCCTCGTGGTAAGGGTCAAGGGCCTCGTTGAAGAGAGCGTGTGGCGGGAACGCTACGGCCTCATCAACGAGTTCGAGCGCAACCTGTCGCGTAGCGGCATAACCGTCCTCAAGTTCTTCCTTCACATCTCCAGAGACGAGCAGAAACGCCGCCTCGAATCCCGCCTCGCCGACCCGGACAAGCGCTGGAAGTTCTCCAAGAACGACATCAAGGAGCGCGCCTTCTGGGACGACTACCAGGCCGCCTTCGAGGACGCCATAAACGAGTGCTCCACCGGGCACGCCCCCTGGTACGTCGTGCCGGCCAACAAGAAGTGGTACCGGAACCTCGTCGTGGCCCGCACCATAGCCGACACCCTCGAAGCCATGGACCCGCGGTTTCCCCCGGCCGAGCAGGGCCTGGAGAACGTCACGATACCGGATTGAACCCGTAGGGGCGTTTAGCCGTCCTGTTTGCGGCGGCGCAACCCCTCCCACGAGCCGTCCGCGAACCAGCCACCATCCACCGAAAGGGCGTGCCCGTTGACGAAGCCGCTCCACCCCGGGTCGGCCAGGAAAGCCACGGCGCGGGCGACGTCCTCCGGCGTGGCGAAGCGGGCCATCGGGACGCGGCCCTCGATGTCCGCGTCGGTGTAGCCGCCAGCTCCGCTAGCCTGGTCCTCGTCGTCCATCTCCGTCTTCACCCAGCCCGGGCAGACGGCGTTTACCCGGACGCCGCGCCCGCCCCACTCCGCGGCTAGAGTACGCGTCAGGCCGACGAGGCCGTGCTTGCTCGCGTTGTACGCCGCCCGGTCCCCCACGCCGAGCAGCCCCGCCACGGAAGCGACGTTCACGATGCTGCCGGAGCCCCCGTCCAGCATCACCTTCCCGAACTCGCGGCACATCAGGAAAGGCCCGGTCAGGTTCACGGCGAGGGTCCTGTTCCAATCGGCGAGCGTCGTCTCCTCGGCCGGAACGATGGTGCTGATGCCGGCGTTGTTGACCAGCACGTCCATCCGCCCAAACCCGTTCGTCACGGTCTCGACCATGCTGCGCACCGACGCCTCGTCCGAGACGTCGCCGGGGAGGGCTAGGGCTTCTGCGCCGGCTGACCGGATCTCCTCAACCGTTTCGTCCGGCGCGCTCAGGTCGTTGGCGGCTATCTTGAAGCCGCGACCGGCCAGTTCGAGGCAGATCCCCTTTCCTATGCCGCGGGCGGCCCCGGTTACGACGGCGACCGCTTCTCCCTTCTCCAATGGATGCTCCTTTACTCGACGGCACTGAGGCGGGCGCGAGGATGCCTTACACCCGGCCTAGACGCCTACTGGTGTTTTCGGCTCTTCGCCGGAGAGGACGGCGACGATGTTCTCGGCTGCCAGGACGGCCATCCTGTTTCGCGTCTCGGTGGAGCCGCTGCCGATGTGCGGGGCGAGGACGGCGTTTTCGAGTCCGAGGAGCTTGGGGTGGACCTGCGGCTCGTTCTCGTAGACGTCGAGGCCCGCGGCGAAGATGCGTCCGTCCGCGAGGGCGTCGGCGAGGGCCTCTTCGTTCACGACCGGGCCGCGCGAGGTGTTGACGAGGACGGCGGTGGGTTTCATCTTTGCGAGCTCCTCCGGTCCTATGAGGTGTTGGGTCTCGTCGGTTAGGGGGGTGTGGACGGAGACGAAGTCGGCGGTTTCGAGGAGTTCGTCGAGGTCGGCGTGGCGGGCGTCGAATGCTCTCTCCGCGTCTTCATTGCGGGAGCGGTTGTGGTACAGGATCTCCATCCCGAAGCCCTTGCCGCGCCTCGCGACGGCCTGCCCGATGCGTCCCAGGCCGACGATGCCGAGCTTCTTGCCCCAGACGTCGACGCCCACGAAGAGCTTCGGCCCCCACCACTCCCAGTCGCCGGCGCGCAAGGTCCGCTCGGACTCGCCGAGGCGGCGGGCGGCGGCCAGGAGGAGCATGAAGGCGGTGTCGGCGGTCGTCTCGTCGAGGACGCCCGGGGTGTTGGTGACGATGATGCCGCGTTCGTCTGCGGCGTCTACGTCCACGTTGTCGTAGCCGACGGCCATGTTGGCCACGACCTTGAGGCCGTCGCCTGCAGCGTCCATGAACTCGGCGTCTATTCCCTCCGTGACGTTTGAGAGGACGCCCGCGGCGCCGCGGGCGGCTTCGAGTAGTTCGTCGCGTTCGGGAGGGGCTTCGGAGAGGACGGTCAGGTCGAAATCTTGGAGGGGGCGGAGCCCGGCTGCCGGGATCTCACGCGTAACCAGAACTTTTTCGGGCATGGTCTCTCTTCCTCCCTTTCGTGGAAGCTCCTTCTATGGAAACGCGCGCCACCAGACGCCGGTGCACTCCGGCAGGTCCGTCCCGTCGGCCCCCCTCAGGGCGGCGAGCATCTCTTCGCCGAAAAAGAACCCGCTCAGGTCCCGGGCTTCCTCGGGAGTCGCGAACCGGTAGTCGGTGCGGATCCAGCGTCGCTCGAACCCGTACTCCCCTTCGAGAAGCACGAAGTAGTCCGCGAGGGAATCGGATGGGCTCGGCTCGGAGAACCCCGTGCCCAGCGTCTCGAAGATAACGGCGGTGCCGCCCGGCCTTAGTACGCGCCAGATCTCGCGCATCACCGCGGCGAGATCGCCCCGGTGGTCCGGTTGGTTCGAGCTCGCCACGTAGCAGATACTCCAACCGGAGACCACCAGGTCCGCGGAGAGATCCGGCAGAGGCAGGGAGCGCTGGTCCGCGACCCGAATCGTCCAGTTGCGGTGCCCCGCCTCGTGTAGCTTCGCGGCGGCCGTCTTTAGCATTTCGCCCGAGCGATCCACGAGCACGACGGACTTCGCCTTCGGGGCCAGCAGCCGGGCGAGCCTCCCGGTGCCCGCGCCGACGTCCACGACGTCGAGCCCCGCGGGGTCTACGATGGCTTCGAGCGCCCCGGGGATGGCCCCGTCGGGGTCTTCCCTGGAGATCATGTCGTCGTACCGGCGCGTCTCCCCGGCGTAGACCTGCTCGTGGTCCGGCACGAGGACCGCCCCGCCTCTACGGGCGCCCTAAGCGTCCTCCTTGAGGAACTGGCGCAGCACGGTGTGGAGGATGCCGCCGTTGCGCAGGTACTCGACCTCGACCGGCGAGTCCACGCGGGCCTTGACCTTGAACTCCTTGGTCTCCCCGTCGTCTGAGGTGGCCTTGACGGTGAGCTCCTTGCCGGGCTCGAGGTCGGCGAGGCCCCCTATGTCGAAGGACTCGTGGCCGGTGAGGCCTATAGAGTCGGCGTTCTCCCCTTCGGCGTACTGCACGGGGAGGACGCCCATGCCTATGAGGTTGGAGCGGTGGATGCGCTCGAAGCTCTCGGCGATGACCGCCTTTACGCCGAGGAGGAACGAGCCCTTGGCGGCCCAGTCGCGCGAGGAGCCCGAGCCGTACTCCTTACCGGCGAGCACCAGGAGGGGGACGCCCTCTTCGGCGTACTTCAGGGACGCCTCGTAGATCGTGGTCTCTTCGCCGTCGGGCAGATGAACGGTGTAGCCGCCCTCCTTGCCCCCCGCGAGCTTGTTGCGCAGGCGTATGTTCCCGAACGTGCCCCGCACCATCACCTCGTGGTTGCCGCGGCGGCTCCCGAAGGAGTTGAAGTCCCTGGAGTCCACGCCCTTCTCGATGAGGTACTGGCCGGCCGGCATCTTCGACGGGATAGCACCCGCCGGGGAGATGTGGTCCGTCGTCACCGAGTCGCCGACCTGCACGAGGACGCGGGCGCCCTCGATGTCGTCGACGTCGGCGGCGTCGGGGTCGAGGTCCTTAAAGAAGCTAGGCTCCTGGATGTAGGTCGAGTCCGGGTCCCACTCGTAGAGGTCGCCTGACGGGACGTCCACCTCGTTCCACTGCTGGTTGCCGGTGTAGACGTCGGCGTACTGCTCGCGGTAGATGTCCGGGTCGAGGGCGTTCTCGATCTCGCGGGCGACCTCCTCCTGCGAGGGCCACACGTCCCTCAGGTAGACCGGGTTGCCGTCCCTGTCGTCGCCGAGCGGATCCCTGGAGAGGTCGATGTCCACCGTCCCGGCCAGCGCGTAGGCGACCACGAGCGGCGGCGAGGCCAGGTAGTTTGCCCTCACGTCCGGGTTGATGCGGCCCTCGAAGTTCCTGTTGCCCGAGAGGACCGCGGCGACGACGAGGTCGTTCTCCTCGACGGCCTCGGAGATCTCCTCCGCAAGCGGCCCGGAGTTCCCGATGCAGGTGGTGCACCCGTAGCCGACCACGTCGAACCGGAGCTTCTCCAGCGGGTCGAGGAGCCCCGAGGTCTGCAGGTACTCGGTGACGACCTTCGAGCCCGGCGCCAGGCTCGTCTTCACGTGCGGCTGGACCTTGAGGCCCTTCTCGACGGCCTTCTTGGCGAGCAGGCCCGCGCCCATCATCACCGACGGGTTGCTCGTGTTGGTGCAGGACGTGATCGCCGCTATGACCGCAGAGCCGTGCTTGAGGTACATCTCCTCGCCGTCCACCGTGACGGTGACGGAACCGGAGGGCGCGGCCTCCGGCTCATCGGCCTCGGGTTCGCCGCCGGCGGTGGGGTCGGCCTCGCCTTCGTTGGTCACGTCGGCCGCACCCGCTGGCGTGTCGCTCGCCTCCATGGACTCGGTGTCGTCGGAGGTGTGGTTGTCGCCGGTGGAGACGTGGATGTCCGGGTTCGGGGTGTCGCTGGCGGGGAAGGACTCCTCGTCGGCGTGGTTGTAGGCGTCGTCCCCGTGGCCGTTCGTGGAGCCGTTGCCCACCAGCGCGTGGTCGGTGCCGACCATCTCGGCCAAAGCCTGGCGGAACGAGGGCTGCATGTCGTCGAGCGCCACCCTGTCCTGCGGCCGGCGCGGCCCCGCGAGGCTCGCCTCCACGGTCGAGAGGTCGAGCTCGAGCACCTCGGTGAAGCGCGGCTCGGGCGTCTCGTCCGTGCGCCACAGGCCCTGCTCCCTGTAGTACGCCTCCACGAGCTCGACGAGCTCCTCGTCGCGACCCGTGCCCCGCAGATAGCGCAGCGTCTCCTCGTCCACCGGGAAGAACGTGCAGGTCGCCCCGAACTCGGGGGACATGTTGGCGATGGTCGCGCGGTCCGGGAGGGAGAGCCTGGAGAGCCCGTCGCCGTAGAACTCGACGAACTTGCCGACCACGCCGTGGGCGCGGAGCATCTGGGTCACCGTCAGAACCAGGTCCGTGGCCGTCACGCCCTCGGGCAGGGCGTCCGTCAGCTTGAAGCCGATGACCTCGGGGACGAGCATGTAGTAAGGCTGGCCGAGGGTGACGGCCTCGGCCTCGATGCCGCCGACCCCCCAGCCGAGCACGCCGAGGCCGTTGATCATGGTGGTGTGGCTGTCGGTGCCGACGAGGGTGTCCGGCATCGCAACACCGTCCTTGACGACGACCCCCTGCGCCAGGTACTCGAGGTTGACCTGGTGGATGATGCCGGTCGCGGGCGGCACGACGGAGAAGTTGTCGAAGGCCTGCTGGCCCCACTTCAAAAACTCGTAGCGCTCGCGGTTGCGCTGGAACTCGCGCTCGGCGTTGAACTGCAGGGCCGCCTGGTTGCCAAAGGCGTCCACCTGGACGGAGTGGTCGATGACGAGGGCCACCGGGACGAGGGGGTTGATCTTCTTCGCGTCCCCCCCGACGCTCTGCATGGCGCTGCGCATCGCCGCCAGGTCCACGATGGCCGGGACCCCGGTGAAGTCCTGCATCACCACCCGGGCCGGAAGGTAGGCGAGCTCCCCGCCTATAGACCCCGGCCAATTCGCCAGCGCCTCCACGTCTTCTTCGGAGACGAACTTGCCGCCGGCGTTTCTGAGCAGCGATTCGAGCATCACCCTTATGGAGAAGGGGAGCGAGAAGACGTCGCCCTCCACCTTCTCGTCGAGCGTCTTCAGGCTGTAAAGGTCTACCTCGCCGGAACCCGTGTTTAGCGTAGTGCGCGCTCCGAATGGATCGTTCGCCATGCTCGCAACCTCTTCTCCGAAACTCGTCTGCGTGGCCTGGAAAGATTATAGATGATCCGGCACGGTTTACGGACGGCCCGCGTGCTCCCATTACCCCGGCCCGATCGGGTGGGCCCGAGGCCGGAACGTCCTACGTCTCGTCGCAGGTTGCAGCCCGGGCGACCCAAGCCTTTCGTCACACCAAGGACTAGAAGAACCCGAAGTAGCGCACGCTGTCCGCCAGGAGCAGGAAGCCGGCGATGCCGAGGACCCAGAGCAGCGCCTCGCGGGAGGCGCCCTGCAGCCTCTCCTTCCACCGCTCGAGCGTCGGCCGCACGCGCGCGCCGAACGCCCGGTATACCCCCAGTAGCAGCAGGGGCGGCGAGACGAAGACGAGGTTGTAGGCGGCGAGCACGGGCAGCCACTGCCCGGCCGTCAGGCCGGCGTTCGTGAGGATGGCGAGGGCCCCGAGGTAGGGCAGCGCGGTGGAGAACTCGACGACGGTAATGGTCATGCCGAGCAGGAAGACGGCGCCGAGGCCGAGGGAGCGCGGCCTGCGTTCCTTCTTCTCCTTCTTGGGGTTGTCCGGCGCCAGGATCGCGTACCCCAGTAGCGCCGCCCCGACGACGCCCTGCGCCCCGTAGGCGACCGGGCCGTCGAAGAGGCCCGCCACGGAACCGAGGCCGAGCATGAGCGCCGCGCCAAGGACGAGGTTGGCGGAGAAGATGCCGGCGGCGTAGGAGATCACCCTCGGGACGAAGGATCCCCCCGAGAGCAGCAGGTAGAGCGTGATCGCGACCGCGGAAGGGTTGAGGCTGTCGAGCAGCGCCAGGCCGAAGACCGGGGCCAGAACCTCGATCATCTCAGCGACCCCATCCCGCCGAGCAGCCAGCTCATGGCCTCCCGCGCCTCCCGCTTGGCCTTCTCCTTGTCTCCGGCCGCCGCGACGTAGAGCGCGGCCTCGATGCTCGCGCCGTGCAGCAGCCGGGCCAACGGCTCCAAGGGCCGGTCCTCCATGCGCCGGGCCGAGATCAAAGCCCGCAATCCCGCCTCGGCCTGCGCGAGGGCGTAGCGGGCGTCGATCTCGTGCCACTCATCCCAACCCAAGGCGGATGGGCCGTCCACGAACAACACCCGCCCGAACTCGGGCCGCGCGCAGGCATCCAAAAACGCGTCGAACCCGGCCGCGTAAGCCTCCCCGGCGTCGCCGCCCCCCTCGTAAGCCCCCCGCGCCGCCCCGAGCACGAGCTCCTCAAGCTCCTCCTCCAACTCCTCCACGAGCGCCCGAAACAGGTCCCGCTTGTCCTCGAAGTGGTGGTACAGGGCCCCCCGCGTTACCCCGGCGCGCCGCACCAACTCCCCCGTCGAGACCCCCGAGTACCCCTCGGCGGCAAACAACTCTCGCGCCGCCCCGAGCAAAGCCCCCCGCGTCGCCGCCCGCCGCTCCGCCTGGCTGCGCCGTCCCTCTTCTGGTGTGTTTACATACATACTGTTTGTATATTAACACCGCGTCACGGGACGTCAAGCCGGGGATGTTGGGGGCGCTGGCTACGAGGTTGGCCGGGTGGCCCCTGACGCTTCTACCTGGCGTCGGTGCGTGGGACCAGTTCCCGCAGTTGGCGGCCATCTCCGACCGGTGCCGGGTCGAGGCCGGCCTCCCTGAAGCGGTCGTAGTCCACCCTGCCGTGGTCGAGGACGTAGACCGGGCCGCGGCGGGCGGCCTTGCGCGCGGCCTCGACGCCCGTGGTGTCGTCGGTGCCGTAGCGGGCGGCGGACTGGGCCGCGGTCAGGTCGTCGGGCCAGACGAGGTCGGTGCGGCGGTTCCAGGAGGTGCAGAAGGGGTCCACGAGGGTGAGGTCGCGCCGGCGCTCCTCCACGAGGACCGTGTACCAGAGCGGGCTCCTGTGGTGCAGGACGGTCGCGTCCTTCTCGGCGTTCCGGACCACCGCCTCGACCGCCCGGCGGCCCTCGTAGGCGTCGCCCCGGTCCATGCCCCCGTAGGAGATCCAAACGCCCACGAGCGGCGTGGCGAGCAAGACGGAGGAGAGCACGACCGGGAGGGCCCTCCCCGGCGCGGCGCGCAGGTCGTCCATGGGACGAAGCAGGAGGTCGATGCCGGCGCAGGCGCAGAGGGAGAGGGCCAGGAGCCCCGGGATGAGGAACGCCGCGAAGTCCTCGATGCCCAGCCAGAGGTACGCGAACCCGTGGAGCAGCGAACCGAGGAAAATTACCCCGAGAAGGCCCGCCGCCGCGCGGTCCCGGAGCAGCAGATACGCGGCCCCGAACGCCCCGAACGCCAGGAAAGCCAGGGGAAACTGCCCCAGAATCTCCCGCCCAAAAGAGGCGAGCTTCGCGACGGGGCCGTCGAGCGAGAGGGCGGACGGGCTGCACTGCCTGCCCGCCTCCGAGGACTCCGCGAGGAAGCTCCCCCCCGTCACCAGGTTCAGGAACCGGTCAGGCGTCGAGGGATCGGCCTCGTTCAGGGGCGCATCCATCGACGCGCGAACCGGGAGGTAGAGCATGGGCAGTAGCCCCAAGGCGAAGGCCCCGAGACCCTTCAGCAAGAACCGGGCCTCCGAAAAAGTGCTCCGGTCCACCAGGGCCACGAAGAGGAGGCCCGCGGGGACCAGGAGCCCGCTCGACAGGTGGTGGGTGAGCGAGAGGCCGGAGACGAGGGCCGCGACGAGCAGGACCCCGGCGTCCCGCCGCTCCCGCCACAAGAGGATCAGGCAGAGGAAAAGGGCCACGAAGAGGGCGTTCATCGTGTAGACCTCGGCGATCACGGCCTGAGACCAGAACGCCCCCGAGAACCCGAAGGCCAGGGAGCCCGCGGCGGCCGCAACGGCCCGCCGGCTGAGCAGCAACCCCGCCGCGTAGACCGCCGCCACCGCCACGGCGCCGTAGGCGGCGGAGGCGAGGTTGACCCGGTAGGCGGCGTCGCCGAGGGGCAAATAGGTGAAGAGGTGGGTCAGCATCATGTACGTCGGGTAGCCGGTCGGATGGCCGACCCCGAGCACCGGAACCGCCGCCTGTAGCATGGGCGAGTCGAGCGTGTAAGGCGTATCGTACGGCAGCACGGTCGGCGCGAGCGTGGCGACGTAGACGGCGCCCACGACCAGCGCGACCGCCGCACCCGAAGCGACGGCCCGTCCAGGGGAGATCTTCTCTCGCTCGTCGGGGTCCGGGGCCATGGCGGATCAGCATACTACGCCCGATTACCGCCTATCCCCCCAAAACACCCGAGACCTGAAGCCTTTTATATACTCCGTCCGTGGCGAAGCGCGGGTACACGCGGGACACGATCAGGGGCGGGGCGAGCGACTGGGACGTCTCGCGCCCGTTCTCCAGCTACGTGCGCCTGTTCTCGACGCTCCTCGTCCACCCGGTTCGCTTCTTCGACCTGCTGCCGAAGGTCCCGGACGTGCGTGCCCCCGCCCTGTTTCTGGCGTTCTCCGGCCTCCCGGCGGCGGTCGTCTGGTTTTTCCTGGCGGGCCTCTATCCGGCGCTCGTCGTGCTCGTTCTGCCGCTGCCGGTCTCCGTCGCCCTCGCCGGCCTCTACCACGCGGGGGCGCTCGGCGGACGGTACGGGTTCGGGGTCACCTGGAGGACCCTTGCCTACCCGCTCGGGTTCGTCCTGCCCCTCGCGGCCGTACCCGTTGTGCGGTGGGCGGCGCTGGCGTGGGCCGCCGCGCTGCTCGTGCCGCTCGGGGTCGTGAAGACCCAGGAGGTGCCGGCGTGGCGGGGGATCTCTCTCTGCGCCGTCGCCGCAACTCTTACGGTCGTGGCGGCCTTTTCGGCCTGACGCGTTCGAGTTCCGGACGTGGGGACGCCGTCCGGGCGCCGTCCGGCCACGGTCTGCCCGGGCCCGGAGTCGGCCGCTTGGGGCGGGGGCCTCCTACGTCTCCTCCGGGGGGTGGTCGTTGTTTCCGACGAACTCCAGGGAGACGACGTCCGCCTCGATAAAGCCCAGGGCTTTGTAGAAGTCGCGGGCGGCGACGTTGGAGCGGGTGGCGACGAGTTCCACGAGGGAGGCGTCGTTCTCGGCGGCGATCTCCCGGACCCGCGTCATCAGCAGTCTTCCGACGCCCGCGCGGCGATGGTCCTCGGAGACGGCGAGCATCGGGACCTCGACCACGGCGTCACCGTGGGCGAGGTCGGGCTTGATCCAGAGGCTCACCGCCCCCGCCACCTCGTCCCCGGCCTCGGCCACGAAGACCCTGGCCCGCGGCTCGTCGAGGAGTTCCTCCAGGCGCGCCCGGACGGCGTCCTCGTCGGGCGACGCGTCCCCCACGGCCCCGGCGAGCTCGCGGGCCAGGGCGTGGATCTCCGCCCCGTCCTCCCCCGTGGCCTCCCTCACCTCGTACCCGTCCCCCATGCCCCTCCCGGTCCTGTCGAATAGAAGGCTAGTTACCTACCCTACTAGTTACTTACCCTACGGAGCCCGGCGAAGAACGGACGCCCCCGATCGATGCCTGATAGACGCGTCCGTAGCGGGCATACTGATCCGGTAAAGCGGTCTGCAAAGAGGATCGGGGCCGACGGATCCACAAAGGAGAGACATGGGACGCAGAGCGACGGTCGTGGTCCTGGACGGCCTGGGCGCCGGCAACGCCCCGGACGCGGCACAGTTCGGCGACGAGGGCGCGAACACCCTGGCGAACACCGCCGACGCCGTCGGCGGCCTCGACGCCCCGAACCTGCAAGCTTTGGGCCTCGGCAACATCGAAGAGATAGAAGGCGTCCCGCCGGCCGGCCGCCCCGGCGCCTCCCACGGGCTCATGGTGGAGCTCTCGGCGGCCAAGGCGACGCTCGCGGGACACTGGGAGATGATGGGGCTCGTGCTCGACGACCCGCTGCCGACGTACCCCGACGGCTTCCCCGAAGACGTGCTCGCAAGGTTCGAGGACGAGACCGGGCGGGGGGTTATCGGGAACAGGCCGGCCTCGGGGACGGAGATCATCGAGGAGCTGGGGCCGGAGCAAGAAAAGACCGGCGCCTGGATCCTCTACACCTCAGCCGACTCCGTCTTCCAGGTCGCCGCCAACACGCGGCTCATCCCCCTGGAGGAGCTCTACGAGGCCTGCCGGAAGGCTCACAAGATGCTCATAGGCGAGGGCAAGATAATGGTCGAGCGCGTCATCGCCCGTCCCTTCCACGGCCGACCGGGAGGCTACGAGCGGGAGAACGAGAACCGCCACGACTACGGCATCACCCCGCCCTCCGAGACGTACATGGACAGGATCAAAAACGGGGGCCACGGGGTCGTGGCCGTCGGCAAGATCCGGGACATCTTCGACGGCAAGGGCATCACGGAACATCTCCCGGGCCAGCCCGACGACGGCGCCAAAATGGACGCCATCCTCGCTGCCCTCGGTCGCATCGAGTCCGGCCTCGTCTTCGCCAACCTCGTGGACTTCGACGCCAAGTACGGCCACCGCCGCGACCCGCGGGGCATGGCAGGGAACATAAAACGCTTCGACGACCGCCTGCCCGAGCTGCTCGACGCGATGACCGCAGAAGACCTGCTCATCGTCACCGCCGACCACGGCAACGACCCGACCTTCAGGGGAACAGACCACACCCGCGAGCGGGTGCCGCTGCTCGTGGTCGGCGCAGGCGAGCCACGCGACCTCGGGGTCCGGATCGGCTTTTCGGACGTCGGGGCTTCTACCGCGGCGTGGATGGGTGTAGAGAAGGGCGGTCTTCCGGGGGAGAGCTTCGTGTAGAGCAGGCCGGGTGGGGCTTGCAGCCGTGTGATGCCGGTTGTCGGAGCTCTATGGCTTTTCGCTCGTCCACGCTCACCTTCCCGGTTGGCGTCTTTGGGGCCTCCTACCTCTCTTATCCCCCGGCGGCCGAAAAGGTTTGTTTGTGGATCTCGGGGGCGGTTATTCGGTCAGGTCGAGGTCTGCGAAGACGGGGTAGTGGTCGCTCGGGTAGAGGCCGGCCTCCTCGTCGGCGTCGCGGGGTATTTGGTGGGAGCGCACCTTTACGTGGTCGCCCGGGTCTCTGACCAGGATCCAGTCGATCCGCCCGAAAGGCTTGTCCGTATCCTGGGGCTTGAAGCGCGAGCCCTTGAAGGCGTGGAAGGTGTAGGCGTCTTTCCCTTCCTCGTTGCCGGCGGCGAGGAAGGTGTCGGTGAAGCCCCCGTCGAGAAAGACGCGGTACGGCGCGGACCCCGGCTTGCAGTTGAAGTCGCCGGTGACGATGGTCGGCGGGTGGCCGTGGTTTTCGAGCGTCTGCTGCGTCTGGCGGACTATGAGGCGGTTGCCTTCGACGCGGGCCCGCTCGCTGAGGTGGTCGAGGTGGGTGTTGGCGTGCAGGAACGCGACGTCCGTCTCGCGGCAGCGCAGGACGGCCCAGTTCGCGGAGCGGACGACCTCGTTGCCCCAGCTCGCCGAAGACTCCTCCGGCGTGTCGCTCAGCCAGAAGCCGCCGGAGTCGAGCTCCTCGAAACGGTCGGCGTCGTAGAAGATGGCGGCGAACTCCTCCAGCCTCTCCGTGCCGTAGGCCGGGCCCATGATGCGGCCGTAGCCGGGCAGCTCCTCCTCGTAGACGGCGAGGTTGGGGGCGTGGACTTCCTGGAGCCCGATCACGCCCGGTCCGTACCGCTTTATGGTGTCGACGTTGAGCGCGGCGCGGCCTTCCCAGGCGTTGATCCCGTCCCTGTGCGACGCCCCCCTCACGTTGAAGCTCATAACCCTCACGGGGCAACCAGCCAAGGCCCCCTCCTCTCCGCCGTTGCCGCGGATTTTACCGAAGCGCAAGCCGCGCGGCCTCCCCCCGCGCAAGAAAAGCCCGCGGGGGGGTACATACCGGCGGACGAGACGAGCGAGAGGAGAGGCTTTTGAAGATAGCGGTGCTCACCAGCGGGGGCGTCGCCCCCGGGATGAACGCGGCGATCCGGGCGGCGGCGCAGGCGGCCTTCGCGCGGGGCTGGGAGGCCGTGGTCGTGGAGGAGGGCTACCACGGCCTCCTCCGGGGCGACTTCCGCCCGGTGAAACGCAGCGAGCTCTGGGGCCTCGTCCAGCGGGGCGGCACGGCCCTGGGCACGGGACGCTCCCCGGAGTTCGAGGAGGAGGAAGGGGGCAAGGAGAAGGCCCTAAACCGGCTCCGGGAGGCCGGCGTCGGGGGGATGGTCGTCATCGGGGGCGGCGGCAGCCTCTCGGGCGGCCTGGAACTCGACAAACGCGGCCTGCCGACCGTCGGGGTCCCGGCCACGATAGACAACGACATCCCCGGCACGGAGCTCTCCATCGGCGCGGACACCGCCCTGAACACCGCCGTGGCGGTCATAGACCGCATAAAGGACACGGCCACCGCCCACCGCAGGGCGATGGTCGTCGAGGTGCTCGGTCGAGACTCCGGCTACCTCGCCGTCATGAGCGCCATAGCGGGCGGCGCGGACGCCACCGTCACCCCCGAGTTCGAGACGGAGCCAGAAGAGCTCCTCGAGCTGCTCAACGAGTCCTACGAGAAGGGCAAGCCGCGCTTCACCGTCGTGGTGGCCGAGGGCGCCTCGCCGACCGCCGGGGAGCTCTGCGACTTCGTCAACGACGCGGGCGGAAGCTACCAGGCCGACCTCACGACCCTCGGGCACATCCAGTCCGGCGGAACCCCCTCGGCCTTCGACCGCATCCTCGCCGCCCGCCTGGGCGCCGCCGCCGTGGACGCCCTCGCCTACGAGGCCTCCGGCACGATGGTCGGCCTCTCCGGGGACGACATCCGGCGCGTCCCCCTCGACGAGGTCGCCGGGCAGAAACGCCCGCTGGACCCGGACCTGTACCGCCTCGCCGGGGTGCTCTCCGCCCTGCCGGGTTAGCCCGCCAGCACGCCCCGGCTTCGCCCACGCTTTCGGCCCGCCGGCGTCGCGTTGCGGCGCCCGGGGGGCGGGCTCCCGCTAGAATGGCGGGAGGAGAGCTTCTTGGAAAGGGGTCCGCGGTGAGCGTGGTGCTTGAGGCCATCGAGGCGAAGAAGAGGGGCGGGGAGCTCGCGGAGGACGTCGTCCGGGAGGTCGTCGCGGGGTACACCACGGGCTCGGTGCCGGACTACCAGATGTCAGCGCTCCTGATGGCGGTCTTTATCAGGGGGATGAACTACGGGGAGACGCTCGCCCTGACGAGGGCTATGGCAGAGTCGGGCGAGGCTTATTCGTTCCCGGACAGCGTTGACAAGCACTCGACGGGCGGGGTTGGGGACAAGATCAGCCTGATCTCCCTCCCCATCGTCGCCGCCTGCGGGGCGCCGGTCGCGAAGCTCTCCGGGCGCGGCCTCGGCACAACGGGCGGCACGATAGACAAACTGGAGTCGATACCCGGCTTCTCCGTGGACCTCCCCGAAGGGCGGTTCCGCCGCCAGGTCGAGGAGGTCGGGCTCGCCATCATCGAGGCCGGGGACCTGGCCCCCGCGGACAAGGCCATCTACGCGCTGCGCGACACGACCGGCACGGTTGATTCCCTGCCCCTCATAGGCTCCTCCATCGTCTCCAAAAAGGCCGCCACGGGCGCGGGTCACCTCCTCTACGACGTCAAGCGGGGCTCGGGCGCTTTCATGAAGACGGACGAGGAGGCCCGCGAGCTGGCCGGCCTCCTCGTCCGCCTCAGCGAGTCCCTCGGCATCCGCGCCTCCGCCGTCATAACCGGCATGGACACCCCGCTAGGAAGCGCCGTCGGCAACGCCCTCGAAGTCCGCGAGAGCGCCGGCTTCCTGCGCGGGGACCCCGTTCCCGAAGACCTGGCCGCCGAGGCCCGCCTCGTCGCCTCCAAACTCCTGGAGCTAAAAGGCGACAAAGACCCGGCCCGGTCCGTCGAGAGGGCCCTCTCCTCCGGCGCCGCCCACGAGAAGCTGGAGCGGTTCGTCCGGGCGCAAGGCGCCCCCCCCGGCGCCCTCGAAAACCTCCCAACCTCGGGGACCACCCGGGAAGTCCGGGCCCCCCGCGGCGGCTACGTCGCCCGCTTCGCCGCCCTCAACGTCGGCCGCGCCGCCCTCGCCCTGGGCGCCGGCCGCCAGAAAAAGACGGACAAAATAGACCCCGCCGCCGGCGTAGAACTCCTCGCAAAGCCAGGCGACCGCGTCCAGAGAGGCGACCCCGTGGCCCGCCTGCACGGCGACCGCGAAGCGGGGCGGGCCGAGGGCTTGATCCTCCAAGCGCTCGACATCCGGGACGAGCCCCCAGAGCCCGCCCCTGCTATCCTGGACGACCTGTGAAAAGGAGGTTCGAGGCGGCAGGCCCGGGGAAGAATCCGGGGCCCAAAAAACCTCGAACCCGAAGCCTTTAGACGACCGAAGGGAGCCGAATTGAGCCCTGTTCATGTGCGCGCGGAGCCGGGGGATTTTGCCGAGAGCGTTCTCTTGCCTGGGGACCCCATGCGGGCGAAGTACATCGCGGAGAACTTTTTCGATGACGCGAGGCAGGTGACCGGGGAGAGGGGGATGCTCGGGTTTACCGGGACCTACAAAGGGGAGCCCGTCTCGGTTCAGACGACGGGGATGGGGTGCCCCAGCGCCTCCATCGTGACGGAGGAGCTGATCGGGCTCGGGGCGAAGAACCTGCTCAGGGTGGGCACCTGCGGGGGTTACGACCCGAACCTGCAGTTGGGCGACCTGATCGTGGCGACGGCGGCGACGCCGCAGGACGGCACGGTCTCTTCCATAACCCAGGGCGTCCCCTACGCCCCGGCGGCCCACTTCGACGTGGTGCACGCCGCTTACCACGCCGCCGAAAGCGCCGGCAGGCGGACCTCCGTGGGGCCCATAGTCTCCTCCGACCTCTTCTACGACCCGACGAATAAGCCGGCCGAGTTGTGGGGTAATTTGGGGGTTTTGGCCGTCGAGATGGAGGCGGCGGCGATCTTCACGATAGCGGCGATGCGGGGCGTGCGGGCCGGGTGCCTGCTCACGGTCTCTGACACCATCGGGGCCGAGGTCGTCAGGATAGGCGACGACGAGCTGCGCGGCGCGGTGGACAACATGATGGCGCTGGCGCTCGACACGCTAAACGCCTTAAACTAGGAACCTTCCCGAAACGTCGCGAGGGGGCCGGGATCCCGCACCAGAGGCCTAGGGAGAGACATTGACGATCCTCAACGAGTCGGGGATACCGGACGTCTTGCCCCCGCTCCACGCCGTGAACGGCCTGGCGCAGAGGCTTCCGGGCGCCCTGGTGATCGTCGCGGGCACCCGGGCGGAGGCCCACCTGGTCCGCTCCCTGTCGCCCGCCCTCCCCGACCCCCGCGTGACCTTCGCGGTCCTCGACCCCGACGACCCGCCGCAACAGGGCCAGCTCGCGGGCCTCGCGGTCGAGGCCGCCGGCCGCGGGACGGAGCTGGTCCTCCTGGTCTGCGGGCGGACGGCCTCCTCCCTGGGCGTCGACGCGGCCTTCGAGGCCCGTCTCGCGGCCCGCAAGCTGGACCTGCCGGTAGGGGCGGTGGATTCGGACGCCCCTTACCCCACGCCCGGCGTCCTCTCCACCGACCTCGAAGACCGGGTCCTCGCCGCCCTCGTCGGCCTGTGCCCGAAGCGCAGGACCTCCGAGCTCGTGGAGGCCGCCTCGCAGGCCAAACGCGGCGGCCTCTTCGGGCTGCGGGGCCGGGGACGGGAGGAGGCAACCGGGCAGGGCCGGCCCGTCGTGCTCCTCGGGGCGGCCCTATCGCCGGGCTCCGTCGCGGGTCTCGTCGCGGAGCTGGCCCGGACCGGGGTGGAGGTCTCGGGGGCCGTGCCGGACGTCGGGGGAGCCGGGCTGCCGCCTGTGGGAGAGGGAACGGTGGTGGGGGTGCTCGACCCGAACCTGGGGACGGCGGCGGACGCGTCGCGGGACCGCGGGGCCAGGGTCGTCAGGACGCTTTTGCCCATCGGGGTGGACGGGACGGCGCGGTTCTTGCAGGACGTGGCGGCGGAGGCCGGGGCCGGGTCGAGCGAGGTCGTGCGGGCGCGCTCGGTGTGGGAGGAGCTCGGGGCGTTGCGCAACCGCGTGAGGGGGAAGAGGATCTTCTTCGCCGGCGACACGGGTTTCGAGGTCCCCCTGGCCCGCTTCCTGGCCGACGCGGGGGCGGTCGTGCTCGAGGTCGGCGCCCCAAGGCTGGACCGGCGCTTCCTGTCCGAGGAGCTGCAGACCTTGGGCCCGGGGGTTGACGTGGTCGTCTCCCCGGACTGGCGGGGCCAGTTGCAGCGCATCGAGGCGGCCAGGCCGGACGTGGTGGTCGCGAGCCCGGGCCTCTACGCCCCGCTCGTCGCCCGCGGCCACCTGTGCCGCCCCCCGCGGGACTTTGTCCGGGCCGGCCTCCACGGCTACGAGGGCGCCCGGCGCGTCCTGGAGCTCCTGGCCAAGACCTTCGACCGGGCCGAGGCCCTCGACGCCTTAAGCCTGTGAGCGGGGAGGGCCCGTGAGGCTCCTCGGGGGCGTCTACGAGGGGCCGGGGAGCCACGGTATCCTGAGGCTTGCGGCGAGCATGAGGGGCGTGCACGCGGTGCTGCGGGCGGGCCCGGGCGAGGGGTACTTCCCCGCGCTCTACTCGGGCCGGGAACGGGACGGACGCCCGGCGCCGGTCACGTTGAGCCCCTTGCACGAGGGGCGCAGGGAGTCCTACGCGCCGGGGGATCTGCCTCGGGACCTCTCCGGCGTGGCGCGGCGGCACCCGGGGGTGGAGGCCGTGATCCTGGCCCGCTCAGAGGCCGCCCTGCTCTCGGGGGAGGCCGTCCCCGAATTCCCCGCCCCGGGGGCCGACGGGGGCGGACCGGCCCCGATCACCTGCGACTGGCAGACGCCAGGCATGGGCGAGACGGAGGCGGCGGAGCTCGCGCTCGAGGACCTCGTCCGGGCGCACGCCGGGGCGAAACTGGAGCGGACCCAGTACCCGACGGTCAACCTTTTCGGGCCGCCGGTCTTCGGGCCGGGCGCCGGGGCCGAGTACGACGAGGCGGAGCGGCTCCTGAACCTGGTCGGGGTCGAGGTCAACGCGCGGGTGCCGCTGGGGGCCACGGTCGAGGACCTCCGCCGCCTCCCCCGCGCCTGGGCGAGCGTGCTCCTCTACCGGGAGGTCGGCGAATCCGCCACGCTCTTTCTGCAGGACGAGCACGGCATCGGCAGGGTGACCACCCCCATGATCGGGGCAGCCGGCACGGGGGCCGCGCTCCGGGCCGTCGGCGAGGCGTGCGAGCTCGACCCGAGGTTCGTCGACCGGACGGTCTGGTCCGAGCTCTCCCGCACGTCGAAGCTGCCCTGGTACGCCAGGCTGGAGAGGCCGGAGGCCTTCGCGGGCCGCAGGGCAGCCGTCTTCGGGGACTTCACCTACCCCTTGGGGCTCGGATACGCCCTGGCGCGCGAAGTCGGGCTCGACGTGGCCGCCTGCGGCACGTACCTGGTCCACCTGGAGCGGGACTTTCTCTTCCACGCCCAGACCTTCACCGAGGGGGGGTTCGTCGAGGACGACCCGCAAAAGGTGGCCGGCAGGATAGAGGCCGTCCGGCCTGGCCTGATCGTCGGCACCGAGCTGGAGGCGCCCATCGCCGAAGCCCTGGACGTCCCCCTCCTCCCCCTCTGTTACCCCGCCGGGGACCGCCCCTTCGTCGAGAGGCCGCTCATGGGCTACGGCGGCTCGAGCATCCTCGCCGACCGCCTGGACGAAGCGCTGGGTTAGTGGCGGGCCTCATACCCGACCCCGGCCGGTATAATGCCGGCCCGTGGGCATCCGAGACTTTATCCAGTACCTGACGGAGCACAGGGAGCGGCTCTCCGGCGGAACAGAACTGACGGACGCCGAGCGCGAAGATATCCTGCGCGAGGCGGAGACGATGGTGGGCATGATGGACGCCGCCGTCAGGGAGCTCGAGTCCGTCATAAAAAACCGGCGCGTGAACCTCCCCGAAGAGCACGCCCTCCGCTTCGCCCAGGACGTGTTCCTCTACCTGCGCGAGGAAGAAGAGAAGGTCAAGGCGGAGGCCCGCAAAGCGGACCGCTGAACCCTTACGGCGGCGTTCGTAGAGGTTGGGCCCCAGGTTTTGTTTAGGTTCAAGGCCTTGGGTTTCGAAGGGTGCCCGGCGAGGCCTCCTTCCCGACGCGCGCCCCCGATGCCTAGAGAAGCCTCCGAAGGAGGCGGCCCCGAGCCTCGTGCCCGGCCCGGGAAGGATCGACCCTTCCGCAAGCCGCCGTCGGGCGCTAGTCGTCTTCCCCTTCGTCGTCGTCCTCTTCCCCGCCGCAACCTGAGACCAGGGCGAGCGCCGCGGCCGAGGCGCCAAGGACGCCCAGCTTCAAGAAACTCGCGCGGCTGATCTTCTCTTCCGTATCCGGCATCTTGCTCCTCTTCCGGGTCCGTCCGGACCTCGCTAGCCCTCGGAACGATTCTCTCACATCGTCGCGAGGCCGAACCCGCGCCTGTCAACGCCGCAACAGAACCTTTCGCTCCTTCGTATAGACTCTGTATCGAACTACGCGCCCGTCGGGCGCCCACAGGAGGTATGGAAGGTCTTGACTCTCAGAACAAAAACGCGCCTCTCCATCTTGTTCGCGGCCGTGCTCGTGGCGGCCGTCTTCGCGGGGTGCTCGGAGGAGCCTTCCGGGCGGAAAAACGCCGCCGCGGCCCAGGCGCCCCGGGAAGAGGCGCCCTCGCCCGCGGGGATACCCGAAGACGAGCCGGTCGCGCGGGTGGCCGCCGCCGTCGGGCCGAGCGTGGTGCAGGTCAACGTGCAGGTCTCCCAGCAGACGCCGCTCGGGACGCAAGAGGGCGAGGGGTTGGGTAGCGGCGTAATCTACCGCGAGAACGGCTACATCATCACCAACGACCACGTCGTCAGGGGCGGCTCGGACATCACGGTCGCCTTCGCGGACGGCTCCACGGAGCCCGCGAAGGTCGTCGGCCTCGACCCGACGAGCGAGATCGCGGTCCTCAAGGTCGACCGCAACAACCTGCCCCCCGCGTCGTTCAAGACGCAGGAGCTGCCCATCGTGGGCCAGCTCGCCGTCGCCATCGGCAGCCCGGCCGGCTTCGAGGCGACCGTGACCTCGGGCATCGTCAGCGCGATAGGGCGGGACTTCCCCCAGGAGCTCGTGGGCAACGACGGGAACGCGGCCAAGGCGCTCTCGGACCTGATCCAGACCGACGCGGCCATCTCCCCGGGCAACTCGGGGGGCGCCCTGGTGGACCGGGACGGCAACATCATCGGCATCAACGTCGCCTACCTCCCGCCCTCGCAGACGGGGGCCGTGAACCTCGGGTTCGCCATCCCCGCCGACACGGCCGTCTCCGTCGCCGACCAGCTCATAGAGACCGGCGAGGTCACCACCCCCTACCTGGGCGTCGGGACGGTCCCCCTGCCACCCGAGGTCGCCGAACGGTTCGACCTCCCCGTCAACTCGGGCGCGCTGGTCCAGACGGTGGCGCAAGGCAGCGGCGCCGAGGAGGCCGGGGTGCGCGAGAACGACGTCATCACGGCCCTCGAAGGGGCGGAGATCGCGAGCTACGGGGACCTCTTCAGCACCCTGCGCGATTACCGGCCGGGCGACACCGTGGAGCTTACCGTCGTCCGAAACGGTGACGAGAGGACCCTGGACGTGACCCTCGGCGAGCGTCCGGAGAACCCGTGAGGGGGCCCTGGGCGCGCAGGGCGGCCGAGACCTTCGCCGTTCTCGCCATAGGCGACGCGGTGATAGAGCTCGTCTCCCCGAGGGACCACTCGCTCCTCTGGGAGACCGGCCCGGAGCGGGTCCGCAGGGTCGCCCGCTTCTTCGCGGAGAACCCGAACCTCATGCGCCTCCTCGGCGCGGCCCAACTTGCCTTCGGCCTCTGGCTCGCGCTGCGCCAGTACCGCGGGCGGTAAGCCCGGCCGGCCGCCCCGGCAGTTAGCCCGGGCGGCCGGCGAGAAGCGGCCGTCTTCGGGGTAAAATACCGTCATGGGCCACGACCATCACGACCACGCGGGGCACCACCACGGGGGGCATTCGCGCGGGGCGGGACGGCGGGCCCTGACGTTCGTGTTTATCCTGACGACGGCGTTTCTGGCGGTCGAGGTCGTCGGCGGGTTCCTGACCGGCTCGCTCGCGTTGCTTGCCGACGCCGGGCACATGGCGTCGGACGCCGTCTCCTTGGGGCTCGCGCTCTTCGCCGTCTGGCTCGCGGAGCGTCCGGCGACCCCGCGGCGGAGCTTCGGGTACAAGCGGGCCGAGATCCTGGCGGCCCTGGCGAACGGGGTGACGCTCGTCGCGGTCTCGGTCTGGATCTTCGTCGAGGCTTTCCGCCGCCTGCAGGACCCGCAGCCCATCCTCGGGGGCTGGATGCTGGCCGTGGCCGTCGTCGGCCTCCTGGTCAACGTCGCCGGCGCCGTGGTGCTCTCCCGCTCGGGCGGCGAGAGCCTGAACGTCGAGGGCGCCATGCGGCACGTCCTGGCGGACCTGCTCGGCTCCGTCGGGGTCATCGTCGCCGCCGGCGTCATCCTGCTCACCGGCTGGCGCTACGCGGACCCGCTCGTCAGCGCCGTCATCGGGGTCCTGGTCCTCGCCAGCTCCTGGAAGCTCCTGCGCGAATCCACGAACATCCTCCTCGAAGCCACCCCGAAAGGCGTGGACGCGGAACAGGTGGGCCGCAGGATGGCCTCGGCCCCCGGCATCGAGGAGGTCCACGACCTCCACATCTGGACGATAACCTCGGGCTTTCCGGCGCTCTCGGCCCACGTGCTCGTCGGCAGGGAAGAGAACTGCCACGCCCGCCGCCGCGACCTCGAAGACGTCCTCGCCCACGACTTCGGCATCGAGCACACCACCCTCCAGATGGACCACGTCGGCGACCACCTCGCCGCCCTGCAGGCCCTCCGCTTCCCCGCGCGGAAGGATTGAGTTCCAGTACCGTGGGCCGTTTCGAGGGGCTTAAGCGGTGGGCGAAGCGGCTCAAGACCGAGCTGAACGCGTTGTATCTCGCGTACGGGGACGCGAGGGTGCCGATGCACGCGAGGGTCTTCGCGGCAGTGGTGGTGGCCTACGCGTTCAGCCCCATAGACCTGATCCCGGACCCTATCCCGGTGCTCGGCTACCTGGACGACGTGATCCTGGTCCCTTTGGGCATCGCCCTCGCCGTCCGCATGGTCCCGCCCCAAGTCCTCGCGGAGTGCAGGACGAAAGCCCGCGAGGCCGCGACCAAGGCGGGACCCAGGGGCACGGCCGCGGCCGTTGTGGTCGTGGGGATCTGGCTGCTGCTGGCCGCTCTGGCCGTCTACTTCACGGCCGGGATCGTGGATCTCTAAAGACTTCTTTACCGGCAACCAACCGCGGCGCGGGCGCAACGGGATACCGCGAATGCCGGGTTGCCGATAACCGACGACTGATAGCGGACGGCTATGCTAACCTCTACCCGCCGGAAAGCTAAAAAGAGGCAGAATATTGGGCAACAAGAGAAGCGGGCAGGTCAGGACGACGGCATCCTCTGGCGGGTCGAGAAAGACCTACATCATCGTCGGCGCCGTGGTCCTGGCCTTCGTGGCCGGTTTCATAGCGTTGGTCGTGATCGACTCCCGCCAGCAGGCGGCGAGCACGCCCCCGGGCGAGGTTCAGACCTACGATGTCGGCCCGGCCAACGAGCACACCCAGGGGGACGTGGAATACGATCAGACGCCCCCGACCGGCGGCGAGCACAACCCCGTCTGGCAGAACAGCGGCTTCTACGAGGATCCCGTAAGAGACGAGAACGCCGTCCACACCCTGGAGCACGGGGCGGTCTGGATCACCTACGCCCCCGACCTCCCCCAGGACCAGAAGGATCAGATACGCGAGCTCGTCGAGGGCCAGACCTGCATGCTGGCAAGCCCCCACGAGGACCTGCCGACCCCGGTCGTCGCCTCCGCCTGGGGCAAGCAACTGACCCTGGAGAGCGCGGACAGCCCCGACCTGCAGCGCTTCGTCCGGGCCTACCGCCAGGGCCCGCAGACCCAGGAGCCCGGCGCCTCCTGCACCGGCGGCACGGCCGACACCGTCTAGATGCTGCCCAAGAACTCCCGAGACACCGGCCCCCTCCTCTTCGCGCTCGCCGCCGCGGCGGTGCTCCTGGCGGCCCTCTCGCTGTGGCTCTACCTCTCCTGGCAGCAACCCGACGACGGCTCGGCGGAGGCCGGGTTCGCCAGGGACATGTCCGTGCACCACGCCCAAGCCGTGGAGATGGCCGAGATCGTGCGGGACAAGACCGGGAGCGAGGAGGTCAGGCTCATGGCCGCGGACATGGCGCTCACGCAGCAGGGCCAGATCGGGCAGATGCAAGGCTGGCTCGACGTCTGGGGCCTCCCCGCCACCGGCACGGAGCCCGCGATGTCCTGGATGGGCCACCCTACTGAGGGCCGGATGCCAGGCATGGCCTCGCCGGAGGAGATAGAGAGGCTGCAAAAAGCCTCCCCCGAAGAGGCGGACAAAATGTTCTTCCGCCTCATGATCCCGCACCACCAGGCCGCAGTCCCGATGGCCGAGGCCGTCATGGACCAGACGGACCGTCCCGAAGTGGAGGACCTCGCCGGGGCCATCGCGGCGACGCAGAAAGGCGAGATCCAGGTGATGAAAGACATGCTCGAAAAACGCGGCGCCAGAGCCCCATCGGGCTCACAAGGCCACGAGGGAATGCACTCCCACTAGTCCCGCCTCACGACCCCCTGGCGCCAGGCGTAGACGGCGGCCTGTGTACGATCCGCGAGGTGCAGTTTTCCGAGGATGTTCGAGACGTGGCTCTTTACGGTCTTCTCGCTCACGTAGAGGCGGGCCGCTATCTGCGCGTTGCTCATGCCGTCGGCGATGAGCTTCAGGACCTCCAACTCGCGCTCGGAGAGCTCGTGGAAGACGTTCGGCTCGTCGCGGCGGGCGCCGTGGAGCTCGCGCACGACGCGGGCGGCGACGCGCGGGTGGAGCACCGCCTCGCCCGCGGCGGCCTTGCGGACCGCGTCGGCGAGCTCTTCCGGCCCTATCTCCTTGAGGACGTAGGACAACGCGCCGGCCCTGATGGCCGGGAAGACGTGCTCGTCGTCGTGGTAGCTCGTGAGCATGACGACCTTGGTGCGCGGGGACGAGGCGGTAAGACGCCGGGTGGCCTCCACGCCGTCCATGCCGGGCATTATGAGGTCCATCAACGCCACATCGGGGGCGTGATCGGCCGCCAGCTTCACTGCCTCTTCCCCGCCCCCCGCCTCGGCGACAACCGTCAGGTCGTCTTGCGTCTCCAGGAAGGCCCTCACGCCCTGGCGCACGAGGGCATGGTCGTCGACCAGAAGGACCGTTATGGCTTCGCTCACGGTTTCTTACCTCTCTTCGATGGGTTCTCGAGCGGGCAGACGGCGGTGATGCGCGTGCCCTCGCCCGGCGCGCTGTCTACGGTGATGCGACCGCCAAGCCCGATCAGGCGCTCGCGCATGCTCTGGAGGCCGAAGCCGCCGCCGGAGCCCCGGGAGGGGTCGAAACCCCGCCCGTCGTCCGAGACGCGGAGCGTGGCGGCGTCGGCGGTGTAGGAGAGGTCCACCTCGGCGTGCCGCGCCCCGCTGTGGCGGGCGACGTTGGCCACGGCCTCCTGGGCGACGCGGAAGAGGGCCTGCTCCACCTCCAGCGGCGCCTCGCGCTCGCCCCGGACGTGGAAATCCGCCGGGATCTCGGCCCCCTCGGACCAGCGGGCGACGTACTCGCGCAGCGCCGCCGCCAGGCCCTTCCCCTCGAGGGCGGCGGGGCGCATCTCGGCTATGAGGATGTTCAGCTCCTTCTGGGCCTGGCGGACCAGCTCGTCGGCCTGGCCGAGATGGGACTCGGCCGAATCGGTGTCCTTCTGGATCAGGGCCCGGGCGGCGGCGATCTGGAGCGAGGTGGCGAAGACCTGCTGCTTGACGGAGTCGTGCAGGTCGCGCGCAAAACGGTTGCGGGCTTCGAGGGTCGCCAACTCGCCGCGGGCCTGGAGCAGGTTCTCCAGGTCCGCGGCCATCTGGTTCAGCTCGCGGCTGAGTTGGCCGAGTTCGTCTTTGGAGCGGTCCTTCGCGGTAACGGAGAAGTCCCCGCGGCTCCACGCTTTCGCGGCGTGGGCAAGCCTGCCGATGCGGCGCGTTATCCCCCACGCCGTGAAGAAGCCGAAGATCAGGCCGAGAAAACCGGCCGGTATGAGAAGCAACAAGGCCCCGACGCCGACGGCGATCAACAAGGCGCCGGCGAGGTTCGGCATCCGGAACCCCCCCACGAGCGCCCCGGTCACCCGACCGTTCTCGCCTTCGAGCGGCACGGCCATAAGCAGCCTTCCGGACGGCATCCGCTCGGACAGCGCCTCCGAGCTCTCTTCGCCCCTAAGCGCGGCGTTCAAGATCGGGGCCAACCCCTCCACCCGCCCCGCGTCGAAGGGCTCTCCTTCGCGGAACCCCGGAAGCTCGGGGTCGGCGACGAGCAGCTCCTCTTTCTCGTCCACCACGAACACGACGCCCGAATCTATGCCGGCGCCGGAGGCCCCGCCCTCACGCTGGCCAGGCACCGGACCCGGCGCCTCCGGCGGCGTCTCGGAGAGGAAGTCGAGCTCATCACGCAGGCCTTCTACGTCGGGGGCCTTCCCGTCGAGGTGTGTTTCGAGGCGCGGCGCGAAGTTGTCCCTCGTGATGGTAACGATGGACCTCGGCAGCAGGTCCGAGCTCAAGAAGGCCGTCACGCCGCTGGCGATAAACAACTCGACGGCGAGCAGCGTTACCACGGCGACTAGCGTGTAGCTCAACGCCAGCTTCCACCGCAGCCGCCGCAGCGAGAAAATGCTGCCTTTCATGCGCGCCCGCTCTCCATCGTGCATGAAGTTTAGTCCTGCGCGAGAGGGAGCACATCGGTCCCGGGTCCTAGCCGCGGTACGCCCAGGGGATTACCCGAGAGCACCCGCTGCGTAAAGATTGGCCCGAGGGCCCCGCGTTCTGCCGTCAAGCACCGTCCCCCGGAGCCCCATAAGGGGCCTGCAAAAAAGTCTCGGCGTAATGGTCCTCAGGCCGCATCCAGGATCGGCCCACGGACCGATGACGGATCGGGCGCACCAGGACATCATCTCGGGTGTAGATACGGAACACGGTAGAAAGGGGAAGGTCATGGTCGCGGGAATTTACGGGGCTTCGGTTGGACAGGATACGCGGGTCATCGGCCGCAGGGTGTTTGCGACCATAATCGATCTGTTGCTGCTCGGGATCGTGGGCAGCCTGTTTGCCGCCCCGGGGGCCCTGATCGGCGGCTGGGGCTCGGGCCAGTTCGCCGACGCCGCTTCGGGCATCTTCTTCTCCCTGGGAGGCCTCGCCGCCCTGCTCGCCACGTTCGCGTACTTCGCGATCATGGAGGGCGTCTACGGCCAGACCCTGGGCAAGATGGCCCTCGGCATCAAGGTGGTCCGCGAGGGCGACGGCCTCGCGCCGGGGATCAGGGCCGCCGTCCTGCGCACCCTGATGCGGATCGTGGACGGCATAGGCTCCTACCTCGTCGCTTTCGTGGTCGCCCTGGTCTCGGACAAGAACCAGCGCCTCGGCGACATGGTGGCGAAGACGCTGGTGGTCCGCGCGTAGGACCAATCCCCGGCGCAACCGGAACGCGGGCGGGCGTCTCCCGGAAGAGGAGGCGCCCGCCCCTCTCGTGCTCCGCCTAAAGGTGGAGGCGACGACCCGCGACGGCACCGGCAAGCGCGCCCCTTCTACAGCTGGGGGCCGCGGCTGTTACCGCTCGTCTTCCTCCGCCAGGCGTATCCAGCCGACGACGCTCCACGGGTAGAAGTAGCGCGACGACTGGGTCTGGTCAGAGTGGCGCGTCACCAGCATGACGACGCCCCGCTCGTTGACGTCCTCCAGGAACACGGGCGCGGCGGCCCGCAGATCGCTGGAGAGGGACTCCGTGGTCTCTAGCATGACCTGACGCCCGATCCAGGCCTCCGGGATCTTGCCTTCGGAAACGCCAGTCCTCTCCCCGTCCATTACGGCTCTCTCCTCTGTTCGCTCTCGTGACCCCTAAAGAGTACGCTTTTCCTCGCTACCGGGCGTCCTCCGGATTCCCAGTAGTCCGCCGCCGGGTCGGGTGAACACGGGCCGGGCTCCCCGCCTAACCCGACACGCCGCTCTTTCGCCGGGCCCGAACCCCCAAAAGGTCCAACCCTCGCGTGCCCCGCAAACGGCCCGGACCACGCAAGACCGGCCACCACGGAGAGGCAAGCCCAACGAGGCCCGGAGAATGCCGCGGGGCCGCCACCAACCCTAGTGATACATGCTACAATACTGCCCGTGACGTTGTACCTCGAACAGGAGGTAAGGACCGATGAAGAGGAAGACCCACACTTAGCCGCAAACACCGGCGTCGTGACACGACCGGGGTTTGCAGCACGGGCCGGAGATCGCCGACTCCTAACAGGAGCGGCTTATCCGGCCCGAATATTTTTACCCTCTGCAGATCATCACCACCCTCTGCAGATCATCACCAACTACGAAGCTCCTCCTGGCGTTCCAGCAGCAACCCCATCGTGCACCGCGGCGAAGAGGGGCGACCCCCGGCAGGGAATCGCCCCACGAAATCTGAAACGTCCGGCCCTACTCCGCGTACCGCAACGCCTCCGCCGGGTAGACCTTGCTCGCCTGACGGGCGGGGAGGAAGGTGGTGAGGAGGGAGGCGACGTAGGCGAGGCCCACGATCACGCCGAGGGTGGTCCACGGCACCGTGTACTGGATGCCGGCGATCTGCTCGGCGAAGGAGTCCACGATCCCGACCGAGAGCGCGGCCCCCAGAGCCACGCCGAGCCCGATGCCTAGCAGGGCGACGAACGAGGACTCTATGAGGAACGCGAGCCGCACCTGCCCGCGCTGGAAACCTAAAGCTCTCAGCATGCCGATCTGCTGCCGCCGCTCCACGACCGAGCGGGCCGCGATGACGCCCAGCGCCGCGATGCCGACGAGGAGCCCCAGGCCCATGAAGCCCATGAGCAGGTTGTTGAAGAGGCCTTGGGAGGCGGAGCCGTCCCGGATCTCCTTCTCCACGGCCACCGCCTGCAGCCCGTTCTCGGCAAACGCCTTCTCGAGGTCCTTCGTCACCGCGCCAGGGTCCGCCCCGTCGGCCAGGCGGAACTGGTAGCCCTGGGCCGGTAGGGGGGAGCCGGAGATCCCGTCCAGGGTCGCCTTCGAGGACATCACGCCCGGCGCGAAGAAGGCGGAGTCTTCGAGCACCCCGATGACGCGAAGGTCCCGCGCCTCGCCGGACTCGGGGCTTTCGGCCCGTATGTACAGGTCATCGGGAAGGGCCGGGTCGTCCCCGTAGAAGCCGGAGAGCTTTATTGAGGGCTGCCCCTCGCCGATGGCGAAGTTCTCCCTGGTCGGCGCGAGATCCGCGGAGATGACCGCCGTGTTCTCCTCCTCCCGCAGAGCCGTCCACACCTCCTCGCGCGTGTCGTACTCGGCGACGGTGGACTTGAAGCCGTAGCCGACGTTCTTCGTGTAGCCCCCGTCCACGCCCTGCACGAACAGGGTGTCGGCCCTGCGGTCGGTGTCCTTCTGCTTCGCGTCGAGGGGAAGGCCGGTAAGGGTCCCCACGGCGGCGACGTCTTTCTCGTCCACGCCTTCGGCGCTCTTCAGGGCCTCGTTTATGTCCGGTATCGGGGCCGCGTAGCCGGCGTCGGCGCGGACGTCGAAGCCGCCGGAGAGGCGGTCGGTGTCCGAGAAGATGGAGCCGAAGGCCGCCGCGATGAAGCTCATGGTGACGATGGTGAAGACCACGAGGGAGAACATGGCGAGGGTCATGCCGGTGCGAAAGCGGCTCTGCATCGGGTAGGAGACGGCCGCGCGCAGGACCGGGGGCATCCCCCTTATCCGGCCGAAGAGGGCGACGATGGCGCCGAGGAGCACATCCGAGTTGTAGATGACGACCCAAACCCCGGCCAGCACGATCATCACCCCGGAGATAAAGAACAGGTCTATCCCCTCGGTCATCCCCTCCGGCCCGAGCGAACCGGGAAAGAGCCAGAGCGCGAGCAGGAGTATCCCCGCCGCGGTGAACGCGATCCGCTCCGGCGCCCGCAGGACCCGCGCTATGAGCGCCGCCCCGACGACGACGAGCGAGATGCCGAGCATGTACAGGCCCATCTGCTCGGCCTGGAGCCCTTGAAAGATCAGCAGCGCGCCGGCAACCGGCGTGAGGAAGGCGAGCAACACGCCCTTCACGGTGCGGCCCCTGCTGTCGGGTTCGGGGATATCTCGGATGGCGCGGACGACGTTCAGGCGGCTGACGCGCCAGGAGGAGATGAGGACCACGGCGAAGGTCAGGACCATGCCGAGGCAGAAAGCGATGACGACGTTCTCGGGGCGGGTGGCGAAGCGGATGTCGAAGCCGGAGCCGGCGAAGGCCTCCCCGATCACGCGCACCATCAACCACCCCACCCCGACGCCGAGCACGCTGCCTATGGCGCTCGCGATCAGGGCGTAGAGGGCGCCCTCGAAGGCGAACATGCGCATGAGGTGCCCCCGGCGCATCCCGACGGCGCGGGCGATGCCGAGCTCGTGCTTGCGCTCGGCGGCGAGCATGACGAAGATCAAGAAGATCAGGAGCACCCCCGCCGCCACGGAGAACTGCCCGAAGAGCAAGAAGATGCTCGTGAAGCTCTCCCCACCCTCGTCGGCCTGCTCTATGGCGTCCCTCTTTACCGGCTCGGCCTCGAGGTCGTTCTCCCGCAGGACCGGGCCCAAGGCGTCCACGGTGGCGCCCGTGCTGGCGCCGCCCTCGACGGCGGGCCCCTCGTGGGTCACGAGGACGGAGTTTATACGCCCCTCCTCCCCCACCCGCTCCTGCAACCGCCCGAGCGGCATGACCATGGATGACGAGGCAGAAGGGTTCGCCCCCTTCTCGTACACGCCGGCCACGGTCAGCTCCGCGGGCCGCGGCGCCGGCGCCGCCCCGGCCGCCAGGGCCGCCGCGGCGGCGTTCTCGTTCGCACCGGCATTCGCCCCTGCATTCGCCTCGGCGTTCATTCCGGCCTCGGGGGTTGGGGCGAGCGTGGCGCGGACCACGTCGCCCCCCGAGACGTCGAGGCCTTCTGCGGCGTCGGCGCTCAGGTAGACCTCGTTCTCGCCGAGGTCGCCGACGCTTAAAGTTCGGCCGGAGGCGGTCGTGATGCGGTCGAAGCCCCGCATCGAGCCCTCCTCGATGCCGAGCACGTCCACGGTCGGCTCGCTGAGGTCCGTGCCTTTAGCGGTGACGGGGACGGTCTCGGTGGCCAGGGGCGCGACGCCGGCCACGCGGTCCGTGCCCGAGAGCCGGTCGCGCGCCTCGCCGGCCACGCTCGCGTCGAAGTAGCGGGCGCGCTCGGCGGTCGTCTCGCCGAAGGGCTGGCCGCCGGAGGGGTCCGAGCCGCCGGCCCGCACCTCGACGTCCACCTGGCCGAGGTTCTCCAGCGCCTGGAGGCGAAGGGAGTTGGTGAGGGTGTCGCCCGTGGTGAAGGAGGCCGAGAAGAGCATGGTCGCGAGCATCAGGCCGAGCACGACGAGCACGGTCTGGGCGCGGCGGCGCGGGACGTTGCGGGCGGCCATCCTGAAAGAGACGCGGTTGCGCAGGGCGCTTACGGCGAGCAGGGCCAGGCCCGCGGCGCAGACGGCGAGCAGGATCCACATGAGGCGGTCCGTCGGGACGCCGAAGAGCTCCTCCACGCTACCTGCCCTCCCCTTTCGGGCTGCCGTTCGCTTCGTCGCTCGTGATGTTGCCGTCGCGCATCCGGATCGTGCGGTGGGCCCGGGCGGCGACGGCCGCGTCGTGGGTGACGAGGACGAAGGTCTGCCGCTGCTCGCGGTTCAGCCGGACCAGAAGGTCCATTATCTCCTTGGACGTCTCGGAGTCGAGGGCGCCGGTCGGCTCGTCGGCCCAGACGATGGACGGGTTGTTCACGAGGGAGCGGGCGACGGTGACGCGCTGCTGCTGGCCGCCGCTCATCTCCGCGGGGCGCTTGCTCGCCTGCTCCGGGAGCCCCACCATCTCGAGCGCGTCCAGGGCCCAGCGGCGGGCCTTCTTCGGCTTCTTGCCGGCGACCAGGAGCGGGAGCTCCACGTTCTCGATGGCCGAGAGGACCGGGATCAGGTTGTAAGACTGGAAGATAAAGCCCATCCTCTCAGCCCGAAACCGCGTGCGCCTCTTGTCCGACATCCCCCCGATGCCCTCGCCGTCGACCCGCACCTCGCCGGCCGTGAGCTCGTCGAGGCCGGAGAGCACGTTCAGGAGCGTCGTCTTACCGCACCCCGACGGCCCCATGATGGCGACCATCTCCCCGCGCCGGATGCCGAGGTCCACGCCCCGGAGCGCCCTTACCCGTAGGCCGCCAGCCTCGAACACCTTCTGAACGCCGGCGGCCTCGATCATCAACCCGTCAACACCGTCTACCACGGATCCACCCCGCCCTTCCGCCTCGGTCTTCTTCCTGGCAAGCACCCCGGCCTCCTCCGACGCCTACACACTACGCAGGGACCCTACGGCGGTTTCCGCGAACCCGCATCGTCCAAAAGGCTGAATCCGGGTAGGCCTCTGGGCCCACGTCCGGAGCCTACTCCCTACCCCTGGGAGAAGGTCAAGCAGAGAGAGGAACGGCCACGATAATGGTCGAACGTCAGCCGGCAGCCCGGCTTCGCAACCCGTGCAACCGGTCCGCCAGCACCCCGGACGAGACGCCCAGACGTGCCAGCATCCGCACGGCCATCCCGTCCTCGTTGGCCAGCACCCCGAGCAGGAGGTGCTCGGTGCCGAGGTGGTCGTCCCCGAGCCTCCTCATCTCTTTGCGCGCCCCCACCAGCGCGTTCTTAGCCCGGGGTGAGAACGGGATCTTGCGCCCTTCCGGAACGCCCATGTCGAAGGCGTCACCCGCCTCCCTGCGCACGTCCTCCAGGGAGATCCCGATAGAGGCCAGCGCGTCGGAGAGCATCTCTTCGGACTCCTCCCGCGCGCCTTCTAGCGTCACGCCGAGCGAGGAGAGCGCCTCGGCGCCTATGCCTTCGTCGGCGCGGAGGACGCCCAACAGAAGGTCCTCGTCGCCGAGCGAGTCGTGGCCCAACATCCTGGCCTCCTCGAAGGCGGCCCGCACGCTCCCGCGGGACGTGTCCGAAAGACGGTTGAAGATCACGCGTCCCCACCCTTCCCCCCCGGCGGTTGGCCGGGGTACCTCGCCCTGATCCTCCCCGCATGCTTCTTGTGCACGGCCTGCCTGCTCACCCCCAACACCTCCGCGATCCTCGCCCACGACCAGCCCGCCACGAAGGCGTTCTCAACCTGCGCCGCCTCCAACGCCTCCAGCGTCCGCCTCAGGGCGACGACCGCTTCCAGCCCCTCCCTTGGATCTTCCGGCCCACCAACCCGCGTCCTCGTCTTCTCGTCCATGCGTCAACTATAGTTGACATTCAGTATTTTGTCAACCAAAGATGACAAGTCTGGCGCCTTTGTCTTCGTCCTTTGGTCTTGTGGTCGGTGGGCTTGGCGTTGTGGTGTGCGCGGTGCGAGAATAGCCGCACCCTATGCTTCGCACCGTTACCGCCACACGATACGTCACGCCCCTGCGCGAGGGGGGCTCGTTGCCGGCAATCGTCGAGGCGGACGACCTCGGGACCTACGTCCTGAAGTTCCGCGGCGCGGGGCAGGGACGCAAGGCGCTTATCGCGGAGTTGGTCTCGGGCGAGATCGGGCGGGCGCTCGGCCTGCCGGTGCCGGAGATAGTCCTTGTGGACCTTCACCCCGACCTCGGCCGGGCCGAGCCCGATCCCGAGATACAAGACCTCTTGCGGGCGAGCCCGGGCCTGAACCTGGCCCTCGACTATCTGCCGGGGTCTCTGGGTTTCGACCCGCTCGTGGGGCCGCCCGGCCCCGGGCTCGCCTCCCGCATCCTGTGGTTCGACGCCCTCGTCCAGAACGTGGACAGAACGCCGCGCAACACGAACCTGCTCGTCTGGCACCACAAGCTCTGGCTCATAGACCACGGCGCCTCCCTGTACTTCCACCACAACTGGCCCGGCGGGGACGGCCCCTCGCTCGAGGCCGTGGGCCAGAGGCCCTTCGCCGCCGCCCGCGACCACGTCCTGTTGCCCTTCGCCTCCGCCCTCGCGGAGGCCGACGCCGCGCTCGCCCCCCGGCTCACGGCGGGGGTGCTGGCGGGGATAGTGGCCTCCATCCCCGACGAATGGCTGGCGGAGGAGGCCGGGTTCGACGGGCCCGAAGAGGTCCGTTCGGCCTACGTCTCCTACCTCACCTCGCGCCTTCGGGAACCCCGCGTGTGGTCCCACGCGCTCGAAGAAGCCAGAAGAGAGACCCTTGCCTAGCCCCTTCGCGTACGCCCTCCTGCGCGTCGTCCCCCGGGTAGAACGCGGGGAGTTCATAAACGCCGGGGTGGTCCTCTACTGCCAGGAGGCGCGCTTCCTGGACGCCCGAGTCCACCTGGACCCGGAACGCCTGCGCAACCTCGACCCCCGCGTAGACCCGGAGGTCGTAGAGGCCCACCTGGAGGCCGCGCGCCGCGTCTGCGCCGGCGGCCCCGGGGCCGGCGCCGTCGGGCTCCTCCCCCCCGTCCAACGCTTCGGGTGGCTGGCCGCTCCCCGCAGCACGGTCGTGCAGCCGGGTCCCGTCCACACCGGCCTCGCCGAAGACCCGCGGGAAGCCCTGGATCGCCTGCTGGAGACTATGGTCCGTCCGCCGGTCTAGCCCGTGGGGAGATCGGCGCTCCCGTGAATCGGGGTTAAGGTTTCGAGATTCGGAGGGATCGATTGATGGCGGGATCTTCGAGCCCCCGAGGCGTGCGTGCCTGACGCGGTCGCCGAGGGCTCCTGACCGCAGCCGGACAACGAAAGGAGGTGCTCATGCCGGCCGGTAACCCGCGTCCCGAGGGGACGTATATCGACGCGGCCCTGGTGCATCGTTTGATCGCCACGCAGTTCCCGCGGTGGGCGGACCTTCCTATCCGGCCGGTCGAACTCGATGGGTGGGACAACACCACCTTTCGGCTCGGCAAGGACATGAGCGTGCGGCTACCCAGCGCCGAAGGGTACACGCCGCAGGTGGAAAAGGAACACCGGTGGTTGCCGAAGCTCGCGCCGCTCCTCCCGCTCCCGGTCCCGCTCGCGAAGGGGGTACCCGACGAGGGCTACCCTTACCCCTGGTCCGTCTACCGGTGGATCAAGGGCGAGCCCGCGGCGGTTGGGTGCATCGACGATCCGGTCGAGTTCGCGAAGACGCCCGCCGGCTTCCTCGCCGCCCTGTACCGGATCGACCCCGCCGGCGGGCCGCCGCCCGGACGGCACGACTTCTTCCGCGGCGGACCGCTGACGGTCTACGACGCCGGCGCCGCGGGCGCGGTGTGGGAAGCGGCCCCGGAGGCAGAATGGCACGGCGCGCCCGCCTGGTTACACGGCGACATCGCCGCGGCAACCTGCTCGTCGAGGGAGGCAGGTTGAGCGCCGTAATCGACTTCGGGACCTCGGGCGTGGGAGATCCCGGATGCGATGTCACGATCGCGTGGACGTTCTTATCGGGGCAAAGACAGGAAGCGTTCCGCGCGGCACTTCCGGTCGACCGCGCGACATGGGCGAGGGGCCGCGGCTGGGCATTGTGGAAGGGCCTGATCACCCTCGCCGAGCACGTCGATACCAGCCCTTCCGAAGCAGAGAAGGCCCGACGCACCATCGATAGAGCGATCGCCGAGCACGAGGACGTCCCATGACTCCGTCCGCGGACCTCTTTCGTCTATTTGTCCCCGCCCGACCGTAAAGAGTACCCGCCGCGCATCGTAAGGCGGGCCTAGAGACGCGCGTGGGCCTCGTCGACCAGGAGCCGGAACGGTCCGCGGCAGTACGGCCGGAGCCCGGTCGACCGGAGGGGTGCCGGGCAGTGTGGTGCGTCGGCCGAGGCCTGGCGGGGAGCGGCGTTCGCGGGCACCGTCAGGCGGTGTTCAGGAACTTGGCGGCCCGGTCGTTGACGTGGGCGAAGGTCCCCCCCGACGGAACGTGGCGACCCGGTAGCGCCTCGGTTTGCAGGTTCGAGACGATCTCCGTGGCGCGGGGGATCACCTTCTCCGCGGGAAAGAACAGGTCGTCCTCGGCGGCGAAGAGCAGCGTCGGGCCCTCGTACCCGGAGAGCTCCTCCCGCGTAGCCGCCCGCGGTAGCTCCCTGTCCAGCTTCACGTGCCTGTAGACGGCCCCGAGCTGGCGCACGTACGGCTCCTCCGGGTCGGACAGGATCGGCCGCGCGGCGCGGAGCAGCCGCTCCCGGCCGGGGGAGGCGCGGTAGACGAGCATGGGCAGGGCCACCTCCCGGACCATCGGCCAGATCGGGCCAGCGGCGACGCCGGCCGGCGAGACGAGGACCGCCCGGGCGACGCGCCCCGGCGCCAGGCCAGCCAACCTCAAGATGAGGCCCCCGCCGTAGGAGATACCCACGAACGCCGGCCGTTCGAGGCCGAGGCCGTCGAGCACGTCCAAGAGCCAGCGCGCGTGCCCGTCCCCCCTGGCGGAGGGACGGGCCTGGGCGCTGCGGCCGGGTTGGCCGATGATGCCCGGCGCGTAGAGCCGGTGCGTGCCCGAGAGGGGCATAAACCACGCGAGGCAGAGCGGGTTCAGGAAGTTGCCGCCCTGCAGGACCACCAGCGGGGGCGCGTCTTCGGGGCCGGCGACGATCACGTGCGTGTCGCCGAAACGCGTGCCGACCGTTCGGGCCTCGCACCCCGGGCCGAGCCGGACGAAAGCCTCGTCGTGGAGGGCCATCAGCTCGGCCTCGCCCTCCGGGCTGCGGTAGATGGAGCCCTCGCTCACTCGGAGGGGCGCCCCTTGACCATCAGGCCCATGGCGACCGTGTCCGCGCAGTCGGCGTCCCCGAACTTTATGTCCCCGGGGTCAGGGCCCTCCGCGACGAAACCGTGTCTCTCGTAGAGGTGGATCGCGCCCTTGTTCGTGGAGAAGACGAAGAGCCCCAGCTTCTCTATCTCGGGGTGATGGCGCGCCCAGGAGATCACGGCGGAGAGCAACAGGCCCGCCACGCCGCGATGCCTGCGGGACGCGGCGACCCACAGGGAGTCGATGTCCGCGAAGTGGCGGACGCGCCGGTAAGGCCCCGCGGAAGCCCTGACCGTGCCGACCACCCCGCCGTCCATCGTCGCGACGAGGCACAGGTTTCCCGGCGCCTGGCGGTCCCCCTCGATATATTCCCGCTCCTCGGCCTCAACAAGGTCGAATTCGGGGGGCTCCCGGACCGTGTAGAGACCCGCTTCTACGACCGGGCGCAAGAGCGCCAGCGTCGCGGAGGCATCGTCCCCGGTCGCGGTCCTGATGGTCAGCGAACCGCCGCCGGGCAGGACGTGCTCTTGCGCCTGGATCCCGGAGATCTTGTGCGCCTACCCGCGGTCCCGTTCGAGCAGCACCATCATGATGACGCCCGCGAGGATCAGGTCCTCCTCCGTCTCGGAGAAATCTTTGAGCTTCTCGAGCCGGAAGCTGCTCTCGAAGACGGACCTCTGCTTCGCCACGCGCAGCGCCGGCCCCCCGCGCAGGTCTACGATGTAGGCCGGGTTGAAGAAGAGGCCGCCCAGGGCGTCGCCGAAGGGGATGGCCTCCATCAGGCCGTCGAGCACCTTCACCCAGGGGTTCTCCTCGTGGATGGACCCGATGCCGCCGCCGGACGCGTTCGTGAGGGCGTAAGTGCTCTTCCAGAGCGACCGCATCCCCTCCTGCCGGACGGCGCCGAGCGGCGTGCCATCCGGGAGGGCCACCGAGTAGCTCGCGCCGAAGTCCAGCACCCTGTCGGCCTTTATGCGAAAGAGGAGCTTTCTCTGGTCCTCGTCGGCGTAGACCCCGATGTCTTCTTTTAGCCGGAACTTTTTCTTGCGCACGTAGGCGACCATCCGGCCCCCGGCGTCGGTCACGCTGACCCGGGTGCCGATGGTCGCTATCTTGAACCTCAGGTCGAGCGGGTAGTCCATCAAGCGCCGATCTCCTCCGGGTGGCGTCGCCCCTCTCCGGGGGGGCGCCTCAGCAGGCGGACCACCCCGCTCGTGCGCACGACGTCCTGACGCCGCAACTCGCGCAGGAACGCGAGTAGCTCCGGGTCCTCGTCCCGGGTCGCCTGCAGGATGTGCGCCTCGTAAGACTCCGCGCTCTCCAGCACGTCCAGCAGAAAATCCGTCAGCTCCCCGTCCCTGGTCCGCGCCGCGGGCCTGGGCGCCGCCTCTTCCGGCGGCCCTTCTCTTCTCGCGTGTAGCATAAGCTTCTCCTTCCCTACCGTTACATAATAACCATACGCACGGGGCGGACGAAAGGCTTCAATCGCGGCGCCCCCGGCTCTGGAAAGCCGGGGGCGCCGGGTTCGTTCGGGGTTCGTCTAGCGGTTCTCGATCAGGTCGGCCACTATCGGGTAGCGGTACTCGCCGTCCTTGCTCACCTTGTAGGCCGCGTAGCCCATGTGCGCGAAAGGCACGACGGTGAGGATCAGCATCGCCGGGATTAGCAGGAAACCGACGAGCACGAACGTCAGCAGGATTGTCAGCGACCAGCCGATACCCAGCACGGCGAGCCAGGCCCCCTGGTAAGCCGCCGACTGCAGCGCGTTGAACGCGACCTTGGGCGAGCGGTCCCGGTAGACGAGCCAGACGACCAGCGCCGCCACCGGCCCGAGGAACAGGGTAAAGATGTTCAAGAAGCCGCTCAGGTGCGAGAGCACAGACCACGTCCTCTCCTCCCGCGTACCCATCACCGTGGCGCCTCCCCCGAGGGCATCGTGATCCCCCCGGTTCCCTTCCGCGGGGTCGTGCCCGCTGGTGCCGTGCCCCGCCTGGGGGGCCTCCCCGGTTATCCCGTAGTTTTGCTCTCTGGACTCCATGCCGGTTCCTCTCTGTCGTTTGCCGGCCCGTGCACATAAGTTACGACCGCCGCCCCTGGCCGGCATCGGCCCCCGGACCGAAAAGCCGTAGGCCTCCGGGTGGAGGTCCCGCGGCGCGGACGGGATCGGTGTGGCAGACTCGGGCCGGGACCATGAGGACTCGCGACGACAACGGGCACCCGCTCTTCGCGGCGCTCTACGACCGTCTCGGCAAAACCGCGGAGCGCGGCTGGATGGGCAGGCGGCGTTCCCGGCTGCTCGCCGGGGCGGCCGGCTGCGTGCTGGAGATAGGCGGCGGGACCGGCGCTAACCTTTCCCACTACCGGGAGGCCGGGCGTGTGGTCGTCGCGGAGCCGGACCCCTTCATGCGCGAGAAGCTGCGCCGGAAGCTCGGCACGGCCCGCGTCCCCGTCGAGGTGTCCGAAGCGGGGGCCGAGGCGTTGCCGTTCCCCGACGAAAGCTTCGACGCCGTCGTCTCGACGCTCGTGCTGTGCACGGTACCCGACCAGGGGGCGGCGCTTGAGGAGATCCGGCGCGTGCTGCGGCCGGGCGGGCGGCTGCTGTTCATCGAGCACGTGCGGGCCGAGGGTTCGCTCGCGCGGGCGCAGGACCGCATCCTGCCGGTCTGGAGGCGCCTGTTTGCCGGTTGCCACCCGAACAGGGACACCACGCGCTCCATCCGGGGGGCGGGGTTCGGGCTCCGGACGCTCGAACCTTTCCTGCCCCCGGGTCCTTTCGCCGGCCTCGTGCCGCACGTTCAAGGCGAGGCGGTAGCACCCCCAGGCCGGTGAGGGAAGCGGGGCGGCTGTGCTAGGATCAACCCTCTCGTGGAACGTTCGAAAAACAGCGAAACCGGCCGCGCCCGGAGCCTGCTCCAGGCGCTCGCGACCGCCCTTTTGGTCTTCGCGGTGGACCAGGGGATAAAGGCCCTTATCGAGGGCACGCTGCGCGTCGGGGAGAGCGTCCCGCTCTTGCCGGGCTTCCTGAGCCTCACGCACATAAAAAACGACGGCGGCGCCTTCGGCATCCTCGGCGGGAGCCAGGTCCTGCTGCTGATCGGCAGCGCGGTGGCCGTCGTAGTCGTCCTCTGGATGCTGCTCTCGGGGCCGGGGTCCCGGGCCTCCACCTACGGGTGCGGCCTCATCCTGGGCGGCGCCGCCGGCAACCTCCTCGACCGCCTGACCGCCGGCGAGGTCACCGACTACGTCCACTTCTCCTTCTGGTACATCTTCAACGCCGCAGACGCCGCGATAACGGTGGGCGTGGGGCTGCTGTTGCTTTCGGCGTTCCGTCCCGAGGGACCCGGCCAGCACGCCGCGGGTTAGCGCGCTCCGGCTTCGCCTGCGCTTTCGGCGCGCAGCGCCGTGCTTCTACGCCACGCGGCTCAGGACGAAGGCCAGGAGGAATCCGACGGTGGTGACGACGCCGACCACGGGGCCCCCCTCTTCGTAGGCCTCGGGCATCATGGTGCTCGCGAGCATGGTGAGGATGGCGCCGGCGGCGAAGGCCTGGATGGCGGCGACGAGGTTCCCCGAGGCGCCCGCGAGGAACAGGTAGCCGAGCAGGGCGGCGAGGGTCGAGGCGAGCGTGACGGCGCCCCACAGGCCGAGGACGTGGGCCGTGGAGCGTCCGGCGCGCTTCATGCCGGCGGCGGAGGAGAGGCCTTCGGGGACGTTGGAGAGGAAGACGGCCGCCACCAGGGTGATCCCGACGTTGCCGCCCTCGATCAGGCCGATCCCGATGGCCGCCGACTCGGGGATGCCGTCGAGCAACGCCCCGATGGCGATGGCGGTGGCCGAGCCGCCCTGTCGTTCTCCGGAGTTCTTGCGGCGCTCGCCGCCCCGCCTGTTGACCTCCCGGTCCGCGATGTAGAAGACCGCGGCCCCAAGCAGCAGCCCCGGCGCCGCGGCGTCGAGGCCCCCGACCCTGTACGCCTCGTCCATGAGCTCGAAGGCGACGGATGAGACGAGCACGCCGGCCCCGAGGGCCATGACGACGGCCATGAGACGCCGCGACGCGCCGGCGTAGAGGCCGAGCACGGCCCCGACGAGGAGTGCTGAGCCCCCGACGAAACCCCAAAGAGCCGCTTCGAGGGCCCCGGCGACGGGCTTACCGCTCTACGAGGCGCCCGTAGACGGCCCGGTACTGGCGGATCGCCTGGCGCAGGTCCTCCGTGGACTGTTCTCCCGAGTCTCCCCCCGAGCTTCCGCCCGACCGGGCGACCACGTCTGCCCGGATGCGGCGGGCCTCCCGGTAGTCGTCGGCGACGTCGGGGTGCGCGGCGGCGAGGCCCTTCTCGGTCTCCTCGTCGCTCTGGGAAGGGTCCGCGACAAAGCGGCGCTCGTGCAGGATATCGGAGACGGTGCGGTCCGCCATCTCTATGTACCTCTCCGGGTTGTCCACAAAGACCCGCTCGACCTCGCCCCACCGCCCCTCGAAGTGCTCCCGTCGCTCATCGGAGAGCGGCTCGACGCGCCGCTCCACGCTCCCGCGCCGCCGCCTGAGCTCCTTTTCCGCCTCCTCCTCGGAGCCCTTCTCGCGGGCTGTCCGCTCGTACTCGGAACCGAACTCCTCCCGGCTGCGCTCCCTCTGCGCCTCCTGCCGCCTCGCCCGGCTCCGCCTCACGGCGAAGAAGGCCGCCAGCAACAGGACCACCACAACGACGACCACGATGACCGTCACCAGCAGCGCAGTATTCAAGGCGTATCCTCCTCATCGTTTACCCCGTTTTGTTCCCCAAGACGCAACGTGTTTAACGTGCTTCTGCGATCGCGTGGTTTCCCATCCGGCCCGAGGTGGCGTAGAATTCCTTGTGGCGGCGACGCCGTCCAGCAAGCGAGAGGAGCGACGCATGACCGAGCGCGAACGACGCGAGGGAACCGGAGAGACCAAGGACAACGTCAGGGACGATCTGGACGAGGCTTCCAAGGGCCGCAAAAAGGACGCTACCCCGGACGCCGTGGAGGGAGAAGGGGCCTCGGGCGGCGGGGGCGTCAAAGACAACGTGACCGACGACCTGCGGAAGACTCAGGAAGACTAAAGCGTACGGGCACGATTTCGGGGCCGGGGCTTCGCGGTTTCGGCCCTTTTCTCTGCCCTAACGTACCCTCGGGCGGTTGGAGTCCGTGCGGGAGCGGCCGAAGAGCCGGTCGAGGAAATGGTCGGCTATGTAGGCGCCCGCGGCGCCGCCGATGACCCCGAGAAAGACGTCGAAGAGCGAGTCGGGCACGGTGTTCGAGATGGCGACACCCATGGCGGAGAGTATTACCTCTATCCCCTCCCAGCCGGCGGCGCCGAGCAGCCCGATCACGGAGCCGGTGATTATCGCGTGGCGAGGCGTGTCAAAGAACTCGTCGTCGCCCCCGTTGCGGTAGATGATCTCCGCTACGACGGCCACGAGCACGAGGGGCGTCAGGAAGTGCGCGACCTCGTCGTAGAGCAGTATCGGCTCGAAGAGCTGCCATATAAAGCCGGCCCCGTTCAGCGCGATGCAGACCAGTATCAACAAGATGATCCACTTACGCGGCATATTCAGACCCCTCTGATCGCATCACGGCCCCCGCCACGCTATACCCCCGGGAGCCCGTACTGGAACACGCTCTCCGGGACCTCGTGGCAGTGGCGGCAGCGGGCCTCGTAGCTCTCCTCGGCGCCCACAAGGATGATCGGGGCCGAGGCGGGGGCCGGGCGGCCGTCTATGAGGCGCTGGGAGCGGGCGGCGTCCCGGCCGCAGCGGGCGCAGATGGCCCTGAGCTTGACGATCTCGTCGGCCTCGGCGAGCAGCTCCGGCATCGGGCCGAAGGGCTGGCCCCGGAAGTCCATGTCGAGGCCGGCCACCACCACCTCGTAGCCGCAGTCGGCGAGCTGCCGGCAGGCCTCCACGATGCCGGCGTCGAAGAACTGGGCCTCCTCGACGGCGACGACGTCGGTGGCAGGGTCCACTCTTTCGAGCAGCTCCTCGCTGGAGCCCACGGGGATGGCCTCGTGCGGGATGCCGTTGTGGGACCGGATCTCCTCGTGCTCGGAGCGGGTCTCCAGGGCGTGCTTGAAGACCTGCACGCGGCGGCGGGCGTAGAGCGCGCGCCGGGAGAGCCGGATCAGCTCCTCCGTCTTGCCGGAGAACATGGAGCCCGAGATCACGGTCAAAGAACCGGTGCGGAGCGTGGGATCTTTTTCCAAGGGTCTGAAGGTCAGCACCATACCCGACTATTCTACTTGTCCGGAGAGGGATTTCCCGGCGCTCCACCCTCCGGCTCGCGGCGCCCCTTCCTGCGCTTGACGAGGGCGAAGACGAGGACGCCCAGGGCCGCGAGCGCGGTCGTGAGGAGGAAGAGGCCGACAAACTCCGGGGCCCGTTGGCCGAGGTAGGAGTAGAGAAAGGTCTGGGGGAAGATGCCCAAGGTCGTGGCGAGCATAAAGCCGCCGAAGCGCATCCGGGTCAGGCCTGCAGCGTAGCTTATGGCGTCGAAGGCCACGCCCGGCACGAGGCGCCCGGCGAAGACCGCGTACGTGCCCCAGCGCTCGAACCAGCGGTCGGCGGACTGGAGGCCCGTCCTGCCGACGAGCACCTCGACCGGCGCCCGCCCGAGGGCGCGCGAGACGCCGAAGCAGACCGCCGCGGCCAGGACGTGCCCGAAGAGGGAGAGCATCCAGCCCCAGAAGACGCCAAAAGCGAGGCCGTTGGCGAACGTGATCAGGAACGAAGGCACCGGTGCGGCCAGCGCCTGCAAGACCATCAAGAAGCACGAAACGACCGGCGCCCAGAACCCGAACGAGACGATGTAGTCCCGCAGCCCCGCCACGTCCCCCCGGCCCAGTATCCCGAGTGCCCGGTTCGTCTCCACCCGAAAACCATCCACGAACAGGTACAACAGCCCGAAGGCGCCCGCCGCGGCCAGAAGCAAGAGGAGCCGCAGCCGCCGAACGTCTCGCCCGTCCACCCTCGCAGATCTCGCCATATCCCCTACTTGTTCCCGCAGGGGCACGGTTTCATCCCGGTTCGGGCCCTCTACTGCCCTCCGAACCGGCGAGGTCCAGCGTGTTTCGGGCCATCCTGATGGACGCGGCGTCTACCATCTGCCCGTCCAGGCTGACCGCGCCTGAGCCGGCCGCGCCGGCCTCTTCGTAGGCCCGGATAACCCTCCGCGCCCACTCGATCTCGTCCCGCGTGGGAGAGAAGATCTCGTTGACCGCGGGAACCTGCGCCGGGTGGATGCACCACTTGCCGTCGAAGCCGAGGGAGCGGGCGACGCGACAGGCCTCCGCGAGCCCTTCTTCGTCGCGGTGGTCGGCCACGGGACCGTCTACGGCCCTGAGTCCCGCCGCCCGCGCCGCCACCACGATGCGCTGCATGACGTACCCGAAGCGGTGGCCGGGGTACGCCTCGTCCCACCCGTCCCTGGTCCCGAGGCTCGTCTGGGGCGCCCCCAGGCTCGCCGCGAAATCCCCCGGCCCGAAGTGCAGGGCCCGCAGGCGGCCCGTCGAGCGGGCTACGGCGTCGATGTTGGTCAGGCCCTCGGCGGTCTCTACCTGGGCTTCGAGCTTGATCTTGCCGGGCTCCAGCCCCACTTCGAGCTCTATTCCGTCGAGAAGGACGGCGACGGCGCGGAGGTCTTCTGGCCGATCCACTTTGGGGACCAGGACGGCGTCGAGCGCATCCCCCGCCTCTTCGGCCACCTCGATCACGTCGCGGTAGAACCACCGCGTATCGCTCGCGTTGACCCTGAACATCCTCGGCCTGCCGCCCCAGTCCAGCTCCTTTACGGCCCGGACGACGTCCCGACGCGCCCCCGTCTTCCTGCCGGGGGCGACGGCATCCTCGAGGTCCAGAAAGATGGTGTCGGCCTCCGAAGCGAGCGCCTTCTCGACCATCTTCCGGCTCGAAGCCGGAACCGCCAGCAAGGAACGTGCCGCACCCATTTTCCGGACCTCCCTCTCTCCCGCAAACGCGGGCCATTCTCGCACAACGGCCGCCCTCCTCCACGGCTCGTGACCCCCCGTGCCCTTGACACGGCGGCCGTCGCGTTCTTTTATCGGGCTTGTTGGATACGCACGATAAACGAGGAAAGAGCGGTTTATGAGCCGCTCTTTGAAGCTTGGCCTGGACTTTTTGTTCGGGCTCGTCGTCCCCATCGTCATCCTCTCGCGCTTTAGCGACGAGCTCGGGAACGTCACCGCCTACGTGGTCTCGGCGCTCGTGCCGGTTACGTGGGTGGCGGTGGACCTGCTGTTTATTACGAAGCGGTTCAACTTTATAACGAGCTTTCTCGGCCTCAACGCCGTCGTGCGTGGCATCCTGGCCTTCTGGTTCGTGGACGGGATCGCGTACGCTTTCAAGGACTCGGTGCCGAGCTTGTTGTGGGTGGTCGTCTTCGGGGCTTCGCTGGTGTTCGGGCGGCCCCTGATCGGGGCCTTCCTGGAGCAGTCGTTCGACCCCCGCACGCCGGAGCAGGAGCGCTCGCTTAGGGACCTCTTCGACGAGCGGCCGGCGCGGCGGGCGCTGTGGTTCGGGACGCTTGCGATGGTCCTCCTCTCGGTCGTCACCGGCGTCGCCAACTTCTTTCTCAACGTCTGGGTCGTCACGGCCGGGTTCGGGACGCAAGCGTTCAACGCGCAGGTGGCCGAATCTAACGCCATCGCCCGCTTCGCCATCTCCATCCCCGAAACCCTGGCGCTCATGGTCGTCGTCGGTTTCGCCCTGAAGGCCGTCTACGCCAGGCTGCCCGGCGACCCCGGCGACAGCGATTTCTGGGAGCTGATGGAGCTGAGAAGGACCCGGCAAGAGAACGCGTAGAGCCGGGCCAAGGGCCGCCACCTACAGCGGCTTGCAGAAAGGATGACCCTGAGGGTCCCGGCTTCGGGCCAAAGGCATAAGCAAAAACCCCAAAACCTATAACCTAGAAGCCTTGCGCCTCCGAGTACCCCGACCTGGCAGATTGTCCTCCCGTCCAGCAAGCCTCTCAACGTTTATGAAAGCCGCTGTAGAAGAGCCCGGCGCCCGGCGGGCTAATTGATCTCTGCGGATAGCGGCCTCAAGCGAGGCCCCGATCACGAGCGGCCTACGACTCGGTCGCTTCTATACGGTCGCCGACCCGTATCTCGCCGCCCGAGAGCACGTCGGCGCGCAGCCCGCCCCGGTGCACCAGGCCTCGCAGCACCCCGGGGCGCGTGAGCCGTTCGAGATGCGCGCACGGCTCGCAACGCCGCTGGCCGAAGCACTCGGCCTCCCCGTCGGCGGCCGGATCGAAAACTATTCCCGGAGGCGCCCCGAAGAATACCGCCCAGGTGGCCGACACCCGCCGACGACCGAGAAAGCGCCCCGGCCACTCGAAACCCACCGGCTCCGCCACCGGCACCAAGCCGAGCCCGCGCCCGGCGAGCCACTGGCGTAGGCCGACTCCCCCATCGCCGGGCACCTCCGAAGGATCCACGCCGAGCACGTACGCGACGCAGGCGGCCAGCGAGGCCGCCCCAGTATCCGTTACCTGCGCCAAACCGCCCCCCTTCAGGTTACGTGCGCCGCGGATACTCTAGCGGCGGTTCGAGAGAGACGCAAAGGCCGGCGACGGCCGGTTCCGCCGACCGCCCCAAGCCTCAAAATCCAGGGCCTCAGAACCTTGAACCTACTTCGCGAGCAGCGTCTCCACGTCCGCGCCGCGGATCGAGGCGTCCAGGACCTCCATAGGGTGGGCCATCGGCATCGAGTGGCCCATCCGCTTGAGGGACGCCTGGATTTGGAGCATGCAGCCGGGGTTGGAGGTGACGATCATGCGCGCGCCCGTGTTCAGGACGTTCTTCGCCTTGCGGTCGCCGAGCTCGGTGGCGGGCTCGGGCTCGACCATGTTGTAGATGCCCGCGGAGCCGCAGCAGATCTCGGCCTCCTTTATCTCCCTGACCTCCATCCCGGGTATCTGCTTGAGGGTCTGGCGCGGCTGCCGGCGCACGCCTTGGGCGTGGGCGAGGTGGCAGGCGTCGTGGTAGGCCGCCGCGACCGGCAGCGGGCTCCGCTCGGCGACGGGGCCGAGATGCTGGATAAACTCGGTGACGTCCATAACCTTCTCCGCGAACGCGCTCGCGCGCTGCGCGTACTCGGGGTCGTCGCGCAGGAGGTAGCCGTACTCCTTGAGCGTCGAGCCGCAGCCGGCGGCGTTGATGATGATGTTGTCGAGCTCCAAACCCTCGAAGGTGTCTATGAGCTGGCGGGCGAAGCCCTCGAACTCCTGCTCCCTGCCCGCGTGCACGCTCAAAGCGCCGCAGCAGCCCTGGAGCTTCGGCGCGACGACCTCGCAGCCCTCGGCGGCCAGGACGCGCACGGTGGCGGCGTTGACGTCGGAGAAGAAGACCCGTTGCACGCAGCCCTTGATGAAACCGACTCGCCTGCGCCTCTCGCCGACGGCCGGGGTCACCTCGGGGACCTCCTGCTGCTCGGTGAGCATGGGCATGAGGGCCTCCATCGCGCGCATACGCTTGGGGAGGAGCTTCATTACGCCGGCCTTGTGCAGCGCGTCGCCGATGCCGAAGCGCTGGTAGAGCTTCAGGGGGGCGGCCATCAGGCGCAGCCGGTTGGGGTAGGGGAAGATCTGGAAGATCATCTCCCGAAAGGCCTTGTCCTGGGGCGTGCGCTCGTAGCGGCGCTCGACCTGCCCGCGCGTCGCCTCGATAAGCTTGTCGTACTGCACGCCGGAAGGACAGGCGGTGACGCAGGCCATGCACCCGAGGCAGAGATCCCAGTGGCGGACCATCTGGTCGTTCATCGGCTCCTCGTTCAGGCCCTTGTTCATGAGGTAGATGCGCCCCCGCGGGGAGTCCATCTCCTCGCCGAAGAGCACGTAGGTCGGGCAGGTAGGCAGGCAGAAGCCGCAGTGGACGCAGTCGTCTATTAGGTCCTTCTCCGGCGGGTGGTGGTCGTCGAAGGCCGGGAACACGAAGCTCCCGCTCTCCGTTTTGCGGCCTATGCCCACCGTCTGCTTTACCGCGCCGCGCGAGGCGAAGGTGTCGTCTGGCAGGTCCTCGGGGCTGCCGGCGCCGATGCTCTGGGCCGCGGCGTCCTGGTTTGTCGGGGTGGCTTCGCCCCGGCGTTCGGTGGCGTCGGTGGCGTCGTACGGGTTCCCGTCCTGCCGCGGGTCCGGGGAATCGTTGTTCCTGTCCACTGCTAGATACCTCCCACGAACCTGCCCGGGTTGAGAATCCCCCGGGGATCGAATTTGTCCTTTACCCTGCGGGTGAGGTCGAGGCGGGTCCCGATCGGCCCCCACGCCTCGACCCGCTCCTTGAACGCCGGCGACGCCTGGCGCACGACCACGCTACCGCCGCGCCGCAGCCAGATCTCGCGCAGCTCCTCCACGACCCCGGCCCGCGCCTCCTCCTCGCCCCCGGAGAGCCCAACGTAGGTGACGCCGGTCCCGGCGTGCCCGGTGATTCGCGGCGTTACGCCCAGGCGCGAAGAGGCCCCGAGCGTCGAGTCCAGGACGCCGGTAAGCTCGGCCGGGGGGGCCGAGATCTTTACGGCCACCGCGTCGTCGCCGGCCCCCGGTGGGCCGGACGGCATCGCCTCGTCGTCCGCGAGCTCCCTGACCTCCCCGAAACCTCCGAGGATGTGGGAGGCGGCCTCCGCCTGCGCCTCGACACCAGAAGGTATCCCCTCGATGAGGATCGTGAGCAGCCGCGTCTCGCCGTCCCAGACGAGTTCGACGGCGCTCGGGACGATCTGGGCGTGCAGGATCGCCTGCGACGCGGCGCCAGCGGAAGCGGTATCGGGGAGCTCGACGGCCACCGTCCGGGCCGTCTCGGGGCGCGGGTGCAGCCTGAAGTTGCACTCCGCGATGACGCCGAGGGTGCCCAAAGATCCCGTGAAAAGCTTGGAGAGGTCGTAGCCGGCGACGTTCTTGACGACCTTGCCGCCCGCCTTGGCCACCGTCCCGTCCGCGAGGACGACGGTGATGCCGATGATCAGGTCCCGGACGGTCCCGTAGCGGTACCTCCTTGGCCCCGAGGAGTTCGCGGCGACGATCCCCCCCACCGTGGCGCCCTCCCCCGCCTCGGGCGGGTCCACGCCGAGCATCTGATCGGACCCGGCCAGCCGCTCCTGCAGGTCCCCGAACCGTATCCCGGACTGGACCCTGACCACCTGGTCCCCGGGGACGTGCTCGACCACCGCGTTCATGCGGGTGGTGCCCAGGATCAGGTCGAGGGCCCGTGGCGGGTTGCCCAAGGACATCGTGGTCCCACCGCCCCTGGGGGCCACCGCGAGGTCCCGGTCGTTGGCGAGCTTCATCAGCCCGGCTATCTCTTCCGTGGAGCCGGGCTCGACCACGAAAGAAGGGGGGACCCCGTCCACGGCGTCCCCGGCGCCCGCCTCGCGGGCGTGCCCCTCGCCGACTATGTTCTGCAGGTCTTCGACGGAGACGTTCTTCGTGCGCGTGGCCATCAGAAGTTCTCCGCCAGGCCGGCCTGCTGGACGGGGTGCATGCGGAAGGGGCCGGGCCGCTCGCCGCAGAGGCGCGGGGTCGGGAAGATCTTGCCGGGGTTGCAGATCTGGTGCGGGTCGAAGGCGCACCGCAAGAGCTGCATGGTGTCCAGGTCCTCGGTCGTGAACATCTTTGGCATGTACTTTTTCTTGTCCTCGCCGATGCCGTGCTCGCCCGTAAGGGAGCCGCCGTGCTCCAGGCACGTAAAGACGATGTCGCCGGCCAGGGCCTCGGCCTTCTCGGCCTCGCCTTCCACGTCGTTGTCGTAGAGCACGAGCGGGTGGAGGTTGCCGTCGCCCGCGTGGAAGACGTTGGCCACGCGCATCCCGTACTCCGCGCCGAGCTCGCTGATCCTCTTGAGGACGGCGCCTAACTCGGTGCGCGGGACCACGGAGTCCTGCACGTAGTAGTCGTTGGCGATGCGGCCCATCGCCGCGAACGCGGCCTTGCGGCCCTTCCAGAACAGCGCCCGCTCCTCGTCGTCCTCGGCGATCCTCACCTCAGAGGCGTCGTTCTCCTCGCAGACCTTTATCGTGTGCTGGAACTGGTACTCGACCTCGGCCGCCGGGCCGTCGAGCTCGACTATAAGGATGGCGCCCGCCCGGGGGAAGCCGGGGTGGACGGCGGTTTCGACGGCCTCGATGCACAAGGAGTCCATCATCTCGATGGCGGCGGGCACGATCCCGCCCCCGATGATCCCCGAGACCGCACCCCCGGCCTCCTCGGTGTCCTTGAAGGCCGCGAGGAGGGTCCTCACCGCCTCGGGCTTGCGCACGATGCGTAAGGTTATCTTCGTCGCTATCCCTAAAGTCCCCTCGGAGCCGACGAACGCGCCGAGCAGCTCGTAGCCGGGGGCGTCGGCCGCCTTGCCGCCGCCGACGTTCACCATCGTGCCGTCGGGGAGCACGATCTCGGCCCCCATCACGTGGTTGGTCGTAAAACCGTACTTCAGGCAGTGGACGCCGCCCGAGTTCTCGGCGAGGTTGCCGCCGATGGAGGAGACGATCTGGCTCGCGGGATCTGGGGCGTAATAGTAGCCCTCCTCGGCGACCTCCTGGCTGACCCAGATGTTTATGACGCCGGGCTCGACCACGACGCGCTGGTTGGGGATGTCCACCTCGAGGATGCGGCGCAGCCTGCTGAGCACGATCAGCACGCCCGACTCGACCGGGAGCGCCCCGCCCGAGAGGCCCGTGCCCGAGCCGCGCGCGACGAACGGGATGCCCTCGTCGTAGCACAGCTTCACGACGCTCTGGACCTGCTCTGCGGTCTCTGGCAGGACGACGAGCTCGGGGATGACCCGGTAGTTCATGAGGCCGTCGCACTCGTAGGAGCGGAGCTGCTCGCGCTCGGAGATCACCCCCTCCGGGCCGAGTATGTCTTGCATCCCCCGTATCAGCAGGTCGCGCTGCATTGGACCTCCTCCTAAGACACCGTGCTTCCCCGTGGGTCTCCCCGTGGGTTTCCCCGTAGGTCTCCCCGTGGGCCGCATTCTATAACAGAAGCCCCCGCCGCGGGCCGCCCTTTCGGGGGAGTCGCGGCCTTGCGCCGACGCCTCCCCGTCGGGGAAGATGGACCTCATGGAACGAGATGGAGGGGAACACGCGGAGGAGGCCGTCGACCACAAACGCGGCCCCCTGCTCTCCGGTTCGGTGGCGGTACTGGCGCTGGCGACCTTCGCGACCTTTCTGGGCTTCCAGTTGCTGCTCTCCGTCGTGCCGCTCTACGCCGAGGCGATTGGGGGCGGGACCTCGGGCGCGGGGCTCGCCACCGCCGCTTTCATGCTGACCACCGTGCTCACGCAGGTCACGATGCCGAGGATGCTGGGCCGCTTCGGGTACCGGAGGGTCCTCGTGGCCGGCCTGCTCTTCCTCGGGTTGCCGGCCTTCTTGTACCCGCTCGCCGGCGGCGTGGCGGGGGTGCTGGCCGTCACGCTGGCGAGGGGGGTGGGGTTCGGGATCATCACCGTCGTCTTCGCCGCCCTGCTCGTCGAGCTCGCCCCGCCGGGGCGAAGGGGCGAGGCTTTAGGGCTTTTCGGCGTGGCGATCACGCTCCCCACCATCTTCAGTAACCCTCTGGGCCTCTGGCTCGTGGACGCCTCCGGCTACACGATAGTCTTCCTTTCAGGCGGCCTCTCCCCGCTCCTCGCCCTCTTCGCCGTCGCCGTTATCCACACCGACTCCTTCTCCCGCCCGGACGAGGGTGACGCGGGCTTTCTCGAAGGCCTCCGTCGCGGGCCGCTGCTCCGGCTGTTCCTGATCTTCGCCGCCGCCACCTCCGCGACCGGCGTGATGGTGACGTTCCTCCCCCTCGCCCTGCCCAACTCCGGCCTCTTCTCCCCGGCCGTGGCCCTTCTCCTCTTCGGCCTGTCTAGCACCGTGAGCCGCCTGTGGGCCGGGCGCTTCGGCGATCGCCGCGATCCCCACATCCTCCTCGCCCCCGGCCTGCTTGCCGCCGCCGCGGGCGTGGCCGCCCTCCCGCAGGGCGGGCCCGCCACCCTCGGCGGCGCGTTACTCTTCGGTGCAGGGTTAGGCCTGCTGCAGAACTCGACCCTCATGCTCACCATGAACCGGGTGGCCGACGACGAGCGCGGCCTGGGCAGCACCCTGTGGAACGTCTCCTTCGACGCCGGCACCGGCGCGGGCGCCTTCTTCTTCGGCTTTCTCGTCGGCGTGGGCGGCTTCGCCCCCGCCTTCTACCTCTCGGCCGGAATCCTTCTGTTGGCCCTCGTCCTCGTCGCCGTGGACCGCCGGCACCACAAAAAGCCCGTTTCCCATAGGCCCCACGATTCTTGACACGCCGCCGCGCCGCCGACCATACTTGCCACCGGGCGACGGAACGACCCGTCGCCGCAAAACGGCCGGCAGAAGGGAGGTGCGGGTGGAGTTTATCCAGCCCCTGAACCTGGCCGAGGCGCTCGAAGCCAAGGACGCGCACCCCGAAGCGGTCCCGATCCGCGGCGGCACCGACGTGATGGTCGGGCTGAACTTCGCCCGCAGCCGGCCCGCGGCGGTCCTGGATCTCTCCCGCGTAGAAGAACTGGAAGAGTGGGGCCTCGAAGACGGGCTCCTGCGCGTTGGCGCCGGGGTGAGTTATACGCGCATCATCGAGGAGATCGGGGGGAGGCTGCCGGGCCTCGCCAGGGCTTCGAGGACGGTGGGGTCGCCCCAGATCCGGAACAGGGGCACCGTCGGCGGCAACCTCGGCACCGCCTCCCCCGCCGGCGACGGCCTCCCTCCCCTGTACGCCTCGGACGCCGAGGTCGAGGTCGTCTCAACTAGAGGGAGCCGGCGGATACCCGTCGCGGACTTTATCTCCGGCCCGAAACGGAATGCCCTTGCCCCACAGGAGTTGATCTCGGCTTTCTACGTAGCAGAAGCCGGCGGCCCGCAACAGTACTCCAAGATCGGGACGAGGAACGCCATGGTTATAGCCGTCTGCGCCTTCGCCCTGGCCCTCCACCCCGAAAGCGGCCGGGTCGGGACGTGCGTGGGCTCCGCCGGCCCGACGCCCCTCCGGGCCGAGGAGGCTGAGCGTTTTATGCGCGGCGTTCTCGAAGAAGGCGGACTCTGGGAATCGCGGGGCGCCATCCCCGAGGCCGCACTCCGGCGTTTCGGGGAGCTGGTTGCGGGCGCGGCGAGGCCCATAGACGACGTGCGCGGCACGGCGGAGTACCGGCGGCACTCGGTCGGGGTGCTGGCGCGGCGGGCGCTAGGGTGGGCGTGGGACGAGTACAGGGGGGTGCGGGGTGCGGCTTAGGCTCGTGGTCAACGGGGAGGTCAGGGAGGTGGACGACGTCTGGGAGGGCGAGAGCCTCCTGTACGTGTTGCGCGAGCGGCTTGAGCTCCCAGGCTCCAAGAACGCGTGCGAGCAGGGCGAGTGCGGGTCGTGCTCCGTGTACGTGGACGGCTCGCTCGTCTGCTCGTGCCTGGTGTTGGCCGGCCAGGCCGAGGGCCGCGAGGTCGTGACGGTCGAGGGGATCTCCGACGGGGACGATCTCCACCCCGTGCAGCGGGCGTTCGTGGACGCCGGGGCGGTGCAGTGCGGGTTCTGCACGCCCGGCTTCGTCGTGGCGACGCACGACCTGCTGCGGAGAAACCCCGATCCGGACGAGGCCGATATCCGGGAGGCGCTGGCCGGCAACCTCTGCCGGTGCACGGGCTACGAAAAGATCCTGGACGCCGTCCGCCTCGCCGCCCGCGGGGCGACGGGATGACGTCCGGGGTTCCGATCGGGGTTCCGGCGGGGGCGATGCCGCCGGCCCCCACCCGAGAACGGCCGCGATCCCCCGTGCAGAGGCCGGGGAGGGTCGGCGAGGAGAGCGCGCGTATCGACGGTGTCCCGAAGGTGAGGGGAGAGTTCGAGTACTCCTCTGACCTGTGGATGGACGGGATGCTCCACGGCGCGACGCTCAGGAGCCCGCACCCGCACGCCAACATCCGGCGCATGGACACCTCCGAGGCCGAAGAGATGGCGGGGGTCCACGCGGTCCTGACCCACGAGGACGTGCCGGGGCGCAAGGTCTACGGGATGGAGATCCCGGACCAGCCCGTGCTCGCCTGGGAGAGGGTGCGCTACCAGGGCGAGCCCGTCGCCGTCGTCGCCGCCGACCACCCGGAGACGGCCAGACGGGCGCTGGAGAAGATAAGGGTCGAGTACGAGGTCCTCGATCCCGTAACGAGCGCCGAAGAAGCGATGCGCGAGGACGCGCCGAAGCTGCACCTCTCCGGCAACGTGCTGAGGCGCGTCAAGGTACTGCACGGCCAGCCGGCGGGGGCCACCGCCGAGGTGGTGGTCGCGGGCGAGTACGAGGTCGGGATGCAGGACCAGGCGTTCCTCGGCCCCGAGTCCGGCCTGGCGGTGCCGGACGGGCGGGGCGGGGTCGACCTCCACATCTCGACCCAGTGGCTGCACATCGACCGGGATCAGGTCGCCGAGTCGCTGGGCCTTGCGCCCGACGAGGTCCGGCTCACCCTCTCCGGGGTGGGCGGGGCGTTCGGGGGACGGGAGGACCTCTCCATGCAGATCCACTCCTGCATGCTCGCCCTCGAAACGGGCCGCCCGGTGCGCATGGTCTACAACCGCGAGGAGTCGTTCTACGGCCACGTCCACCGCCACCCGTGCAAGATGCGCTTCGAGCACGGCGCGACCCGCGATGGGAAGCTCGTCTACGTCAGGGCGGGCCTCGTCTTCGACGGCGGCGCCTACGCTTCGAGCTCCAACGCCGTCTGCCTGAACGCGGCGACCTTCGCCTGCGGCCCCTACGACGTGCCGCACGCGCAGATAGAGAGCCACATGCTCTACACCAACAACCCTCCCTGCGGCGCCATGCGCGGCTTCGGCGCCGTGCAGGCCTGTTTCGCCCACGAGTCCCAGATGGACAGGCTCGCCGGGGCGCTGGGGATGGACCCCATAGACCTGCGCCTCAAGAACGCCATCGAGCCGGGGATGCGCTTCCCGTTCGGCCAGGAGGTGCCCCACCCGGCGCCGGTGCGCGAGATCCTAAAAAAGGTAAAAGACGTCCCGATGCCCGAGGAGCAAGAACTCGCCGGCCGCGACCCGCGCGAGCTCCCCGGCGGCGTCTCGAACGTCACCCGCGGCGAGGGCGTGAAGCGCGGCGTCGGCTACGCGGTCGGCTTCAAGAACATCGGTTTCTCGGCCGGCTTCGACGACTACTCGACGGCGCGGGTGACGCTCGCCGTCGAGGGCGGCGAGCCTTTAGTCCGCGTCCACACGGCGGCGGCCGAGGTCGGGCAGGGCCTCGTGACGTTGCAGGCCCAGATAGCGCGCACCGAGCTCGGCGTCGAGCGCGTCGCCGTGGAACCGGCCGACACGCGGGTCGGTTCCGCGGGCTCCACCTCCGCCTCCCGCCAGTCCTACGTCACCGGCGCCGCCGTCGAGGGAGCCTGCGCCGCGATCCGGGAACACCTTTTCGAGCGCGTTAGGGAGGAGCTTGGTGGGAACGGCGATCTCTCCCTGGACGGAGACGAGGTACTTTCCGAGGGGCGGGTGATCGTATCCCTGGTTGACCTGCTCGGGGACGAGGAGATCGAGGAGACCCTCGAGTACCACCACAAGGAGACCCACCCGCTGGACGAGAACGGTCAGGGGGACGCGCATTTGCAGTTCGCCTTCGCGGCGCACCGGGCGGTCGTCGAGGTTGACACGGAGCTCGGCCTCGTGCGGGTGGTGGAGATCGCGACGGCGCAGGACGTCGGCAAGATCATGAACCCGCAGGCGCTCGAAGGCCAGATCGAGGGCGGCATAGCGCAGGGCCTAGGTCTGGCGCTGATGGAGGAGATCCAGGTAAAGAGCGGCAAGGTCCAGAACGCCTCGTTCACGGACTACCTCCTCCCCACCATCCTGGACATGCCTTCCGTAAGGATGGAGATCCTGGAGCTCGCCGACCCTGAGGCCCCCTACGGCCTCAAGGGCGTCGGGGAACCGCCAACGATCTCCTCGACCCCGGCCATAGTCGCCGCCCTGCGCGACGCCACCGGCCAACCCCTCACGCGCATCCCCGTCAGGCCGGAACAGATGGTCGGCATCTCCAGTAAGCCCCCGGAGGAGCCCCCGCACCCCGGCAGCGCCGGCTACGCGGAGATAGGCCGCCTGGACGAGAGGCCGGAGCACTAGTGCCGGCCTTCGAGCGGGCGGAGCTGACCGCCGAGCTGAAGGTGCTCACCTCCGGCGAGGACGGCCTGCGGGGCGAGATCGAGGCGGCAAAGACGGCCGCCGGCGAGACGGGCCTGGCCCACGAGGCCGGGCCCGAGACGATGGTGCTCGCGGGCGGACGCCGGGAGGTGCTCGACGCGGCGACGCGGGTCGTCGAGGCGGCCCTCGACGCCGGGGCCAGCGGCGTCGAGCTCAAGATAGAGGCCCAGGGGGACGCGCCGAGGTTCGGCCCGACTTAAAGGGCCCGTACGTCGCCCTTGGGCCGGCGTTGCACTCTTTTGCATTTTTTTGGCAGTTTGTGCTAATGTGCCGTTCGTAAGGAATTAAGCAAGGGGATAGGGGCGTGCAAGGTCCCGGGGAGGAGGTAGCTCATGGCTGCGGACGAGGGCGGGGTGGTCCTGAAGTCGGTTACGGACGACGATGCGTACCATCTGACGCCGGAAGGCATACAGGAGCCTCCTAAAGGTTGGGGGGCGAGCCTGCGGTACTTCGGGCCGGGTTTGATCCTAAGCGCCTCCATCGTCGGTTCGGGCGAGTTGATCGCCACCACGACCCTCGGCGCCCAGGCCGGGTTCGCCATCCTGTGGATGGTCATCTTCAGCACCCTCGTCAAGGTGGCGGTGCAGATAGAGTTCGCCCGCTGGACCATCTCGACCGGCCAGCCGGCGCTCACGGGCTACAACAAGGTGCCGCCCAGGCTCGGCCCGATCGGTTGGGTCAACCTGCTGTGGAGCTTCATGGCGCTCTCCAAGATCCTCCAGATCGGCGGCATCGTCGGGGGTGTGGCCATAGCCTTCAGCGTGCTGTTTCCGCTAGGGGGCGACCCGCTCGGGTTCATGTCCACCGCGATCTGGACGGGCATCGTGGTCGCCGGCAGCATCGCCCTGCTCTACTCCAACAATTACAGCCTCATCGAGCGCGGGGCCGTCATGCTCGTCGTGGTCTTCTCGACGGTCACCATCCTCATCGCGCTGGGCCTGCCGTTCACGCCGTTCGCCTACAGCACGGGCGACATCCTGGGCGGCCTCACCTTCGCCATACCGGCGGGCGCTTTGGGTGCGGCCATCGCGATGTTCGGGATCACCGGTGTTGGGGCAGACGAGATCACCTTCTACACCTACTGGTGCGTCGAGAAGGGCTACGCCCGCTGGGTCGGCCCGAACGACGGCAGCGAGGAGTGGGCGCGGCGGGCGAACGGCTGGATCCGGGTGATGTACAAGGACGCCTTCGTCTCCTGGTGCATCTACACCTTCGGCACGCTTGCCTTCTTCATCATGGGCGCCGCCGTCCTCCAGCCGCAGGGCCTCGTGCCCGAGGGCAACGAGATGATCACCACGCTCTCGCGCATCTACACCGACACTTTAGGCAGCTGGGCCAGCATCCTCTTCCTGATCGGGGCCGTCGCGGTGCTCGGCTCGACCCTGTGGGCCGCGATACCGAGCTGGTCGCGGATGTGCACCAACCTTCTGTCCACGGTGGGCGTCCTTGACTGGCAGGACACCCAGACCCGCCTGCGCTGGATCCGCATCTTCACCGTGGCGCTGCCGATCCTCTGGGGTGCGGCCTACCTGTTCATCCAGTCCCCGGTCTTGATGGTCCAGATCGGCGGCGTCGCCACCGGCATCTTCCTGCTCGCGGTGGTGGTGGCCGTCTGGTACCTGCGCCGCACCGAGGTGGACCCCCGCCTCTACGGAAGCGGCTTCTTCAACGCGGTCCTGATAATCAGCAGCATCGCCATCGTCCTGCTCGGCATCTACTCGGCCCTGAGCGTCTTCGGCCTCACGCCCGGCTAGATCCGCCCACAACCCGAAGCCAGGAGGCCCTGGATCTCCCCACACCCGAGATCCCCAACGCCTTGACCCATCGCCGCAGTTGCTCTATAGTCCGATTTATGGAAATATGAATCCGTATTATGGAAACACATAGGGGAAAGGGTATGGTTGAGGAGCGGGTAGAGAGGCCGGGCGGGGTTCATCCGGTGGACGAGGTGCTGCCGGCGGGACGAATGGCGGCGTTTGGGTTACAGCACGTGATGACGATGTACGCGGGGATCATCGCGGTGCCGTTGATCGTGGCCACGGCGCTGGAGTTGCCACCGGAGCAGTTGGTGTACATCATCAACGCGAGCTTCCTCATGTGCGGGGTTGCGACCCTGATTCAGACCATCGGGTTCTGGAAGTTCGGGGTAAGGTTGCCGATAGTGCAGGGGACGACGTTCGCGGCGGTGACGCCGATGATCCTGATCGGGAGCGAGTACGGGCTGCGCGGGGTCTACGGGTCGGTGATCGTGGCGGGGCTGTTGACCGTGTTGGCGGCGCCTTTCTTCGGGAAGTTGTTGCGCTTTTTCCCGCCGGTGGTGACGGGGTCGATCATCACGATCATCGGCGTCTCGTTGATGCCGGTGGCGATCCGGTGGGCGGCGGGCGGGGTCCCGGATGCGCCGGACTTCGGCAGCCCGGCCAACATCGGGCTCGCGTTCCTGACGCTCGTCTTGATACTCGCGATCACACGCTTCTTCGGGGGGCTGTTCGGCGGTTTCTTGAGCCGGGTGGCGATCTTGATGGGGCTCGTCCTCGGGACCGTCGTGGCGGCGGTGCTCGGGGAGGCGGACTTCGGTGGGGTCGCGGACGCGGGGTGGGTTGGGGTCTCGGTCCCCTTCTTTTTCGGGGCGCCTACGTTCCAGATCGTCCCCATACTCTCCATGACGCTGGTCATGCTCATCGTCATGGTCGAGACCACGGCGGACATCCTGGCGATAGGCGAGATCACGGAGAAGCGCGTCGGCTCGGACGACGTGGCCCGGGGCCTCAGGGCGGACGGCATCTCGACGGCATTGGGCGCCCTCTTCAACTCCTTCCCGTTCACCGCCTTCGCCCAGAACGTGGGGCTCGTCAGGTTCACGGGCATCAAGAGCCGGTTCGTGGTGGCTGTGGCCGGCGTGATCCTGGTGCTCCTGGGCCTCTTTCCCAAGCTCGCGGCGGTGGTCGCCGCGATACCGCTTCCCGTGTTGGGCGGGGCGGGTCTGGTCCTCTTTGGGACGGTGGCCGCGGCGGGCATCCAGACGCTTTCGAGGGTGGACTTGACGGACAACCGGAACCTCATCATCGTAGCTGTCGCCATCGCCGTCGGCGTGATCCCGGCCGCACTCCCCGAGTTCTACGGCGGGTTTCCGGAGGGTGTGCGGATAGTCTTCGAGAGCGGCATCACCGCCGCGAGCATCGCGGCCATCCTCCTGAACGTGCTCTTCAACCTCGTCGGCCGCCGCCCGGAGACCCACGACCTGGTGGAGCAGACGGGCACGGTCGAAGAGAAGCTGACCGTGATGGAGGCGAACCGGCTCGTGCGGGACGAGTTCGCAGAAAGGTTCGCCCCGCTCTTTCAGGGCGAGCGCTGGGTGGTGGAGGCGGCCTACGACCGGGAGCACCCGTTCTCCGGCATCCACGACCTGCGCCACGCCTTCCAGACCGTCGTCTACGACGCGCCCGCAGAACGCCAGGCCGAACTCCTACGGGCCTACCCGCCCCTCGGCGGCGGCGCGACCGCCCGCGAAGGCCTCTCCGGGCTCTCAGTCCGGGAGCGCGAGGCGGTGGGGCTGACCAGCCTCACGCCCGAGGAAGAGGAGAGGTACGGGGAGATGAACCGGGTTTACGAGGAGAAGTTCGGCTTTCCGCTGGTCACCGCCATCCGGGACCACTCGAAGGAGACCTTGTTGGAAGACGCGGCATCCAGGATCAAACACAGCAGGGAGCAGGAGCTCCTCATCTCTATAGTGGAGACCGTCAAGATAGCCAACTACCGCCTGCAGGACCTGCTCGAAGAGTCCCTCACGGGCGCGCGCAGATAAGTGGGAGAGATGCCGAAAAAGTTCTCCATCGAAGAGGTCAACCGCATGGACGCGGAGGAGTTTATCTCCCGCTTCGGTTCGCTCTTCGAGCACTCGCCCTGGGTCGCGAAAGGGGCCTGGCAAGAACGCCCCTTCGACGACCTCGACGGGCTGCACGGGGCGTTCGTCGACACCGTCCACCGCGCCACAATGGAGGGACGGGTAGCCCTGATCCGGGCCCACCCGGATCTCGCCGGGAAGGCCGCGCTCGCCGGCGAGTTGACGAGCGAGTCCGCGAGCGAGCAGGCGTCGGCCGGCCTGGACAGGCTCTCGCCGGAAGAGTACGCGGAGTTCCACCACCTGAACACCGCGTACCGGGAGAAGTTCGGTTTGCCTTATGTGGTCTGCGTCCGCGACCACACCAAAGAGACGATCTTCGCCGGTGCCAGACGACGTCTGGCGAACTCGCGTAGAGAAGAAATAGAGGCCGCCCTTGGGGAGATAGCCAGGATCTCGCGTCGCAGGCTGGAGGACCTGGTGGGGGAGCCCGCCAACGGAGGAGATGCATCATGAGCGAGACGACCGCGAAGGCGAAGATAGTCCTCGGCCAGAACAACTACGGCAAGTCCGAGGTCCGCCTCTTCAAGGTGAAGCGGGACACCGAGGTCCACGAGGCATGGGACCTGGACGTCCGCGTATCGCTGGAAGGGGACTTCGACGCCGCCCACTACGAAGGCGACAACTCCCAACTGCTCGCCACCGACACGATGCGCAACACGGTCTACGCGCTGGCGAAAGACCATCTCACCGGGAACATAGAGGAGTTCGGCCTGGCGCTCGTGGACCACTTCCTCGAGGCCGGGCCGACCGTGACGGGCTGCTGGATCTGGATCACGCAGTTCCCGTGGCGCAGGATCGAGGTGGACGGCAAACCCCACGAGCATTCGTTCGTCCGCGAGCGCGGCGAGCGCAAGGCGAAGGTCTGGGGCGACAAAAGCGGCGACCGTAAGGTCGAGGCCGGCATCGACGACGTATACGTCCTGAAGACGACGAACTCCGGCTGGGAGAAGTTCTACCGGGAGCGGTTCACCACCCTTCCGGATACGGACGACCGCGTCCTCGCCACCATCGTCACCGCGAAATGGGAGTACAACGCCCCGGACGCGGACTTCGACCGGGTATGGGGCGGCGTTATGCGGAGCACCCTCGAAACCTTCACGGACCACTACAGCCCCTCGGTGCAGAACACGCTGTACCGGATGGGCAAAGCGGTGTTGGAGGCGTATCCGGAGATAGAGAGGATCTGGTACTCCTTCCCGAACGTGCACCACATCGTCTACGACCTGGGGCGCTTCGGTATCGAGAACGACGGCGAGATCCTGCACGCCACCCAAGACCCCTACGGCCAGATCGAAGGCTGGGTAGAGCGAAGCCCGTGAGCGGCTTTCTCACCACCCACGTCCTCGACACCGCCAACGGCCGGCCCGCCGCGGGCATGTCTATAGAGCTGTTCGCCGTCGGAGACGGGGAGCGAAAACGCCTAAAGACGCTTCGGACAAACGCCGACGGCCGGACGGACGAACCGCTGCTAGGAACAGAGGAGTTCTCCATCGGGCTCTACGAGATCGTCTTCGACGTCGCCGGGTACTTCTCCGGGGAGCCGAACCTGCCGGACCCGCCCTTCCTGACGCATGTCCCGGTCCGGTTCGGTGTCGCGGACTCCGATTCCCACTACCACGTCCCACTACTCGCCTCCCCTTACTCCTATAGCACTTACAGGGGGAGTTGAGGACGCAAAGGGATGAAGGTGGAGCCAGGAGGCTGAGATAGCCGGACGGGTTCAACTGGAGGAAGGCCGGGGAGATTCCCGCCGACGCCCTCGGGCGGGAGGACCCGTGATACGAAAAGAACACGAGGACGGAGAGCGAACTGGAAGGAGCAACGATGTCTGAGCAGACGGTGTCCGGGCGCGAAGCGGGGGTAGTTTCGGGCGACTACAGCGAGCGGCTCTACAACGAAGACCTCCGGCCGCTAAAGGACGAAGAGCGGGGATGGACCACCTATAGCCTCTTCGCCACGTGGATGGCTGACGTGCACAGCATCGGCGGCTACACGTTCGCCGCCGGGTTGTTCTTTCTGGGGCTGACGGGGTGGCAGGTATTCCTGGCGCTGATGGTCGGCATAACGGCCGTCTACTTCCTGATGAACCTCATCAGCGTCGCGGGGCAGCGGCAGGGAATACCTTATCCGGTGCTCGCGCGGATCAGCTTCGGGGTCTTCGGGGCGAACCTCCCCGCGCTGACGCGGGCGGTCATAGCGACGTTCTGGTACGGCATCCAGACGTGGCTGGCCTCGGTGGCGGTGCTCATCCTCCTCCTCGAGATCTTCCCGGGGCTCGATTCTTTGAACCAGAACTCGATCCTGGGGCTCTCCACTTTGGGTTGGGCCTGCTTCCTGCTGATGTGGCTCGTCCAGTTGCTCGTCCTGCGCCACGGCATGGACTCCATCCGCACGCTCGTGGACTGGTCGGGCCCCGCGATCTACGTCGCCATGTTCGTGCTCGCGGCCTGGATCTGGTACGAGGCCGGCTCCGACATGGACTTCTCCCTCGGCTCCCGCGACCTCTCTGCCGGCCAGACGATCTTCCTCTTCTTTACGGCCGTCGCCCTCGTCGTGAGCTACTTCTCCACGCTGATGCTCAACTTCTGCGATTTCTCGCGCTGGGCGCCCTCGGAGCGCATGGTCCGTCGGGGCAACTTCTGGGGCCTGCCCGTCAACTTCATGCTGTTCTCGGCGGTCGTCGTGGTCACCACCGCGGGGTCCATAGCCGTCTACGGCGAGGCCATCACGGACCCCGTCGAGCTCGTCGCGGAGATCCCGAGTACATTGGCCATAGTCATAGGGGCCGTCACCTTCGCGCTCGCGACGGTCGGGATCAACATCGTCGCGAACTTCGTCGGGCCCTCCTACGACTTCGCCAACGCGTTCCCTAAATACATAGACTTCAGGCGCGGCGGCCTGATCACGGCGCTCCTCGCCGTGATGGTGATGCCCTGGTACATCTTCAACAGCCCCGTCGCCATAAACTACTTCCTGGGCGGCCTTGGGGCCCTGCTTGGCCCGATCTTCGGCGTCATCGTCGCGGACTACTACCTCATAAAGCGGGGACGGATAGAGGTCCACGCCCTCTTCCGCGAAGGATCGGCCGGGCCGTACTGGTACAGGCGAGGCTGGAACCCCGACGCCCTCTACGCCTTCGCGCCCGCCTCGATCATCGCCCTAATCGTGGCGCTGATCCCACGGTTTGGCGACCTCGCCCCGTTCTCCTGGTTTGTCGGGGCCGGCATCGCGTCCGTGATGTACTGGGCGATAGCCAGGCGCCACAGGACGGTGGTCCTGGACGAAGACGGGCCCGTGCGAGGCCGCGGCTAGCGCGGGAAGGGAGAAGGCGTGAGAGACACCGCGGCGACCGTGATGGAGCGGTGCGACCTGCTCGCCAACATCAGCGGGGAGCCGGGCCTGATCGTCCGCCCCTACGGCTCCCGGGCGATGAACGAGGCGAACAGCATCGTGGCCGGCTGGATGCGGATGGCCGGCATGACGACCGGCCGCGACGAGATAGGCAACCTCGTCGGCCGCTACGAGGGGACGGGAGAGAAGACCCTCCTCCTCGGCTCCCACCTGGACACCGTGCGCGACGCCGGCCGCTACGACGGCATCCTGGGCGTCCTCTCCGCCGTCGCCTGCGTCCAGCAACTCCACAACCGCGGCGAACGTTTGCCGTTCGCGATAGAGGTCGTCGCCTTCGCGGACGAGGAGGGGCTGCGCTTTGGCACGACCTTTCTCGGCAGTTCCGCCTACGCCGGCGCCTTCGACCGCAAGCGTCTGGACCTGGAGGATGGGGGCGGCGTGACCCTCATGGAGGCGGTGCGCGCCTTCGGGGGCGACCCGTTCGCCCTGGAAGTGAGCGGCCGGGACCCGGCGGACCTCCTCGGCTACTGCGAAGTCCACATAGAGCAGGGTCCGGTGCTGGAGGACCTCGGCCTGCCCGTCGGGGTGGTCACGGCGATCAACGGCCAGAGCCGCGTCAGGATCGCCTTTAGGGGTAAGGCCGGGCACGCGGGTACGGTGCCGATGGAGGGCCGCAAGGATGCTCTGTGCGCGGCGGCGGGGTTCGTCCTGGAAGCTAGTAGTTGCGCCAGGGAGGAGCCGCCGGCGGTGGCGACGGTCGGGGAGATACGGGCGCTCCCGGGGGCGATCAACGTGGTCCCCGGCGAGGCCCGTCTCTCCCTGGACCTGCGCCACCCGGTCGATGGGGTGCGCGAACTCCTGCGCGACAACCTGGAACGCAGGGCCGCCGAGATCGCCGCGGAAAACGGCTGCTCTTGCGAGTGGCAACTGCGCCAGGAGACCCCCGCCGTCCCGGCCGACCGGGGACTCAGCGATCTGCTCGCGGGGGCCGTCGAAGACACCGGCCTCCCCGTGCACCGTCTGCCGAGCGGCGCCGGCCACGACGCGGCGCAGGTCTCCGTCCTCGCCCCCATCGCCATGCTCTTTGTCCGCTGCGAGGAGGGCATCAGCCACAACCCGGCCGAGTCGGTCGCGAAAGAGGACGTGGAGGTCGCCATAAGAACGCTGGGACGCTTTATCCGGCTGGTCGCGGAGGTGAGGACTTGAGCGCGCACGACCTGACCCTGCGCGGCGGAACCCTCGTCGGGGCGGACGGCCCGCGCGAGGCCGACCTCGCCGTCTCTGACGGCAGGATCTCCGCCGTCGAGCCCGACATAGAGGGCGCCGCAGCCGAGGAGATAGACGCCCGGGGCCTGCACGTCTTCCCGGGTGCCATCGACGCCCACGCCCACTTCAACGAGCCCGGGCGCACCGATTGGGAGGGCTTTGCCACGGGCTCCCGGGCGCTGGCCGCCGGCGGCCTCACTTCTTACGTCGAGATGCCGCTGAACGCCTATCCGCCCACTTGCGACGCGGCGGGCTTCGACGAGAAGGTCGCGCTGGCCGAAGGATCCTCCCTGGTGGACTTCGCGTTCTACGGCGGGCTCGTGCCCGGCAATCTGGGACGCCTGGAGGAACTGGCGGAGAGGGGCGTCGCCGGGTTCAAGGCGTTCATGTCCACGACCGGCACCCTGGACTACGCGCCCGCGGACGACCTGACGCTTTTCGAAGGGATGCGGGAGGCGGCTCGGCTCGGCCTCCCGGTACTGGTTCACGCGGAGAACAAGGAGATCACGGACGGGCTAACCCGCCGCGCCGCCGGTACCCTCAGGACCGCGATGCGCGACTACCTGGACTCGCGTCCTGTGGTGGCGGAACTGGAAGCTATCTGCCGCGCCATCCTCCTCGCCGAGGAGACCGGCTGCCCGCTGCACGTGGTCCACGTGAGCACCGGCCGCGGCGTGGCCCTCGTGGCCGAAGCCCGTGCCCGGGGTGTGGACGTCACCTGCGAGACCTGCGCCCACTACCTCATTCTCACCGACGAGGACGCCGAAGCCCTCGGCGCGGTCGCCAAGTGCGCCCCGCCACTCCGCCCACGCGGAGATCTCGAAGACCTCTGGGACCGGCTCCTAGACGGGAACGTAGACTTCGTCACCTCGGACCACTCGCCCTGCCCACCCGAGATGAAGGTCGGCGCCGACATGTTCCGCGCCTGGGGCGGCATCGCCGGTTGCCAGTCCCTCCTGAACGTGATGCTGGACGAGGGCCACCATGGACGCGGACTGCCACTCGAAAACGTCGCCGCCCTTACCTCTGCCAACGTGGCCGGGCGGTTCGGGCTCTGCGGCAAGGGCGGGATAGGAGTCGGCGCCGACGCCGACCTCGCGCTGGTGGACCTCGGGGAGATGACCACCGTGAAACCGCACGATCTCTTCTACCGCCACAAAACGAGCCCCTACGTCGGACGTGCTTTCCAGGGCAGGGTCGTCCGTACTATCGTGCGCGGGACGACGGTCTTCCGAGACGGCAGGGTCGTCTCGGAGCCGGTCGGGAGGCTCGTCAAACCGGAGCGCAAGGCCGCTAGAATACCGTCCGGTCGAGAGCAAGAACAAACCGAGATCAGGGGAGAGTAGGCGCGTGAGCGACGTAAAGATAACGGCGGGACCTTACGAGTTTCTGGCCCGTTGGGAGCGGGAGCGATGCCCGAAGACGGTGGAGGCCTTCGAGAAGCTCCTCCCCTACCGGCAGAAGGTCGTTCACGTCAGGTGGAGCGGGGAGTCGTGCTGGATACCTCTGGGCGACTACGACCTCGGGGTCCCGTGGGAGGACGCGACGAGCGTGCCGCAGGCCGGGGAGATCCTGTTCTACCCCGGCGGCTACTCGGAGACGGAGATCCTGTTCCCCTACTACGGCACGGTCTTCAAGAGCAAGCTCGGCGAGCTCGCCGCAAACCACCTGATGACGGTCACCGAAGGCCGCGAGAACCTCCGCCCACTCGGCGAGCTGTGCCTCTGGGAAGGCGCCCAGGACATCGTCTTCGAGAAAGCCTGAGCGGCGTTCCCCATGGTTTAGTCCTCGTCTTCGGGCATCGCCGTTAGACCCGGACGTCCCGACCTCGATCACCGGTATATACTCTGGCGAATTCCGACTGGAGGAAGAGATATTCTAGAGAGCGGGTGACTTTTGGCGGACGCGGCGGGCAGCGGGGCACCGCAGGCAGGTGGGGTCCAGTCTTTGGAGCGGGCGCTGGACATACTGGAGATGCTGGGACATTCGGAGGGGGAGCTTGGGATCAGCGAGATCGGGCTCTCCGTAGGTCTTGCGAACGGAACGGTCCACCGGCTCCTCTCGACGCTGACGCGGCGGGGCTACGCCCGGCAGGTCTCTGACAGCCGGAAGTACACGCTGGGTCCGCGCGCGATAACGCTCGCTTCTTCGTCGCGGGAGCGTCTCGGCCCGCTGGCACGGCCCTTTTTGCAGGAGCTGATGGAGGTCAGCCAGGAGTCGGCCAACCTCGCGGCGCTGGACCGGAACTCAGTGGTCTACATCGAGCAGGTGCCGGCGCCGCGAATGGTCAGGATGTTTACCGAGCCAGGCAACCGGGTGCCGCCGCACGCGAGCGGTACCGGGAAGGTGCTTCTGGCGTTCCAGCCCCCGGAGGCCGTCCAGGCGGTTCTGGGGCGCAGCGGGCTGGCCCGGTTTACGCAGCACACGGTCACCGACATGGACCGGCTTCTCGGAGAGCTGGAGGTTATCCGGGAGCAGGGCTACGCGACGGACTCAGAAGAGATCGAAGAAGGCGTCCGCTGCGTCGCGGCGCCCGTCTCGGGTGCCGAGGGCAGGGTCGTGGCGGCCATCAGCGTGTCCGGGCCGGCGGGCAGGCTGGGCGGGGAACGCCTGGAGGAGATCATCCCCCAGATAAAACGCATAGCCGCCGACCTCTCCTACTCCTTGAGCGGCCCGGCCTCGTAGCGGTATTCGTCGGGAACCGCGCCGCCGACTTTCAGCCGACCAGCCTCCGGCTTCTAATCGCCAGCGCCCCCCACCGATCGAAGACGCCTTCACCCTCGACGTGGCTTTCCCCCCAAGATCGACCCCACCCGACGCAGACGTGTCGAAGGACAAAAGCTCCCCCGTTCTCTCACCTTGACATCCCGCCCCGTATCTACTTATACTTGGTTCCGTGAAGTGAAATTTATATTTTGCATTATGGAGTAAAAGGGGGAGGGATGAGGTTCAGCGCGAACGTTTCGATCCTGTTCAAGGAGGTCCCGTTTCTGGAGCGTTTTGGGAAGGCGGGAGAGGCAGGCTTTTCGGCGGTCGAGTTCTGGTGGCCTTCGGGGGAGGACTTGGGAGAGGTGGAGGCGGCCATCCGGGAGGCTGGACTCACGGTCGCGCTCTTCAACTTCGACGCCGGGGACATGCCGGCCGGGGACAGGGGTCTCGTCGGTGATCCCGACCGGGTGGGACGGTTTCGGGAGAACGTGCCCGTCGCCCTGGATCTCGCACGGAGGCTCGGCTGCGGACGCATGAACGTGCTCGCCGGGCACGAGAAGGAGGGCATGGACCGGCAGGAGCAGTTGGCCCTCGCCGGGGAGAACGTCGCCTTTGCCGCGGACGCGGCGAGAGAGGCGGGCGTCACGGTCATGGTCGAGGCGGTGAACACCTTAGAGAACGGCCCTTATCTGCTGTACACGACCGGGCAGGCGGTCGAGTTCGTGGAGAGCGTGGGGCGGGAGAACGTCAAGATCCAGCACGACTTCTATCACATGCAGAGGATGGAAGGGAACCTGGTGGCGACGCTGCAGGAGAACATAGACACGATAGGGCACGTCCAGGTCGCGGATTCGCCGGGGCGCGGGGAGCCTGGGACGGGTGAGATCCACTACCCGTTCGTGCTCGCGGAGCTCGAGAGGCTCGGCTACGAGGGCTACGTCGGCCTGGAGTACAACCCGACGACCCGGACCACGGAGGAGAGCTTCGGCTGGCTGCCCGAAGAGGGGCGCGGCGGGGACGTCGCCGTTTCGAACCTGAAACTCTAGCGAGGGAGGAAGTCTTGGCGGACACGGTGGGGTTCATCGGGCTCGGGATCATGGGCAGGCCGATGGCGAGGAACCTGATGGAGGCCGGTTACGACCTCGTGGTCCACAACCGCAGCCCACAGAAGGCCGAGGAGCTTGCGGGAGAAGGGGCTGCGGCGGCCGGCAGCCCGAGGGAGGTCGCGGAGGGGTGCGACGTCGTCGTCACCATGCTCCCCGACTCGCCGCAGGTCAGGGAGGTGCTCGCGGGGGAAGGTGGCGTCTTCGAGGGCATCCGCGAGGGCGCCCTGATCGTGGACATGAGCACCATCTCCCCCGTGGTCACCGAGGAGCTGGCCGGGGGGGCCAAAGAGAGGGGCGCCTCGCTGCTGGACGCGCCGGTCTCGGGCGGGGACGTGGGGGCAATAGACGGAACGCTCTCGATCATGGTCGGGGGCAGCGAGGCGGACTTCGATCGGGCGAGGCCGCTCTTCGAGATCATGGGTAAGACCGTCACGCACGTAGGTCCTACGGGGGCCGGGCAGGTCACCAAGGCGGCAAACCAGATCGTGGTGGCGTTGACCATAGAGGCCGTCTCCGAAGCCCTCGTGCTCGGCTCCAAGGGCGGCGTCTCGCCCGAGAAGATCCTCGACGTCTTGGGCGGCGGCCTTGCGGGCAACAAGGTGATGGAGGTCAAGCGCGAGAAGTTCCTCTCCCACACCTTCGACCCCGGTTTCCGCTCCGAGCTGCACCACAAGGACCTAGGTATCGCGCTCGCGGCCGGCCGCGAGTACGGCGTCGCCTTGCCGGTCACGGCCGTCGTAGACCAGATGCTGATGACCATGAGTAGGAAGGGCTGGGGCGGCGAGGACCATTCGGCGCTGTTGAGGGTCATAGAGGACCAGTCGCAGCACGAGATAGGTTGATGCGGTAGCCGGCTCCAGGCCGGGGAAGGCGGGTTTCGCGGTGGCACGCATGGACGTGATGGACGCGGTAGTCAAGGTGATGGAGGACGAGGGCGTCGAGGTCGTCTTCGGGGTACCGGGGGCGGCGATACTGCCCTTGTACAAGGCGATGAGCGGGTCGGACCAGATACGTCACTACTCGGTGCGCCACGAGGAGGGCGGGACGCACGCGGCGGACGGATACACGCGGGTCACGGGGAAGGTCGGGATCAACGTAGGGACCAGCGGGCCGGCGGGGACGAACATGATCACGGGCCTCTACACCTGCATGGCCGACTCCATCCCCCAGATCTGCATAACCGGCCAGGCCCCGACGAACGTCCTGCACAAGGAGGCGTTTCAGGCGGTGGACATCGTCGAGGTCGCCAAGCCCGTCACGAAGTGGGCGGTCCAGGTGAGGGAGCCGGGCCAGTTGGTGTGGACCTTCCGCGAGGCCTTCCGCATCGCGCAAGAGGGACGCCCTGGTCCCGTCCTCATCGATCTGCCGCTCGACGTGCAGACCTCGGGCCTCCAGGTGGACTTCGACGCGGACCGGGGCGGTTCGCTGCACTTCGAGAAGCCCGCTCCGCGTCCGAACGCCATCAGGCAGGCGGTCGAGATGATCCTGGAGGCCGAGAGGCCGGTCCTGATGCCGGGCGGGGGCGTGATCGGCGCCGACGCCGCCGAAGAGATCGTGGCGCTCGCCGAGTACCTGCAGGTCCCCGTCAGCCCGACCTACATGGGCAAGGGCACGATCCCCGAAGACCACCCGCTCTTCATGGGCATAGTCGGCCTCCAGACGAGCCAGCGCTACGCCAACGCGCTGTTCCTGGAGAGCGACCTCGTCGTCGGCATCGGCAACCGCTGGGCCGAGCGCCACACCGGCGACCTCGGCGTCTACCGGGGCGACCGGAAGTTCGTCCACGTGGACGTCGACCCGCGCCAGATGGGCCGCGTCTTCCCCCCGGACCTCGCCGTCGTCTCCGACGCGAAGCTCGCCCTCGAGGCGATGGTGGACACCGCCCGCACCATGACACCAGAGCGCGAGCCCGGCCCTTGGGTGGAGCGGGTCGACGAGCTGCGTTCGACGCTGCTGCGCAAGACGGACTTCGAGAACGTCCCGGTAAAGCCCCAGCGGGCGTTCCAGGAGATGAACGAGTTCTTCGACGAGGACGCCATCGTGGTGACGGCCATAGGGCTGTACCAGATCTTCTCCGGCCAGTTCCAGAAGACCTACAAACCGCGCCACTACCTCTGCTGCGGCCAGGCGGGGCCTCTCGGGTGGGAGGTTCCGGCCTGCATCGGGGTGAAGCTCGGAAGGCCGGACAACCTGGTCGTCGGCGTCGTCGGGGACTACTCCTTCCAGTTCCTCATGGAGGAGATAGCCGTCGCGGTGCAGTACAAGGTTCCCTACGTGCTCGTCATGCTCAACAACGCCTACATGGGCCTGATCCGCCAGGGCGAGATCAAGTACGAGATGAACTACGCGGTGGATATCGGCTACGAGGGCCCCGAGAGCGACTACGGCATAGACAACGTCATGGTCATGGAGGCGATGGGAGCCCTGGGCCGCAGGGTCCGCGAGCCCGACGAGATACAAGAAGCCCTCGGCTGGGCGGCGAGGACGAGCGAGGAGCGGCGGGTGCCGGTGCTCGTCGAGATCATGTGCGAGCGCGAGGTCAACGCCGCGATGGGCCTCTCCATAGACAAGATAAACGAGTACGAGCCCATCTTAGACGGTGCAAGAGAAACCGCGGGCCGGGTCGTAGGCGGCGTCCCGGACAGGGACTGATACCGGAACCTGTAAGCACGCTTGCGGCGGGGGACGCCGGCATGGATTAGAGTGCCGCCATGGACAAAGAGCTTAGGGAGATCCTGGATGCGGGCCTCGCCGCGGCGGACCCGAAGGACGCCGTGCTGCGCTCGGTGCGTCTAGAAGGCGACAGCGTACTGGCCGCCGGCGAACGCTTCGACGCGCGGAGGGTGTTTGTGGTCGCGGCCGGCAAGGCCGCCGGGGCGATGGCGGAGGCCGCCCGGGAGCTGTTCGATGGACGCATCGCGTCCGGAATCGTGATAACGAAAGACGGCCACGACGCCGGGCCCGAGGGCTTCGAGACCGTCTTCGCCTCACACCCCGAGCCCGACGAGAGGGGCGTGGAGGCGGCGGGTAAGGTGCGAGAGCTGGCGGAATCGCTGGAAGAAGGCGACCTGCTGCTCGCCCTCATCTCGGGCGGGGCTTCGGCGCTGCTCGCGGATCCGTCACCGCCGATACGGATCGCCGACCTCAAGAAGCTCACGCAGGACCTCCTCAAGAGCGGGGCGGATATCGGGGAGATAAACACCGTGCGCAAGCACGTCTCGGTGCTGAAGGGCGGCGGCCTCGCCCGCCTCGCCGCCCCCGCGAAGGTGCTCGCCCTGCTCCTCTCGGACGTGGTCGGCGACGCGCCTTCTTCCATCGCCTCGGGCCCCGCCACCGCCGACACGACCACGCTCGACGAGGCGCGGGCGGTGCTGGAACGCTACGGCATAGAGCCATCGCAGAGCATCGCGGAGCACCTGGAGAACGCCGAGGAGACACCGAAACCCGGCGATCCCGTCTTCGAGAACGTGGCGAACGTCGTCTGCGGCGGGGGCAGGCACGCGGTCGAGGCCGCCGCCGGCAAAGCCCGGGATCTCGGCTACGAACCGCTCGTCCTCTCGACCACCATGACCGGCGACGCGCGCGCCATCGCCTCGGTCTGCGCGTCCATCGTCCGGGAGGCGCTGGAGAGCGGCAACCCCGCCCATCCCCCCTGCGCCGTCGTCTCGGGGGGCGAGGCGACGGTCGTCGTCAGGGGCGACGGCACCGGCGGCCCGAACCAGGAGTTCGCCCTCACGCTCGCGGTCGAACTGGATGGGGTCGACGGCTGGGCGGCCCTCGCGGCGGACACCGACGGCAACGACGGCCCGACGGACGCGGCGGGCGGCCTCGTCGACGGCGGGACGGCGGCGAAGGTCCGGGGGGCGGGCGCGGACCCGGCCCGGGCGCTCGAGGAGAACGACGCCCGCGCGGCGCTCGAGGCGGGTGGAGCCCTGCTCGTCACGGGCCCGACCGGCACCAACGTCAACGACCTGAGGGTGATCCTGGTCCCGGGGTAGCGCCGCTGGTGCCCGGGGCGGGGTGTTTCCGACAGGGTCTTCTGCGGCGACGGAGGCGATGAAGTGTACGACGATCGCGAAGACGTCGTTGGTTCCGGCTGCGAGGCCGTCCGCCGCGCGAACTAACGGGAACCCCTGACAAGGTGGTCCCGAACGGGCCGCGATCCTTCGGGGTCGCGGCCCGTTTCGCGCGGCACGGGAAACGTGCGACCGTTCGGGTTTGCGCAGAGGCGCCGGAGGTGCCATGCTGCCGGGGTGGCGCGGGGATGCGTCGCGGGGAACGGCGTCGGTCGGGTCGAACGGGGAGGTGCGGGTTTTGTTCCAGCAGGTTTACGAGCCGGTAGGTAACCTGGCGGTCTCTACCCTTATCGCGGCGATCCCAATAATCGTGCTCTTCGTGCTTCTGGCGGGGCTGCGCGTGGCGGCGCAGTGGGCGGCCCTCATCACGCTCGCCGTGGCGCTCGTCATCTCGGTGCTCGTCTACGGGATGCCGCTCGGGTTGGCGCTCAACTCGACGCTGCTAGGTATTTGCTTCGGCCTCTTCCCCATCGTCTGGATCGTGATAAACGCCATCTTTATATACAACGTCATCGTCGACACCGGCCTCTTCAACACGATCCGCGACTCGCTGGCCGGGGTGAGCAACGACCGGCGCATACAGGTCGTCCTGATAGCCTTCGTCTTCGGGGCGCTCCTGGAGGCGACGGCGGGCTTCGGGACGCCGGTGGCGATCACGGCCTCCCTCATGGCGGGCCTCGGCTTCGAGGCGATCTACGCGGCGGCGCTGGCGCTCTTGGCGAACACCGCGCCCGTCGCCTTCGGCGGGTTCGGAATACCTATCATCACGGGCGCCTCGGTCGCCGGCCTCGACGTCCTCGAGCTCTCCCAGATGGTCGGCCGCCAGACGCCGGTGCTGGCCGTCATCATCCCCGGGATGCTCGTCACCGTGATGGCCGGCTTCCGCAAGATGCTCGAGGTGTGGCCTGTGGTCGTGGTGAGCGGCGTGGCGTTTGCCGGCACGCAGTTCGTGGTGTCGAACGTCCTCGGTCCCGAGCTCGCGGACCTTCTGGCGGCCATCGTCACGGTCGTCGCCGTCATAGGCCTCCTCTCGTTCTGGCGCCCCTCGACGGAGTGGCACTTCGAGAACGAGCCCGCGGCCTCGGAGAGGGAGTCCTACGAGACGCCGCCGCTCGGGCGCACGCTCTACGCGTGGTCGCCCTTCATCATCATCGTGGCGCTTTTCCTTATCGTCCAGATCCCGCCCATAAAAGCCGCCGTGGGCTCCGTCCAGACGGCCATAAACTTCCCGACCGCCGAGGTGAGCGAGACGACCGGGGCCCCGACCATCCCCTGGCCCGGCCTGAACGAGCAGGTACAGCAGCAGCCCCCCGTCGTCCCCGAGGCCGCCCCCTACGCCGCCACCTACTCGACCAACTGGCTCTCGGCGGCGGGCACCATCATCCTCATAGCCGACATCATAGCCCTCGCCTTCTTGAGGGTGGGCCCGGGCAGGGCGCTGCGGATCTACGGCGAGAGCCTGAACCAGCTCAAGTGGGCCATACTCACCATCGCCTCCATCCTCGGCCTCGCGTACCTGCTGAACTACTCCGGCATGACGTTCACCCTCGGCCTCGCGTTCGCCTCCACGGGCTTCCTCTACGTCTTTTTCGCGTCGTTTATCGGGTGGCTCGGGGTGGCGCTGACGGGCTCTGATACGTCGTCCAACGCGCTGTTCGCGAACCTGCAGAAGGTGACGGCGCAGCAGATCGGGGTGAGCCCGAACCTGACCGTCGGCGCCAACTCCTCGGGCGGCGTCCTGGGGAAGATGATCTCGCCGCAGAACCTCGCCGTCGGCACGAGCGCCACGGGCCTCCAGGGCAGGGAGGGAGACCTCCTGCGCCTGGTCCTGAAGTGGTCCATAGGGCTCACGATCGTCATGTCCATCCTGGTCGTGCTCCAGGCCACGGTGCTGAACTTCATGGTTCCGTAGCTAGCCCTTCTCCGCCCGGTCGAGGATGCGGCGCAGGGTCGCCCGCTCTTCGGCGTCGAGCCGCACGCCCCCGCCTTCCCATCCGGCGCCTTCGGGCGGTCGTTCGGAGTCGAGGCCGACCAGGACGGAGGCTATGGAGGCAATAAAGTAGGAGAAGATCCCGACGGCGTAGAGCATGAGCAAAAAGCCGAGGACGCGCCCGCCGGTGGTGACGGGGTAGAGCTCGCTGCCCACGGTCGTGACGAGGGCGCCCGACCACCACAGCGCGTCGCCGAAGTCCTCTATGGTGGACGCGGGCGCCCCGGCCTCCAGCAACAGGCCGGCCGCCGCGCCGAGCAGGATCACGAGCACCGAGACGAGGGCGAGCTGCCCGAGCCTGCGGCGCCTCAAGAGCGCCACCGCCGCCCCGGAGCCCCGGCCCCCGAAGACCGCGAGCCTGAAGAGCGGCAGGGCGCGCGTCGCCCGCAACACGCTCAACACTTTCAAGAACCTCAAAAACGGGACCAGCAGCACCAGAACGTCGATCCAGTTGCGCCTGAGGTAGGCGCGCTTCACGGGCGCCAGGGCGAACTTGACCGCGAACTCGACGAAGAAGAGCCCCCACAACGACCAGCCGAGCAAGGCGAGCTTCCCCCGCCACGGCCCGCCGACCTCGCCGCTCAACTCTATGACCGCCAGCAACACCATCAGTACCGAGGCGAGGGCGAGGGGCACGTCCAGGTAGCGGTCCAGCCGGTCGCGCAGGTCCTCCCGCCTCTCGGGGTCCTCGCGCAAACGGACCGCCTCGGTCCTGTCGGGGCTCACCGAACCCTCCGCCCGGGGCGAGTTGTCATCCCGGCGCCCCGGAGGTGGCTTTCGTGCCCCACGCAGGCACCGGCACGCCGGCGGCCCGGTTCAGGAGCCAGCCGGCGACCGTGAGCCCGGCGACGCCCGCCATGAGCGCCGCCATCTCGGTGGGCGTCTGCAGGAAACCGAGGCTCACGATGAGCGTGGTCGCCCCCGACGGGGGATGGGAGGCGCCCAGGAGGAGCAGGACGGCCCCGGTAAGGGCCACCGAGAGGGCGCCGGCGCCGATGCGGGGCAGGGTGGCGTCCTCGACCAGGATGCTCGGGTTGTCGAGCAGGCCGAAGAGGGCCAACGAGAGGGCGCCGGCGAGGATCGCCACGGCGTGCCCGATCAGGGCGTTGCGCGGGCTGGAGGTCGCCGCCATCGGCCGCTCGAAGAAGAGCAGCGCGGTCGGTCCCAGGCTCGGAAAGAGGAGCGGTTGCCTGGCGAGGTAGGCCGCCAGGCCGCTGACCATAAGGGCCAACAGGCACGCGAAGAAGGCGTAGATCGCCTCCCCCGCCCGGCCCCCGAAGCGTTCGGCCAGCCACCCGTGCAGGCCGTGGCGTTCGCCCCCGGGCACTACGGCGCCACGATCAGCGCCTGGGGGGCGGCCTGCTTCATCCTGGTCTTGAGCCATTTGATCTGCGTGGCCGTCTGCCCCTCGCAGGAGTTCACGACCTCAAGCAGCTCCCGGTCCCCGATGCCCTGGGCGGCCTGGCCTATCATGATCCAGGCTATGTCGCAGGCGTTCGCCATCAGGTACAGGTCGTGTAGGTCCCGGATCAGGCCGATCCCACCCTCCCGGGTCCCGTCGAAGAACTCATGGTACAGCCGGTCCGGCTCCGTCGGCTTCTCCTCGCCGTAACGCTCCACGAACGGCTCCAGCGCCTCCACGTGGGCCTCGCACTGCTGCGCGAGCGTGTTGCCCGTGTGGAACACGTCCACCTCCGCGGCGTGGCCCTCGCCGACCTTGCGAAACCCCGCCGCCAGGTACTGCTCGGACTGGTGCAGGTACCCCAGGTAGTTCGCCAGATGCACGCTACCTTCCGCCTTCCGTCGTCTCGGTCACCCCGGCCCCGGCACCACCCGTCGTCTCCGGCACCCCTCCGTTCCCGGCAGGCCTCGACGCGGTGTTCGTCGGCGCCGGCGCGGGCGAACCGTCCGCGTCCGCGATCTTCGTCACCCGCACAGCCCCAGCCTTGAAGAGCGGCTGCTTGGAGACGGGGTCCCACTCGGTGATGGTCAGCTCGTTCGCCGCCCGGGCGCGCCCGGCGGGTTCGTCCCCGCCCTTCTGATCGAAGTAGCCGTAGTGGAACGGCGCGAAGACGACGCCGGCGCGGATGCCGCTCACGCGGGCCTTCGCCTCCATCCGGCCGCGCGGGGACTCCACGCGCACCGTGTCGCCCTCGCAGACGCCGAGGTTTCCGGCGTCCGTGGGGGAGATCTCGACCCACGCCTCGGGCGCCGCGTCCTGCAGTTGGGGAGCGCGGGCGGTCTTGGTGCGGGTGTGGAAGTGGAAGATCGTACGCCCCGTGTTGAGGCGGAAGGGGTACTCCTCCCCCGGCTCCTCGTGGGGCGGCGTGTACGGGGCGGCCTTCAGGAAAGCCCGCCCCCCGGGGGCTATGGCGCGGTGGTCGTCCTCGGAATTGACGGCCCCCGTGAGCAGGTCGTGGCCGTAGGTCTCGCAGTCTGTGGTGCGGGTGTTGAAGTCCGCGTCCCCGTAGAGACGCTCGGTGCCGTCGGGGTGCTCCTCGTTGCAGGGCCACTGCACGCCCGAGCCGCCCCTGAGCTTCTCGTAGGTGATGCGCGTGTAGTCGCAGGGGCGCCCGCGCGTGCACTCCTTCCACGCCTCGAAGGCCTCCTCGGGGTGCTCCCACTTTATGAGCGGCTGCCCGTCCCTGTCGCGGAAGTCCATCCGCTTCGCGTACTCGAGAAAGATGTCCATGTCGTGTTTGGTCTCGCCCGGCGGCTCGACGCCGGCCTCCGAGAGGTGCACCGTGCGGTCGGTGTTCGTGTAGGTGCCGGTCTTCTCGCCCCAGGTCGCCGCGGGCAGGACCACGTCGGCGAGCCTCGCCGTCTCCGTCAGGAAGATGTCCTGGACGACCACGAAGAGGTCTTCCCTATGGAGGATGTTTCTGATGCGGCGCAGCTCGGGGAGGGAGACCGCGGGGTTCGTGCAGCTTATCCAGAGGAACCTTATGGAGCCCTGCTCGGCGTAGCGCCAGATCTGCATGGCGTGGGTCGGCGGGGCCCAGTGCGGTATCTTCATCAGGTCCACGTTCCACAGATCCGCGAGCTCCTGGACGTGCTCCTTGTTGTCCCAGTTCCTGAACGCGGGCAGATCCCCGTTAGCACCGGTTTCGCGCGTGTTCTGCGCGGTGGGCTGGCCGTTGAACTGCAGGACGCCGCAGCCGGGCTTACCGAGCATCCCGCGCAGCAGGTGGATGTTGTTGATCCCGCAGGCCGCCGCCGTCGCCTGGTGGCTCTGGTAGACGCCCTGGAGCGCCGTACTGAGCAGCCGCCCCGCGGTCCCGAGGATGCGCGCCGCCTCCCGGATACGCCCGGCCTCGACCCCGCAGATCCCGGCGGCCCACTCCGGCGTGCAATCCGCGACCGTGCTCTTGAGCTCCTCGAATCCCAGCGTGTGGGCGTCCACGTACCCTCGGTCGTACCAGCCGTTCTTTACGATCTCGTGCAGAAGGGCGTTGAGGAGGGCCACGTTGGTGCCGTTCTTTACGGCCAGGTGCACGGTGGCCCTCCGGGCGACGGGCGTGGGCCTCGGGTCCACCACGACGAGATGGGGCGGGTTCGGCCCCTCCAGGCGGTCGAGGATGCGCATCCAGGTCACGGCCTGCGTCTCGGCCATGTTGTGCCCGAAGAGCATGATGGCGTCGGCGTGGTTTATGTCCGCGTAGGAGCCCGGCTGCCCGTCGGAGCCGAAGGTCTCCTTTAGGGCCTGACCGGCGGTCGCCGTGCACAAACGCGTGTTGCCGTCCATGTGGGGCGTACCCAGGCCCGCCTTGCCGATGACGCCCAAGGTGTAGTACTCCTCAAGGAAGAGCTGTCCTGTCGTGTAGAAGCCGAAGGCGAGCGGCCCCCTCTCTTCGAGCAGCCTCTTGGACTCACCGACGATCCGGTCGAAGGCCTCCTCCCAACTCGCCTCGACGAGTTCGCCGTCCCGTCGAACGAGCGGCTTCAGGAGCCGGTCTTCGGAGTTGTTGGCCTGCCAGCCGAAGAGGTCCTTCGGGTCGAGGCGGCCCTTGTTGACGCGGTCCACCCCGCGTCCCCGTACCCCGACCATGCGGCCGTCCTTGACCGCCACGTCGAGGGCGTCGCCGTTGGAGTGGAGGATAGAGGCCGTCTGGACCCAGGCATCCACGTCCTCCTCGTCCACGCCCTCCTCCAGGAACTGGTCGACCCGAACGGGCCATTCCTCGTCCCTTCCGAACGGCGTGCGCCGGCCCCAGGGGTTCGCTATCCGGTCCGCCAAGAGACACCTCTCCTTTCGGGATCCTTCGGCTGGTACTTTTCCCAAACGGGCGCGACCCCGAAACGGGGCCGCCAAAATCCGGGAATAGTAAACCCTCGGCCGGGACCGCGGCTCCTGCGGAGACTCCCTGTGAGCCCGCAACGGAAAGCCCGCCGCAACGAAAAGCCCGCCGCAAAGAAAAGCCCGCCGCAACGAAGCGCTCCGGCGGGCGGTCGGTTTGCGGGGCTACGGCTGGAGCAGGATCTTGATGGCGCCGTCCTGCTTTTTCTGGAAGATCTCGTACGCCTGGGGCGCGGCGTCGAGCGGCATCTTGTGCGTGGCGAAGTCCTCCACACCCAGGGGGTCCGAGGGATCGAGGAGGAGCGGCATGATGGTGTCGGTCCACGCCTTCACGTTGGCCTGGCCCATGCGAACCTGGATCTGCTTGTCGAAGAGCTGCAGCAGGTTTATGGGATCGGCCGTCCCGCCGTAGACGCCGCTTATGGAGAGCGTGCCGCCCCGGCGCACGGTCTCTATGCACTGGTTGAGCGCCGTGAGCCGGTCGACCCCGCCCTTCTCCATCGCGGTCTGGGCCGCCGCATCCGGTAGCAGCCCCACGAGCGTCTGGGCCATCTTGCCCCCGCCCGAGCCGTGCGCCTCCATGCCGACGGCGTCGATCACGGAGTCGGGCCCCCGCCCGTCGGTCATCCCGCGGATCGTCTCGGCGATGTCGTCGTGGTCGTTTAGGTCCACGACCTCAACCCCGTACCGGCGGGCCATCGCCAGGCGCTCGGGCACGAGGTCCACCCCGATGACCCTGTGGCCCTTGTACCGCGCGATGCGCGCGCACATCTGGCCTATGGGACCGAGCCCGAAGACCGCCACGCTTCCGCCCTCGGGGATGCCGGCGTACTCGACGGCCTGCCAGCTTGTAGGCAGCACGTCCGAGAGGTAGACGAACCGCTCGTCGGACATCCCCGCGCCCTCCTCGGGTACCTTTATGGGGACGAACTGGGCCTGCGGGACGCGCAGGAACTCGGCCTGCCCGCCCGGCACCTGGCCGTAGAGCTTGGTGTAGCCGAAGAACTTGGCGCCCGTTCCGTACTCGTGGACCTGCGTGGTCTCGCACTGCGAGTAGAGCAGCTGGTCGCACATAAAGCAGTGCCCGCAGCTTATGTTGAACGGCAGGACCACCCGGTCGCCGGGGGACACGTGCGCGACCTCCGGGCCGACCTCCTCGACGATGCCCATCGGCTCGTGGCCGAGGATGTCGCCCGGGTCAATGAACGGCCCGAGGACCTCGTAGAGGTGCAGGTCCGAGCCGCAGATGTTTGTCGTGGTGATCCTGACTATCGCGTCGTTGGGTTCCTGGATGCTCGGGTCGGGCACGTTGTCCACCCGAACGTCCCGTTTGCCGTGCCAAGTAAGCGCCTTCATCCTGCCAGGCCTCCTTCTTGCTTTATAGGTTCGTCGGGGTATCGCGAAGGTTCATCAAGCTCGCGAAACGGGCTTCCAGCCGCCAGCAAAAAGCCGACGGCTGGAAGCCGAAAGCTGACCGCTCTCTAGGCGCTGCGGGCCTGGTCGGCGTGCTTGCCCTCGCCGATCTCCTCGACCACCTTGGCGCAGAACGCCGGCAGGTCGTTGGGGTTGCGGCTGGTGACGAGGCCCTGGTCGGTGACGACCTCCTCGTCCACCCAGTTGCCGCCCGCGTTGCGGATGTCCGTCTGGAGGCTCGGGTAGGAGGTGAGGGTGCGGCCCTTCACCACGTCCGCCTCGACCAGGACCCAGGGGCCGTGGCAGATCACGCCGACCGGCTTGGCCTGCTCGAAGAAACCGTGCACGAACTGGACCACGTTCGGGTCGGCCCGCAGGTTGTCCGCCCCAACGGTGCCGCCGGGCACGATCAGGGCGTCGTACTCGTCCGGGGAGACGTCGGTTACGGCCTTGTCCACCGTGAAGGTGTCCCCCATCTCGGTGTCGTTGTTCATCGCCTGGGCCTCGCCGGCCTGGATGCCCACGACCTCGACGGTGGCGCCCTCGGCCTCGACGGCCTCCTTGGGCTGGACGAACTCCACCTGCTCCGACCCGATCGGCGCGATGAGAATAGCTACCTTGCGTCCCTGCAACTCGTTCGCCACGAATGCTCCTTCTCTGCTCTACGTGCTTGCGAAGGGACCGTAGTCCCCTCCGGTTTATTACCCGAATCTGCGCCCACAAAAAACGGTTCGCCCCGTAACCCCGGTCGAATGGCCCTAAATATGCACCCCGTGGCCCGCGGCCCTAACCTTGGATGGCCTCGTAGTTGCCGCTCCGCATCTCCCCGTCGGACACCATCACGTAATCGTCCCGTATCGGCCGGTCCTGGTTAAAGTTCCCAGGCTCTCGCGCACGCCGGCTCTTCGACGTTTCTCCCTTCTCGGGCGTGTGGCGTTCCGGGGTGGTCCGGCGAACGACGGGGTCACCAGGAGGAAGAGGCGCCTTCGTCGGCGCCCGGGCCGACCGCGGTTTGCCGGTTCGGTACGATCCAGAGCGTCACCCGCTCGGTCTTTATGTCGTCGGGATCGTAATCCTGGCCGTGGTACTTCTGCGCGAGCTGGTCTATGTGCCCGCGGGCCATAGGCCCCGTCACCATCTCCACGACCTCCCCACGCACCTCGGCGTACCGGTAAGGGTTCTCCTCGTCGCGGATCGTGAGCGTAACCCTCGGGTCGCGCCGGACGTTCTTGTACTTCTGGCGGTGGACCTCGGTGTTGACGAAGAGGCGCTCCCCGTCGGTGTGGACCCAGATGAGGTGGTTCTGCAGGTTGCCGTCGGGCATCATGGTGCTGATCGTCGCGTAGTTGGGCCCCCGTGCCAACTCGACCGTGCTCGGGTGCAACTCGGGGCCGTTCTGGGTGGCCGCCATCCGGTCCTCCTCTCGGTATCCTCCCCCACCGGTACCCGAAACGCACCACCGCAACTCCGGGCCCCCGGGAAACGGCATGAAGCGCGAAGACGGGCGGCGTCGCACACCGCCGTCCGTCTTTCAGGGCTGATGGCCCCATATTCTTGGCCACCGCCGCCATACATCCTTCGGACCATTTCTCCCTCCGCCCGTCGGGTTTTGTGCCGTGGATCACCGCCCGCGCCCTCTTTTTCGGGCTATCTCCCCGTCATGGACCACACACGGAGGCGCACGGGGCGTATAAAGAGACGTGACACGGGAGAGACGGCGCTGGCCTTCGCCGCGTTCGTCCTCGCGCACGACGGCTGCGGCGGGCCGTCCGAGTTCAGGCTGGGAGGAGATTCCCTGGCGAGCTGGTGCCCGCGGTGCCACGAACTACGGGTCTTCGGCCCGGCGGAGAGAGGAACATTGGAGTGATGAGCAAGACGAGCATCGTCATCCCGGCGCTGAACGAGGAGCGTCTCCTCGGGGGCCTTCTCTCGGACCTGGCCGGCCAGACGAGGACGCCGGACGAGGTCTTCGTCGTGGACGCGGGTTCTGAGGACGCCACGGTCGCCGTGGCGGAGGGCTACCCGTTCGTGAGGGTCCTGCACAGCACGCCCCCCGTGGCGCTCGGCAGGAACGCGGGCGGTGTACGCACGAGCGGGGACGTTATCGTCTTCTTCGACGCCGACGCCCGGCTCCCGAAGGCCTTCCTTGCGGACTTTCTCGGGGGTTTCGAGGCGCGCGGGCTCGACGTCGCCTGCCCGCTTTACTACCCGTACCGTTCCACACGGGCGGTGGAGCGTTTCCACGACCTCTTCAACCTCGTCACGAGGGCCTTCCAGAACTTGCTCCCCTCCGGGGCCGGGACGTGCATCGCCGTCAGGGGAGACCTCTTCCGCGCGAGCTCGGGCTTCGACCCGGCCCTCAAGTTCGACGACATAGAGCTGATCCGGCGCCTCTCCCGGGGTCGGCGCTTCGGCATCGTCGAGAAGATGGTCTTCGTATCCGACCGGCGCTACAGGGAGGGCGGCTTCGTCCGAACGGTGGCCCAGTACAGCCTCATGGGGCTCTTCTTCGCCCTCGGCAGGTACGAGTGGGCCAACCACATGAACTACAAGATCGGCGAGCACGGCGGTTGAGCCGGGGGGCAAAGCGCCCCGGCCCAGGAAGTCCCCGACGTCTCCCGATCGGACGCGATCGGGCCGCGGCCCTCTACTCCGCTCATCCGGGCTACCCTCGTGCCACAGGTCTTGCGCTGCGCCATCGCACGGGCCCAAAACTTCTCACTCGGCGGCGTTTCGAGGCCGCCCGGCAGCCTAAAGGTCCCGCAGAAGCGCCCGGTCTCGCCGCGTCGCCGGCACGCTATCCAACCATCGCCGAGCCTTCACGCGCCGCCCCAAAAAGGTGCGTACCGGCCACGGGCGGCCCCGGCCTGGGCGTCCTGTTTCGCTCCGCGCGCTCCGGGTACACAGAGTCGACCACAAGGACCCCACACGGAAGGAGCACCGCATGACGAAGCTATCGGGTGCCGCCTGGGCGGCGCACAACCTGGGACTCGCCGCCTGCTTTGGCGGCCAGCTATTCGGGAAGGTCGCCCTGAACCCGAACCTCGGCGCCCTCGACGATCCGGCGGACCGCGGCAAGCTGCTGAACGCGGCCTGGAACCGCTACAACGTCATCAATGCCGCCTCCTTCGCGACGGCGGCGGCCACCTGGTTCCCCGGGCGGCTCGGCCTATCGGGCAAGGAGATAGACCAGCAGACGCGCAACCTGGTGCTGGCAAAAGACGCCCTGTTCGCCGTCGGGGCCCTGACCGGCCTCGCCAGCATGGTCCAGGGCAGGGCCCTCGCCGGCCAGGCGCCGGGGGGCGCGGTACCCATCCAGACCGGGACCACCCCCGCGGCCCAGACGCCGGAGAGGGCGGCGGCGCTCCTGCGCTCGGTGAACCTGCTCGGCAACGTGAACGTAGCCGTCATCGGCGGCATCCTCGGCGTGACTTCGGCGCTCGCCATGAAGGCTAGCGAGTCGCAGCGCTTCGGCGCCGTCTCCCGGCTGCTCCCGTAGGCATCCCGCCACGGGCACCCGCCTGAAACCACGGGGGGATCGGCCAAAACGCTACCCTCCGCGGCGCCCGGCGGAAACGCGGGCCGTGTGCGCGCCAGCGGGGGCGTCGGCGTCTTCTTCGACGCCGACGCCCCCGCTCCCAAAAACCTTTCCTGGCGTTAAGGGGAGCAGGGACTCGCCCGAACGGTGGCCCGGCCCTCGTTTACCGCGCCCATCTTCACCCTCGGAGAGTTCGAATGGGCGAACGGCATGGACGACGAGATATGCCTCGACAAGCTGCCGAGGCCGCGGGCGGCAAGCTACTCGCATCCTCGCTCTGGCTCTCGGGCTTCGCGAGGAACGGTCCGCCCGACCGTATGCCGCACGTCCTCGTGGGCGCGATAGAGGTCCTCGCGGCCGGGACGAGCAAGGCCCGGTGAATCGCGGCGCCGTTCGGGGTAAGTACGGGGTATGGAAGAGCACGGAGCGCGGGACGCGGACAAGGCCACGGCGGGTGCGAGGGGAGTCGTCCCCGCGGGCGAGGCCATTACGGGCGGCCTCGACGGCGGGTGGCGGGTCGAGCGCCTGGGCGGCCTGCTGCCGCCGATGGTCGGCGTGGGAAAGCGCATCCGGGGCGACCGGGGCGAGACCCGCCTCGGGCCGCTGCTTCGGATCTCCTTCCGGGTCGGGCGCCGCGGCGGGCGGCCCGTCCTCGTCTACCGGCCCCCGTTTTCGGCGGTCGTGGACGAACTCTCGCCGGGCGGCCGGGGCCTCTGGCTCGGGCGGGCGACCGTAGGCGGAAGGCCGGTGGGGCGGTTCCGCATGATCAGGACCGGGCACCACAACGGCAAACAAACACGGGAGGAACCTATGTCCCGCGAAGAGGGGTTGCAAAGAAAGCTCGTCGAGTACGTCGAGTACGTACACGCCCTCGAGCAGAACGTGCTGCTCCAGTTGGATTCCCTGATAGTGAACACGTCCGACCCGGAACTGGTGGGCCTCTTCCGGCGCCACAAGGAGGAGACCCGTCGCCAGCAGCAACGGCTGCGCGAGCGCCTCCGGGCGCTCGGGGGGCCGCGGCCGGCGTCGGTCGGCAAGGACCTGGCGGCGATCGCCACCGCCCAGGTCAAGGGTGTTGGCGACGTGCTGCGGCGCGACAAGGCCGTCCAGAACGCCCGCGACGCCTACGCCACGGAGCACGTCGAGATCGCCGCCTACGAGCTCCTCGAACGGATCGCCGAACGCGCGGGCGACGAGGAGACGGCCGCCGTCGCCCGGGAGAACCGCGCCGAAGAGCGGGCGATGGCCGAACGGATCGCCGCCAACTGGGACAGGTTCCTCGATCTGACCCTCGCCGAGCAGGGCCTCCGAGCTTAAAGCGCTCCCCACAAAACCCGGGATTCCGGAAGCACGTCGTCAGCCGTCAGCTGCCCGCTCCTGCCAGCAGCGGAGGGCCGTCGGTGTTCGTGGGTCGGCTCTGCGCCGTTCCCTCTTATGCCGGAATTTATGAAGGTTGGTCGGCCCGGGACACCCGGACCTGGCGGCCTACACCCAGCCCAAAGCCACCTACCGCCAGGTCTCTCCCGGATCTCGAAGGACGCCCCCGCGAACTCCGGGCAGGTAAAACCCGAGACCTACCGGGTGTGGGATAATGATGCATAGAATTATGCAGGCTGTCCGGGTTATCCCGGACGCCAGAGGGGGGTCTTTCAGGGTCTCCGTTCGGGTAACGGTCGGTACGTTATGCAGAAAGGGGCGGTCTTGACCGGAGCCGAAAAACCCCGCACTTCGTCGTCGCCCGGGATGGCGGGCCCTGGCGTCTGTTCGAGGTCAAGGACGGGCCCGTGGAGGACGGGGACGCGGGCGGAGGGCGCTCGTGATCCGCGAGGTCGGTCCGGGGGGGCTCGCACCGTGAGGCCCCCCGGCGCCGACCACGGCCACGCGCCGGACCGGCGGGACGCGGAGAAAGAGCGGCTCAAGAGGCAATTGGAGGGGGCCCGCGTCAGGGAGGGCAGGGTCCGGGCCGAAGAGCGCGAACGCTTCTCTGGCCTCTCGGCTTCAAGCAAGGCCTTCCAGGGCGTGACGGAGATCGAGGCGGCCACGAAGGTCGTCGAGGACAGGGAGCAGGAGGCGGTCCGCAACGCCGTGGCCCGCCCGGGTTGCGCCTCGATCTCCGTCGAGCTCGACGTCCGGCCGGAACAGATAGTGGGCCGCGCGGAGGACGACGGCCGCGGCTTCGACGGCAACGGGGGCGTGGGCCTCCGGCCCATGAGGGAGCGGGCCGCGCTGCTCGATGGCGCGCTCGACCTCGGCTGCGGGCCTGGCGGGGGCGCCCGGGTCGCCATCGCCGTGCCGCCCAAGGGGCGCCGTTGACGGCGAGCGACGCTATAAAAGTCTTGCTCGCCGACGACCACACCATGTTCCGCGAGGGGCTCAGGGAGATGCTCGCCACCGACGAGGAGGTGCGCCTAGTCGGCGAGGCCGGGAACGGTTCGGAGGCCATCGCCCTCGCCGGGGAGGAGGAGCCCGACGTGGTCGTCTTGGATGTCGAGATGCCCGGCATGGCCGTGGCCGACGTGCTCGAGGGCCTGCTCGGGCTCTCGCCCGCCCCAAGGGTGCTGATCGTCTCCATGTACGACAGCCCGCGCCTCGTGCGCGACCTCCTCGGGCGCGGGGCGAGCGGCTACCTCGTCAAGAGCGCCTCCCTCGAAGAGCTCCTGACCGCCGTGCGCCAGGCCGTCCATAGCCCCCGCGGAAGAGGCGGGGAGAACGTGATACTGGCCGTCCCCCGCGCCGTCCTGGAGAGGGCAAAGGGCGAGGACGGTGGGGGGCTCTCCCGCAGGGAGCAAGAGATACTCCTCCTCGCCGCCCGCGGCCGCTCCAACCGCCAGATAGCCGACACGCTCCACATCTCGGAAGCCACCGTCAAGCGCCACCTCGCGAACGTCTACCAGAAGATGGGCGTGGGCTCCCGCGGCGAGGCCACCCAGAGGGCGCTCTCGGAGGGTTGGATCACCGCGAGCGACCTGACGCGCGATAACGGCGGGTAAACCGCGCCCCCCAGGCGCCAACACGCTCCCCACCGCGAACCGCCCTAGCGCAGGGAGCGGAGGGACCTCATAGCCCTGCCGACAAAGTCCGGGAGCTTGCGCGGCTTCTGGGTGTGGACGGGCGGGGCGGGGTCGGTGCCTATCTCGTCCATCCGGCTCACCCAGAGCTCGCGCACGAGGACCTGCAAGACGGCCACCAGCGGGACGGCCACGAAGACCCCGACGATGCCGAAGAGCGTGCCCATCGTGAGGATGGCGAAGACCACGAGGGCGGGGTGCAGGTCCACGGCCCGGCTCATCAAGACCGGCTGGAGGATGTTGCCCTCGATCTGCTGGATGACGACGAAGGCCAGGATGACGTACACCGCCGTGAACGGCTCGGAGATGAGCGCGAGGAGCAGGGGCAGGACGACCGAGATCGTGGCCCCCACGTAAGGGACGAAGGAGACCAGGCCGCTAAAGATGCCGAGGAGCAACGCGAAAGGCACCCCGATCGCCGAGAGCGAGATGGCCCAGAAAACGGCGATAAACGTCATGGCCGCGAGCTGCCCGATAAACCACCGCTGCACCGTGTGGTACATCTCCCAGAGCACCTCCCGCGTCCTCTGGCGCCACCGGGCGGGAAAGAGCGAGACGAACCCGTCCACCCAGGGCTCGGGCCTGATAACGAGATAAAGGGTGGCGATGAGCACCACCAGCCCCAGGGAGACCGCCGTGGCGAGCGTCAGCCCAACCCCGGCCGCCGTGGAGACCGCGGTCCCGGTCAGGGCCTGCCGCCCCAGTCCCGAGAAGCTCTCCCCGTTCATGCTGACCCGGGCGCCCAGCCCGAAGAAGCCCTGGACCTGGTTGAACAGGACTACGGCGTCCTCCAGCAGCGTCGGGAAGGCCGCCACGAGCTGCCGGGACTGCGCCTCGATGATGGGGACGATCGCCAGGCCGATGAGCCAGAGCGCCGCGGCGAGCGCCGCGACCACGGCCAGAACCCCCCACGTCCGCGGTAACCCGCGCCGATGGAGGTAGTTGACCGGGGCGCTGAGTATGATCGAGAAGAGGATCGTCAGCAAGAACGCGAGCACCACGCCGGTGATCTTGTAGATGAAGTACGCGCCCAGGAGCAGCGCGAAGACGAGCCCGATGCCCCCGTATACCGTGCGCCCTAAAGCCGCCGGTCGCTCCATATAGCCGCTCCTCCCACCGCCCGAAAACCCCGCAGAGGACCCCTACAGTATCTCCGATCCAGCCCACACTCACACCACCGCACCAGACCCGGACCACGAAAGGATCGCGCGGCCGGTCCGGTGCGCATCCGAGGGGCAACAGGGCGGACACCGAGCCCCCATCCAAACCGTCGGCCTCGGCCCCGTGAACAGATCCTGGCGGCAGCGGGGGCAAAACGTGCCGAAGAGCGCCCCCGCCGCCCGGCTGGTCGGCCGTGGTGCGTGCCCCGCGCGGCGAGGCCGCGGGGAAGCGCTGTCGGAGGACCGGATCACGGTGCGCGGGATCACCGAAAACCGGGAGCGGGGGGTCCGAAGGGGCGCGGGGCAGGGCCGGTGTCCTGCAGCGCCACGGTGCAAAGCGCGCCCTTACTTCGGCCTGCTTCCGGAACCGAAGGGACAAAAACAACCCGCGTAGGTGCGTACCGCATATAGCTTGGATACGCCAGAAACTGGGGGTCCACGTACATACTTCGACACAATTTCCTGTCGCCGTGCCCGGTTTGACGGGCTTGACGGCGCGGGTTTTCGTACGATGCGGGCGTGACCGGTAGGAGAAAAGAGTATCCGCTCTTTTCGGATGAAGATCTGATGCCACTGGTGGCGGAAGGCGACGCCCTCGCCTTCGCGGCGCTCTACGACCGCCACGCCCGCGCCGCCTACTTGCTTGCCTACCGCCTGACGGGCGGGAGGCAAGCCGCGGAGGACCTGACCCAGGACGCCTTCCTGAAGGCGTGGCGGTCGGCGGGCACCTACCGGGTGGGTCGCGGCAGCGTGAGGACCTGGGTCCTCTCCATCGTCCACAACCGCGGGATAGACCGGCTCCGCTCCGGCGCCACCCGGCGAAGGACCCGGGAGAAGGCCAGAAGCGAGGCGGAAAAGTCGCAGCCCTGCGAGGCCTTCGCGGAGGCGTGGCAGGGCGTCTTGCTTGGGCAGGTACGCGAGGCTATGGGCGCCCTCCCGACGGAGCAGCGGGCGGTCGTGGAGCTGGCGCACTTCTCGGGCCACACGCAGGCCGAGATCGCCGGGATGCTCGGCCTGCCGCTCGGCACGGTGAAAGGCCGGCTGCGATTGGGACTCCGGAAGATCCGGAACCGACTCGGGCCCCCGGGAGAGCCGGCGGCGGTCTAGCGGCCGTGGCGGCTCAGGAAGATGGCATCGGCGTCGCGCGGCTCAGGGACAGCCCGGACTCGTAGGCCAGGATGGTGCCGGAATGCGAGGATTGCGCCCGCCTGAGCGACGAAGACGACCACTGGTCGATCGCCTCTTCGAGAGCGGCCGTCTTGACGACTAGCTGACGCTCGCCGACGATCTCGGTGAGCCGCTCCTGTTGCTCTAGGGCCGTCTCCAGATCGACCCGCAAAACCCAGTCGAAGGAGGCCCACACGGTACGCCCCTCGCCCACCCCCTCCTCGATGAGCCGGCCGAGCCGGTCCTCCCGCCCGTCCACAGGGTCTTCCTCGGGCCTCATGAGGAGACGCCCCTCCCGCTGGAGACGCCCGGCCGCAAGGCCGTTTCTCTCGAACTGGGCGATCAACTCCTCCGGCGGGCTGTCTTCACCGCCGTAAAACTTTACCAGCAGCCCGTCCTGCGCCTCGCCAACCCGGAAAAACGCCGCGTCCACCCGGTGCAGCAAGTCGAGGTTCTGGGCGATGGCGAGCACGTTGTCCGGCACCCGCAAGAAGGACCCCAAATGCCCAACGAGCGTGGTCGAGCGCTCCTTCTCCCTCAGAAAGTCCTCCAAAGCCTTGCGCCTGATGCGCCAGTGCTTGCCGACCTTCATGGCCGGCAGCCGCCCCTCCCGGCACCAGCGCCAGATCGTGCTCTCCTTTACCCCGAGAAGCCCCGCAACGTCCTCCGCGCCGAGCAACTCGATTCCCTGTCCGTTCTCCGGAGACGTTGCCAACCCCAACCCCTTCCCCACGCCCGTCTGCGTGCCCGTCGTTGCCCTACGACACACCTTGTGGTGCAGCCGTTACACCTTTCGATGCATTTAGACTTTATTTTAACGATCTTTAGTTGACTATACCTGATTATGCCGTATGTTGATGGATGTACACACGATGACTCGCCACGGGCGACCGGGGTGGGCGGAAGGAGTTGCATGACTCAGCAGCAGGCTGCACCCAAGGTCCACACTCGCGAGAGGGACGAGGGTTTGAAGGGCACCGAGACCAAGGCGTCGTTCAAGACCACCGAGTTGATCGTCTACGTGCTGGCGGTGCTCGGCGTGCTCATCGCCTCCGCGATCGTCGACAACAGCTTCGGCGCGGACCCGGCGTGGAGGTACGTCACCTACCTGACGGTCGGCTACATGATCAGCCGCGGGCTGGCCAAGGCCGGTTCCCGCTACCCCCAGGACGGCTAGGTCCCGGGCGACAATCTTGAGGGGCGGAAGGGGCCGGGGCTTTCACGATCCCGGTCCTCTTCGTGTCCCGCGGTCGTGGGCAGGGTCGAAATCGTGAGGAGAGAGGCGGGTTGAGGTGATACGCGTTCCCGGAGGATGCTTGTTCTGGGTGCTGATCAGCGTGGTCCTGAGCGTGGGCCTGACCGTGCTCGCGAACCTCGTCTTGCTCCTTTTCTAAGTGCTCCCGTTCTAAACCGGGGGTACGGGGAAAAGATAGCGTTCGTTGGTCCGTAAGTGGTAGGAAGCCATCGGAAGGAGAAGAACCGTGGAGAGAGATCCAGGCGCGGCAAAAGAGCAGGCCAAGCAGCAGGGGCAGCAATTGTCCCGGCAGGCCCGGCAGCAGGCCGGAGAGCTTGCGACCCGGGGCGGCGAGCAGGTCAAGTCGCAGCTCGCCAACCAGAAGCACGAGGCTGCCCAGAGGCTGACGCCGATACAGACGGCGCTCAGGGAGACCGCCCAGCAGTTGCGCAAGCAGGGCCAGGGGCCGGTCGCCGAGTACGCGGACAAGGCCTCGGACGGGGTCGAGCGGACCGCCGGCTACCTGCGCGAGACGGACGTGGACGAGATGGTTAACGAGGCGCGCGGCTTCGCGCGGAACAGGCCGGCGCTCTTCCTGGGCGGCGCCCTGGCGCTCGGTTTCCTCGGCGCCCGTTTTCTGAAGAGCTCATCCCAGGAGGCGTCCTCCGGGGGCAACGGCCAGCCGGTCGCGGCGCTCCCCCCGGGCGACGACTACGCCACGACGACGGGGCGCACCACGGTCACCGAGCGCCCCTCGGTAGCCGGTCAGCCCGCGGACGTGGTGGACCGTCCCGTGTCCCCCCGGGGAGTGTAGGAGGTTCCGGTGCAGGGCAGTAACGGTAAGGACGACCGTTCGCTCGGGGAGCTCTTCTCGGAGCTCGCGCAGGAGACCTCCACGCTCGTGCGCCAGGAGGTGGACCTCGCCAAGACCGAGATGAGCGAGAAGGCCTCCCGGGTCGGCAAGGACGTGGGCTTTCTGGCGGCGGGGGGCGCCGTGGCCTACGCGGGGCTGTTGGCGATACTCGCCGCGGTCATCGTGGTGCTGGACACCTTCCTGCCGCTGTGGCTCGCGGCGCTCCTGGTCGGGCTCGTGATGGTAGGCGTGGGCTACTTCCTCGTCAAGAAGGGCCTAGACGCCCTCAAACAGGAGAACATCGCGCCCCAGCAGACGATAGAGACGCTAAAGGAGGACGGGCAATGGATCAAAGACCAGACGCGGTAGGACGAGACCCGCTAGGCGGCGGTACCCCGGGGTTCGACCCGGCCACCGACGCCTTCGACCCGGACGCGGTGAGGGACCCCGTGGTCGACGGCGGGACGGAAGCCGACGAGGTGGGAGTCGACCGGGTCGAGGTGACCAGGGTCGAGATCGAACGCACCAGGGCAGACATGAGCGAGACCGTCGACGCCATCCAGGAGAGGCTCTCCCCGCAGAACCTCAAGGACCAGGCGAAGGACAGGGTCAAGGAGGCAACCGTGGGTAGAGCCAGGGAAGCAAGGTCGGGCGTAGTGGATACCGTCAGGTCCAACCCCCTGCCGGCCGCCCTTACGGGCATCGGCCTCGGCTGGCTCCTGATGAGCGCGCGCCAGCAGAACCAGGCGCAGCCGCATTACCGGGACGACGTCAGCCGTTACCGTACCCCCACCAACGAGTACGCCCCCGTCGCCCGCGAGTACCCGCTCGACGACGGGTACGAGGGGAACGACAGCTCCTCGGCCGGCGAGGCCCTCGGACGCGCCAGGGACAGGGTCGGGGAGACCGCCACCCAGGCCCAGGACAAGGCGGGGGACCTCGCGGGCCGCGCCAAGGGCGGGGCGAGCGACCTCGGCAGCCAGACGCGCGAAAAGGCGGGCCAGCTCGGCAGCCGGGCCCGGCAGCAGGCCGGACGGGCCGGCAGCGGGTTCCAGAGGATGCTGCACGAGAACCCCCTCACCGTCGGGGCGCTGGCCATCGGGGCCGGGGCGGCGATAGGCCTCGCCATCCCCGAGACCGCCAAGGAGCACGAGGTCATGGGCGAGGCCCGCGACACCGTCGTGGAGAAGGCCCAGGAGAAGGCCCAGGACGCCCAGCAGAGGGTCCAGCGGGTGGCAGAGGAGGCCCAGGGCGCGGCCCAGCAGGAGGCCGAGAACCAGGGACTCAAGCAACAGTAAGGCCCCTCGGGAGGATCCTTTCGAGGAGGATAGATGATTCCCTGGAGGCGGGGCAACTCGCGCGGGTGTTGCGTGGTCGTGCCCATCGGGTGCCTGATGTCCGTGATGCTAATACTGACCGTCGCGGGGCTGGCCGTCGCCCGGATGATGTAAAACCACGACCACCGGGTCCGCATCCGGTGGTCGGATCGTTGATGGGCACGACCACCGAGCACGACCACCTATTGGAGGGCGGATTCATGAGCGAGACGAACCTGAACCAGTTCAAGGAGGTCACCCCGAGCGGCACCTTCACCCTGCAGAACTCGTCGCTCCTGAAGGTCAGGCTGGAAGGCAACTCGGTGCAGGCGAAGCTCGGTTCGATGGTCGCCTACCAGGGCGGGGTGCGCTTCGACCACAAGGGCGGGGGCCTCGGCAGGTTCTTCAAGAAGGCCCTCACCGGCGAGGGCGTGGACCTGATGGTAGCCGGGGGGACCGGGGACGTCTTTCTGGCGCACAGCGCCCGCAAGATCATGATCCTCGACCTCGACGGCGAGACGATGACGGTCAACGGGGACAACATCCTGGCCTTCGAGGAGGGCGTGGACTGGGACATCGTCCCCCTCGCGGGCGCCGGGAGGCTCGCCGGCGGGGCGTTCAACGTGGTCCTGCACGGCACCGGCAAGGTCGCCGTCACCGCCCAGGGCGACCCCGTCTTGTTGGACACCTCCACCCCCACCTCCGCCGACCCCGACTCTGCCATAGCGTGGAGCGGCGGGGTTCGCACCCGCGTCAAGAGCGACGTCTCCTTCAACACCTTCCTCGGGCGCGACTCCGGGGAGACCTTCCAGCTCGCCTTCGAGGGCCCGGGCTGGGTCCTGATACAGCCCTCCGAGGGCCCCACTGTGCCCCCGCACACCCACACCAGGCAAGGCTGAACCCCGTCGTTTCGTCGGGGAAGGGCGCCGGGACGGGTGGGGACGGCACGGTTCGCCACGACGCGGTATCGCCCGAAACGGGGGGCGCCCCCGGCATGACGACGGGGGCGGTCATTATCGGCAACCCCAACTCGGGGAGCGCCGGGGACGAGGGCTACCTGGAGGGCTTCGCCGAAACGTTGCGCGCCGGCGGCCTCACGGTCGAGGTGCTGAACACCGAGCGCCCGGACCACGCCACACAGCTCGCGGCCGCGGCCGGCGGCCGGCTCGTGATCGCCGCCGGGGGCGACGGGACGGTGAACGAGGTCCTGAACGGCCTCTCCGAAGGCGCCACTCTGGGCATCCTGCCGCTCGGCACGGCGAACGTGCTGGCGCGGGAGCTCGGGCTGCCGCTGGAGCCGGGGGAAGCCTGCCAGAGAATACTTGCCGGCGCCACGTTCCGGATGGACATCGGGGTGGCCATAGACGAGGACGGGACCGGGCGGCGCTTCGCCTGCATGGCCGGCATCGGCTTCGACGCCGACGTCGTGAAGGAGGTGGGCCCGCGCCTCAAGCGTTACCTCAGGTCGCTCGCATTCCCGCTCGTCGCGCTCAAGGTGTACCTCAGGGGCGACCGGCCGGAACTGCGGATCTTGGACGGGTATACAACCCACGTGGCCCAGTTCGCCATCATCGCCAACTGCCGCCACTACGGCGGAGAGTTCGAGACGGCCGAGGACGCCTCCTTGACGAGCGGCGGCCTCGAGGTCGTCCTCGTCGAGAAGGTGGGCCAACTCGCGCGGCCCGACGTCCTGGCCCGCATCCTGGCGAAGAGCCCGCTGGACGGCACGATGAAGTCGTTCAAGTCCGGCAGCGTCTTCGCCGAGCCCCCGGCCGGCCGCGCCGCGCGCGTCCCGGTGCAGATAGACGGCGAGGTGTGGGGGCACCTGCCGATGGCCTTCCGCATCGAACCGGCGGCGGTAGAGGTGGTCCGGTAGGCAAGGGCCCGGGGCGTTCGCATGGGCTATGATTCGGGGAGACCGTAGGGAGAGGAGGCCCTGATTGTCCCGCACCCGTGAGCGCGCCGTCCCCGACAAGGGGTCGCGAACATGCGCGTAGCGCTCTTTATCACGTGCTTTAACGACACCCTGTTTCCCGAGACGGGCAGGGCCACCGTCGAGGTGCTAGAGCGGCTGGGCCACGAGGTCGCGTTTCCCGAGGCGCAGACGTGCTGCGGGCAGATGCACTTCAACACCGGTTACCAGAGGGAGGCGATCCCGCTGGTCCGCCGCTTTGTCGAGATCTTCGAGCCCTACGACGCCGTCGTCGCCCCCTCGGGCTCCTGTGTCGGCATGGTCCGCGACCTCTACCCGATGGCCGCCGACCTCGCGGAGGACCCGGACCTCGCGCGCCGGGTGGACGAACTCGCCCCCAAGGTCTTCGAGCTCTCGGAGTTCCTGGCGAAGAGGCTCGGCGTCACCGACGTCGGGGCGTACTACCCGCACCGCGTCACCTACCACCCGACCTGCCACTCTTTACGGATGCTCAAGGTCGGGGAGGCGCCGCTTGAGCTTTTGCGGAACGTGAGGGGGATAGACCTCGTGCCCCTCGGCGAGGCCGAGCAGTGCTGCGGTTTTGGGGGGACGTTCGCGGTAAAGAACGCGGAGACCTCGGCGGCGATGCTGGGGGACAAGATCCGGCGCGTCCTCGACACCGAGGCCGAGGTCTGCGCCGCCGGGGATAACTCCTGCCTCATGCACATCGGCGGCGGCCTCCGTCGCCTGCAGGCCGGCGTCGAGACCGTCCACCTGGCCGAGATACTCGCCAGCGGAGCTTCGGAGGAAAGATGACCCCAAGAACCAAACCGCCAGACGCCTTCTCCCCCGGCGAGACCCCGACCTTCGAGGTCTCCGCCCGCGAGAGCCTGCGCGACTCCCAACTCCGCCGCAACCTGGGCAAGGCCACCCAGACCATCCGCCGCAAGAGGGCCGTCGCCGTCGAGGAGCTGCCGGACTGGGAGGAGCTCCGGGAGGCCGGCCGCGCCCTCAAAGAGCGCACTTTGCGCCACCTCGACACGTACCTGCTGCAACTAGAAGAATCCGTGACCCGGGCCGGAGGCGTCGTCCACTGGGCGCGCGACGCCGACGAGGCGAACCGCATCGTAGCCGGGATCGCCAAAGAGAAGGGTGCCGACGAGGTCGTCAAGGTCAAGTCCATCGCGACGGACGAGACCAAGCTCAACGAGCATTTGGAATCCGAGGGCATCCACGCGTTCGAGACGGATCTCGCGGAGCTCATCATCCAGCTCGCGGGGGAGAACTCGTCGCACATCCTGGTGCCGGCGATCCACAAGAACCGCGCCGAGATCCGGGAGTTGTTCTTGCGGGAGCTCGACGTCGAAGACCTCTCCGACGAGCCCAAAGACCTGACGAACGCCGCCCGCCTGTACCTGCGCAAAAAGTTCCTGAACGCGAAGGTCGGCGTGAGCGGGGCCAACTTCGCCGTCGCGGAGACCGGCACCATCTCCGTCGTCGAGTCAGAGGGCAACGGCCGGATGTGCACGACGCTCCCGCCCGTCCTCGTCACGCTCATGGGCATCGAGAAGATCATCCCCAGATGGCGGGACTTCGAGGTATTCATGCAGCTCCTCCCCCGCTCCTCGACCGCCGAGCGGATGAACCCCTACACCTCGTTCTGGACCGGGGTGTCGGGCGAAGCCGGCGATGGCCCGCAAGAGTTCCACCTCGTCCTGCTTGACAACGGCCGGACGGACGTCTTGGCGGATGAGATCGGGCGCCAGACACTCAACTGCATCCGGTGCTCGGCGTGCCTGAACGTCTGCCCCGTCTACGAGCGGACCGGCGGCCACGCGTACAACTCCGTCTACCCCGGCCCCATCGGCGCCATCCTGACGCCCCAGCTCGTCGGCATCGGCAAGCCGGGCCCGGACTCGTTGCCCTACGCCTCGTCGTTGTGCGGCGCCTGTTACCAGGTGTGCCCCGTCAAGATCAACATCCCCGAGGTCCTCGTCCACCTGCGCGGCAGGGTCGTCCGCCACAAGCAGGACGGGGGGACCCTGCGCCAGAGGCTAGACCCCGAGAACGTCGCGATGCAGGCGATGGCGAAGACCTTCTCCGATCCGAAGCTCTACGAGAACGCCCAGGGGCTCGCCAGGGTCGGCCAGTGGCCCTTCGCCCGGGGCGGCAAGATAGGCAGCCTCCCGGGGCGGCTCGCCGGCTGGACGGCCGTGAGGGACCTGAAGCCCGTCCCGAAGCAGTCCTTCCGCGAGTGGTGGAAGGAGGAGCGGGGCTAGTGGCGACGGCGAAGGAGACGATCCTGTGGCGCGTCCGCCGCGCAACCCGCGACGTGCCGGAGGGGGAGCGGCCCGGGGACGTTCCCGTCGAGCGCGGCTACCGCAAGGAGGGCGACGGCGCGCGGGCGGGGACCGTGGACCGCTTCGCCGCCCACGTCGCCGAGTACGAGGCGACCGTCCACCGGCTATCCGGAGACGACCTGCCAGACGCCGTCGGGAAGATCCTCGAAAAACGCGGCCTACGGCGGCTCGTCGTCCCGCCGGGCCTGCCCGAGGGTTGGGTTCCGGGGGGTGTGGAGGTCCTGCGCGACGACGCGAACGCCCGCCTCTCAAACGGCGTGCTCGACGCCAGCGACGGCGTGCTGACCGGGTGCGCGCTCGGCATAGCCCAGACAGGCACCATCGTGCTCGACGCCGGGCCGGGGCAGGGGCGCCGCGCGCTCACCCTGCTGCCCGACTACCACCTGTGCGTCGTGCGCGAGGAGCAGGTGGTGGACCTCGTCCCCGAGGCGTTCGCGAGGCTGGAGGCGACCGTCAGGGACGAGGGCCGGGCCGTCACCTTCATCTCCGGCCCCTCCGCGACCTCGGACATAGAGCTCAACCGGGTCGAGGGCGTGCACGGGCCGCGGGCGCTTGAGGTCCTGATCGTTGGCTGAGAGGGGAGGAACGTGAGCTTCTACGCCCTGAACCTTTTCGACCTCGCGGAGAACGACTCCTACCTGCGATACTCGCGCCGCTCGCCCGCGGCGGTCGCCAAGCACGACGGACGGGTGGTCGCCCTGGGAATGCTAGACGAAGCGCTGGAGAGGGAGCCCGAGGTGGAGCCGCGCAGCGCCATGATCCTGGTCGAGTGGGCCTCCCGCGAATCTTTCCGCTCTTTCCTGGAGGACCCGGAGCTCGAAGACCTCCACCCCCTGCGCGAGGACGGGACGCGCAACTACCTGTGGTGGACCTACGAGAGCCTCGACGACCTCAGGCCCCTCTTCGCGGCGAGGGACAGCTAGGGGCGGGCCTGCGAGGGCGGTTCGCGAGCCGCCCCTACGGCCGGTGGGTGGAGGGGGCGAGGTGCTTCTGGACTCGTTCCCTTTCCTGCTGCTCCGCCTGGCGGGCGTTGTCTACGCCTTGCGGGTGGGCGGTCAGGCCGCCGCCGCGGACGGTGGCGCCTATGACGAGGCCGGCGCTGACGAGGACGACGTTCTTGATTATGTACTGGCCTTCGAGGGTCGGGGCGTAGGGAGAGGCGGTAAAGACCTCACCGGGGAAGAGCAGGAGCGGGGAGGCGGCGCCGACCATCTGGAAGGCCAGGAGCAGCAGGGTCGGGCGCATGAGCTTGCCGGAGATCAGGCCCAGCCCGATCGCGCACTCCAGGGTCGCGAGCAGGATCAGGCTGACGCCCCCGGGCAGGAGGCCGAAGGTGAGCACGTCTATGGTCTTTACGGCCAGCGTCTGGGCGGGGCTGAGGTCCGGGAAGAACTTGAGGACGCCGAACCAGAAGAAGACGCCGCCGAGGGCGACGCGCAGGGTGACGACGCCGTAGCGGGCCATCCACTGCGTGATCCTGACGTCCACCGCCTCCAGCGGCCCCGGTAGTGCTCTCCTCATCGCGCATACCTCCTGCGGGAACTCGTCTCTTGGTAGGAGTATCGCGCCCGCAGGGGCCCCCATCGGGTAACCCGCTTACACCGTTGCGACGACGTTGTGAGCTTTCTAACGCCCTTTGCGTGTGCTAGTTTAAGCCCATGGAGAATTCACAGACCCGGGTCAGGTACGCGCCGAGCCCGACGGGGATGTTGCACGTCGGCGGGGTGAGGACGGCCCTCTTCAACTGGCTCTTTGCCCGCCGAAACGGCGGCACGTTCGTCCTGCGCATAGAGGACACCGACCTGGCCCGCTCGACGCAAGAGTCGGTGGACCAGTTGGAGCGCGCGCTGCGCTGGATCGGCCTGGACTGGGACGAGGGCCCCGGCATCGGCGGCCCCCATCACCCCTACCGCCAGACCGACCGCTTCGGCCTCTACCGCGAGGCGGCGAAGAAGCTTCTCGACTCCGGCGCCGCCTACTACGACTTCGCCACCTCCGAAGAGCTCGCCGAGATGCGCGAGAAGGCCAGGGCCGAGAAACGCCAGCCCATCTACACCGGCGGCGAGTACAGGGAGATGGACCCGGTCGAGGCGAGGCGGAAGATAGAGGCCGGTGAGCCCTACACCGTGCGGTTCAAGACCCCGCGCGGGGGGCAGACCGTGGTCGAGGACATGATCCGGGGCCCCGTGACCTTCGAGAACTCCAACCTCGAAGATTTCGTGCTCATGAAGTCCACGGATACCCCGACGTACAACTTCGCCGCGGCGGTGGACGACGCGGAGATGGAGATCAGCCACGTCATCCGGGGCGACGACCACCTCTCCAACACGCCGCGCCAGGTCCTGATCCACGAGGCCCTTGGCAACGCCATCCCCGGCTTCGCCCACGTCCCACAAGTTCTTGGGCCAGATAAGAAGAAACTCAGCAAGCGTCACGGCGCGGCAAACGTCGAGGAGTTCGCCGCGCTGGGCTACCTGCCCGACGCCCTCTTCAACTACCTGGCCCTGCTCGGGGCGGGCTACGCCGCCGACGAGGAGATATTCACCCGCGACGAGCTTGCTTCGAGGTTCCGCGTCGACCGCGTCAGCGGCAACCCGGCCGTCTTCGACGAGAACAAGCTCCGCGCCATAAACGCCCTCTACCTCCGCCGGATGAGCCCCGCGGAACTGGCGGACATGGCCGCCCCCATGCTCGTGGAGTCCGGCGCCGCGACGGAAGAGGAGTTGGAGGCGGACAGGCCGCGCCTAGAGGGGATCATGGACCTCCTCAAGGAGCGCATCGCGCTCACCACCGACATCCCGGACGCCGTCGGCTACTTCTACGGCGGCACCCTCGACTACGAGGAGGCCGAGTTCGAGAAGCAGTTCGGCAAAGACTTTGTCCGCGAGAACTTCCCGGAGCTCGCCGAACGCCTCAAGGCCCTCCCCGAGTGGACGGAAGGGGCCGTAGAGGAGGCCGTGCGCGGCCTCGCCGCCGAGAAGGAGAAGGGTGCGCGGCACCTGATCCACCCCCTGCGCTTCGCCACCACCGGGCGTACCGTGAGCGCGGGCCTCTTCGAGACCATGCTCCTCCTCGGCCGCGAGCGGTCCTTGCTGAGGATCGAGGACGCCGCCGAGAAGATGCAGCGGCTCTCGGTTGGATAGTCAGCCTGCGAGCTACCGCAACCGCTTTGACGTAGCCCCACTCTTCCGATAAACTCTGCCGGCTTCTAAGCACGGCCCCATCGTCTAGAGGCCAAGGACATCGCCCTCTCACGGCGAAAACCCGGGTTCGAATCCCGGTGGGGTCACTCTCGGGAAATCCTCTTACCTGTTGGGATTTCCCTACCCCCACACCGAGCGTGGTCGTCAACGCGGGCAGCTTGACACGTCCGTTCTGCTGCTGTGTTGGGGTCGGGTGTGGGTCAAACGTACTCATCCAACTCGGAGTCGTTCCATATCTCGGGCCATTCGTCTTTGAGCTTTTCTTCCTCGGCTTCTTTGTGGCGCTACTTCTCTCCGGAAGCGGACGAAGGCCGATAGGGGAATTCTAAAGCCCTCTAGAGAGCGAGCTGGTGGTTCATCGAGCGGCGCGACGGTATAGACTAAGGATAAGAGGGTCTAGGAAGGACAAGTTGGTGGATCAGATCAGGAAACGACTGAGCGATTTGTCGTCGCGCTTGGCTTCTGTTGGCCGAGTACGGTTGTTGGTGAGCCTCGTCGTGGTCCTGTTTTTGGCCTGGCTGGTGTCTCCGTTCTTCCACGCCCTGGTGATGGCACTGTACGTAAGCTGGCCCTTCGTCCTCGTGGTGGTGGTCGGTGCGGTTCTCGGCGCTTACCTCTGGAGCATAGGGGACAGGGACCCGGCCAAGATAGTGGCGGTAGTTGCCGCCATCGCGGCCCTGGCCTACCTGTTCGTGTCCGCGCCTCTACGGGATCTGCGGTACCTGGACTCGATAGAAGCCGAAGAGATCGAGGAGATGCCCGACACGACGGGGCTAAGGTTTCTCCCCTACGATGTGGCCGCGCGTTTCGGGCTGAACACGCAGGACGAACCTACCCTGGTGCTCGGGGATTTCGAACCCCTGGACAACGGCGAGGGCGGGATCGATTGGGTGGCCCCAAGGGAACCCAACGGTCTGTGGAACTCCGTGGTCAACAACCAGGACGGGGCCGTGGTCATCAGGCCCGACGGGTCGGCCGAGACCGTAAACCAGGAATTCAAACGGGGCGAGGGCATGGCCCTTTACAGGAACGTCGGCTGGCAGCTCAAGAGAGAGAGGTTCTTCGCGCAACACACGAACCAGTACTACGTTCTAGACGGAGAAGAGCTACTCGGGGTGGTCCCGTACATAAGCTACGGGTTCTCTTTCCCGGTGATGGTTCCCCGGTGGGGCGGAGTCTTGGTCGTTCACCCCGACGGGGAGATAGAGGATCTCTCTCCCGAAGAGGTCACGAAGGACGGGCGGTTCGAAGGAGAGCGACTCTACCCCGAGGAGTTGGCGAGGAAAGTCGGCGACGTCTGGAAGTACCGAAACGGCTACTGGAACACCTGGTTTGCCCACAAAAACGAGGCCCAGATCCCTCAGATAGACCCACCCGAGGATCAGCAGAACACGCTTGATGAGCAACCCGCCACCTCTCAGGGAACCTCGACCAACGAGATGCCCTTCCTCATCCCCACGGGAGATGCGCCGCAGTGGTTTCTGGCCGCCGAGCCCTACGGCAGAAGTTTCTCGATGTACCAGGGGATCTACGTCGACGGCCACAGCGGCAAGGTCGCCTACTTCAAACCCGACGCGGGCAGCGCCTTGATCGGGGTCAACAAGGCCCTGGATTACGCCAAAGCCGCCTTTCCCAACTACCAGTGGGGCCAAAACGCGGTCATGCTCGAACCCAGGCCGATAGTCAAAGACGAGACCCTCTACTGGATGGCCACCATCACCAACGCCGATAAAGCGGGGGTCAGCCAGACCGTCATGGTCAACGCTGCCAAGCAGGGGGAGGTAACGGTTCTGGAGACCTACGAGGACGTGGTGGCCTTCGTCGAGGGTGAGAATACCGGTGAGACGGTGAACGTCGAGGGGGGTGCCGCTTTGGGAACCCCCGGGGAACCGTCCGGAACACCGGGCATCGAGATACCGGAAGAGCAACCGGGAGACCGTGCCGGCTCCCAAGAAGCCCCCGGCGATGTCTCCGAGATGAGCGACGAGGAGCTTATCAGGATCATAAGCGAAGCGGCCAACGAGCTAGAGAGCAGAAAGGAAGAGCAGCAACCCCAGAACCCGTAACACACGGTCCCGGAAACCTACACAACCATATGGGGGTGCGCCTACCCCATGAGTTGCGGGTCCTTGAGCGTCCGCGTTAACGAGATCCAGCACCGTCAAGCCGTAATTTATACTGCAGTAGATCGTCGCCACCATGCGAGAGCCCCCCCGGTAATCCCGTGGCCCTCTCGCGGCGAAAGCCCGGGTTCGAATCCCGGTGGGGCCACGCCACACGGCCCGCCGCACGGCGGGCTTTTCTTTTGCTCCGGGGCGGGGTAGCTTCTGACGCTTTGCGGACGCTGCTCATGCCAGGAAGAGGAGCGCGAACGCCGCCCCCACCGCCGTCCCCGCCAGCGTCTGCGGCAGCGTGTGCGCGGTGGGCGCGACGCGGGCCCAGACGACGAGCGGCAGTGCCAACACGAAAACCAGGCCCGGAAACCCGAGCAGCAGTATTCCCGCCACCGCGGCGTGGCCGGCGACCGTGCAGTGGGCGCTTGCCTTCCAGAAGGGGGTGACGGCCGCGACGGCGGCGCTGGCGAGGCCCATGGAGAGCGTCAGCAGGAAGAGGTCTCGTGGGGCGTCTAGGAGGGCAAGGGCGACCAGCAGGCCGACGAAGGCGGTGAGCAGGACCACGGCGGGGATGAGGCGTTCGGCGCGGGCGGAGATCCAGAAGTCCCCCACCCGCCTGCGGCGGCGCATGAGGAACAAGTACCCGGCGACGACCGCCGCGGCGAGAAGCTCTAACGCCAGGTAGGGGGCGCCGCCCGCGAGGCTTGACCTCGCGAACGCGACGAGGGCGAAGAGGGCCGTGAAGATGAAGAACGGGTTGAGGACGTTGGTAACGGCGCGGGCGAGGTTTGGGGGCCGTTCATCCATGGTGGGTAGAATAGTGGGCGTGCAACGTCCGCGCACACCCGACGCTTCTGGGGAGGAGGCGCTCGCGCTCTGGTACGAGCTCGGGCGGGCTTACGCGGAGGCCGGGGGTGGGGGGCGTCGGGCGTGGAAGCTCGGGTTTACGGTGGTGTGCGTGGTGGGGGCGCTGGTGCTGCTCTCGGCGCCGGTCTTCGGGACGGCGTGGGCGGGTCCCTTTGCGCCCGTGATCCCGGTGGCGGCCGGGCTGGTCTGCGGCGGCGGGCCGTTCGTGCGGGAGCGGCTGCGGCTGCGGGGGCGCGTCGGCGTCGTGCGGGGGCTGCTGGCGGAGAAGGGGCTGGATGCCTCGCGCCCGGCGCGGGACGGGCTCGGCGCGTACTACGACGCGCAACTCGTGCTGCTCAGGAGCGAGTACGAGTACCTGCTGAGCCGGGGCGCGGGGAGATCGGCGCGGCTCTTCGAGGAATCGTTCGGCTTCGCGCCGGAGGACCCGTTCGAGGCCGGTCCGTTGAGCGTGCTACCGGACACGGAGGAACTGCGGGCGCTCAGGAGGCGATGGGAAGCACGGATCTCCTCCCGCAAGGAGCGCGGGGCCCGACCGCCGGCCCTGGGCCTGCGGGAAGACTCGGCCTACCGCGTCTTCCCGAGGGAGATGACGGTGCCGGCGGAGCTCTCCACGCGCCGGGCTTACCTGGGGATCTCCAACAACCTGCTCGTCGAGCGCTACGGCAGGGACCCCGGCTCCACGCCCGAAGGGCTGCGCCGCCGGGCGCGGCGGGACCGCCGGGAGTACGAGGCGCTCGTCAGGAAGACAGGGCCACGGCCGTGATCCACACGAGCGCGGAGCCAACGGGTACGAAACCGACCAGCGCCGTGATGACGGCCGTAAGGAAAGACGTCTCGTAGACCTCCTTGATGGCTATCCCCATGAGCACCAGCAGGGCGTAGGAGATGGCCACGGAGCCCAATACCGGGACCCAGGCGATCGCGAAGGCGGAGAAGGCGTAGGCAAGCAGACGGTACACCTGCGGGAGGTCCGCGACCTTGCCGACGAACGTCCTGATCGAGAGCAGGTAGACCCCCGCCGCGACCGCGACCCCAACCGGGGAGAGCAGCGCGAAGAGGAGCCCTTCGAGCACCGCAGCCCTGAGGTCGCCCGGCCCGAGTCCCCCTGACACCACGTTCGAGATCAGGGCGACCACGGCCCCGAGCACGCCGGTAATCGTCCCCACGAGCAGCACGAACAGCACCGGCTCCCTCAAGCGCCCCTCGGCCGAAAGGTTCGAGAAGAAAACCCTCGGCGATAACAGCACCGCCCGGATCGTCGCGAGGGCGCTGGAGAAGGGTCGGGCGAGGTCGAACTCGGGGGCTTTGGGGTTCTGCATGTTCGGGATTATACCGCCCGCCGAAGAGGTTCTTGCCAAACCGCCGCGCGAAACATAGACTAGGGTCCTTCGCAGCGGCGGTGGCGGAAGGTGCCGAAAGGGATGTTCGAACGAGAGTTGTTCAAAGCCGGGGTCGCGCTGGTCCTGGTCGTGGAGGTCGTCGGCCTCGTATTGCTGGCCCAACTCGTGCCGGACACCCCGATCTGGCTCCTGCTCCCCATCGTGCCGCTCACCGTCGTCATCGCGCTCGTCGTGCGTCGCGAGCTCGACAGCCCGGCCCACCGACTGCGCCGCCTCTCGCCAGAGGCGATCACGGGCCACAGGCCCCGCCGCCCGGCCGCGGAGACCCCCGAGAGCCTCTCCCGCTCCATCGCCGAGCGGGCGGCCGAGATCCGGCGCTCCCTCACCGAGCTCCCCGCCAACGAGACCCGCGTCGAGATGTGCGCCCTGGGCTACCGCGCCTGCGCCAACGACATGATCACGCTAACCCACCTCGTGAACGAGGCCCTCCCAAACGCCCCCCTCCTCCAACGCCTCAAGCTCCGCCGCGCCCGCAAGAGGGCCATAGACGCCCTCGCCGAAGCCCGCGAAGCGATACCCCCGGAAGCCCTGCGGGCATCGAGGCAAGAACAGCAGTAGAGCACGCTCCAACCTTACATGAGGCCCGCGCCCTGCCGTGGGTCCTGACCGGCGGAACGGCGCGCCGAGCCGGGCGGTCCACCTGCGGGCGGCGGAGGCCGACGCCGTCCCGGTTTTGCTCCTCCACGGCTGGCCCGACTCGGTCCTGCGCTTCGAGAAGGTCCCGCCCATGCTCTCGGACCTCCACCTGGTCGTACCGGCCTTGCCCGGCTTCCCGTTCGCGGCGCCGGCCGCGGCATGCCTGCCTCGGTCATGGCCGAGGCGATCGCGGACGCGATGGGCGAGCTCGGCCACGAGCGCTTCTTCGACGTCCGGTCCTGGACCGAAGAGCCCGCCTGCGGTCACTTCGCGGCGTGGGAGCGCCCGTCGGAGTACGCCGCCGGCGTTCGGAAGGCGGTGGACCTCGCGAGCACCTAGGAGTGCCGAAGACGGCCGCGGCGACGGCCGCACGCTACAGTGCGCCGTTTGCTGCTAGTTCGTGGGAATCCTCGCCTTTATCCTGCGAAGGCGTTCTGCCGGGTCTCGCTCCGGGCGGACGTTGCACGGTTTTTGGCCAGGTCTCCGCCGGCCGCCGGGCAGACGGTGGCCTTGCGCCGGGCTACCGACCCCGCAACACCTTCAGGGCGATGTCCGGACCGAACATCGCGGTCGGAGGCTTGAGCATCGCGAACACCTCAAGGAAGGTCCGGCGAACCCCGAGGTCCCGCAGCGAGAGCGCGAGTACCCGGTCCATGTAGCCGTGGGTCAGGCGCGTAGAGAGCCCCGCCGTCCCGCCCTCGGTCCCGCGCACCCGCAAGTCCTCGCCCGTCGAGAGGAGCCACGGCCCGGCGTTCACCTTCGCAAGCTTCTTCTGAAAACCGCGAGAGAGGCCGACGAAATCATCGTCGGCGCTCCGCCCGCGCAGGAGGCCTTCGAGGAGCTCGGCGCCGAGGGCGGCGGTGGTCATGCCCTGCCCGTAGACGGGGTTGAAGGCGCAGGCCGCGTCCCCGGTGACGAGGAAGTTGTGGGGCTGGCGGGGGAGCTTCTCGTAGTGGAGCTTCTTGTTCTCTACATCGCGGTAGCCGTGGATCGGGGAGACGGGCTTTGCGTCCCTGATCGCCTCGTACAGTACCGGGGAGCGCAGGCTGCCGGCGAACCGCATGAAACCTTCCTCGTCCGTGGGCGGGTGGTCGCCGCCCATGCCGATGAGGGAGCAAATCCAGCGCCCCCCCTCGATGGGGAACATTACCGCGCCGCGCTGGTGCTCGGGCGGCGAGATTTGCACGAACATGCTCTTCCAATCCCGCGAGGGGTCTTCCGGGCGCTTGAAGACGCGGGTAGCGTAACCGGGGTGGGCGTTTACGACCGTCTCCTCGGGCGGCTCGTGGCCGAGTGCCTCAAGCCACCGCGGCGCGCGCGAGTTGCGCCCGCTGGCGTCCACGATCAGGTCGGCGTAGAGCGGCTGTTCGGGATCCGCCCCGTCCCCGTGGTCGCGGGAGCGCACCTTCACGCCCGCGACGCTCGTCCCGCCGGTGGCCGGCAAGAGGCCCGTCACTTCGGTCCGCCCCAGGAAGCCGACGCCCGGCAGCGAAGCCACGCGCCCACGAACGGCCCACTCCAGCAGGTAGCGGCTCATCGTCAGGAGCGAGATCTCGGAGCGGAAGCGCGGAGCCATACCGGCGGGCGTGAGCCAGTTGCCATCTTCGCTCATGTCCATGGGCTCGGCCCCGTGGGAGACGAGCTCCTCCTTGAGGCCCGGGAAGAACCTCTCGGCTATCTGGCGTCCGCGCGTCAGAAAGGCGTGCAGGTGCCTCGACTGGGGCACACCCTTGCGGAACCCCGGTCCTTCCGGGAAGCTATCCCGCTCGACTATTGTTACGCGCTCGAAGTGATCCGAGAGGACCCGGGCGTTGAATAACCCGGCCATGCTGCCCCCGATGACGATGGCGTGCCCGTGCGCTTCGGGCGGGGCATCTTCTCCTTGCGACTTCCTCTGCGACATCCAGCAACCTCTCTGTACGAAGCCTTCCGTACGAAATGGTGGTTGTACGGCCCGCGGGTCTCACGCGGGTCTCCTCCGGCTTACACGATCTTCTCCGTCACGATTCCTTCGCGTTCCGTCGGACGGCGGCGGCCTGCGCGTGACCGCCCCAAGCGCCATCCGACTACGGCCCTGGAAGGTACGCCCAGGCTACCGCCGCGGCGTGACGGGGGCGTAACGGGGGCGTGACAGGCGGGGCCTCCGACCGCCGCGATGCCCGGGCCTCCGCTGGTGAGATGGCGATCCGGCGGGCCGACCGACCGGGACCACCTCCTGACGGGCCCCGGCCGATCTCCGCTCCGGCCACACGGGACCCCATCCTCGACTCCTCTTCCCCGGTGTTCCCGAGCTACGAGGTCGGTCCCCACGGCGTGAAGGTTCAAGCCCTCTGTCCGGGCGGGTTGAGCGACACCGGTTTCTGGGGCGGGACTGCGGACCCCAGACGCTACACCATCCTCACCGGCACGGGCACCGCCTGCCAAGCGGTGGCGGCCTCCCTGGAGGCCCTGGAGGACGGACGCCCTTACGTCGTGCCGCGTTGGCGGGACTGGTTGCTGGCCCAAAGCGTGAGGTTCAGCACGCGCGCCGGCGCGGCCCGGACGGCCGAGCAGCTCAAGCGTCTCAAGACGAGGCGCTAGGCCACCTCGCGTACGAAGGGGGCGCGGCGTGCTGGCTAGACCGCGACTATCTCGCGGACTTCGGGCACTTCGCGTCGGATGAGGCTCTCTATCGCGTAGGAGAAGTCCAACTGGGAGAGGGGGCATCCCTTGCAGGCGCCCAGCATCTGGATGCTGACGGTGCCGGTCTTCTCGTCGCAGGCGACGATGCGGGCGTCCCCGCCGTCGGCTTTGAGGGCTGGACGCACCTTGTCGAGGGCGTCCTGTACCCGGCTTCGCATGTCGCGCTTGTGCTGCATCCCGCGGCCGATTATATACGAGCGCCCAGACGTGTCTCCGCCGGGCGGTAGTAGAATGGTTGGCCTTATAGGGACCCTATTTTCGAGAGGAAGAGTATGACGGACGACGGTCGGAACCTGCTCGTGATCGGGGCGCCGGAGCACGACGCCGACGCCTACCACCTCTCCGGTTTTCTGGCGCCGGACGACGTGATCTGCCTGCGCGTGGCTGGCAAGACGTACCTCGCGGTCTCCTCCCTGGAGTACGGGAGGGCGGAGAAGGTCGCCCCCACGGACGAGCTCCTCTCCTACGAGGAACTCTCTATCGCGAAGCTCGCCCGCGAGCTCAAGAGCGGCGCGAAGGCCTACGCCGCCGCCATCCGGACCCTGCTCGAGAAGCTCGGCGCGGCGGACTCCCCCCTTGCCGTCCCCCCCACCCTCGCCGTCGCCTACGCCGACGCCCTGCGCGACCGCGGCCTCACGCTCGAGCCGGACGGCAAACTGTTCGACGGCCTCCGCCGCGCAAAGTCCGCAGAAGAGGTCGCCCACGTCGAGAAGGCCCAGCGGGCCGTGGAAGAGGCCTGCGAACACGCCGTGGGGATCTTGAGGGAGGCGGAGGTCGATGGAGACGGCGCGCTCCTCTGGGGCGGCGAGGCCCTGACGAGCGAGATCCTGCGCTCGGAGATAAACGTGGAGCTTCTGCGCCGCAATTGTCTCGGCGACGGCACCATAGCGGCCGGCGGGTCCCAGGCCGCCGACCCGCACGAGCGGGGCAGCGGCCCCCTGAAAGCGGGCGAGGCCATCATCCTGGACATCTTCCCCAAAGACCTGTCGAGCCGGTACTACGCGGACATGACCCGCACCTTCGTCAAGGGGGAGCCGAACGAGGATCTCCGGAAGATGTACGACGCCGTGCTGGAGAGCCAGGAGGCCGCCCTCGCCATGATCGGGCCGGGCGTGGACGGCAAGGACGTGCACGACAAGGTTTCCGAGATCCTCCACGAAGCGGGCTACAAGACCCAACTCCACGACCGCGAGGGGGGCAGGCCGCTCACCGAGGGCTTCTTCCACGGAACGGGGCACGGCGTCGGGCTGGAGATCCACGAAGCCCCCCGCCTCGGCCTCGCGGGCCAGGAACTGATCCCCGGCGACATAGTCTCCGTCGAACCGGGCCTCTACTACCCGGAGGTCGGCGGCATCCGTATCGAAGACCTGGTCCTCGTCACCGAGGACGGCTCCAGGAACCTGACGCGCTTTCCGAAAGAGTTCCTCGTCTAGACTGTAATCCAGGAGCTTGATGGCAAAACGGACACTCGTCCTCGTGAAGCATTCGGAGCCCGTTTTGGTACCGGGTGTGGACCCGAAGCTCTGGCGTCTCTCGGAGAGGGGACGCTACGGGAGCGTTCTGTTGGGCGGGCGTCTGGGACGCTACGGGCCCGGGGTCGTTGTGTCCGGCGAGGAGCCGAAGGCCGGGGAGACCGCCCGGCTGGCCGCGGGTCGGTTAGGCGTGGAGAATCTCACCTTGCCAGATCTTCACGAGCACGACCGGACGGGCGTCCCGTTTCTGAGCATGGAGGGGTTCGATCTGGCGCCAGAACCTTCTTCGAGAGGCCGCGTGAGTCCGTCTGGGGCAGGGAGACGGCGGAGCAGGCCCTCGGCCGGTTCGATAAAGCCGTGCGGGCCGTGCTCGATACGCACGACGAGGAGGTGGTCGTGGTGGTCGCGCACGGGACCATGATCTCCCTGTTCGTCGCACGGTACAACGGGGTCGAGCCCCACGGGCTGTGGCAGAGGCTGGGCCTGCCTTCGCTGTGCGTCCTCGCGGTCCCGGGGTTCGGGATGCAGGAGGTCACCTAAGACCTGGGGTCCGTATTTCAGCCCGAGTGAACCGGCTCGAAATGCCGCACCATGGGAAAAGGATCGTAGAAGTGGTGGAGCAACCGTCTCCACTCCCGGTATCCCTCCGAACCGCGGAAACCTTCGGTGTGGTCTTCGAGCCTCTTCCAGAGGACGAGCAGGACGTAGCGGTGCGGGGTTTCCAGGCAGCGCTGTAGCTCGTGGGATAGGTAACCCGGCATCGAGGATATGATCGCCGAGGCCGCCGCGAAGGTTCTCTCGAACTCGTCCGTTTTGGAGGGGAGGACGTCCAGCAGGGCGACCTCCGGGATCAAGACCGGTCCCCGCCCCGGCGGGAGTTGTAGATCTCGCCCCCCCGCTCGGCGTACTCCTGCAGGACCCCGACGGCCTCCTCGCGCAAGACGTTCCGCTCGACGGAGATGCCGCGGTCCTCGAGCGAGCCGGCCCACTCGGACATCTTGGCGCCCTCGTCGAAGCCGACGGCGCGGGCGTCCTCGTCGCGGGCGCCGCAGACGAGGCTCCTGACGCCGGACCAGGGGGTAGCACCCAGGCACATCGCGCACGGCTCGGTGGTGGCGACCAGCTCGTAGTCCGGCAGGCTCTCCCCGCCCAGGTCGAAGGTGCCCACCGCCCTCTGGGCGACCATGATCGCGACCATCTCCGCGTGGAAGACGGAGCAGCCCGACCCCACGACGAGGTTCACGCCGGGCGCGAGCAGCCGCCCCGTCTCCCTCTCGAAGACGGCCGCCCCGAACGGCCCCCCGGTCCCGTTGCGCACGTTCAGGCGCGAGAGCCCGACCGCGAAGCGCATCCTCTCCTTCACCGTCGGGTACGTCCTGTTCTCCTCGGCGACGAGCGCCCCGACCCAACCCGGGAGGCGCAGGGTCACCTCCGGGAACCCGATGTTCTGCCTACTCTCCATGAGACGCGCATGATAGCAAGCCGACGACGGGATGCTAGAGTGGGGACGATGGAAGAGACGGAAGGAAGAGCTTTGGAGAGCAAACGGCTGGAGGATCAGGTCTCCTTCTCGGACGAGAAGATGAAGAAGAACGCCCTCTTCGACTCGCCCCACCTCTTCTACGACGCCTACTGCCTGCTGCCCGGCCAGTCCCAGAAGGTCCACGCCCACGAGGGCTCGGACAAGGTCTACTACGTCGCGAGGGGGACCGGCTGCTTCACCATCGGCGAGGAGGAGGCGGATCTCGCCGAAGGCGACGCCATTATCGCGCGCGCCGGCGTCCCCCACGGTGTGCGCAACGACTCCGAAGAAGAGCTCGTCCTGCTCGTAACGATGGCCCCGAGGCCCGCCTAGCGATGCCGGCCAGGGAAGCCCCGCAGCCGCCATACGTGCTCCTCTTCGAGGAGGCCGCCCCGGGGATGGAGCCGCTCCTGATCTCCATCGACGACCGCCCCTCTCTGCCGCTTTTCGACTCCGCCGAAAAGGCCCAGTCCTTCCTCGACTCCACGGACTTCGGCCCCGACTGGAAGCCCGTCGAAGTCTCGGGCGCCGGCCTGCTCGTCGCGCTGGAAGAGTGCCGGGGCAAGGCACAATACGTCGCCCTGGACCCGCCGCCCGCAGGGGAGGGAGGTATGAGGGTGGAGATGGGCCGCCTCGAAGAGCTCATAGAGGCCCTCCAGACGGGCCAAGACGAAACCGACCTCTTCGGCCTCGGGGGATTGGACCGGAACTAGGGCCTTCGTCCGCCCGCTCTCCGTTCTCGACGGACGCTCGGCGGCCTACTCGTCGCCGCCTTCGCGCTCCTGCAGTTTCTTCACGACCTTCTGCTTCTCGCGGTCTTCGGCCGGTTCCTCGGAGGCCCGCATACGGGAGGATTCGTCGCCTTTCCCCTCGTTCGAGGGCAACTTGTCCGGGTCACGGCCGGTCTTGTCCGCCCTCTCCTGCTGCTCTTCCCAGCGGTTGATACCCACCTGCGCTCCTCTCCGGCCGGAACACACGTCGTAGAGGCCAGTCCTCCCGGCCACCAGAGAACCAGCTTCTTTACCACCTTTCCCCGTTCGCCCTCGGGCAAAAACGCCCGGCGGGCGTGCCTGGACGTTCCGCCAAAAAGCCGACCGCTGAAAGCTCTAGAGCCCCGACGCGGCGCCCTCGCCGCGGGGGTCCGCGCCGCCGGTGAATCGGTTAGGGTCGTTCTCCCCGTCGTACTCGATGGTGAGGCCGTGGGCGTTGCCGAAGCCGAACTCGTCCACGTAGACGTCGTGACCGAGGGCTTCGAGTTCGGCCCGGACGTCCGCCGGTATCCCCGGTTCGACGCCGAGGAGGTCGGGGATGACGAAGCTGAAGCGGGGGGCGCTTATGGCCTCCTGGACGTCCATGTCGAAGGTCTCCATGTTCGTCAGCATCTGCGTGGTGGTCTGCGGGATCGTGCGCCCGCCGGGCGTGCCGAGGGCGACGACGGGCCGGCCGTCGCGCAGGACTATCGTGGGGCAGAGCGCGTAGAGGGTCTGGCGGCCGGGGTAGACGTCGAAGACGTTGCCTCGGGGCTCGAACCGGCTCCAGGCGAGCTGGTCGTTGAGCCACAGCCCGGTCCCTTCGGGCATCAGCTTGCTCCCGAAGACGTTGCCGAGGGTCTGTGTCGAGGAGACGACGTTGCCTTCCCGGTCGGCGACGACGAAGTGCGTGGTGTGCCCGACGCCCGCCTGCGCGCTCGCCGACGCCGAGGCGGAAGCCGGGGCCTCCGTGGTGGGGACGTAGCCTGTCGGGGAGCAACTGGTGGCCGAATCAAAGGTTACGGGCGGCTCGTAGGGGGCGGCGCCGGAGAAGTCCACGGCAGCGGCCTGTTCGGCGAAGTGGCCTTCGGAGAAGAGCTCGTTCAAGGGCGGGTCGGCGGCGTACTGGGAGGTCTGGGAGAAGGCGTTTTTGGAGATCTCGGTGAGCGCGTGGACGTAGGGGGAGGTGTTCTGGCCGAGGGAGGCGGGGTCGAGCTCTCCAAGCGTGCCGAGCCGGACGAGCGAGCCCCAGGCGGTCGAAGGCGGCCCGGCCGTGACGATCTCCCCGTCCCCGTAGTCCGAGCTTATGGTCTCGCGCCAGCGGGCGCGGTTCTCCCGCAGGTCCTCTTCGGTCAGGAAGCTGCCGTTCTCGCGGGCTTCGGCGACCATGGCCCGCCCGAGCTCGCCGTCGTAGACCGCGCCCGCGCCCCCTTCGGCGATGCGCCTGAGGGATCCGGCCAGGTCGTCTTGCACGAGGCGGTCGCCCGTCCCGAGCGGGGCGCCGTTGTTGCCGTAGATCTCCTGGGCGTGCGCCGGAAAGGCGGAGTACTCCGAGCCGATCCAACCCGCCGTCTCCTCCCGGATGACGAACCCCTCGTCGGCGTAGCGCACGGCCGGGCCGAAGAGCCGGGACCACTCCTTCTCCCCGTACTCCTCCCACATGAGCTCCCACGCGTTGAGGTTGCCGGGCGTGGAGACGACCGGGCCGCCGCAGCGGTTCTCCTGATATCCTGCCGTCGGCGGCCGGAACACGGAAGGGTCGAGGGATTCTGGCGTCCTGCTGCCGGTCTCCAGGAAGCGGGTTTCCCCCTTCTCCGCGTCGTAGACGACCGTGGCGCCGTACCCGCCGACGCCGCTCATCATCGGTTCGACGACGTTCAGGGCGGCGCCCACGGCGACGGCCGCGTCGAAGGCGTTGCCGCCGCTCTCCAGGATCTCCACCCCCGCCCGCGTGGCGAGCGGGTGGGCCGCGCTCACCATCCCGTTCGTCCCGACCGCCGCCCGCGTCGCCGTGCTCGTCGTCGCCGGCCCGCCCCGCAACGCCGGCTCGGGGGGTTGCCCCCCGGTCTCGTCTTTTCGACCGCCGTCGGCCAGCGAGGCCGTGGTCTCCCCCGCCGGCTCCGGCCTGGGCGTGGCCTCTTCCACCGCGGCCCCCTCGGCGGTACGTTCGGGAACGTTCTCCCCGCCGGAAGTTCCCGGCGGAGGCTCGGTCCCGGGACCGCAAGAGCAGAGGGCGAGGACGAACGAGACGACAAACATCCTCTTCACCTTCGCCCCCGCCCTATCCCCTGAGGGCCGAAACCCCTAAGCCTTTAGCCTTTCGAGGTGCTCCTTGCGGAACTTCGCGACCTTCGGGGCGATGATGACCTGGCAGTAGGGTTGACGGCCGTTGCTGGCGAAGTAGTTCTGGTGGTAGCCCTCCGCCACGTAGAACTCCTCGAACGGCACGACCTCCGTCACGATAGGGTCGTCCCAGATGCCCTGCGACCCGAGCTCCGCGATGACCGCCTCGGCGACCTCCCGTTGCTCCTCGTCGTGGTAGAAGACAGCCGAGCGGTACCGCGCCCCCACGTCCGCCCCCTGGCGATTGAGCGTCGTCGGGTCGTGGGTGGCGAAGAAGACCTCGAGGACCTCCCGGTAAGAGATCACATCAGGGTCGAACGTCACCTGCGCGACCTCGGCGTGCCCCGTGGTCTCGGAGCACACCTGCCGGTACGTCGGGTTCGGCACGTACCCGCCCGAGTACCCGGACTCCACCTTCTCGACGCCCCGCACCTCGAGGTAGACCGCCTCCGTGCACCAGAAGCACCCGCCCCCGAGGGTGGCCACCTGCGTGCGGCCCGCGCCGTTGTTAGATTCGGACATCATCCCTCTTTCCGTATGTTTACTGCGCTTTCGGTATACCGCATCCGGCACCGGGATGCAGGAGAAGGGTTCATGGGACGGGCCGACAGCCGGACGCCGACGGCGCGGTTCGCGAACCGAGCAGGATCAGCCGTCCGTCTCGCCCTCATAGACGGCGAAGGCGGCGTCCCCTGCGGGCAGGTCCTCCGCCTCCCGGCCGAACAGACCGCCGTAGAAGGGACCGCCGTAGAAGGGACCGCCGTAGAAGGCCTTCGCCCCCTCCGGATCGGTCGTAGCCGGGTCCGTCCAGCAGGACGCACCGGGCTCGTAGTGCGTCCTCCCCCCCCACGCCTGCCCCTCGACCAAGGTTTCACCCGGGCGGGGTCTAAGAGGCCAAATTTTGCTTACCAAGTAGCAAAGCTCCTCACGATAAGAACGGGACGTCCGTCGCGCCGACGTCGCCCGAAACGGGCCTGTCCTTTTCGGGTGGTGTTGCTAAATGGGGCGAAATGGGCAATGATCGGGGCATGATCGGGAGGCTCAAAGGCGATTGGGAAGAGTTCAAGGAGAGCAAGCCGGGCGACCGGTTCAAGGACCGTTACCACCGCCGGCAGCAAGAGCCCGGGCATCTGGTCAACAGGATCGTGCTCGTGATCCTGGGCTCCATCCTCGCTGTGGGGAGCCTCTTAACGGCGCCCCTGCCGGGCCCCGGTTTCGCCACCGTCTTCCTCGGGCTCGCGATCCTGGCCGGCGAGCTTCTCCCCGCCGCCCGCTTCCTGGACTGGTCCGAAGTCCGCCTCCGGCGACTCTGGCAGTTCGTCCGGGACGTCTGGAAGACGGGCCTTGCCGGCAAGATAGCGGTCGTCGTCGTGGCCGCGATCCTGGTCGGCGTGTTCCTCTACGTGGCCTACCTGCTCCTGTTCTAGTCCCGCTCTTCGAGTTCCGCAGGCGTTGCCGAGCGAAAGAAGTCCTATCCCTGAAGGCGTCACCCGGGCACCGGGCGGGTAGTCTTCGGCGCTTTATGCGGTAGAATCTTCCTTCGAAGGCCCGCATCGCGCGGCCTTTTTTGTTGCTCGGATCTCCCGCACGCGCGTCAGAGCCTTGTGTGGTGGGAGGTGTTTGTCAGGAGAACGCGTGGACTACCGCAACATCGCCATCATCTCGCACGTCGACCACGGCAAGACGACGCTCGTGGACGCCCTGCTGCGCCAGACGCTCGAGCTCGGGCACGGCCAGGAGATAGCAGAGCGCGCCATGGACTCGAACGTGCTGGAGAAGGAACGCGGCATCACCATCCTGGCCAAGAACACCGCCGTGGAGTACGGGGGCGTCAAGATCAACATAGTCGACACCCCCGGCCACACGGACTTCGGCGGCGAGGTCGAGCGCGTCCTCGGCATGGTCGACGGCTGCCTGCTGCTGGTCGACGCGGCCGAAGGCCCCATGCCCCAGACCCGCTTCGTCCTGCGCAAGGCCATAGAGCTCGGCCTCAAGCCCATCGTGGTCATAAACAAGATAGACCGCCAGGACGCCCGCCCCGAAGAGGTCGTCGACCTCACCTTCGACCTCATGGCCGACCTCGGCGCCTCCGACGAGCAGCTCGACTTCCCCATCCTCTACGCCGTAGCCCGCGAGGGCAAGGCGTTCAAGGACATGGACGCCCCGCGCGACGACATGCAGGAGCTCTTCGAGACCGTGCTCGAGGAGATACCGGCCCCCGCCACCGACCTTACGGCCCCCTTCCAGATGCTCGTCACCAACCTGGACTACTCAGACTACCTCGGGCGCATCGTGATCGGCCGCGTGCAGCGCGGCGAGGCCCATAAGGGCGAGTTCGTCAACCTCGTCCACAAGGACGGCACGATGACCAAGACGCGCGTCGTCCAGCCCTTCACCCACCTCGGCCTCCAGCGCATCGAGGCCGAGAGGGTGGGCGCGGGGGACATCGTGGCCCTCTCCGGCATCGAGGACGCGCAGATAGGCGAGACCGTCGCCGACCTCGCCGACCCGGAGGCGCTCCCGATCATCACGGTGGACGAGCCGACCGTCAGCATGACCTTCGGCCCCAACACCTCCCCCTTCGCCGGCAAGGAGGGCAAGTACGTCACCAGCCGCCACCTCCGCGACCGCCTCATGCGCGAGGTCCAGACCAACGTCTCCCTGCGCGTCGAGGAGCTCCGCCCCGAGGAGTTCGAGGTCTCGGGCCGCGGCGAGCTGCACCTCTCCATCCTGCTCGAGACCATGCGCCGCGAGGGCTACGAGGTGCAGGTCGGTTCGCCGCGGGTCATCGTGCGGGAGATCGAGGGCCGAAAGCACGAGCCGTTCGAGCACCTGGTCCTCGACGTGCCCGAGCGGTTCGCCTCGACGATCATCGGCACGCTCTCCGGCCGCAAGGGCCAGCTCGTCGACGTGGAGCCGCAGGGCTCGCGGACGCGGATAGAGTTCAAGATCCCGGCCCGGGCCCTCTTCGGCTTCCGCACCCAGTTCCTCTCCATGACCCAGGGCGAGGGCATTATGAGCCACGTCTTCGACGGCTACGCCCCGTGGGCCGGCGACCTCAAGACCCGCAAGAACGGCAGCATGGTGGCGATAGAGGCCGGCAGCGCCTTCGCCTACTCCATCTGGAAGCTCCAGGAGCGCGGCGTCTTCTTCATCCAGCCCGCCACAGACGTCTACGTCGGCATGGTCGTCGGCTCCTACAGCCGCGAGAACGACCTGAACGTCAACGTCTGCAAGAACAAGAAGCTAACCAACGTCCGCTCCGCCGGCGCCGACGACGCCCTAAACCTGACGCCGGTCCGGCCGCTGAGCCTGGAAGACGCCCTCGAATACGTCGGCGAGGACGAGCTCGTCGAGATCACACCAGAGTCCATCCGCCTGCGTAAGAAGGTCCTCGAGCCCGGAATGCGGAAGTAGGGCCAAGAAGATCGCCCCAGATCCCTCTAGCCATCTAATTAACCTACACTTCGGTCATCTTCCAAGCATCCAGTAGGTAGCCAAGTTGGTACCCCGATGGCTCAACCCTCTCGCTGATAGCCTTGCCAATCTCTAGATCATTGCTCATACGGAACTTTGATCCTGGAGGCCATCGGGAAGTGACGCCGGTTGAAGGTCACGAGGCCCGCGTCGCCCTCCTCGGAGGTTGCGGCGATCAGGGCGTCCGCCAAGCCGGTGCCGTGACTGGGTGTGTACTGCCTGCGGTGACGTCCACCGAGGCGGGCCACCTTCTCCGTTACGGTCAGGATAACGAACGCCTGGAGAAGCTGCTCCAAGGCCTTCTCTTCTTCGTCGCTTTTGACGCCGGCGAACAGTTCGGCGACCGAGATCACCGAGAGGTAGAGGTCCGAGGTGAGGCCTTCCAGATACTCTACGGCTTCGCCTCGTCCCCTCAAGTATTCGACGAGCACGTCGGTATCTATGAGCAACCGTTCGGCCACGGGTTATCGCTTTTCGGTAGGTTCGCCACGCTCGTCGAACTCTTGGCGCAGCGCCTCGAAATCGGGTAGGTCGTCGCGGTCTTTCCAAATGCCCGGCGCGGCGCGGAGGAACTCCAGCCGGTTTCCTTCCCTGTATCGAACTATGAATCCATCCACGGCCTCACGGATCAACTCGCTCTGCGTCCTGCCGGTGCGGCTGGCTATGGCCGCCAGCACCCTGCGCTCCTTTTCCGTCAGATAGATCCGTGTCCGCTCCATGAAACCCCGATGTATGCGGCCGATATATAACATAAGGCAGGGCCGGAAGACGAATGTTCGAAGTCGGGAGTAGCCTTCTGTTAGGCTACCCGGCCTGCTCCAGCCTCTCCGAGATCCACTGATTCAAGCTTTTGCCTTCCTGCCGGGCACGCGTATATGCCTGACGATGCAGCTGCGGTGACAACCGGAGCATCAACCGCCCGGAGAACGGCCTGTCGGGCTCTTCGCCGCGCTCTTCGCAGAACTTCAGGTAATCGTCCACGGAATCTCGGAACGCCTCCTCCAGCTCCTCGACGCTCCTGCCTTGGAAGGTGACGACGTCTCGCAGGTCGATCACCTCGCCATGGAAGAGCCTCGCCTCATCATCGAACTCGACCTGTCCCGTGTATCCCTTGTGCTGCAACATTCCCCTACTCCTCCGGCTCGAACCCGGCTTCTACCAGTAACCTCCGCACCGATTTGAGCGCCCCTCTATCGGTTCCCTTCTGCGGGTGCGGATGATGGAACACCGCCCGCACCCCGCCCAGGTACACACGAACTCGCGAACCACGTCCCTCGCTTACCTCAGCTTCCAGTGCCCCAATCAACTTCTCCACGTCGGCCCAGGCCACGTTCGAGCGCACCGGATCTTCAAAGACCGCCTGGAGCGTCTTGCGTTGCTTACTGCTGAGGCTCATAGTATCATTTTACGACACTACGAACAAAGCGGTCAACTGCTTTGCCGGAACAGGCTACGCCTCAGTCATCTTCCGGGCATCCAGCAAACGATCTAGCTCTTCCCCGGAAAGGTCTGTCTCCTCACGGGCGACTTCGCGGATGGTCCTGCCGGTCTTGTAGGCCTCTTTGGAGAGGTCGGCGGCTTTGTCGTAGCCGATCTCGGGCGCGAGCGCGGTGGCGAGCATGAGGCCCTGCTCGACGAGCGCGGGGCCGCGGTCTGTTGCCCGGAGTCCAACTACGAGCTGGTCGGTGAAGTTGTCTGCGGTGCTCGCGAGGAGCTCTACGGACTGGAGGAGGTTGTGGGCTATGACGGGGAGCATGACGTTCAGCTCGAAGTTGCCGCTGGCGCCGGCGAGGGCGACGGTTGCGTCGTTGCCTATCACCTGGGCGCTGACCATCGCGGCGCTCTCGGCTATTACGGGGTTGACCTTGCCCGGCATGATGGAGGAGCCAGGCTGAACCTCGGGGAGGGCTATCTCGGCGAGGTTGGCCCGCGGGCCGGCACCTAGGAAGCGGACGTCGTTGGCTATCTTGAGGAGGCTTACGGCGACGGTCTTTAGGGCGCCGCTGGCGAAGACGGCGGCGTCCATGGCGCTCTGGGCCTGGAAGTGGTTCTCTGTCTCTCGGATCTCCACGCCGAAGCGGGCGCTGAGCTTCTCGCAGACCCTTGAGGCGAAATCGGGGTGGGTGTTCACGCCGGTGCCGACGGCGGTGCCGCCCAGGGCCACTTCTGAGAGGTCTTCTCGGGCTTTTTCTATCCTCTGGATGCCGCGTTCGATCTGGCCGGCGTAGCCGAGGAACTCCTGCCCGAGACGGATCGGGGTGGCGTCCTGGAGGTGCGTCCTCCCGGTCTTCACCACGCCGTCGAACTCGACGGATTTGTCGCCCAAAGCGTCGCGCAGCTTGTGGAGGGCGGGCAGGAGGTCGCGCTCGATGGAGATGAGGGCCGCGAGGTGGATGGCGGTCGGGATGACGTCGTTTGAGGACTGGCCGCGGTTTACGTGGTCGTTGGGGTGGACGGGGTCCTTGGAGCCGAGCTCTCCGCCTAAAGTCTGCACGGCCCGGTTGGAGATGACCTCGTTGGCGTTCATGTTGGTCGACGTCCCGGAGCCGGTCTGGAAGATGTCGAGGACGAAGTCTTTGTCCAGGGTTCCTTCGACGACTTCTTCGGCCGCGGCGACGATGGCGTTTTTGAGGTTCTCGTCGAGGCCGCCGAGCTCGTGGTTGACGTTGGCGGCTTCGAGCTTTATGGCGCCGAGGGCCTCGATGAAGCGGCGCGGGAAGCGGATGCCGCTTATGGGGAAGTTGTCTAAGGCCCTGCGGGTCTGGGCGCCGAAGAGGGCGTCGCGGGGGACTTCTACCTCGCCCATCGAGTCGCGTTCTATGCGGTGCGGGGTGTCGTGCTGCGTCATGTGAAGCCTCCTGTCGAAGCCGGTACGCTCGCGTCATATAATCTCTGTGTAACTTTGACGGTCGCATTATACGAGAGGTGGTCTTTTGGATTCTCTGCGCCACACGCTGAAGGAGTGGGCCGTGACCGTGAGGGCGCTTGAGCGCGGAGCCACGGCGCTCGTGGTCCGCAAGGGCGGCATCAGGGAGAAGGCGTTCGCCGTGCCGAAGACGCGCTTCTTGCTCCTGCCTGGCTACGAGCACCAGAGGCCCGAGCTCATAAAGCCGGAGTACCGCGGGATCATGGACGACATCCCCGACCTTACCGACGACGGTCCGTTGCGGTTCTCGTCGTTCGCCGAGGTCGAGGGGGCGTACGAGATCTCCGAGGCGGACGACCTGGCGGCCCTCAACGAGCATCACATGTGGACGCACGAGTACGCCGAGAGCCGCTTCAAGTGGCGGCCGAAGAAACCTCTGACGGTGCTCGTCTTGAGGACTTACGTGCTGCCGGAGACCGTGGAGCTACCGTTTAGGGAGAGCTACGGCGGGTGCAAGTCCTGGATCGAGCTTGAGGAATCGGTCCCGGTCGAAGGGGCGCGTCCTGCGCTTTCGGACGGGGAGTTTGAGGACTCGGTCTCGCCGGCGCTCGGGGTGTTGCGGGGGCTGGAGCCGGCGCCCGTGGGTTCGTAGGGAAGGATAGCCTTGGGTTCCGCCGCCGTTCCGGTAGTCCTGATCTTCTTGATCGTCGTCTTTAGCGGGGTGACGATCTACTCGGCGAACAGGGACCTGGCCCGGGCGAAGGCGTGGGGCGTCCTCGCGCGGCGGTTCCTGCCGTTCGTCGTGCTGGCGGTGATGGCGATCAGCCTCTACTTCGTGCGCTCCTTCGCGCAGGGGTGGGTGGTGTTCGCGTGGATGGCCGTGTTCGGCGTCCTCATCATCGCCTCCAGCCTCCTCTCGGTCCCCGCCCTGGAACGCCGCGCGAACGGCGTCTTCCGCCGCGGCGACTACCCCCAGGCCGCCGAGCTCTACGGGAAGCTGGTCGAGGAGAGGCCGCTGGCCCGCAACCACGCCTTTCACGGCGCCGCCCTGGGCGCCTCCGAGCGCTACGACGAGTCCGTCAACGCCTCCACAAAGGCCATAGACGCCGATCCGGAGTACGGCCTCGCCTACTACAACCGCGCCCTCGTCCTCCGCCGGATGGGCAAGAAGAGCCGGGCCGTCAAGGATCTGAACCAGGCGCTCGAGGCGGACATGCCGCGCCGGTTCCGGTCGGCGGCGAAGAAGATACTCCAAGAGCTCAAGTGAGGCTCCTCTACCCGACGCTCGGGGCGCTTTTGATCCTGGCGGTGTTTACCGTCCTGATCTGGCGCCAGAACCGCGACCTCCTGCGCGTGGGCGCCTACAGGGAGTTCTTCCTGCGCATGATCCCACCCCTCTCCACCGGCGTCTTCGTCGCGGGCCTCCCCTTCGTCATGGACCTCGCCACGGTGGAGAACTACCTCTCTGTCCTCCTCGTCTACGTCGGCGGCGCCGCCGTCCTGACCGCCCTGATGACCCGCGCCGTCACACCGGAGGAACGCCGCGCCGGGACCGCCTTTCGCAACGGCGACTACGAAAAGGCCGCCCGCCTCTACGACGACCTCACGGGCCGCCGCCCCCTCCCCCGCTACTACTCCGCCCTCGCCGCCAGCCTCGACGCCTCGGGCAACCCGGAATCCGCCCTCGAAGCCGCCGACCACGCCCTAAAGCTCGACCCCAAACTCGCCATCGCCTACTACAACCGCGCCTCAGCCCTCGCCGCCACAGGCGAACGCGCCAGGGCCCGCGGAGACCTCCAGAAGGTCTTCCAGACGGATTCCAGCCGGGCCCTGCGCCGCGCCGCCGGGGAGGCGCTCAACAGCCTGGAGGAATCCTAGGCCGCCTCCAGGCCCGTCCACCGATGTCCCACCGGCCTCCATGGACCGCCCCTCCGCCGAAGGCCGTCGTGTACCAGATGGTTTGATCCGGGTCGTGCCGTAGGCGCCCCGAACCTCGGAGCGTCACCAGGCAAGGCGAATAACCTCTTCGGACGGTTGTCCGAAATGCCGGCCGCTACCTCACCTTCTCCTGGATGTTCTCGTCCACGGCCCTGACCTCGATCTTGCCGTCCCTTACCCTCGTCTCGTAGCCCGACTGGGGGAAGACGGCGGGGCCGTTGAGGACCTTGCCGTTGCACAGGTCGAAGCGGGACTTGTGCCAGGGGCACACGACGGTGTCGCCCTCGCGCTCGCCCTGCTCTAACGGGCCCGAGAAGTGGTTGCAGGTGGCGGCTATGGCGCAGACCCTGCCGTCTTTCTCCGAGCGGCTAAGGAGCACGCCCGCGCCATCGACCTCGATGCGCCGCATCTCTTCCCCGGATAGTTCGGCCTCGTCGAGGACGGGGGTGAAGTCGTCGGGGCCGGTGGCCTCGAAGGCGTTGCGGTTAACGCGGAGTCCGTACTTGTACGAGAGCTCGCCGCCGAGGTGGGCGCCCATGCCGTTGAGGGAGTAGCCGGCGAGGAAGGCGAGCCTGCCGGCGTTGCGTCGCCCGGAGGCGCGCAGCAGCAAGGAGGTGACGTTCAAGGCGAGCCCCGCGGAGTTGAGTATGGCGTGGGCCATGCCCATCCTGCGCGAGCCCCCGGAGGTGTAGCGCCAATCCGAGAAGCCGACCGCCGCGGCGACGAAGCCGCCGGCGACGCCGACGGCGAGAGAGGCGTCGGCGGCGTTGCGCATGGCCGTCCTCCCGCTCACGAGGTCGAGCCCGTCGAAGAGGATCGCCGCCGTCCACGACCCTATCGGCACGTCCGTGAGCACCGGGTGGAGCGGCACCTCGAACCAGACCCCGTCAAGGATGTAGCGCGCCGTCGCCCCGCCCGCGTCCAAGAGCTCCTGCACCTTGGGCTGGACAACGTCGGATGCCCCGTCCAGGAAAGGCATCGCGTCCACTATGCGCTCGCCGATGGTCTTCTCCACGTCTCCGCCTCGCTTCCGGTCTCCGGTTTTCTCCAGGGGAGACCATTATGCCCCGATGGCCCGAACTCTAAGGGTCGCCTACCCGGCCTTTGCGGGTTCGGGCGCCTCCGGTTCCACGGCCAGCAGCAGCAAGACCCAGTGCGCCAGGAGGATGTAGAGGTAGAGCGTGAGCGCGAAGGTCGCCAGGATCGTGCCCTCGTCGTTCCACAGCAAGATCCACTGCGCCGGGATGGCCTGCAGGGCGAGCAGGAGCAGCGCCGCCGCGGTGCGCCCGCGCGCCAGCAGGAGCAAGACCCCGGGGGCGAGCAGGACGAGGTAGTTGTGCCAGGCGATGGGCGAGGCCAGCAGCGAGGCCGCCACCAGCGCCCACAGGCCAGCCTCTCCCCCGTCCCGGATCCTCACCGCGGTGAGGACGACGGCCCCGATCCCCACCGCGTACCCGACGTAGACCATCCAGGGCAGCGTCGCCAGGTTCTCCCCGAAACGGTGCTCCGTAAAGAACCGGGCCATCGCCGCGGGGATGGAAGCGTTGTCCCAGTAGGCGCTCGCGAACCCCTCGTTCAGTATCCCGACGTAGCGGACCGTCGCCGCCGGACCCGCCACGACGAGCCCCACGAGCGTCGCCGCCAGGCCGGAGACGCACGCCGCCGAGAAAGAGTCCCACCGCCGCCGCACGAGCGGCCACAGCAGGACCGGGGCCAGCGAGGGCTTCAGGGCGACTACCAGGCCCAAAGAGACCCCCGAGAGCCGCCCGTCGCCCCTGCGGTCCGAGACCCAGGCCGCCACCAACCCCAGGGCCAGCACCGGGTAAACCTGCCCGAGCGCCAGGGTAGAGAGCAGCGGCGAAGAGAAGAGCAACAGCCCCGCCCCCACGACCGCCCACACCGGCCGCAGCCGCACCTCCTCGGCCGTCCAGGCGAGGTACCCCACCACGAGAAGAACGGAGAGTATGACGAAGAGCCGGTAGGCGTCGATCGCCTCCAGCAGCCCGAGCGGCGAGATGAGCACGGTCCACACCGGCGGGTTGAGGTTGACGAGCCGCGCCCCCGCGTCGTAGATGTCCCCCCCGTCGAGCAACGCCCTCGCCGATCGCCAGAAAGAGTCGAAGTCCACGTGGACGTTCATGGAATCCGTCGAGATCCTGCCCAGAGCCCCGCCCAGAAACCACACGTCCATCCACACCGCGGCCACGAAAACCCAGAACGCCACCGTATACAGCACCGCGTCCAACACCCGGGACCCCGCCCCGCCGCCCCGCACCGCTAACCGACCTGTAAGTAGAACGAACCCACGACCGGACATGATACGCAGCTTGTCGGCACGCCGCGCCCTTCGGGCTTCGCTTTCAGCGTTTCGGCCTCCCGCCGTTCGGAGCCAGACCGGGCCGCGCTTTGCGCAACGGTTTGGGTGTCGCGAGGCGTAACGCACTCGGACGAGTGGCCGAAATCCTCAAAGAGGGCGTGCTCAGAGCGAAGGCGACATCCGGAGCGTCGTGCTGACGAGCTAGCCCGTAGCCACCGCGCTACCGGGGCGGAGAGGGGGGGATTCGAACCCCCGATGCCGGGGTTACCGACATAACGGTTTTCGAGACCGCCGCATTCAACCGCTCTGCCACCTCTCCGCGAGGGAGTTTATCTATTGAGACCGGCCCCTTCAAGCAACCCCGACACCCGTCCTTCACCACCACGGTAACACTAAACCTGTAGATGCAGGTTATTCTTACGCCAAGAATCGGGCGGGGCCTCTTCCGACCTCAAAGCCGTCTCGTGTCGCACAAAAATGCTGCAAAACCCGCCATTTGTTCCAGCATGCGGTGGGGTGTTGAGCAAGCTGGGGCGCGTTCCGGCAGGCGTTAGTATGACCGTCAGGTTTAGGGTAACATGGGGAATCGGGGGATTGGGGCCGGGATGCGGGCCTTCTCGCGTGGTAGGTATATGGCTTCGTCCTTTTCGGCGGGCCGTGGTTGCTTGGAGGAGGGTTGGTGGGGATTCGATGATCTCTTGGGGGGGAGGTTCTTGACGGGGGTTGGCCGGTCCGCCCGGTTCTACGCGGTGCTCTCCATCGTGGCGGCGGTGACGACCATCGGGCTCAAGTTCGGGGCGTACCTGTTGACGGGGTCCGTCGGGTTGTTCTCGGACGCGGCGGAGTCCGTGGTCAACCTGGTGGCGGCGGTCACGGCGCTTTGGGCGTTGACGCTTGCGGCCCGGCCGCCGGACGAGGAGCACGCCTTCGGGCACAACAAGGCCGAGTACTTCTCAAGCGGGCTCGAGAGCGCGCTGATCCTGATCGCCGCGGTCTGGATCGCGGCTACGGCGGTGCCGAGGTTGTTCGAGCCCGAGCCGCTGCAGAACGTCGGGATCGGGCTCGCCGCCACGCTCGTCGCTGCGGCGATCAACGGCGGGGTGGCCCTGGCCCTCCTGCGCTCCGGCCGCCGCCTGCGCTCGATAACCCTCCAGGCCGACGCCCGGCATCTGCTGACGGACGTCTGGACCTCCGTCGGCGTGGTTCTGGGCATCGTGCTCGTGTGGCTGACGGGCTGGCTCATACTCGACCCGCTCATAGCCCTCGTCGTCGCCGCCAACATCGTCTGGGCCGGCGTCCGGCTCCTGCGCGACACCGGCCAGGGGCTGCTGGACCGGGCTTTGCCGGCGGAGGATCAGGCAAAGATCCAAAAGATCCTCTCCCGCTACGAAGAGAGGGACATCCGCTTCCACGCCGTCCGCACCCGCTCCGCCGGCCAGCGCCGCTTCGTCTCCATGCACGTGCTCGTGCCGGGCGGGTGGACGGTGAAGCGGGGCCACGACCTCGCCGAAGAGATAGAGAACGACATAGCGCGCGAGCTCCCGCAAAGCACGTTCTTCGTCCACGTCGAGCCCGCCGAAGACCCCGCCTCCTTCGCCGACCAGGCCCTCGATCGCGAACGTCCAGATTCGGGACGGTAAATACGTGCGTACAACGGTTCGTGCCAGTTCAGTCGTAGTGCTTGAAGCGCGGCCACGCCTCTTCGAACGGCAGCCTCGGGTCTCTGGACACGTAGACCGGTAGGTTGTCCTCGTCCGGCATGCAGTAACGGCACCTCACCGTATCGGCCCGTCCGATACGGCCGAACACCCCTTCGAGCCGTTCCCGGGGAACGCCAACGGAGACGACGGTCTCCCCGTCGCAGTCCCCCGGTCCCCACAGGTAGTAGTTGTTGTGGCCGCTGATGGCCTTCGGCAGGCCGCGCTCCGCGCCGAAGAAGTCTATGGCCCCGGCTTCGCCGTAGTTACCGGCCAGCACGCAAGCCTCGGATCTCTCCTCCGGCGGGAGCTTCTCGTGGACGCGGGCGACGGTCTCGACCATACCCTCCCAGCCGAACCTGTCGGCGAAGATCTGCGGGAGTTCCGACACCTCTCGCGTCTCCACCTGTACCCCGGCGTCTCCCCCGAAGGCGCCCGTAATTCCGGCGAGCGTCGCCGGGGGTAGCGCCGGCACGACCGTGATCGGGGCGACGATCACGCCGCTTACCGCCAGCACCGCCGCGTAGGCGAGTACGGGCCAGCGCCGGCGACCACGCCGCCAGAAGAATCGCTCGACCGCCACGCCCCCCGCGGCGAACAGCGCAGGGTACGCCGGGGCGAGAAAGTAGAACCTGGAGTTTAGCGCCGCGAAGACCACGAAGAGGACGACGTAGACCCAGCCCAGGGCCCGGTACGGCCTCCCCTCTCTCGTAAGCAGGTAGAAGGCAAGCCCTGCGAGCCAGAGCGGCAGTGCGGGCGGCTGCATGGTGACTATCTGCTCGAGGAGGAACTCTACGGGCGAAGCCTCGTCCACCTTCCCGCCGTACTCGACCCAGAATTCGAGGGTGGGCCAGCCCTTCTGGGCGTTCCAGAGGAGGTAGGGCCCGAGGAACGCTAACGCGACCACGCCGCCCAGCCACGGCCACGGCGTGAGCAGATGCCGTCGGGCGGGCGTGACGAGGAGGGAGACGAGCACGGCGAAGCCGAAAAAGAGCATGGTGACCTTCGTCAGGAGCCCCAGGCCAGCGAAGAGGCCGAACAGGAGCCAGAGGCGGGGCCGGTCCCGCTTCAGGATCACGAGCAGAACGTACGCGGCCGATACCTGGAAGAGCTGGTCGAAGGCGTCCATCGAGACGAAAGTCCCGAACACGAGGAAGTTGGGCGCGACGAGGACCGCAAGCGCGGCGAGGCCCTGGGCGAGACGGCCGCCCCCGAGCTCCCGCGCCATCAATCCAGCCAGCACCACGACCGTGGCCCCGGCAAGCGCCGGCAGGAGGCGGAGCGCGAGAGGCGAGTCGCCCAGCGTGGCGCGCGCGAAGGCGGTCGCGAGGGCCACGAACGGCGGGAAGTCCACGTAGCCCAAGGCCAACCTCTCGCCCGCGGCGATGTAGTACAGCTCGTCCCTGAAGTACCCGTAGTTTCTGGCGGTGAGCAGATGCACCAGCAGCTTGACGAAGGCCAGCGAGAGGACGACGGCGCCGCCGCCCAGGAGCGCCCGCCGGGCGCTTCCCCCTTCGGGGACTGCGTCACCCGTCCTCACCTTGGGACACGCGCCTTCTCGGTCAACCGCCCCCCCTAGCGGCCGCGAGGATGGCTCCGGAACGCATGGGCATCGAATCTCCCAGCTCGCGTCTGGGGACGTGTCCGCGTCCGCTCAGGCCGCTCACAGATCCGAGACGGCTCTCGCTCCGACACGAAGGCCGTGCAGCAGGACGCGTCGGGACTCCGTTCCAGGAGCCGTTCGAAAGCGTCCAGGTCGTCGTCGGCGATCCCGCACTCACCACCGCGCTCTTCCAGCTCTGGGAGGTGTCCCCGGTGTGTCGGCTCGACCCCGCTGCGAACGTCACGCTCGTAGATCTCCCGACTCCGGTCTGCTGTTCCTTCGGTAGCGTGCCGGGGTTAGGCACATGCGCCATTGTACTCGGGTCGCGAACAAAACAAGAGGGGCGGACCGGGTAGGTCCGCCCCTCGCGGGGGCCGCTTGTGTTTGGCTCCTAGCTACACTTCGAGTAGCCGCAGGAGTGGCAGACGACGCAGCCCTCCTGGCGGGTCAGGCCGCTCGCGCAGTCCGGGCAAGCCCCGATGATGGGAAGCTCGCGGGTGTCAGGCAGGCTGTCCTCGATGAGGTAGTGCTCGCTCATCGCCTTCGCGACACCGTCGGGGACCGACAGGGTGGCGGCGGGCCCCACGCCGGCCGGGTGGCCGTCCTGGATGCCGCGCAGCTGGTGGACCAGTTCGGCCGGGGTGGCGCCGTGGGTCATGGCGAGCGAGATCATGCGCCCGAGGGCGTCGGAGAACGCGGCGGCCGTGCCGCCGGGCTTGCCGAGGATCACGAAGCACTCCCTGGGCCCGAACTCGTCGTCGTTCATCGTGACGTAGAGCGGGCCGTGGCCGGTCTGGATCTTCTTGGTAACACCGGTGAGCGTCCGCGGCCTGCCGTTCCTGGCCTCGGCCAGCGAGTTGAACCGCGGCCCGTTGTCCGCTGGTGCGGCGACGGGCGGCGTGACCGCGGGAGAGGTCGGCGCCTCGGGCGAGGCGGGCGTCATGGTCGGCTTCTCGCCGGTGGAGCCGGTGCTGGTCTTGCCCGTGGAGAGGACCTGGGCGTCGCGGGAGCCGTCGCGGTAGACGGCTATGCCCTTGCAGCCGGTGGCGAAGGCCTGCATGTAGGCGTCCTCGACGTCCTCGACCGAGGCGTCGTTCGGCAGGTTGATAGTCTTGCTTATCCCCATCGAGGTGTACTTCTGGAACGCCGCCTGCATCTTGACGTGCCACTCGCTGCTTATGTCGTGCGAGGTGACCCACACGCTCCTGAGGTCGGCCGGCACCTCCTCGACGTCGCGCACGGAGCCGTGCTCGGCGACCTTCTTCATCAGGTCCTCGGAGTAGAAGCCGCGCTCCTTGGCGAGCTTCACGAACTCGGGGTTGACGTCGGGCATCTCCATGTCGGCCTGGCGGCGCATGAAGGCGACCGCGAACAGGGGCTCGATGCCGCCCGAGCAGCCGGCGATCATGGAGATGGTGCCGGTGGGCGCTATGGTGGTGACGGTCGCGTTGCGGACCCTATCGCCGCGCATCTCGTGGCGCGAACCCTCGAAGTTCGGCATCACGCCGCGCTCCTCGGCGAGGTTGCGGCTCTCCTCCCACGCCTCGTCGTCCACGAACTTCATCACCTTCTCGGCGAAGGCGAGGCCCTCGTCGGAGTCGTAGGTGATGCCGAGCTTTATGAGGACGTCGGCGAAGCCCATCACCCCGAGGCCGATGCGCCGGTTGCCGCGGCTCATCTTGTCGATCTCGGGCAGCGGGTAGTTGTTCTGCTCGATGACGTTGTCCAAAAAGCGGATCGCCGTGTGGATCGTCTCGCGCAGGTCGTCCCAGTCGACGTCCCCGGTCTCCTCCCGGTAGAACTTCTCGAGGTTGATCGAGCCGAGGTTGCACGAATCGTACGGCGGCAGGTGCGCCTCACTGCACGGGTTCGTGGACTCTATCGGGAACTGGGGCGTCGGGTTGTCGCCGTTGATCTTGTCTATAAAGACGACGCCGGGCTCCCCGTTGAGCCACGCCCCCTCGACGATTCGGCGGAAAAGGTCCTTGGCGCGGACGGTCTTTATTACCGATAGGTCCCTGGGGTTCTTGAGCTCGAAGTCGCCGTCGGTACGAACGGCCTCCATGAACTCGTCGGTGATGGCGACCGAGATGTTGAAGTTGTTGATCTGGTCGTTCTCCCGCTTGCACCCGATGAACTCCTCGACGTCCGGGTGGTCGACCCTGAGGATGCCCATGTTAGCCCCGCGCCTGGTGCCGCCCTGCTTGATCTTGTCCGTCGAGGCGTCGTAGATCGCCATAAACGAGACCGGACCGCTGGACACACCCATCGTGCTCTGCACCAGGTCGTTCTTGGGACGCAAGCGGGAAAAGCCGAAGCCGGTGCCGCCGCCGGACTTGTGGATGATGGCCTGGTGCTTGAGGGTGTCGTAGATGCCGTCTATGGAGTCCTCGACCGGCAGCACGAAGCACGCCGAGAGCTGCTGCAGCTCGCGCCCGGCGTTCATGAGGGTCGGCGAGTTCGGCATGAACTTCCTGGTCAGCATGATCTGGAGGAACCTCTCCCTGGACTCCTCGTAGAGCGCTTTGGCTTCCTCGCCCTCCTTGAACCGGAACTCGCCCTCGGCGATGTTCCCCGCCACGCGCAGGAACATGTCGATGGGCTCCTCGATCGCCTCACCGCGCTCGTTCTTCTTGAGATAGCGCTTCTTGAGAACCGCGACCGCGTTCTCTGAGAGTTCTATGCCTGCCGCCAACCTGTTACGGTCTACTTCCATACGCATCCTCCCGATTCTACCGCTTGTTTCTTTTATTCCATCGATTAGATCGCCCGGCGGTTCCCCGATTTTGGCCCGCCGGGACGTCTCCCCTGTTAACTACCTGCCGTTGCCGATACCCGATCCGGCCAGGCGCACGAGCTCGGTGCGGAACTGGTCCACGTCGGTGTACTGCCGGTAGACGGAGGCGAAGCGCAGGTAGGCTACCATGTCCATCCGGCGCAGCCTGACCAGCACCATGTCCCCGAGCCGCCGCGACGTCACCTCGTGCCGGCGCCTCTCCCGGAGCTCGGCCTCGATCTCATCGACGATCAACTCGACCTGCTCGTCGGTGACCTGCTGCTTGGCGCAGGCCTTGGCCATCCCGCTCCTCAACTTCTCCCGGTCGAACGGCTCCTTGACCCCGTCCCTCTTTATGACCATCAGCCGCAACGGCTCCCGACGCTCGTACGTCGTGAACCTCTTCTCGCACGAGAGACACTCCCGGCGCCGGCGCACGGCGTCCTTGGTCTCCGAGAGCCGCGAATCTATGACCTTCGTATCCTCAAAATCGCAGTATGGACACTGCATCTCACGACCCCCGTCTTTCCAACACCACATCTGGTAGTGCGAAAACCTAGCACACCACATTTTGCAAGCGCAATAGACCCTAAATGCACCTCAACTTCAGGTTGACTCAACAGTGAACGCCCGACTCCCCTTTGTTAAGCGGAATAAACACGGCGCCCCGGCCCGGCATTATTTTTCAAAGATTTTTTCATCGAGGGACGCAAAAGGCGAATATCCCGCAAATCACGCACCTTGACGTTCAGGTGGAAGCGTCGTACTTCACCGACGCGCGAACCTACGACTACTATACTAGCAACACTTTACGTAAAGTTTAGGTCTATTGTATATCGGGGGGTCAGGCCGTCGGGTGCGGCCGCTGCGGGGCTTCCCGGGGCCGCTTTCTGCGGTTCTTGAAGAAGGTTTTGAGGAGTTCGGTGGCCTCTCTTTCGAGGAGTCCGGTTTGGACGGCGAAGGTGTGGTTGAGGCGGCGGTCGGCCGGGGTGTCGTGCAGGGTGCCGGCGTAGCCGGCCTTCGGGTCGGGGGTGGCGTAGACGAGGCGGTCCAGGCGGGCGGCGTGGGCGGCGCCCGCGCACATGGGGCAGGGTTCTAGGGTGGCGTAGAGGGTGCAGCCGGAGAGGCGCCAGCCCCCGAGTGCTTTTGCGGCCTCTCGGATGGCGAGGAGTTCGGCGTGGGCGGTGGGATCGCCGGTGGCCTCGCGCTCGTTGGCGGCGACGGCAAGGATCTCTTCCCCCCTGGCGACCACGGCCCCGACGGGCACCTCCCCCCTGCCGGCCGCCTCCTCAGCGGCGAGCAAGGCCCGGCGCATCATGGCGAGGTCGGTGTCTTCGTGGGGGCGTCTCGTCTCCGCGGGCACGGCGCCGATCATAACAGCCGGGGTGCGCGGCGCCGCGGCGTAACGGTTCGACGCGCAAGGAGAGCCGGAACAGGCCCGTCTTACCCTCTCTTTACGCGCAGCGTGGGCCATATCGATTGGCGGTGGTGGGCGATCTCCCTCGGGTTGTGCTGCGGATGCCGCGCTCGCGGAACGTTTATTACCGGATGGGGGATGCTGTGGGACGTCGCGCGGAATCGGGGGTCTCAGGTGAGGTTTAGCAAGGAGTATGCAGACGCGGCTGGGCGTTCCTGGCGGGCGTTCCGGGCGGCGCGGGTTCCCTCTGGGGCAGAACAGACGACGGCGCCCCGGTCGACCACGCCGGAAACACCGCCCAGAGGGCGTGGGTTTTCCACGTCCGTTAGGTCACGGCTCTCAGCAGCCCCGTTCTCGATGCGGGCCCGGGCCTCACCTCGCGCCCCTCGGAACGTCGCGGAGGACGCGGACGAGCCCCGTTCGCGTCCTCGCGCTGCTTCCTCATGCGGGTTCTCCTCTCCCGTTGACGAGCTCTGACTGGATCAGGCCGTCGAGCCTGTCCCTCACGGCGCGGAACGCCTCCATCCGTTCTTCGTCGCTGCCCTCCGCCGCCGAGGGGTCCGGCAGGGACCAGTGCAGGCGCGCCTTCGCGCCGGGGAAGACCGGGCACGCCCCGTTGGCGTCGTCGCAGACCGTCACGACGTAGTCGAAGGGCTCGCCGAGATAGCGGTCCAGGGTCTTGGACTCCTGCCCGGAGATGTCCACCCCGACCTCGCCTGCCGCCCGGATCGCCAGCGGCCTGACGCCGGTCGCCTCCGTCCCGGCGCTGAACGCCTCGAAGCGGTCCCCCGCCAGGTGCCTCAGCAGCCCCTCGGCCATCTGGGAGCGGGCGGAGTTGTGGGTGCAGAGGAACAGGGCTCTCTTCTTGCTCAAAACGGGCTCCGATCTCTATCCGAGGTACAGCAGGAAGCCCGTCAGGGCGAGGAGGGTCACCGAGCCGGTCGCCAGCGCCACGACCGCCCCGGCGGAGGCGCTCCAACCTATCTCAAGCCCCCTGGGCTGCCAGATCACGAACACCAGCGTCGCCACGAACACGATCATGGCCAGGATCAAACCCTTCCGCCTTCCGGGAAGGCGAAAAAATGCCTGTCCCCTTCGAGGAACCACGGCCTGCCGGCCGGCCCGTTCACGCGGCTAAACACGCCGCGTAGAGATGCGAGAGATGTCGGGGTCTGCCACGAGCAGGAACGTCCCGGCGTCGGCGAGGAGTGAGGCGGCCTCCTCGCCGTCTATGGAGTAGAAGCTCCACCTGCCGCGCTTCTCTTCGCGCACGAGCCCGGCATCCTTGAGCTTCTTCATGTGGTAGGAGACCTTGGACTGGCCCATCCCGAAGCACGCCTCGAACTCGCAGACGCAGATGCCGGCGTCCTGGTCTTCGGCCGGGACCCCGCAATCGGGCAGGCTGCAGCACCCCCTGCCTTCGGCCATCATGCCGAGCATCCTGACCCGGATGGGATCGGAGAGCGCCCGTCCCAGCGACACGAGCCGTCCGACGCGGTCCTCGTCGTGGCCGGCATCGTCCGCCGGCCGGCCCTGCCCGACGACCGGCAACCCCGGCCTCATCATCCCCGCCCCCCTTCCGGTTTGCGGGCGCGCACGAAGGCGCTTGCCGCCGGGACCCTCCGGAGCGCGTCGCGCTTCTCTTCTGTGTCCAGGCCCTCTACCATTTCGGGCTCGTGGACGTTGGTCACCACGACGGAGACGTCTTCGAAGCCGGCCGCCGCCAGCAGGCCTTCGTACTCTTCCTTCTCGAGCGCCCCGACGACGCATCCGGTCCAGAGGCCGACCGTCTCAAGGACTTCTTGCGGAAGGTCGCCCTTGCTCCCCAGGAAGACCACGTCCGAGACGGCGAACCGGCCGCCGGGCTTTAGGACCCGAAACGCCTCGGAGATGACCCGCGCCTTGTCTGTGGAGAGGTTGACGACGCAGTTGCTTATGACGACGTCCACGTGCGCGTCGGGCAGCGGGACCGCCTCGATCTCGCCCTTCAAGAACTCCGCGTTCTCGACCCCGGCCTCGGCCCGGTTGCGCCGGGCGAGCTCCAGCATCTCGTCGGTCATGTCCAGCCCGTACGCTTTCCCCCCCGGCGCCACGCGCCTGGCGGAGAGCAACACGTCGATCCCACCGCCACCCCCCAGGTCCAGCACGACCTCCCCCGGCGAGAGATCCGCCAGCGCCACCGGGTTCCCGCACCCGAGCGAAGCCTCCGCGGCGAGAAGCGGCAGCTCCTCCCTCTCGACCTCCGAGTAGCTCTTCCCCGAGAGGTCCGAGACCCGAACGGCCACCTCCTTCCCGGAACCGCACCCGCACGAGGAGGGCCCGCAACAAGACCCCCCCTCACCACCAGCGGCGACGGCGAGCTCCGCGTACTTCTCCCTCACGCTCTCCCGCAGATCCTCACCCACGGCTACCTCGCTTTTCAAATCAATAAATGTTGATGAGAGTCTAGAACGCTCGTGGTTCCGCTGTCAAGGGCGGGTGCGGGGTCCTTCGGCGCGCGAAGGCGGCCCGCCCTTCGCGGCCCGCCCTTCGCGGCCCGCCCCGCGCTCTCTCCGGGCCGCCTTCGCGCGCCGTTTGGGTTGGGCCCGGCATCGGGGGCCGGAAAGGGATAAGGGGTACGGGCACCGGCGCGGCGCGAACGGGGTAAGATAGCGCCGCCAACAACGTCGGGCGCGTGGGCGAACGAGCATGGATGCGTGGAGGTGGCAGAGGGTTGGGCAAGGGGTTGACGCGGAGAGATTTTGTCAAGTATGCGGGCGCCGGCGGCGCGTGGCTGGCGCTTTTCGGCCTGCCGGGCTGCGAGGCGGACCCACGCATCACGGCGACCGCCTCTCCCAAGCGGGCCGGGCAGACGTGGGCCTTCCGCTCGCGTCCGGACCTGAAGCCGCCCCCCGTCGAGGTGACCACCCCGGCGCGCGGCGCGGCGCCAGGCTACGTCTTCGCGGCCTCCAAGAACGGGCCGGGGGAGGAGCACCCCGCACAGGACGGGCCGATGATCCTCGACAACGGGGGGCGGCCGGTGTGGTTCCGCCCCGTGTCGAGCGAGGAAGAGGACGCGATGGACTTCAAGGTGCAGCGCTACCGCGGAGAGCCCGTGCTCACCTGGTGGCAGGGTACCCACGCCGGCTACGGGGACGGCGAGTACCTCATCTTCGACGGTTCTTACCGGGAGGTGGCCCGGTTCCGGGCGGGCAACGGCTACGCCGGGGATCATCACGAGTTCCTCATCACCAGGCGCGACACCGCGCTGGTCACGATCTACCACAAGGTGCCGATGGACCTCTCCCCCGTCGGCGGCCCGGAAGACGGGGTTGCGTTGGACGGGATCGCCCAGGAGATAGACATAGAGACCGGCGAGGTCATCTTCGAGTGGCACAGCCTGGACCACGTCGGCCTCGACGAGTGCTCCTACGAGCCGCCGCCCGACCTCGTGAACGCCTTCGACTACTTCCACATAAACTCCATAGCCGAGGACGGGGACGACCACCTGCTCGTCTCCGCCCGCAGGACCTCCGCGGTGTACAGGATCGACCGTAGGAGCGGGGAGGTGATCTGGCGCCTGGGCGGCGAGAAGAGCGACTTCGCGATGGGAGAGGGCGCCCGGTTCGCCTTCCAGCACGACGCCCGCCGCCAGGCCGACGGCACCGTCACCCTCTTCGACAACAAGGGCGCGGAGATGGACGAGCCTTCGCGTGGGATCCGCCTGAAGCTTGACGAGGGCGCCATGAAGGCGACCCTCGTGCAAGAGTACACCCACCCGGAGGAACCGTTCGCCACCTACCAGGGTAACGTGCAGGTGCTGCCGAACGGCAACGTGTTCGTCGGGTGGGGCAGCGCGCCCTACCTCACCGAGTACGGCGGCGACGGGGGGCTGCTCTTCGACGCCGGTTTCCCCGAGGAGGTTGAATCCTACAGGGCGTTCCGCTCCCCGTGGGAGGGCCTGCCGAAGGACCGGCCCGCCGTCGCCGCCGGACCCGGGTCCGAAGACCGCGTGAAGCTCTACGCCAGTTGGAACGGGGCCACGGAGGTGGACACCTGGGAGGTACTCGCCGGCCCGGACCCCGAGGGGCTAGAGTCCTTGGGGTCCGCGCCGCGAAAGGGTTTCGAGACCGCCATCGCCTTCACCACCGACGAGCCCTACGTCGCCGTCAGGGCGAAAGACCGCTCGGGACGGGCGCTGGGCACCTCCGAAGCCGTCAGGCGCTAACCGGCATCCGCGCCTTCCCCTCCAGGAGCTTCCCCTCTTCTATCCGATGCGGCGCGGGATACAGCGTGCCGTAGCCCGAAGCGTGGCCGTCCCGGCCCCTCGAGCATCCGCGATACGTGATCCTCCGGCCACGGTGTACACGATGGGTTCTGGCGGGTAAAACGGCGGCAACACCGGGGGCCGAGCTCCACTTAGGCCCCCCTCGGTTCCGCCGCCCGCAAGGCGTCCCGATGCCGGGGCACCGGGGGGCGAGACGACGACGCCGTTTTCTATCGTCAACGGAGGGCGAACCACGATAGCGGACCACCCGTGCTATATAATCGGCCGCTGCGGCAAGGACGCTGGCGGGATCGCCGCGGCGGTGCCGATGCAGTGCCAAGGGAGGCAGGCAGGGTGAACGTCGTACTGGTGCTAATAGACAGCCTGAGGAAAGACCACGTCGGCGCCTACGGCAACGACTGGATAGAGACGCCGAGCCTCGACGCCCTGGCGAAGGAGTCCCTGCGCTTCACGCGGGCCTACCCGGAGGCCATCCCTTCGATACCGGCCCGCCGCGGCGTCCACACGGGCATCAGGAGCTTCCCCTTCCGCGGGTGGGAGCTTCAGAACGTCACCGAAGACGACGTGTCGCTCTGGGGCTGGGAGCCCATCCCCGAGGAGCAGACGACCCTGGCCGAGGTACTTCTCGAAGAGGGATACCAGACCCTGTTCGTCACCGACACCCTCCACCAGTTCAGGGCCTCCTACAGCTTCCACAGGGGCTTCCGCGTCTTCGAGTGGGTCCGCGGGCAGGAGAGGGACCTCTACATGCCCCGCTCCCCCGCCACCGACAAGAGGATAGAGGAGACGCTCATCGGCGGGCCCAACGCCTCCCACGCCGAGGAGATCATGCTCCAGTACTTCGCCAACACCCAAGGTCGCAAGACGGAGGAGGACTGGTTCGCCCCGCGGGTCTTCACGAAGGGCACCCAACTCCTCGACGTCGCCGCGAACCTCCCTGAGGACCAGCCCTTCTTCCTCGTCGTCGACGCCTACGACCCGCACGAGCCTTGGGACCCGCCCGAGAAGTACACGAAGATGTACTCCGACGGCTACAAAGGCCCGGAGCCCTTCACCTCCAGCAGCGGACCCTCGGACTGGCTGACCGAAGCCCAGCTGGAGAGGATGCGCGCCCTCTACGCCGGGGAGGTGACCATGATGGACGCCTGGCTCGGCCGTTTTTTGGACAAGATGGATGAGACGGGGCTTAGCGAGGACACCATGCTGATCCTGCTCTCCGACCACGGGCACGCCTTCGGGGAGCACGGCGTCGCGGGCAAGGTGGTCTCGGCGCTCTACCCGGAGCTCACGGACATAGCGTTCATGATCCGTCACCCCGAAGGCAAGATGGCGGGCAGGACCAGCGACTTTTTCGCCCAGACCCACGACGTGGCGCCCACGGCCCTGGGCTTCCTCGGGGTGGAGCCGCCCGGGCCGATGCAGGGCGCGGACCTCTCGGTCCTCTTCGACGGGGGCGAGCCCGGGCCGCGGCCGTACCTCACGGCGGGCTACCACGACCACGCGTTCGCCCGCGACGACAGGTGGGCCATGTTCGCCAAAAACGACGGCTCCGCGGCCCACCTCTTCGACCTCGAAGACGACCCCAGGATGCACAAAAACGTCGCCGACGCCAACCCCGACGTGGTGAAGCGCATGTGGAACGACTACGTCCTCAAGGACGCGGGCGGGCCTTTGCCGTCCTAGGGAGACGCCGCCCCTGCCCGAAGACGGGGAACGGGGTTAGAGCGGCTTCGGGGCCGAACGGGGGCCGACCACGAAACGACGAAATAAGGACGAGATGCCAACCAGGAGCAAACTAACGCGCAAAGAATTCCTCAAGGCCGCCGGGGCCGGGGCGGTCCTGCTGGGCGCGGGCGCCGGGTGCGAACGCATCGGCGGGGTTCCCCTGGAGATGCCGAAGGACTACCTCCCCGAGGGCGGGTCGAGGATGAACGTCGTCGTGGTGATCCTCGACTCCTTGAGGAAGGACCACATCGGGGCCTACGGCAACGACTGGATAGAGACCCCGAACCTGGACGGTCTGGCGAAGGAGAGCCTCGTCTTCGACCGGGCCCTGCCCGAGTCGATCCCGACCATCAACGCGAGACGGGCCATTCACACGGGCACCAGGAGCTGGCCCTTCAAGGACTGGGTCGTCCCCAAGGGCGAGGACATAAGGCTGCAGGGCTGGCAGCCGATCCCCGAGGGCCAGACGACGCTCGCCCAGATCCTTAAGGAGCACGGCTACCGCTCCATGATGGTCACCGACACCATGCACCAGTTCAAGCCCTCCTACAACATGCACGAGGGCTTCGACGCCTTCGACTTTATCCGCGGGCAGACCACGGACAACTACCAGCCCAACTGGACCTACCCGCGCGAGAAGGTCGAGCAGGCCCTCCTGGACGGCAACGTGGAGGCCATGCGGGCGCAGATGCAGCAGTACTGGTCCAACATGGCAGGCACGAACCTGGGGCCCCGAGAGAGCGAGGAGGACTACATGTCCCCGCAGGTCTTCTCCCGGGCTTCGGAGTACCTGCGCCTGGCGAACGCCGGCGGGGGGCCCTTCTTCATGGTCGTCGACTCCTACGACCCGCACGAGCCCTGGGACACCCCGGAGGAGTACGTCAGGACGTACGACAACGGGCCGTACAATCTCAAGGAGCCCTTCTCCGTCATCTACGGGCCGAGCGACTACCTCGCCGAGAGGGAGCTTGCGCGCATGAAAGCCCGTTACGCCGGGGAGATCACCATGGTGGACCGCTGGCTCGGGCGGTTCCTGGACACCATGGGGGAACTGAACCTCTTCGAGAACACGCTCCTGATCCTGCTCTCCGACCACGGGGTTGCCCTCGGCGAGCACGGCTACACGGGCAAGCCCTCCTACGTGTTGTGGCCCGAGATCACGGACGTCCCCTTCTTCGTCCGCCACCCCGGGGGGAAGATGGCCGGCAGGCGCAGCGACTACCACGCCTCCACCCACGACGTCGCCCCGACGATCCTCGGCGCTTTGGGCATAGAGACGCCGGCCCAAATGACCGGCCAGGACCTCTCTGTCCTCTTCGGGGGCGGGGAACCTGAACAAGAACGCTCCCACTTCACCCTGGGCTACAACGACCACGCCTGGGCGCGCGACGATGATTACGTCATGTTCGCCAGGAACGACGGCTCCGAGGCCCTGCTGTTCGACCTCAAAGAGGACCCGGAGATGCGGGAGGACGTCGCCGGCGAGCGCCAGGACGTCCTGAACCGGATGTGGAACGACTACGTGCTCGCGGACGCCGGCGGCCCCCTGCCGATGTACTGATGCGAGGATCGAACGCCCCCGAAGCCGCCATACAGACGAGGTTACTCCTGGCCTGCCTCGTCCTGGCCGCCGTGTGGGCGCTTGTGGCCGGCTGCGGCACGGTCCCCGTCGGCGCCGACGGGGCGCAAGCGGAGGACGAAGCGAAGGGGGCGGACGCCAAGAGCGACGCCAGGGGCGATGCCGAGGACGCCGGGGGCGAGGGCCCCGCGGAGGCCCCGGAGTCCCCGAACGTGGTGGTGATACCCACGGACGATTTGGCCGCGGGCGACCTCTCCCCGGAGATGCTGGAGCACATGCCCAACCTCAGGGAAGAGATGATCGAGAAGGGCACCACCTTCGAGAACTCGTTCGTCACCAACTCGGTCTGCTGCCCGAGCCGGGCGACCGTCCTGCGCGGCCAGTACGCCCACAACCACCAGGTCCTCACCAACGCGCCGCCGCTCGGGGGCGCGGAGAAATTTCGTCTCTCGGGCGGCGACGAGTCCACGGTGGCCACCTGGCTACAGGAAGAAGGCTACCGGACCTCGTTCTTCGGCAAGTACCTCAACGCCTACTACGGCGACTACGTCCCGCCGGGTTGGGACGAGTGGTACGGCATCTCGGGCAACTTCCTCTCCAACTCCCTCAACGAGAACGGCGCCATCATCAACA
>CADCVH010000107.1 GCA_902806085.1 uncultured Rubrobacteraceae bacterium | reverse complement strand
GTGGTGATGTGGGAGGCGACGAGGCCGGTGCCCGGGATGTCGCGCCAGGGCTGGGAGGCGGCGCTCTTCGCCCGCACCGACCCCGACGCCGAGGAGCCGGACGTGATGTTCCACTTCGGCACCAGCGCCTTCGACCTCAACACCGCCCAGCTCGGCTACCCGACCGCCGAGCAGGCGTTCTGCCTGACCCCGAACGTGATGCGCGCGAAGAGCGAGGGCGTCGTGCGGCTGCGCTCCGGGGACCCGTCGACGCCGCCCCTGATCGACTTCCGCTACTTTACCGACCCCGACGGCTACGACGACCATGTCATAACCGAAGGCGTCAAGCTCGCGCGCGCCATCGCCGGGCAGCCGGCGCTCAGGCCCTGGGTCGAGCGCGAGCTCGCCCCGGGCCCTGGTGTCAGGACCGATGAGGAGATCTCCGAGTACGCGCGCCGCACGGCGAACACCGTCTACCATCCTGCCGGCACCTGCCGCATGGGCGCCGCGGACGACCCGCGCGCGGTGGTCGACCCGCAACTGCGCGTCCGGGGCGTCGGGCGGCTGCGCGTCGCGGACGCCTCCGTCTTCCCGACCATGATAGGGACCAACCCCTGCATCACCTGCATGATGATCGGGGAGAAGTGCGCGGACCTAGTAAAGGAAGCGGCGGCCCCCGCGCCGCCCATGGAAAGGAACCTCGTTATATGATCACGACCAAGGATTACCCCATGTACGTGGCGGGAGAGTGGACGGACTCCGAGTCCGACGCCCGCATGGAGGCGACGAGCCCCGCCACGGGGGAGAAGATCGGGACCGTCCCCCAGGGCACCCGCGGGGACGTCAGGCGCGCCATAAAGGCCGCGAACGATGCCTGGGGCTCGTGGGCAGCCCTCTCGGCCTTCGAGCGGGCGGCGGCGATGGAACGCGTCGCGGGGATCATCGAGGAGCGCCGCGAGGAGCTGGCCCGGACCCTGACCCTTGACCAGGGCAAGCCCCTGGAGGCCGAGGCCTACGACGAGGTGGACGAGCTCATCGAGTACTTCACGATGGCCGCCGCCGAGACCACGCGCCTCGAAGGGTCCATGCCGCCCTCCGTCCACGCAGACAAGCGGGTCCTGCTCTACAGGGTCCCGCGCGGGGTGGTCGGCGTCATCAGCCCCTGGAACTGGCCCTACACCATGCCGGCAGAGATGATCGCCCCGGCCCTGGCCTCGGGGAACGCGGTAGTCTGGGTGCCGGCCCCCTCGACGTCCGTGTGCGCCGTCAAGCTGGCCGAGTGCATCGTGGACGCCGGGCTGCCCGCCGGCGTCTTCAACATGGTGTGCGGCCCCGGGGCGGAGGTCGGCGACGAGGTGGCGGCCAACCCCGGCACCCAGGCCGTCGGCTTTATCGGCTCTATCGAGACCGGGCAGAAGGTGGCCTCCCGCGCCGCGGGCAAGGCGCTCCTCCTGGAGATGGGCGGCAACGGGCCGATGGTGATCCTGGACGACGCCGACCTCGACGTCGCCGCCGAAGAGAGCCTGACCTCCGCTTTCCTGGGCGCCGGCCAGAGCTGCACCGCAGGCGAGCGCTTCCTGGTGCACGAGAGGGTCTACGATGCCTACCTCGAAGAGCTCGGCCAGGCGATAGAGCGCGGGATCAGGCTCGGCGACCCCTTCGACCCGACGACCACGCTAGGCCCGCTCAACAACGAGCCGACCGCAGAGAAGATGGACCAGCACATCTCCGATGCGCTCGAGGCCGGAGCCGAGCTGATCTCCGGCGGCTCCCGCGCGGGGGGCTTCCCCACGGACCTCTACTACAGGCCGACGGTGCTGGGCAACGTCAGCACCGGCATGCGCGTCTCCAGGGAGGAGACCTTCGGCCCGATAATCCCCGCGACCATCATCCGCGACGAGGGGGAGGCGATACGGACGATCAACTCCTCGCCCTACGGCCTGCTCTCCGCCGTCTTCACGCGGGACCTGAGGCGGGGCTTGCGCTTCGCCGAGGCGGTGCGAACCGGATGGGTCAACGTAAACGCCTCCTCCAACCACTGGGAGAGCCACCTTCCCTTCGGCGGAAGGGCGGGGTCCATGTCCGGCGTGGGCCGCGTCGGGGGGCGCTACGCGATGGAGACCTTCACCGAGTTCAAGACCGTCATCCTGAACCTGGGCTGAAGCGAAACGGGGTGCTCCCACGTGCCGCAGAAAGGTAGGGCGCACCCCCTTGACTCGTATACGGACGTATGTTACTAGTGCCGCATAGAGAAAAGATGTGCGCGATACGCAACAAAAAAGGGCGACGACGACCCCGATCGGCAGAAGGTCGTGGTGGGTTCTCTCTAGATCAAGCAGGGCGGCGGAGCGGACGGAGGGTTAGCGGTGGAAGATAGGGCGGGCGTCGTGGTCATCGGGGCCGGCATCGTCGGGTGCAGCGCCGCGGCGCACCTGGCGGGGCTCGGGTGGAGGGACGTCATCGTCCTGGATCAGGGGCCGCTGTTCGAGGCCGGCGGGTCGACCTCGCACGCCCCCGGGCTCGTCTTCCAGACCAACCCCTCGAAGACGATGACCGAGCTCGCGGCCTACGGCGTAAAGCGGTACTCGGAGCTTGAGTCCGGCGGCAAGCCCTGCTTTTACCCGGTGGGAAGCATCGAGGTCGCGACGACGCCTGAGCGTTGGAAGGACCTGAAGAGGAAGCAGGGGATAGCGACCTCCTGGGGTGTGGAGTCCGCGTTGCTCTCGCCCGGGGAGTGCGCCGAAAAGAGCCCGCTTTTGGAGCCGGGAACCATCCTGGGCGGCTTCTACGTGCCCTCCGACGGGCTCGCCAAGGGCGTCAGGGTCAGCGAGGCGATGGCCCGGGAGGCCCAAAGGGGGGGCGCGAAGTTCCACGGCGAGACCGAGGTGACGGGGATAGAGGTCAGGGACGGGCGCGTCAGGGCGGTCGAGACCTCGCGCGGGCGGATCGAGACCGAGTACGTCCTGAGTTGCGCCGGGATGTGGGGGCCCCGTATCGGGAGGATGGCGGGGGCCTTCGTGCCTCTCCTGACGCCGATGCAGCACCAGTACGCGTGGACCACGCCGGTGCCGGGGCTGGAGGCCGTCTCGGATGAGGCCGACCACGCTATCGTCAGGCACCAGGACAACGCCATGTACTTCCGCCAGCACGGGGAACGGTACGGGATCGGCTCCTACAAGCACCGCTCGATGCCCGTCCTGCCGGACGAGATCCCACGTGAGCACGCCCCGGACGGGGATATGCCCTCGCTCATGCCCTTCACGCCCGAGGACTTCGAGGGGCCCTGGGAAGAGTCGCGGAGGCTGATGCCCGCGCTGCGGGGGGCGGAGATAGAGCGGGGCATAAACGGGCTCTTCTCCTTCACGCCAGACGGCGGGTCGCTGCTCGGCGAGTCGAAGGAGGTGCGCGGCTTCTGGATGGCGGAGGCAGTTTGGGTGACCCACGCGGCGGGCGCTGGGAGGATGATCTCCGAGTGGATGACCGACGGCGCCCCGAGCATCGACCCGGCCGCGGTCGACGTCCACCGCTTCGACGAGTTCCAGAAGAGCCCCTCATACGTGCTCGCGCGCTCCTCGCAGGCCTTTCAGGAGGTCTACGACATCATCCACCCCCAGCAGCCCATGGAGGAGCCGCGCCCCCTGCGGACGAGCCCGTTCTACATGCGCCAGAGGGAGCTCGGCGCGTACTTCCTGGAGGCCTCCGGCTGGGAGCGCCCGCAGTGGTACGCGGCAAACGAAGCGCTGCTCGCCGACTACGACGTCCCCGAGATGGATGAGTGGGCCGGGCGCTACTGGTCGCCCATCGTCGGGGCCGAGCACCTCGCCACCCGCGAGAGGGTCGCCCTCTACGACATGGCCTCGCTCAAAAAGGCCGAGGTCACCGGCCCCGGGGCGCTCGAGTTCCTGCAGGGACTCAACACCAACCAGCTCGACAAGCCCGTTGGAAGCGTCACCTACACCCTGATGCTCGACGGAAAGGCCGGCGTGAGGAGCGACATCACGGTCGCGCGCCTCGGGGAGACCCAATTTCAACTGGGCCTTAACGGGCCGCGGGACATCGAGTGGATGGGTCGGCACCTGCCGGCCGACGGCTCCGTGCAGGTGCGGGACATCTCGGGCGGGACCCTCTGCGTCGGGGTGTGGGGGCCGCAGGCCCGGGAACTCTTGCAGGAGCTCAGCCCCGACGACCTCTCCAACGAGGCGTTCGGGTTCTTCAAGGCCAGGCGCATCTACGTCGGTGAGGTACCAGTCGTGGCGTTGCGGGTCTCCTACGTCGGCGAGCTCGGGTGGGAGCTCTACGCTTCCGCGGACATGGGCCTCAGGCTCTGGGATCTCCTGTACGAGGCGGGAAGGCCTCTCGGTGTGATCGCGGGCGGCCGCGGGGCGTTCAGCGGCCTCAGGCTGGAGAAGGGTTACCGGTCGTGGGGTGCCGACATGACCTCAGAGCACGACCCCTACGAGGCCGGCCTCGGCTTCGCGGTGAAGCCTGACAAGGGCGACTTCGTCGGCAGGGAGGCGCTGCTGCGTCGCCTCGAGGAAGGGCCGCGGCGCAAGCTCTCCCCTCTCGTCCTCGACGACCCGGGGGTGGTGGTCTTGGGCGGCGAGCCCGTGTACTCCGATGGCGCGCCCGTCGGCTACGTCACCAGCGCGGCCTACGGTTACTCCATCGGGCAGAGCATCGCCTACGCCTGGCTGCCGCCGGGGCTCTCGGAGGAGGGCCAGAAGGTCGAGGTCGCGTACTTCGGCGGGCGCCACGCCGCGACGGTCGCCGAGGAGCCGCTCTTCGACCCGGCGATGAAGCGGATGCGGGGCTGAGGGGAATGGCGATCCGGACCCGTCAACCGGGCTTGAATCCGGAGCACATAAGCGAGCATTTTGGAGGCGCACGGGGAGGCAGAGATGCGACGAAGTAGTTGAGACCCTAATAGGTGAAGCGTACGGGCGGCCTCCGACGGGGCCGCGGAGAACAGAGAAAGGAGAGATCCACGATGGCGGTAAACGACAACCCGGGTATCCTGCAGTACACGAGGTTATTCAAGTCCCCGTACTTCTACGGCTCGCGCCGGCACGGAGTCCAGAAGTACAGCGTCTACAACCACCACTACCACCCGCGCTACTACAGGGACCCCGTCGAGGAGTACTGGCAGCTCCTGGAAGGCGTCACGATGTGGGACGTCGGCGGGGCCGAGCGGCAGGTCGAGATCACCGGCCCCGACGCCTTCGAGTTCACGAACATGCTCACCCCGCGCGACCTGAACAAGTGCGCCGTCGAGCAGTGCAAGTACGCCT
>CADCVH010000106.1:508-69671 GCA_902806085.1 uncultured Rubrobacteraceae bacterium | reverse complement strand
CCCCTGGGCTGATGTTCACGGGGGTCCCGCCCCGTAACGTTCCCTTACAGAAGAAGTCGGGCTTCCAGGGAGGAAAGCGGCGGGATGGACAGAAGGTCTGCGGGGAAGACTACAAACAGAGGAGAATCGAATATGCGAACTACGCTCAGGAGCAGGCTTTCCCTGCTCTTCTTGTCGTTTGCGATGGTGCTGGCCATCCCGGCGGTGGCGCTCGCGGATGATGTTTACAACAATCTCGATAACACCATCGACGTACCCGCAGAGAGCATCACTCTTACGGAGGGTGGGACGAATGACACCGCCTCAGTCCTCATCTCACCGACCAACGGGGACGGGAAGAATGGCTGTAACCTGACAGCCGATAAGATACTCCAAGTGAAGGCCAACTCCAGTGACGCTACCAAGGTGAAAGCAAGCCTGGTAGATCCGCTCAATTCGAGCCTGGCGAAGGACACCTTCACCAGCTGTAGCGACAGCATCAAGATCAAAGTAGAGGCTCTTGCTGTTACGGGTTCGACCCCGGTGACCATTTCCCTCTCACAGGTGCAAAACACCACGGGTGCTACATTCAACCTCGCCCCCGCTACGTTCACCGTGACCGTGAATGCTGCCCCCGTTACCAACACCAAGCCGGCGCTGACCCTCCCGGCCAACATAACCAAGGAAGCCACCGGCCCTAGCGGTGCCACGGTCAGCTACAAGGCTACGGCCAACGACCAGCAGGATGGCGCGCTCACCCCGGACTGCAAGCCAGTCTCCGGCAGCACCTTCCCGGTCGGCACCACCACGGTCAACTGCTCGGTCACCGACTCCGGCAATCTCTCGGATAGCGGCAGCTTCAACGTGACGGTGCAGGACACCACAAGCCCGGTACTCACTCTCCCTAGCGACATCACCAGGGAGGCCACCGGCCCTAACGGCGCCGCGGTCAACTTTACGGCCAGCGCCAACGACGCTGTCGACGGCAACGTGAACGTCAACTGCACGCCGGACTCCGGCAGCCAGTTCGCGCTCGGCAGCACCACGGTCACCTGCAACGCCACCGACGGCTCGGGCAACAAGGCCGTCGCCACCACCTTCGACGTGATCGTCAAGGACACCACCGCGCCTACGCTCACGGTTCCGAGCGCCCCCGTAGTGGTCGAGGCCACCGGTCCCAACGGTGCCGTGGCCACCTACCAGGTCACCGCTGAGGACGCCGTCGATTCGAGCCCCTCCATAAGCTGCACGCCGGCTACGGGGAACGTCTTCGCGCTTGGCACCACTCCGGTCACCTGCACGGCCAAGGACGGCTCGGGCAACACCTCTGCTGAGAAGTCCTTCAACGTGATCGTCAAGGACACCACTGCTCCTGCGCTGAACATGCCAGAGAACAAGACCGCCGAGGCCACCGGCCCCAACGGTGCCGCGGTGAGCTTCGCCCGCACCGCCAGCGACCTCGTCGACGGTAACGTGGCGGTCAACTGCTTGGTCGGGAACACTGCGGTTAACCCCGGTGACACCTTCGCGCTTGGCACCACGACGGTCGACTGCTCGGCCACTGACAGGGCGGGCAACAAGGCGAGTGACAGCTTCACCGTGATCGTCAGGGACACCACTGCCCCCGCGCTCAAGCTCCCGGCCGACTTCACTGAGGAGGCCACAGGGCCCAACGGCAACGTGGTGAACTACAGCACTTCGGCCACCGACCTGGTCGACGGCAACGTTAACGTGACCTGCACGCCGGCTTCCGGCGACACCTTCGGCATAAATACCACGGCCACCACGGTCAACTGCTCGGCCACTGACAAGGCGGGCAACACCGCTAGGGGCAGCTTCAGGGTCACGGTCAAGGACACCATCGCGCCCAACAACATCCAGTTCGTCGGCGGCCCCGCTGATGGCGCCTCCTACGACTTTGGTGATGTCCCGGCCCAGCCGACCTGCACGGCCGTCGATGGTGGCTCTGGTCTCGACTCCTGTGTGGTTAGCGGCTACAGCACCGCCGTGGGCAACCACACGCTGACGGCGACGGCCACCGACAAGGCCGGCAACAAGGACACCAAGACGCTCTCCTACACGGTCAAGCCTTATACCTTCAACGGCTTCTACCAGCCGGTGGACATGGGCGGCGTCTACAACACCGTCAAGGGTGGCTCCACCGTGCCGCTGAAGTTCGAACTCTTCAAGGGCGCCACCGAGCTGACCGATACGACCGCCATCAAGTCGCTGCAGGCTACGAAGGTCACCTGCCAAAGCGGCGCAACCATAGACGACATCGAGACGGTGGCCACGGGCGCCACGAGCCTCCGTTACGACGCCACGGGCGGCCAGTTCATCTACAACTGGAAGACGCCGACGGGCGCGGGCACCTGCTACAAGGTGACGGTAACCGCCCAAGACGGTTCGACGCTGAGCGCCTTCTTCAAGATGAAGTAAGCCAAGGAGGTAAAGCGCACCACAACCACAAGGGGGTCGGGGCACAAAAGCCCCGGCCCCTCTGCTGTAGAGGGACAGAGAGCGTGAGAAGTCCTCTCCCAGGCAAGGAGCCAACCTAAGTGCCACACCACCGACCAACCACCATAGCCGTCCTCGGCGCCGACACGGTGGTCGAGAACGCCCTCTTCTCTCTGCTCCTCGGGGGCGCCGGCTACGACACCAAAGTCCTCGAGGAGCCTTCCGCTCCCGCCGCCAACGCGGAAGAGCGTCGGGCGAGCGTGGACCTCCTGCTGCTGACGCCCTCCCTGCGCGAGGAGACCCAGGAGGGCTTCCTGAGGGCTATCGAGGCCGCCCTAGCCCCGGCCCCGAGCAGCGAACCCGGCGGCGTGGAACGGCTCCCTTCGAAGCCCGTGGGGCACGGTGGCGGCGCGACAAGAAAGGAGTTCGCATGAGCGGAGCGCAATCCGAACGCTACCAAGACCTGTGCGTTCGGCTGCCCGCCGAGGAGGACGCGGCGTCGGCGCTCTTGCGCAAGGTCCTCGCCGAGGGGGGGAGCCGCGGCTGGAAGCTCATAAGCGCGATCAAGGGGCCGGAAGCCGACGTGCTGCTGGTGACGTGGGACACCTCGGGGTCCTTCCCCGGTTAAGTACCCGATAGGAGTTTTGGCCGGTTGTGGCGGAACTTCCTGGAACCCCGTACGGAAACTGTCTGAAAACCCTCACGGGCGGGCCAATCGCCTCGCCATAAGGCGGCTCATCGCCACGTAGATGAAGGCCTCCGCGCTCTCCGGCAGCCGCTCGTGGTCTTTGCTCGTCCTCCTGTTCTGAGAGAGCCAAGAGAAGGTCCTCTCCACTATCCACCTCTTCGGCAAGAAGGGCCTCCTGGGGCCTTTGTGCGGCATGAACCTCTCCGTGTCGATGGCCAAGCCCTCTTCGTCGAACTCCCTTACCCACCTACCCATCACCTCCTCTGGGGCCGGCTTCTTGGGGTGGCGCACGAGTTCTGCGGTCCGGCCCAGCGTCCTTTCCACCCAGCCGGCTCCCTTGTCTTGGCCGGTGTATCCGGCGTCCAACCACAGATAGTGGAGACGCTCGGGCAGACGATCGCGCGCGGAGAGATCCAACAAGAGCTTTATGCCGTCGCGGTCGGTGACGTTGGCGTTGTGGACCCTCGCCTCGAGCACCGACCCCTGCGTGTCCACCAGAAGATGGCGCTTTCTTCCTTTGACCTTCTTGGCCCCGTCGTAGCCGCGCTCGTCTCCCCCCACCCCGGTAGTCTTCACCGACCGGGAGTCCACTACGGCGGCACTTGGCTGAGGGTTCCTCTTCAGGCGGACCCTTACCCGCTCGCGCAGGGCGGCGTGCACCCTTTCCCAGAGCCCGCTCAAACGCCAAGCTCTGAAGTGGTGGTAGGCGGTCTTCCGGGGAGGAAAGTCGTGCGGCAAGAGGCGCCAGGCGCGGCCGCCCTTGAGCACGTAGAAGACGGCATCGAGTACCTCTCGCGGGGTATGGAGACGGGGCCGCCCGTCGGCTTCGGGGGCGGGAAGGTGAGGCTCCGGGCGGCCCCACTCGGCGTCGGAGAGGTCGCCCTGGTAGGCTTTTCTCATGCCCGGTATCCTACCGAGCCAGCGCCTCGGAACCCGACGCCCTGCCCGCGGCTCGGATCGCGGGCTTCGGGCCAAGAACGCCAAAAAGGGCGACCGGATCTCCAGGGACGGCAAGCCGAATCGTACGATCGTGCGAGGCGGCTACAGGAGGAAGGGCGACCACGAGCTAAGCCCGACCGGCCCGGACGCCTCCTCGATGCAGCACAAAAGGGGCGCGTCAAGGATGGGCTACCACGCCCACTACGCGTCGTGGACGGGGGAAAGGCGCGCGTGATCCCCTCGGCGTTGGTCACCCCGGCGGGCGTCACGGAGAACCAGCCCGTGCTCGACCTCCTCTGGAGGACCGTCTTCCGCCGGCGGGCCCGGGTGCGCCGGGTCACCGGCGACTCGACCTACGGCACCAAGGGGATCATAGCGGCCGTGGAGAAAGCGTCCATACGCGCCTACCTCTCGATGGCCGACTTCGAGAAGAAAAGCCCCCGCTACGGATCGAGGAGGTTCCGTTACGACGCCGAGCAAGACTTCCACAAGTGCCCCAAGGGGCACCCTTGCGCCTGTACACCCGCTCCTACACCGAGAGGCTCAAGAGGTACCGCGCCGATCCCGAGAGCTGCAACGCCTGCCAGCCGCCGAAGACCTCGATCGCGTCCCCTTCCAGCCAGACCACTAGGTCACCTTCGGGCGCCGCGCGCACCGGGCCCAACCCTCTCGCCCGCTCCCACGCGGCCCCGCGCGCCACCAGGTCCAGGTCGCGCAACTCCCGTATGAGGTCCCGTACCGCCAGCGGGCCGCTGCCGAAGACGGCATAGTCCCCGGCGGGCAGCCCGAGCGCTCGGAGCTTGCCGAAGAGCCCTCCTCCTGGGCTCGTCGTCACCCTCCCACCCTACCACCGTGCGGTTCGTTCCTGCCAAAGAGCCGACGGAAATGTGTAGCGGCGGCCATGGTAAGTTTGACGCGCCGTTACGATGGCAGGAATATCACCTTTCCAACGCCCCACGGCGGGACGCCGACCCGCGAGGAGACCCCGCACGATCACCGCCTCGCGCGTATCAGGATCAGCCGGGCAGAGGCCGCCAGGTACACCCTTGCAGCAAGCAGTAGCAGCGCCGAAGACGCGACGCCTCCGGTCTCTGGCAGCGTGCCGCCACCCTCTGCGGCGGAAGCGTTAGGCGACGGCGAAGCGCTCTCGGGTAAGTCTCCGGCGGTATCGAACCCGGCGGCCTGGCACACTCGAATACTTTCCCTCCTTGCCCGCTCGATCTTGGTTTCGACCTCCAGGGTATCCTCGCCAGCCCCGAAAGAGTCTGACGGCATACCGATGTCGGAGCAGGGCATGAGGACGTCGCCGCCGATAATTAGCATGCCGCCTTCGGTGGCCTCCTAATCGGGCGGGGTCCCACGAGGTTGCCATCCTCGTCGGCCGCCAAATCCTCCGAGACCGTCTGGGGGTACGCCGGGCTAGCCAGTGCCACAGCGTAGCCAGCATCGCTGCCAGCGCAACGGCCGAAATCGCCACTACCGGCAGAACCGTCTTTCCCATCGTCTCCCCCTTGTTGTGTGCCTCTCGGGCTCCCGTCGGGTACCCGGCAGTATAACGGCCGGGCTCCTTGCCTCATGCACAACGTCGGGGCCATAGAGGTTCCTGGCAGCCCGCCGCCCGCGACGCCAGAATGGCCACCGAAGGTCTATTTTCGGCTACGCGCCAGTATTTCGACCAGGTTTGTACCGCCAACCCAATGGCACGCCGGTGCCGGGGAATCAATGGCGGGGTCTGCTAGCCTGTAAGGTAGGCAAACCGTGCTCGGCGGGGCGGTCGGGGGTCACGCCCACCGTCGCGCGGGGCAGGGGTACGCGAACCCGAGAAAAAACCGAGAAGGGGAGGCCAGGAGTGAGCGAACGAACGCGGGGGCAGCAGGGCAACGAGAACTACTCCTCGAGCGACGTCAACTCGACCACGGTGGAGAACGACAAGAGCCCCAAGGGTCCCCTCGCTACCCTCCTCGACCTGGACATCCTCCCTTCTCCGGTGGGCGACACGACCACCCTTGAGTCCGGCGACGGCGAAGACTACTCCGGGCAGGAGGAAGGGGGAGGTCAGGGAGGAGGCGGGCAGGGGTAGCGCGAGCCGGGGGTTTCTGGGGCTACCGGACCAAACTCGGCCACGAGTAGCGCACCGTATGGCCGCAGCGGGGCTTGGCAGAGCCTGCGCGGTCGCATTTAGTCGGGAGTCTTAGGAGAATGATCCGGCCAAACCAGGTCAGCAACAGCGCAACGTATGGCTGCGGCGACGTGCGGCAGGGCCCGGCCGTGGTTCAGTCCGCGTTCACAAGGCTCCGCGGAACACGACCAGGTCGTCGCCCGCCGCCCAGTAGTCGCGGATGCGCGCCTCCTCCTCGTAGCCCAACTTGGCGTAAAACGCGCGCGTGCGGTCGTACTGCGGCAGCGAGGAGGTCTCGACCAGCAACAGCCGCTGGCCGCGCGCGCGCAGGTCCTCCTCGACGCCCCGGAGCATCGCCGCCCCGCGCCCCCGTCCTTGAAGGGCGGGCCGCACGGCGATCATCGTGAGGTCCCAGACCCGATCGGTGGCGGGTTTGGGTTGGTAGTAGGCGACCCCGAGCGGACCGTCTCCCTCGTCGTCGATCACGCAGACGTGGCCGTCGTCCCCGTTGGCGTCGAAGTAGCCCGCCAGCATGCCCTCCACGAGCCAGGCCTCGTCGGCGGAGAACATCCCGGCCGCGACGACCAACTCGATTATCGCCGCCGAATCCTCGGGTGTTGCCGGTCGGATCAAGAAGACCTCCAATGGCGTCCGTTCGTAAGGTCGACGCGCGTCTTCGCCGCCCAACATGCGATTAGACCGAAGGAACCTTCGGAAGGATGCCACGTCCGGGGCTTTCCGGCCAGCCGGGGGATCCGGGAACTTTGGTGGGTTCTGCCAAGCAGGTCCAGGGCACCGACCGTCCCCACGGAAAGCGTGAGGTGCCCGGTGAAGCCGGTGTCCAAGATCGCCTCCACATCGGCGCCCGTGCCCCCTCGGCCGGGGTCGGACACGACCACCGGGAGCACGGCCTCGCCGCCGTCGTCGGCCACGCGGCCGCGCATCGTCACCCTTCAGCCACCGGCGGCTATCGTAGGCCCGCCTCGGCGACCGCCGAGGCGGTGGGCGGCGCGTCGGCCCACCCGGAGCAAGAAGAAGGCCCCGTCAGGGCCTTCTCTTCGGCCCGGTCGAAGGCCCCGAGCTCGTCGTCGGCTATCTCGTAGCGGCCGGTGGTGACGTCCACGGCCAGAAAACGGCCGTCGTGGTCGGGCTCGACCGCCGCGCGGATGTCCCGCTCGTAGATCTCGTGCCCCGCCCGGGCTATCTCCTCTTTGGTGTACCCTGCGCTGTTCGTCATGGTCTCCATTCTAGCCGAGTCGAGTAGCGGCGACGGCACGGGAATCCGGCCTCGTCCGCGTGAGCATCGCGTAAGGTTACGCAAGTAAACTACTAAAGGCGTCTCCGAGGGAGGACGGTGCCGATGACGGAAGCGGGAACGCGCGACGCGCCCGGGGCGGTCGAAGGGAAGACTTGCCCGGACGGGTTGTACCTCGGCGACGCGATCGACTTCTTCCTCTCGGCCAAGCGCGCCGGCGGGCGTTCCGAGAGGACCATAGACGACTACCGCAAAAAGCTCGAGCTCTTCCAGCGCTGGGCCGCGGAGTGCCACGGCGGCGAGCGAGGGACCGAGGAGGTCGACGCCCCTTATTCGTTCGTGGGTGCGGACGAGGTCGAGGCGTACGTCGTATACCTCAGGGACGGGCGCGGGATGGCCGACTCCTCGAGGAAGAACCACCTCGCGGTCCCGAAGAGCTTCTTCGAGACCCTGCGCAGGAGGCTGAAGGTCGAAAACCCCTTCGAGGACCTGGACGAGGTGCGCTTCCGCCAGACGGCGCCCAAGAGGAGCTACCCCACAAAACGTGAGGCCGAGATGCTCCCTTCCCCCATCGCTCACCAAGCAACGAATGATACACAGACGGCGGGTGAGGCAGACGAAGGGGGCGGCGACCCGAGGACGGCGAGGAAGCTCGCGCTGGGGCGGGCTTTGGCCGCCCGCGACCACGCGGCCTTCTCAGCGCCATGATCTACGCGGGCCTTCGGATATGGGAAACGACGGCGCTCACCATCGAAGACCCCTCTTTCATCAGGGGCGAGGAGGAGGTCAGAGCCGCCCGCGGCAAGGGCAACAAGGAGCGCGTCGTGCCCATGAGCCCGAAGCTCAGGAAAAGCCTCGGGCGCTACCTGAAGCTGCGTGACGGGCTGGTCCCGGTCGGGGGTCCCCTCCCCCCACCTCTTCCTCAACGGGAAGGGGGCGAGGGTCACGGAGAACACCCTCAGGCGCCGCCTCTACAAGTGGGTGCGCTCGAGCCCCATAAAGAAGGCGGACATAAAGCCCCACGACCTGAGGAGGACGTTCGGGACGCGGTATTTGCAGGACAACCCCGGACAGGTGAGGGAGCTCGCGGAGCTGATGGGACACTCCGACCTCTCCCAGGTGATGAAGTACACCCTCTCCGACGAGAAGAGCGCGCGGGCCGGGGTGGCGAGGCTTTGAGCCCCCTCCCGCCCGCGGCCGGAGGGCGTCAGCCGGGGGGCGTAAGCGCCCGCATCGGCCCGGCCAGTTCGGAGGCGAAGAAGCCGAAGAACCCCTCGGGGTCCGGACCCGCGTTGATCAGCGCGAGGTGGTCGTAGCCGGCGTCCACGAACTGTTGGGCCACCCCGAGGTGGGCGGAGGTGTCGGGCCCGCAGCCGAACACCCCGCGCATGTCGTCCTCGGTGATGAAAGCCGTCGCGGCCTCGAAGTTGACCGGGTTCGGCAGCTCCGACTGGACCTTCCACCCGGTCAGGCCGAAGCGGAACTGCTCGCGCGCCGACCTCGCGGCCTCAGCCTCGTCGGGGGCCCACGAGAGCGGCACCTCGGCGTACCTCGGGCCGTCCCCGCCCGCCCCGGCGTAGGCGTCCATTATGCCCGTCCTCGGCTCCGTGACGAAGATGGCGTCGCCGAGCTCGGCGGCGATGCGGGCCGAGGACGGGCCGCCGCTGGCCACCGCGATAAGGGGCGGCGTCTCCGGCAGGTCGAAGATTCGCGCGTCCTCGAGGGTAAGGTGCTTGCCCTCGTAGGAGCGGTAGCCGCCCGACCACAGCAGCCTGATGATCTCCAAGGACTCGCGGAACATCTCGTGGCGCGCGCCCACCGCCGGCCAGCCCCGGCCGACGACGTGCTCGTTGAGCCGCTCTCCTGCCCCGACGCCCAAAGTGAAGCGCCCCTCCGAGAGCAGCGCGGTGGTGGCCGCGGCTTGGGCGATCACGGCCGGGTGGTAGCGGAGGAAGGGGCAGGTGACGCCGGTGGCCAACCCTATGCGCTCGGTGCGCATCGCGATCGCCGCCAGGATCGACCAGGCGAAGCCGGAGTGGCCCTGACTGTCGAACCAGGGGTGGAAGTGGTCGCTGATCTCGACGAAGTCGAAGCCGGCCTCCTCGGCGCGGGCGGCCTGGCGCACCATTTCCTGGGGCGAATAGACCTCCGCGATCAACTTGTAGCCGATCTTCATGGGTTCCTCCTCTGGTTATGCCGCCCCCGGAACAGCCGCTCGGCCATCGGCGCGGCCACCGACGCGGCCACCGGGCGGGCCTCGGGTCCCCGCGCTCCATCGCGGCGCGGCGCCCGTGGCGCCGTCGGTTCTTTGCACGGCTTCCCGTTGGTACCACCGTGGCGTCGGATCTACACCTGTCGGAGGGCAGGGAACACCGCACGAAACCGCGGAGCGGCCGCGGCGTACGTCCTCGTCCCTTTACCGCCGAGGGTCCAGGCCCCAGCCGGGTCGGGCGCCACCGCGATCGGGAGCCGCCGCGATCGGGAGCCGCCGAGCCGGTCGGTGGGCCGGGCGGCGCCCCTCCCCACGCGCCGTCGTCGGCGCCGATGACCATCCTGCGCCCGGAGATCCGGACGGAGACCTTCTTCCTGTCCGACCAGTGCTTCCGGTAGGCCGCCTCCTCGGAGACGGCCGGGTCCGTCCACAGCCCGACGCGCCCGCCCGCTTCGTTGCACGGTTTTTGGCCAGGTTTCTACGAAAACGCGGCCCCTCCGTTTCATCAGCCGGTAATCACCGGGTCGCCGCCAAGGCGACCGCGACGAACGACGCCGCCGCGAGCATCGAGCGGCCCAGATTCCCGCGCAACCAGCGGGCGCGCATCCCGTCGATCGCTTCCGCCTCCGCGGGCGGGGTCGCGACGATGCGCCGCTGCAGCGGCACGAAGTACGCGAGCGCCGCGGCGAGACTCGCGACGAAACCCGCGCCACCCACCGACGCGAGCAGGCGCGCCGAGCCGTCGGCGGTGAGGGCGAACCCGCCCGTCGAGACGATCGTCGCGACTAGCAAGGCGGGTTGCATCCGGTCCGTGTAGCGGAGCGTCCGCTCGAAGTCGCCGACGAATTCCTCCGCCGGCATCCGCCGCCAGATCGGCGCGCGATACGACGCGATGGCCGCGGCGCCTCCGGCGAACAGTCCGCCCGTAACCACCATAGGGCTTGCCCTGGCACTCATCCCTTGTGTCCTTTCGGTCGTGGTCGCAAACGTGGAACTTCGCCCCGAAAGGGTGCTCGTGTACGTGCCCTCGACCGGGGAGGACCTGGCGCGGCTCGAAGAGTTGATGGCGAAAGCGAGCGGATCGACACCAAAGACCGCAAACGGGAAAGGTCTGGACGGCCAGGGGGCGTCTATAGCGTAGCGATTCGGTTTCGCAACGCGCTCCAAGTGGATCGTCGGCGTCAGGTCGAGCGCGGTTGAAGTAGTCCCGCGATGAGCAGCCCGACCATGCGGCGGGCGTCGTAGCGCGGGTCGTTGTCGGCGCCGATGCAGAGATTGCCGACGCCGCGCATCAGCCCGTAGGCGTCCGTGCCGGGGCGGACCTCGCCGGCCTCGGCGGCGGCGTCGAGCAGCCGGGCGCAGACCGGCACGAGGCGGTCGAGGAAGTAGGCGTGCAGGACTTCGAAGCCGGCTTTGTCGGAGCGCATCACGGCGGCGAGTCCGTGCTTGGTGGTCAGGAAATCGACGAAGAGGTCGATCCACCGCCCGAGCGCCGCGTAGGGACTTGCGCTGCTCGCCAGCAGGGCCGGGCCGGCCTCGGCGCAGGCCTCGACCTGGTGGCGGTAGACGGCGACGACGAGGTCCGCCCGCGTCGGGAAGTGGCGGTAGATCGTCCCCGTCCCGACGCCGGCCTCGGCCGCGATGTCACGCACCGGCGCCTCTACACCGGACGTGACGAACACCGCGGCCGCGGCGTCGAGCAACGTCCGCTCGTTGCGCCGGGCGTCGGCCCGCTTGGGCCGGGCCGCTTTCCCTGCTCGCCCGTCGATCTCCGTCACCGCACCGTTCCCTCCGCCGCCAAACTTGACAAGCGGAACGTTGTGCCGTATCATACAGGAACGACGTTCCGCTTAGACATGATACCCGAACCGACGCCCGGCGACCAGGCCGCATATGGCAATCGCGAACCAAGCCCGCAAAGGAGGAACACGCTTATGCGATACCGCACTTTGGCCGCACCGGTGTCCAGGTCAGTTCCCTCGTGCTCGGCGCGATGAACTTCGGCCAGAGATCGGACGCACCACCCAGGACGATGCCCTTGGAGCCGGGATCAACCTCATCGAGACCGTCGACATGTACAGCGGTGGCCAGTCCGGGGAGATGGTTGGCGAGGCCATCGCCGGGCGACGCAAGGACGTCGTGCTCGCGACCAAGGCGAACATGCCGATGGGCGATGAGCCCAACCACCAGGGCAGCTCGCGCCGCTGGCTCATCACCGCGCTCGACGACAGCCTGCCCTTGGCCTCGGGGTGGCTGTCGGGGGCGATCCGCGAGGGTCAGGAAGTCGGCACGAACCGCTCGACCTTCATGCCGGAACGCTTCGACGCTTCTATCTACTCCAACCGCGCCAGGCTCGACGCAATCGACGCGATCGTCGCCCCCGGTGTCGACCTCGCCGCGCACGAGAAATTCGACGCCACGCCCGCCCTGCTCGACCCGTCACTGCGGCGCCGCTGACGGCGCACGCGCGGACGTACATCCAACCGCTCGGCCTCGACCCTGCGAAGAGTGAAAGGAAAGTCTTCCTATGAGCGAATCAAACATGGCGCATACGGCCGTGGCCATCAGTGCGCCCACTCCGGTCGTCTCGGTGAAGCCGGTGGTGCTGTCAGCCCCGGGTCGCGGTGAGGATCTGCAAGTGCGGGTGTCCGCGCCGGCGACGGGGCACGAGTTGCCCGTTATCGTTTTCTCTCACGGCTTCGGCTGGTCGCTGGAGGGCTACGCCCCGCTCGTCGATTTCTGGGCCGCTCGCGGCTTCGTGGTGATCCAGCCAACCCATCTCGACTCGCGGACGCTGAACGTCACGCCCGATGATCCGCGTTTCCCAGAGATCTGGCGTTTCCGGGTCGGGGATTTGGAGCGCATCCTCGACCGGCTGGATCCCATCGAAGCTTCCGTTCCCGGTCTCGGTGGGCGCCTCGATCGAAGCCGCATCGCGGCAGCCGGACACTCCTGGGGCGGCCAGACGGTGAGCGTGCTGCTGGGCGCGCGGGTCCTCGATTCCGACGGCGAACCGGGAGAGGACATGTCCGACTCCCGTATCAAAGCGGGCGTGCTGTTCTCCACGACCGGCAAGGGCGGAGCCGACCTGACCCCGTTCGCGGCCGAGCACCTCCCCTTCATGAACCCGAGCTTCGCGGGCATGACGACGCCGACCCTGGTGGTCGCGGGGGATCACGACCAGTCCGCGCTGTCCACCCGGGGGCCGGACTGGTTCACGGACCCGTACTTCTTGAGCCCGGGCCCCAAGAGCCTGCTCACCCTGTTCGGGGCAGAACACTCGCTCGGCGGCATCCCCGGGTACACCGTCACGGAAACCACGGACGAGAACCCCGAACGGGTCGCCCTGATCCAGCGGCTCACGTGGGCCTACCTTCGTAGTGCGCTCTACCCCGCAGACCCCAGTTGGCCCGTGGCGAGCGCCGAGTTGATGGAGAGCACCGATCCACCGGGCCGAATCGAAGTGAAGCGCCGAGAAGCGCACCGCGCGCCCCCTTACCGGCTCGACGCCGGTGAGGGGCGGGCAGTCGATCTCTGGTGAGGGGCGCCGTCGATACCGTCGGGACGGAGCTCGCGTGGCTATGACGCCGGGAAGAAGACCACAGACGCAAACGGAAGGACTGAGGGGCCCATGTCAGACACGCATCAACCAAGCTTCGGGATAATGACCGCCCCATCACAGGTCGACTACCACGACGTCCTGCGGGTCTGGCGGGAGGCGGACGCGATCCCCGAGATCGAGCACGCGTGGCTGTTCGACCACCTCATGCCGATCGGCGGCGACCCGAACGGGCCGACCTTCGAAGGCTGGACGCTGCTCTCGGCCCTCGCCGCGCAGACCGAACGGCTGCGCCTCGGGCTGATGGTGACCAGCAACCGCTTCCGACCGCCCGCGATGCTGGCCAAGATCGCCGCGACCGTCGACGTCGTCTCCGGCGGGCGGCTCGACTTCGGCATCGGCGCGGGCTCACGACCAGGCCACCCCGCGGCCCGGCGCGAGTACGAGGCGCACGGCCTGCCCTTCCACGACGCCGCCCACGCCGTGGGAAGCCTCGCCGAGGCGTGCACGGTCGTCCGGCGGTTGTGGGCCGAGGCCGAACCGTTCGACTTCGACGGCGCCTACCACCACCTCACCGGGGCGTTCTGCAACCCCAAACCCGTCCAGCGCCCCCACCCACCGATCCTCATCGGCGGACGCTCTACCGCCACGCTGCGCGTGGTCGCCGAGCACGCCGACGTGTGGAACATCCCCGGCGGCGACATCGGGGACGCCGCTCGTCGGGGCGCCCTGATGGACCGCTTCTGCGCCGAGATCGGGCGCGATCCCGCCTCGATCACCAGATCCATCGTCCTACCCGTCTCCTACGACCACCCCGGCGACACCCGAAACGCGATCTCCGAAGCCGTCGACGCCGGCTTCCGGCACGTCGTCCTGGGATTGCCCGCCCCATACCCCGAAAACGTCGCACGATGGGTCACCAGCGAGCTCATCAACAAGTCGGGGCATGGGTAGTAGACGGTTAAATCCCGACGACCTTGGATCTGGTTCCGATAACAAACATTAATGGAACTGGAAAGGACATCCTACTTCCGATAACGCGAGGTTTTGCTATCCTTGGGCCCGGTTTTCTGGTTCCGATAACAAGGAGCGGCGGTCATGGGGGGCGGTTTCGGGGGCAAGGCCGCGCTGCCGGCGCGTCTGGAGAGGGTGCGGGGCGAGTACGGGGGCTGGCTGGCGCGCCAGCCGCTGTCGGCGAACACGAGGAGGGCCTACGCGACGCGGGTGAGCCTGTTTCTCGGCTACCTGGCTTCGGTGCCGTCGTAGGAGTCCAGGCTCCCCACGTGCGCGCCGTTTCTCAGGGTCAACCCGAGGAGGCGGGGGGCGTCGCCGACCTCGCTCCTGGAGATGAGGTAGGCGCTCTGCTCGGTCTCGTCCTTGGCGTTCACGTCGGCCCCGGCCTCGATCAGCGCCTCCGCCGCCCCCAGGTGGTTGCCGAACGCCGCCGCGACGAGCGCCGTGCGGCCGTTAGCGTCGCGGGCGCGAACGCTCGCGCCCTCCCCCAGCAGCCGCCGGACCGCCCCCGCCTCGCCGCGTTCGGCGGCCTCGATCAGCGCCGTGTTCTCCCCCTCGTCGGCCCGGTCGCCGCGCCTCGCGGCGGTGGGCTCCTCGGCCCCGCGACCGGCCGCCGGTGGCGCGGAGGTTTCGGGGGCCGCCTCCCGGGCAGCCTCGGCAGGTCGGCTCGTTCCCCCTGCCTGCTCCGGGCCGGCGGCACAGCCGGCCATGATGACAGAGACAGTGAGGGCCAGGCTAGCGTAACCTACGACGGCCAGCCGACGAGGGATCGTGGTGGTCATGCGGGGTCCTCCTTGCGCTTCCGATCGGACGGGCGTACGTACGTTTCGACGCGAGAAAGTAAACCGGCAGGCCCCTTATTCGAGGATCGCAGGTCGAGGCGCGGAGCAGGCCGAAAAGCCGATGAATCGAGCATCCCCTTCCCCGCCGGTCCGGGACCGGCGGGGAAACTACCCGTTCAGGAGGAGGTCCAGGAAGCCTTCCCGACTCAGGCACACCAGACGGTTCGCCGGCTCGAGGCCGACTCCCGGCAACGGGTCGAGGGCCACGCGCTCCACGCCCCTCAAGGGACCGAGCAGCAAGGAAGCGAGTTCTCCCGCCCCGATCTTTGCGGCACGCCAGCCGGCCCCCTCCAGGGGGCCGAGCCCGACGAACAGCCGGGCCTCCTCGGAGAAGCTGAAGACCGCCAGCGCCCTCGCACCGACGACGAGTTCCGCCGCCAGCACCTCCGTCCGACCGCGGCGGCGCCTCGTCAGCAGCCAGAACGCCGGCCGAGGCGCCCGCCCACGACCCGGTCGGGGGGGCCGTTCGTTCCCGTCCATCGGCGTTCCTCCCCGTAGGCGCGAGCCGCCATGGTACCGAAAGCACGGACTCTCCCGTCAGCGCCGACTCGTCCACCTGCAGGCCCTTGGAGGCGAGGACCCTGGCGTCGGCCGGCACTTGGTCCCCCGCCCCGAGGAGCACCACGTCGCCGAGGATCAGGTCGTCGGCCGAGACCGGGACGCGCCCACCGTCGCGCAGCGTGGTCGCCTGATGGGAAGAAGCTCTACCCCGCCACGTTCCGAGGGGAGCCCGACGCGTTCCCCTCGCGGGCGGAGCTGCGCTCGCGCCTCGAGAAGGAGCTCGGGGTGATCTCGGCGATGGGCTACGCGGGGTACTCCCTGATCGCGCGTGAGGCGGTCGAGATAGCGCGCTCTATGGTTCCCCCGACCATGATCGGCGGGCGCGGACCGCGGGCAACAAGAGACCTCCCGCCCCCTCACCGGCGCTTGAAAAATACGACGTTTGGGTGATACGCGGCGTCTGCGGCACCGTAACAATAAGTGGCACAGCAAACGTGGGCCAAAACGGGGCCCCCGAACAAAGGAGAGAAGATGAAGAAACTGGTTGCTACGGGGACGATGGCCCTGCTGATGCTCGCCGCCACCTCCCCGGCCTCCGCGCAGGCGATAATCACCGACGACGGCGACGACGGGAACTTCACCGCCCAGTTCGTGGACGCTTCGCAGTTCCAGGTGGCCGCCGGCCTGCAGGTGAACACGGGCGATGCCAACGCGGCGGCCGACGACGGCAGCTTCGCGGCGGCCGGGATCGACCAGAGCCTGAGCATCACCCAGAACCAGTTCAACGGCGGCGTCGACGGGTTCTTCTTCGTAGACTAACGCGCGGCAGGGCTCTCTACGGGGCCGGGGTCCTTCGGGGCCCCGGCCCCCGCCACGAAACCTTGTGCGACGGGCAAGACCAACGGAACGGAAGGGGTTGGATAGAGGAAGAAGCTGATCATGCTGGGGGCGGTGCTGGCGATGGCGCTGGTGGTCGCGGCCCCGGCCCTGGCGGCGCACCTGACGGGGCTCAGGATAGAGAACGGCACCAACGGCAAGGACGTGCTCACCGGCACGGATTGCCGCGACGGCCTGTTCGGCAAGGGCGGGGACGACGCGCTCCGCGGCCGGGGCGCCGCGGACTTCCTGGACGCCGACAGCAACGACGCGAACACCGTGCGCGGGGTCGGCAACGACGCCGTCGCCGGCGGGGCGGGCGCGGACAGCGTCTACGGGGGTCCGGACAGGGACGCGCTCTCCGGGGGGCGCGGCGACGACTTCATCAACGACGGCCGCTACCGGGACGGCGGGGCGCCGACCAGGGGCGACAACTCGAGGGACGCCATCGACTGCGGCCCGGGCAGGGACACGGTGAGGGCGGAGCCCATCGACGCCGTCGCGGGCGACTGCGAGAGGGTGGTGCGCCGGCCGTAAGGGCCGAAGAACCGCGCCCGCAAGCGGGCTGGCAACGACAACGGGCCGGGGCCTTACGGGGCTCCGGTCCTTTCTTGGTCTCCGGGGTGGCGGTTCTGCGCGTTCCCGGCGCACTTCCTGCCAGACAGGTTCCGACTCTTCCGGATCCTCGACGTCCAGGTATTCAGAATCCTTTAGCACGTCGCCGACAAAGGCCGAGCGCTGCATGGCAGCATGCGTGGCGCGGTGGTCGGATCTCGCGAAAGAATGTGCCGATCGGCTCATGCGCCGTCTCCTACGCGACCGGTATGGTGCCTGGCACATCGGGAACGGGCCCAAGCCCCCCTCGGGTCCGTCCCATGTTTTTTCTCTGGCCGGGCTGCCGCAACATTACACCGGTCGTGGCCCGGCCTTCACGACAAGCCGCAACGCGGGCCTACCCGCCGTCCGCAGGGCCGAGAAGAGGCCCTCCGACGCCGTGTAGTATCTTGTACGGACCGGCAACGGCTTAAACGGGCGGTCCCGGGGGAGGGAAGTGGGCGGCAAGGAACACGTCTCGGAGAGGTTCGCGCGTCTCCTCGCGCTCTACCGCAAGCCCGACGGCTCGGAGTGGGGCGGCCAAGACCTGGAGAACGCCACCGGCGGGGCGGTGACCCGCTCCTACGTGGCGAACCTCAAGAAGGGCCGCATCGAGAACCCCGGCCTCGCGAAGCTCGAGGCGATAGCGGGGGCCATGGGCTTCCCGCCCGAGCTCTGGTTCGGCGGGGGCGGCGACGCGGGGCGCGTTCCGGACGGGGCGCTCGTGGCCGCGCTCGAAGACGACACGGTCGCGGCCATACTAGAGCAGGTCGTGATGCTTAGCGTGCGGGACCGGGAGCTCCTGCTCCGCATGGCGCGCCAGATCTCCCCGCCCCCGGAGGGCCGGTAACCGGCCCGAACGCCCCGCCGTCGCCCCGTGCTAACATCCGGCATCATGCGCCGCACGGAACACCGCACGCGAGCTTCGAGCTCTTCGACGCCCGGGCGTTGCCCGCCAACTCCCGCGCGGGGGGGCCGGCAACGCGGCCGTCACCGTCACGGACAACAGGGTGCTTCTCGTCAACCGGGCGGCGACGGAGATGCTGGGCGACGTCGAGGACGTCTTCCTGCACTTCGACCGGCAGCGCAGGGCAGTGGGCATCGGGGAGGCGCCGGCGGGCGATCCCCGCTCGTACAGGACCACGAAGCGGGGCAACAGCAAGCAGGTCGCCATCTCCCCCACCCGGTTCGTGCGCCACTACGAGATCCCGAAGGGAAACTTCCCGGCGGCCATGGAGGGGGACCTTCTCGTCTTCGAGGTCGGACCGGCGGAAGCCTAGACGCGCTCGGCGCGCACGATAAGACGCTTCTGGAACCCGGGAATCGGCGTGCAGGTCTGCAGGGTGAGGATGTCCTTTCCGACCACGCGCCCCATGACCCACGTGTCCTCCGGTCCGACCACGAACGCTTCCGTTACCCGGTAGGCGTACCTGCCGCTCCTGCCCTTCAGCACGACCTCGTCGCCTTCCCCGAGCTCGTTGAGGCGGTAGAAGACCAGATGGCTACCCGTGCCGGGCCAGCCGAGCCTGTGTCCGGCAAGGTAGACGTTCTTCTCTGAGGTCTCCGACCAGGGCATGGACGTCCCGCGGGCGTGTACGACGCCGTTGTCGAGGGCTCTTTGAGTATTGGAGCGCAGCACGGGCACGTCGTACAGGCCTATGGACGGGACGGTGAGGCCGAGCATCGCCCCGCGCGGCAGGTCGTACCGGCGGGGCTCCCTGGTTTCCTCAATCTGCTCGTCGGTGGGGAGCGGCCAGTCGCCTTCCGAAACGGGCAGGGTTGCCGGTTGGGGCCCAGGCTCGGGCTCCGGTTGGGACTCGGGCCGCTCGGGCGTGGGCCCGGCCGCCTCCAGCCGGGGCCCGGGATCGGGTGTCGGCTGGAGGCGGCCGGGTTGCTCGGCAGACCGTGGCGCGGCACGTTCCGGCGCCGGTTGGGGGTGCGGCTTGGGCTCGGGGTCCGGTTTAGGCGGCGGCGTTGGCTCGGGCCCGGGCTTCTCGGGTTCGGGAGCGGCCACCGTCGGCTCTTTCTGCGGATCCACGCCGGGGTCGGAGCGGACCAAGGGCTCGGATTCGGCGGCCTTCACCGCCGGAACCGGGGCCTCCGCGGGGCGCTCGCGCAGCAGGGCGTAGGCGGCGACCGCCGCGGCCAAGAGCACCGCGAAGGCGAGCGCCGCCGCGCCGAACCTCAGCAGCGGGTCTCGTGGTGCGGCGCGCCTCACGCGCCGATTAGCGGGCGATCCTGTTGAGGATCAGGCCGACGCCGAGCAGGGCGCAGCCGGACGCCAGGAGGACGCCGCCCGGGCCGCCCGTCTCCGGGAGCTCTCCCTCGCCCGCGACCTCCGGGTTCATGATTATCGTGGTCTCCTCGTTCACCACCGTGGTCTCTTCGGTCGTTTCCTCGGTCGTCTCTTCCGTCGGCTCGTCCGTTACCTCGGTCGGTTCATCCGTCACCTCGGTGGGCTCCGTGGGTTCCCCGCCCGGATCACTCCCAATGTTGCCGAGGCAGGCGTTCACCTGGCCCTGTGAGATCCCCAGCTCCTGGGAGATCTCCGCCACCGCGGCGCTCCCGTCGTCCGCGACGGCGTTCGCGTCCCCGTACTGGCCCTGGTCCGCGAAGGCGTTCTGCACCTGCGAGCAGTCCACGATGGTGATGTTTGTGTCCCGGTCGCGTCCGCCGTCTTGGGCGAGGACGGCCGGAGCTATCACCGCCAGAAACAAAGCCGAAACCGACATAACCGCAAAGAAGCGCGCCTTCATGCCCCACCTTCCCAACCCGACACCGGACGGGGGCAGTCTACACGCGGTGGGATATGCGCGCCACTTTTCGCACACGTGCGCGCGCCCGCCGCCCGCTGCCAACATCCCCGCCATGCGGCAGCTACCGGAGCAATGCGCGTCCTGCAAGCGGCAGATAGCGACACTGGAGACCTGCGTCCTGCCGGACGGCACCGAGAAGAAGGGCGTCGAGGTCACGCCCCGGGAGAGCGCGGAGGGCAGCATACGGTGCAAAGAGTGCGCCGAGAACAAGTAGCGCGGGGCCGTGCCAGGCGCTAGGCTGTGTTATCGACGCTGGGGCGGGGCTGGTGCTGGTACTCCCCAGGATAAACAAACAACGAAGGGGGCACCATGGGACGGATCTTGCGGTTTACCCTGATCGGGTGTGGGGGCCTGGTAGGGATAGTCGTCTTACTAAGCGTGGTCGGCGCCCTTATCGGAGGCGGGGAGACGGCACAGGCGCCCGAACAGCCCGAGAAGGGCGGCGCGCAGGTGGCAAACGGCCAGAACAACGCCGAGTCCGAGGCGCAGGAGCGAGAGCTGGAGCAGGCGCGCCGGGAAGCTGAGGAAGCCAAACAGGAGGCCGAAGCCGCCAAAGAAGAGGCGGCGCAGGCGAAGGAAGAGGCCGAGGAGGCCGAGGCCGCGAGAGCGCAGGCCCAAGACGACCCCAAGCCCGCCCCCTAAGAAGAGGAGAACTCCGGCACCGTCACCATACGCATCACCGGGACCGCCGGTGAAACCTTTTCGGGGTCTTATGGCAACATCGACACCACGCGTACCGTGGACGGCACGGTGCCCGCTTCTTACAAGCAGCAGGTGGACACGGGCTTCCTCGCTATGGACACGGTCACGGCGGTCTTCCAGAAGATGCGCGCCGGGCAGGGACAGCTGAAGGTGGACATCGTCCAGGATGGCGAGGTAGTCAAGTCGCAGAACACCACGGCCGAATACGGGGTCGTCACGGTGAATTGGGTGCCGGGGGAATAGGTTGGCGCGAAGGCACTGCACCGAATGCGGCGCCCAGCTCCCCAAGGACGCCCGTTTCTGCGGCTCTTGCGGGAGACCGGCCCACGAGTCAGCCGCAGTGGCGACACCGGAGGCCGACGTCGGCGTTCCTCCACTCCAAGAGGGGATGCGTCCCGACCAACCCCGCCGTGGGCTGGGGCGGGTGGTCAAGGTGAGCCGCCTGGACAAGATCGTGGGCCTGGTCCTTGCCGTGGCTATCGGCGTGCCGGTGCTCTTGGTGATCATGTGGATCGTGTTGCAGTTCGTTCTTGGTTTCCTGTCGAGCCTGTTCGGCTTTTGAGCGCCCTCTTCCGACACTACCGCGCACTCCGGAAGCTCGGCGTCGGCAGGGTATCCGCCGTTCGGGCGGCGTGGCGGGTGCGCTACGGGCGGCTGCCCGACGAGGAGAAATGGCCGGAGCCGTGACGGAGGAACGCAAGCCGAGCGAGATCCCCTACCTGCACGTCCGCCCGCCGAAGCGCGTCGTGGGCGTCGGCGGCGAGGGGGAGCCGCTGGCGAAGCTCTACGGCAACAGGACCGGCCTGCTCGCCCTCCGGGACCAGGTCGACGCCGCACTCGAGGCCGAGGAGGGCGAGGCGCCGATGGCCCGCTACCGGGAGACGGATGAGGCCGAGTACGACCTCGTCGTGTACCGAGCATCTAACAGGAAGCAGATGGGCGAGCCTAGGGAGCCGGAGAGGCCGGACTACTCGATGTTCGCGTAGGCGGGGGTTAGGCACCCCCGCCGAGCCGAGGATGGGTGCCAAGGCCGCCTCCGTCCGCCGTAACCGAACCGTTACCGGGCGTTAACCGAATCTTCAAAGACCGCTGGTAGATTGGTTCCCAAGAGGCAAGGGCGGCGTATTATCCCCCCTCCAGGGCGCCGCCCTTCCTCGCCTCGTCACCTCGGGCCGGGGTCCTAGCTTCGCTCGAGTCTCAGCCTTTCGTTTGAGGAAGATACTCCTTGCGGCCACCTATCCGCCCACCCGCCACGCGATCCAGACTATGCACGAACTCGGCATCGAGCCGACGTTCTAAGACGCCAGCACCGCGAGGTCCCCGAGGTCCCGCTCGTCTAGTCCCTTCCTGTCGCCTCTCGGTCCCTCCACCGCTCCCTCCCGACTCGCGCTACCCCCGCCCTCCTTCCTCCGGACCGGAGTAGTCCCTGGAGTCGCCGGATTCTATGGTGGAGGTGTCGCTCTCCGGTGACGGGAGGATGTCCAGGTTGAGGAGGGTAGCGAGGAGACCCTTGGGGCTCTTGTCGTTCTCGACCGTGTTCGTGCTGCTGTCGCTCGTGGAGTAGTTTTCGGCGCCCTGCTGCCCCGGTTGGTCGCCGCCCTGCTGTACCTGCGTTCCTTCGCTCACTGGTGTCTCCTTCTCGGATGCCGTTAGCCGTCCTTCAACAACCGCTCGACGGTTTCCCTGATCGTCGCGTGCGTCTGGGCCCGGTCCAACTCGGGCTTCTCTCGCAACAGCACGGCGACGAGATCGTCTATCCGCTGGTCTATCGGCTGCGGTTCGTCCGGGTCCATAAGGGGTCTGCCCGCCACGACGAATCTCCTTCTCTTTACAGGTGGTGCGTAGCTTCCGGCCTACGTTCCCGGCCCGCCCCCCCGACAAACGCCGGGGTCCCGGGAGACCACGGCTACCCCTCCCTCTTTCCCGCCTTATAGCCCGCCTCGTAGTCCACCTCGAGTTCCCGCATGTGCGTCTCGGGGCTGTAGACCTTGCGCTCGGTGGCGAGCGCCTGGACGATCGGCAGCACGGCGAGGAGGAAGGCCTCTATGGCTACGGTCTTCTCGGGGGTGAGGGCGAAGAGACCGAACGCGGCGGCAAGCCCCACGACGGCCATGACGAATCCGATCCAGCGGGCGGGATAACGGTCCACTGTATTGCTCCTTTCCGTTGAGTTGTCGGCATATCTATGGGAAATTTTGAGCGACGAAACGCCGGGCGGCTGGCGGGCCCCCGGCGCGGACAGCCTTCAGGGAGGCCATCAGTGGGTAGAGTACCGCAAGACCTGACCGGCAAGCAATTCGGGCGGTGGACCGTGCTCGGGCCGGGGGCGAAGCGGGGCAAACACAAGTACTACGCTTGCCGGTGCGAGTGCGGCGCGGAAAAGCAGGTTTCCGGCGACAACCTCAAGTACGGTCAAAGCCTGTCCTGCGGTTGCCTAAAATCGGAGAAGGCCAGCGAGCGGCGAGTGGCTCGCGTCGAACGTCCCGAAGATAAGCGCCCCGACCGCCTAGTTTCGCACGCCAGCGAAACCTTACCGCTCACGGAATGGGCCAAGAGAATCGGGGTAACCCTCAGCACGATTTACGGACGACTCGACAGGGGCTGGAACCTGGAGAGGGCTGCGACCGAACCCCCGAAGCCCGGCACTGGCAGGAGTAGCCGACGCTACCTCACGTACAACGGCCAGACGCTGTTGCTCACGGAATGGGCGGAGCAGCTCGGCATATCACGCCAAAGGCTGGCGGACAGGATAAGGCGCGGGTGGTCGGTTGCCGAAGCCCTAGGTGACCCGGGGAGTGTGGGCGAAGCGGAACCCAAGAAGGCGGCGACTTGCACGCAGTTGAGCCCGGTACGCTTTAAGGTTTGCCCCTCTTGCGGATGCACCAAGCCTTTGACCGCCGATTTCTTCCACGTCTCCAGAGCGTCAAAAACCGGCCACACGCCCAGTTGCTCCGTTTGCCTCCGATCCAAACGCAAAGCCTACTACTATGCGAACCCGGAAGCCGAGAAGGCCCGGCACGGCGAATGGGTTAGGAACAATAGGGTGAGGGCCAATGAACAGGCTGCGGCCAGCAAAGCGAAGTATCCCGAACGCTACAAGGAAACCCAACGGCGTTGGCGGCAACAGAACAAGGCCCGGATTCTTGCGAAGAACCGTGCCAGAAAGGCGATGATAAGGGCCGCTGAACGGGACCACTACGATGATGCGGAATTGCACGCGATGTGGGTTGAGCAGGATGGACTCTGTTTCTACTGCGATACTCCGCTCTTCGCCGTCTACCACGTCGAGCACAAGACCCCGCTCTCCCGGGGCGGGACGGACAGACTGACGAACATATGCCTATCGTGCCCCGCGTGCAACTTACGGAAAGGGGTGCGGACCACCGAAGAGTACAAGTCCCTACTCGGACGATCCTAGCGTGCCCACGTCGCCCCGTACTCAATCCAGTTGGCCGGCGAGTCGTGCTCCGCTATGAGTAGGTCCAAGACCCGGGCGTAGAGGGGCGTTGAGGTTGCCGGTGATCGCCCGCATTGTCAGGGCAACGCTCAGGGGAACGGCTGCAGCGGCGATGTCTTTGCGTTTGGTCTTCATCCTTTTCCTTTCATGCCTCGTTGCTCTCTATCGGCGTGATCTTCGGGATCTCCTCGGGCGCGACGGGCTCCCACTGACGGGCCATCCGGTCCATGACATCCTCGGGAACCCGGTGGCCACGCGAGAGGTTCCGCCTGCGGCACTCCTCGGCGGCGGTCGTCATCACGAACGCCTCGACCGGCGCCCCGACGTCGCGGGCGATCCTGATCCACCCCGCGCGCCTTCGGCGGGTCGTGTTCGTGGCGTCGACGAGGACGGCGTGCCCGCCCAGCAGCAGCGCCCGGACGGCGAGCTCGGCCGAGGCCCACACGATGGGCTCTGCGGGCGAGAAGAACGCGCCGCCGTGGAGCGCCTTGCGGAAGGCGTCGGGCTCGATCCTCGTCCAACCGACCCGCTGGAGCCCCCGGCGTAGGTGCTCTTGCCGGACCGGGGCAGGCCGACCATCAGCGCGAGGCGGGCCCCCGGCACCTCGCCCACGAATTCGTAGGCGAACATGCGGTGCGATTCGGCAAGCCCGTGGATGTTCAGGCCCGGCCTGTTTCCGCCGAAGCGGTGATCGCAGGAGATGACCTTGCCGTCGCCTATGTAGGTGACGATGTGCGAAAGATCCGCCGCGCCCGGGCCCGTGACGTTGTCGTTTACCAGGACCTCCCCGACCCTGACTTTCACCCCGGGGGAGTAGCGGCGTTTGTTGACGAGGTCCTTCGCGTAGCCGAGCGTGCCGTTGCGGTAGTGGACGCCGGCCGCCTCGTTGCCGAGATTGACCATCCCGGCGCAGGTGGCGTCCGGGACCTCCGTCCTCGGGTCGGGCAGGCCGAACGGGAAGAACATCCACTCCGGGTTCGGCGGGTTCTTCGGCGGAGGCCATCCGCCCCGCCACCACCCGTAGACCGTGGGCGGGTCTATCAGCTTCTTCATGTAGGCGATGGCCCGCTGCGCTTTGTTCATCGGCGGCTCCGGGGTGGTGGGCCGGCCCGGCGGAGGCCCTTCGGGGGCGCGCCCGGCCTTCGCGAGCGCCATCAGCTCCGCACGGGTGCCGTCGAACGCGTTCACGTCGATGTACTGACCCGCCACGAGGCCCGTGGACGTGAACTGCCAGGCGTCCGAGGTCTTGCCGCCGACGGAATCCCAGCCCCAATCCTTGATCCGCCCGTAGTGCTCGCGGGGCCGGTCGTGCTTGACCATGTCCGCGTAGCGGGCGCTCCACAACGCGTCGCAGCCGTAGCGGGTAAAGGGCCCCGATGGGTCGCCGCCCTCCCAAAAAGACTTGGCGGTGTAGAGGACGATAGGATGGTCGCCGATCGCCCGGCGGAGCTGCGCGACGAACGTGCTCAGGTGGCCGTTTGAGGGACTCGCGTCCCCGTAGTCCTCGAAGTCCACGGCGAGGATCTTCCCCTCGGGCCCGCCCACGGAGGCGATCGTCCGGGCGAAGTGCTGGGCCTGGACGACGCCCGGGGCGGTGGCGTCGAGGAAGTGGTAGAGGCCCGGGATCAGGCCGGAGCCCTTCGCGCGGGCGAAGTACTCCCGGAGGCCGGTCGGGACGTAGGAGCCGCCCTGCGAGGCCTTGACGATGGCCGCCGCGTAGCCGAGCTCCCCGACGCGGCGGAAGTCGAGGCCGCGCTGGTACTCGGGGTGGACGTCGACGAAGAAGGTGGGGTTGGTCTTGGACATGCGTGCTCCTTTTCCTTGCGGGTCGCTATGCCGATCGGGGCGGGGTTACGCGGGGTCTAGGCAGGCTTCCAGGCGCCAGTAGGTCCACCTGACGCGCGTGTTCGTGAGCAAGACCTTGGAGCCGACCGGGAACGCGGCCTCGGCCTTCGCCCTAGCGAGGTCCTCACCGTCCTCGCCGATCTCGGGCTCCCACACGTCCTTGAGGCGGACGCGGAGCCCGGTGTCCTGGGGGTAGATCGGCGGATCGACGAGGACTGTGTCGGCGTCCACCCACCTGATCACAGTGGCGCCGAAGGAGAAGCCGCTCACCGCTTCCGCCTTTGAAAAAGGAACCGGAAGGGCACGGGGTCGGCGGGCACGTCGAGGAAGTCGAGCTTGCGGCCCAGGAAGAGCCCGAAGTTGACCGCCGCGAGCGCGGCTATGGACGCCACCAGCGCCGAGAACAGCAGCGGCTCGGGCAGCACGGGGACCCACGGGAGCACGTCGTTGGCGGCGAACCCGAAGATGGCCGCGAAGGCGACGAACAGGAACAGCTTCTGGTAGAAGAGCGTCACCAGGAAGAAGGAGGGGTACTCGCCCCTCGGCATCCTCATCATGTCGAGGACGGCCCACATGCCGAAGAGCAGCGAGACGGTTCCCACGGCGTACGCCAGCGGCCTCTCCCACGCGCTGCTCCCGGGCCGTGCTCGGGGAGGGGGGCTTGCCGGCGGCGACGTTGCCGGCCCGGGTGAGGAAGTACGCGACCCCGACGCCGCGGGGCAGGTCGCGCTCCGCCGGCACCTCGAAGCCGTGGCCCTGGGCCAGCGAGAACTCCACGCCCTCGTCGGGCTCGGTCAGGAGCCGCCCGCCCGCGAGCGCGAGGCAGCGGAAGAGTATGTAGTCCCCGGCCGGGTAGCCGCCGTTGCCCACCCCGACGTTGACGACCCTCGGCCGCTCGGGGCGGGGGAAGGCCGCCTTCTTCGCGTTCTTCAGGTACGGGAAGCCGCGGACGAGGGGCTGGAACCCCGACCAGGCGTAGGCGTCGCCCGGGAAGGGCGTGAGGTTCTGGCACGTCTCCTCGTCCCCGTCCAGGGCGGCGAAGACGAGGCGGTGGGTCGGGCGGGGCGGCAGCTCGAGCGGGAAGCCCTCCGGGTCGCCGAAGGCGTCCACGTCCCGCCAGAAGGGGTTCGTGGAGAGGTCGTCCGGGGTGAGCTCCAGGGAGGCGAGCCCGTCGTCCCGGAGGCGCGGGTGGACGTTCCTCAGGTGGCACCGGGTCCAGTCCGCTAGGGTTTGTACGGGTACGGTCGCCATCTACCAGTCCCTCCTTCCGTGTCGCTCTCCGCCCATGCCGCGGTACCCCTCCTCGTCGTCGTGGCCGTCGTAGATGTCCCGCCTGAGTTGCGAGCGCTCCTTCGCGCCGTGCATCACGGGGTCCCCCACGTCCGGCCCGACGTCGCGCGTGGCCCTCTCGATCCTCTCCCCGACCGCGACCAGCGCCTCCGTGTGCTCGCCCATCCGCTTCTCCAGGGCGGCCAGCCTCTCGTTGGTCTCGGTCCGCTGGCGCTCCGCCACGGCGGTGTTCCCGCCGCCCGCGGGACGGCCGCCCTCCCCCCGGGCCCCGCCGCCGATCGGGGCGCCGCGGCCCTCGGAGTCCGCGATGCGCCGCTCGTACTCCTGGCGCATGTCCGCCGAGTCGAAGCCCTTGGGCGCCAGGTTCTTGAGGAACCCCACGAACTCCGTGGCGGCCCTCGGGTCCTCCCCGATCGGGAAGTACAGCTCGTCCTTGTGGACCATCGCCGGGTGGTCCCGACGGTTCAGGCCGCCGCCCTTGTAGCCCTGCCCCGTGTCGCCGAGGACCTCGGCGGCGGCCGTGCTCGCCGGCGAAGCCGCCGCCCACGAAGGCGCCGTCCACGAGATCACCGGCCCGGAATCCCTCTCTTACGCTGATCTGGCCGCGGCTATCTCGCGGGCGACCGCGAGGAGGGTGCGCTACGCCGCCGTCCCGCGCGCGGCCTTCGGGATAGCTTCTCGGGCGGCACGCGTCCCGGCCTGGCAAAGGGACGTGGCCGCCGGACTGTACGCGGCGATCCGGGCAGGGTACCTCGACGTGGTCACCGACGTGGTCGAGCGCGTCGGGGGCAAAGCGCCCGAGAGCTTCGGGCGGTTCGCCCGCGAGCACGCCGCGGCCTTCGGCGTGGTTGCCGCGTCCGCAGGTCGCGCGGCGACCCGGCCCGTTCGGGGGACCGTCTCGTGAGGGCGGCAAGGGTCGCCGCGCGGGCCGCGAAGGCCGCCGGCGTCGGCGCGTGCGGGCTTGCCGCCGGCGTCGGCGCGAGAATGGTCTACCAGGCCCTGGGCACTGCCCGCGACGCGCGCCGTTACCCGCCCCCGGGCGAGTTCATCGACGTCGGCGGACGCCGACTGCACCTGCTACGCGGTAACGGGGAACGGGGAGACGAAGGCCCCACCGTCGTGCTCGACGCCGGCATCGGCCAGAGCGCCCTGGTCTGGGAACCCGTCCGTCGTGAGGTCGCGAAGTTCACCCGTGTGGTCGCCTACGACCGCGCCGGCTACGCCTGGAGCGACGCCGGCCCGGCACTCCGCGGCCCCGACCGGCTAGCCGGGGAGCTCCGCGCGCTGCTCCGAGCCGGCGGTGTCCCCGGCCCCTACGTGTTGGTGGCCCACTCCATGAGCGGCTTGACGGCGCGTCTTCTCGCCGCGCGCCACCCGGGGGAGGTGGCCGGGCTCGTGCTCGTCGACGCCGTCCACGAGGGCCTGTGGGACGAGGATCCCGAGCTGTTCGACCGCTACTTCGGCTCGCTCGCGCGCCGCTTCCGCTCCCTGGCGCCGGTGGTCCGGCTCGGCCTCCTGCGCCTAGCCTCCGGGCTCGCCGGCTCGGTGCTGCCGGCCTTCGTGGCGGCTCAGCCGGAGGAGACCCGGCCCGACTTCACGGCCGGCTACGTGAGCGGGAAGAACCTCTCCGCCGCGGCCGCGGAGGCGCGGGCTTTGGCTTGGGGCGCGGAGCAGACCCGGAGAGCCCTCGCCGCCGGTCCGCCCCCGAAGGTGGCGCTGGAGGTCCTCGCGCACGGTGTCCCGTCTATGTTCTCCGGTTTGCCGGATGGCGAAGCGCGTATGGCGGAGCGGGCGTGGCAGAAGACGCAAGCCCGGGCGGCCAAGATTGCCCCGCAGGGGCGGCTGGTCGTCGTTGAGGGGGCCAGCCACGACAACCACGTCGAGCGACCCGCAGCGGTGGTCGAGGCCATCCACCGGGTAGTTCGTCCAACGCACCGCGCGGGCCAGACCTAGACGCCGCGAGGCAACCGTGGCTCGGCGGGAGCGGTCCGCATGGATCTGGATTCGTTTCTCAACTCCCTTTACGTGTTGGTGGACGACTGGTGGAAGGCGGACCGCTGCTCTAAGCGGCGGGGCGGTCCCGGCCGCCCCACGCTGCTCTCGGACACCGAAGTCCTCACCTTGGCGATCCTTGCCCAGTGGCCCCGCTTTCGTAGCGAGCGCGACTTCTGGCGCTTCGCCGACGCGCACCTGCGCCCCTACTTCCCGAGCCTGCTCTCTCAGAGCCGCCTCAACCGACACATCCGTGAGCTCGAACCGGAGTTGCGCGCCCTACAACGTGGAACCGGCGATCGACACCGCAGCCGCGACGATCAACGGCATAAACAGCTTGCTACCCTTCGTGTGTCCCCCTCCTGCTCCTTCTTTTGTCTGCGGGGAAGCGTACCCGGCACCGCAAAGACGCGATTAACCGCATGTTTCACGGGACGCGGCGCGTCTTCAGCCGTCCAGGATCCGCCAGGCCTCCCGAAGTTGTCCTTCGACCGAATCCGGCGAGGTGGAACCGCCGCTCTTCTTGTTTGAGACGCTTCCTTCGGGCGTGAGCAACCGGCGGGGGAACTGCGCGAGCGCCGGGTGCGCGGCGACGAGCTCGTCGTCCGGCGCCTCTTCGAGGGACACCGCGCGTTCCTCGCACCGCCGCACGAGCCGCCCGACGGCGTGGTGGGCCTCCCTGAACGGCACGCCGCGCGCGGCCAGAAAGTCCGCGAGTTCCGTCGCAAGGGCAAAACCCCCGGCCGCCGAGCGCATCCCGTCGCCGTCGAAGCGGGCCGTGCGCAGCATCTCCGGGAGGACGGCGAGCATGGGCGTGACGGCGTCGACGGCGTCGAAGATCGGCTCCTTGTCCTCCTGGAGATCCTTGGAGTAGCCGAGCGGGAGGCCCTTCAGGGTGACGAGGAGGGCGCTGAGGTCTCCGATGAGGCGTCCGGCCTTGCCGCGCATCAGCTCGTGGGCGTCGGGGTTCTTTTTCTGGGGCATGATGGAGGAGCCCGAGGAGTACGCGTCGTCGAGGGTGGCGAACCCGAACTCGGCGCTCGTCCAGAGCACCCACTCCTCCCCCATCCTGCTGAGGTGAACGCCGAGCACGGCGCAGGCGTAAAGCAGGTCGAGGGCGAAGTCCCTATCGGAGACGGCGTCGAGCGAGTTAAGCAGGGGCCGCATCCCGAGCTCTTGGGCCGTGAGATCCGTATCGATGGCGTGCGGCGTGCCGCCGAGCGCCGCCGCCCCGAGGGGAGAGCGGTTGGCCGCCTCCCTGGCGGCCCCGAGCCGTACCAGATCCCTCCGGAAGGCCCAGAAATGGGCGAGCAGGTGGTGGGAGAGCAGGATCGGCTGCGCCCGCTGCAAGTGCGTGTACCCGGGCAGCACGACGCCCCGGTTGCCCTCCGCCACCTCCACGAGCGCCCGCATCGCCCCAAGAACGCCTTCGCGCAGCCCTTCCGCCGCCTCCCGCACGAACAGGTGCAGGTCGAGGGCGACCTGGTCGTTGCGGCTGCGGCCCGTGTGCAGCTTCAGCGCCACGTCGCCGACGTGCTCCCGCAGCCGCCGCTCCACGGCCGTGTGCACGTCCTCGTCTGAGAGCGTCCACGAGAACTCGCCCGCCTCGACCTCCCCCAATACCGACTCCAGGCCGCGGACCAGTTGGTCGGATTCCTCTACGGAGATTATTTGCTGTTCACCCAGCATCTTCGCGTGGGCGATGGAGCCGCGTACGTCGTAGGGCGCGAGGCGGACGTCGAACGGGATCGAGGCGTTCAGGCGCTCGAAGGCCCCGGCGGGCGACGCCCCAAACCTTCCGCCCCACAGGGGCGCGTTGTTTTTCTCGCTCATGATGGGGCAGTTTAGCGAAAGGCGCGGGCACCGGTAGGGACCCTCGTGCACCGCGGCCGGGCTGGGGTCAGGCGGTCCCCGCCCCGGCCCGGTTCGCCGCGTCCTTCGCGTGGTCTTTGAGGTACTTGCGCGCGGCGGACTTTATGGTGGAGAGGCCGAGTGTGGCGTTGCGGGTGCGGCTGCCGATCACGTCCCGGCCTATCGAATCCATGAACCGCTCGTAGTCGAGGTCGAGAACCTCTTGCAGGCCGAGGCCCTCGTCGCGCACGCGCTCTACTATGACAGAGGTCGCGCCCATGCTGATGGTGTCGCCCTGGCCGGTCCAGGTGAGGCCGTCTATGCCGCCGTTGCCGTCGCCCTTGAGGTAGACGACGACGGATCCGCCGCACTCGGGGCTGCCGCCCGGCATCCGGACGTCCGCGCCTTCGAGAACCCCCTTGTGGCGGGGGTTCCCGAAGTGTTCTACGAGGAAGGCGACGCGTTCTTTACGGTCCAACGCTTCCGGTCTCTACCGCTCGATGGGGGCGCCCACGGAGTTGCCCCACTCCGTCCAGGAGCCGTCGTAGTTGCGGACGTTGTCGTAGCCGAGGAGGTACTCGAGGACGAACCAGGTGTGGCTGGAACGCTCCCCGATGCGGCAGTAGGCCACGACCTCGTCGCCCCCGGAGAGGCCCGCCTCGCCCTCGTAGATCTCCTTGAGCTCGTCGGCGCTCTTGAAGGTGCCGTCCTCCCTCGCCGCCCGCGCCCACGGCACGTTCGCCGCCCCCGGGATGTGCCCGCCCCTCAAAGCGCCCTCCTGCGGGTAGTCCGGCATATGAAGGAGCTCGCCCGAGTACTCGCCGGGGCTCCTCACGTCGATCATCTGCCCGTTGGCCTGGACGTGCTTCTCGACGTCGGCCTTGAAGGCCCGGATGGCCGAGTCGTCGCGGGTGGGCGTCGGGTACTCGGCCGCGGGCACGGAGGGGACCTCCTGGGTCATCTCGCGTCCCTCGGCCTCCCACTTGACCCGTCCCCCGTCCATGATGGCGACGTTGTCGTGGCCGAAGAGGCGGAAGACCCACAGGGCGTAGGTGGCCCACCAGTTGTTCTTGTCCCCGTAAAAGACGACCTTCGTGTCCGGGCCTATGCCCTTCTCGCCCATCAACCGGGCGAACTTCTCCGGGTCGAGGTAGTCGCGCACGACGGGGTCGTTGAGGTCCTCCACCCAGTCGATCTTGACGGCGTTCGGGATGTGCCCCACCTCGTAGAGCAACACGTCCTCGTCTGACTCCACGATGCGCACGTTCTCGAGGTCGTCGAGGTGCTCCGCGACCCAGTCGGTGCTTACAAGCGCCTCAGGATGGGCGTAACCCTTCTGCTCTATCTGCTGCTCGCTCACGAGACTCCCTTCTCGGTTTTTAGTTCCACGAGGGAGTATTCTATCCGATCCCCGACAAATTTTGTCGGATTTCGGCCCGGGGATTCCGGTCGGGCGGATCGGGAGTATACTGCCCTTCCGCAAGAGACGAGGGGGTACGCAGCTTTGGTGCACGCGGCGACGGCCGACGGGGAGAGACGCGAGGGGATCTACGAGCTGGCATGGGCGGCCTACGCCGACCCAGAGCCTGCCATGAAGGCGGCCTCGGAGATCCGCGACCGCCATTTCGGGCCCCGCGTCACGTACTCGCGCAAGGTCTTTATCCCCCTCACGAAGCTCTGCCGCGACAACTGCGGCTACTGCACGTTCGCCCACGGCCCCCGTCCCGGCGAGAAGGCCTACCTCACGCCCGAGGAGGTTCTGGAGATAGCGAGAGCGGGCGCCGAAGCCGGGTGCAAAGAGGCGCTCTTCACGCTCGGGGACAAGCCCGAAAAGCGCTACCCCGAGGCCAGGCGCGAGCTGCGGGAGATGGGCTTTGGCACCACCATCGAGTACCTGGCCCACTGCTGCCGGCTGGTGCTCGAGGAGACGGGGCTGTTGCCGCACGCGAACCCGGGGGTGCTCTCGGCCGGGGAGGTGCGGGATCTCAGGCACGTCTCGGTTTCGCAGGGGATCATGCTGGAGCAGGCCTCCGACCGCCTGCTAGGCCCGAACCTCGCCCACTGGGCCTCGCCGGACAAGGTGCCCGCCAAGCGCCTCAAGACCATGCGAGAGGCCGGAAAGCTCGGGGTGCCGTTCACGACCGGGATCCTGATCGGCATCGGCGAGACCGTCGAGGAGCGGGTGGACACGCTACTCGCGATACGCGAGATCCACGACGAGCACGGCAATATTCAAGAATGCATCGTCCAGAACTTCCGGGCCAAGCCGGGCACCCGCATGGCCCTCTTCCCGGAACCCACCGAGGACGAGATGCTGGCAACCATCGCCCTCGCCCGACTGCTCCTCCCCCCGGACGTCACGGTCCAGGCCCCCCCGAACCTCGCGGGGCCGCGGGGCGACGGCACGCCCTCCTACGGCCGCTACGTGGAAGCCGGCATAAACGACTGGGGCGGCGTCTCCCCCGTCACCCCCGACCACGTAAACCCCGAGCGTCCCTGGCCCCACCTCCGGGAGCTGGAAGAGGCGACGGAGGCCAAGGGCTACCTGCTCCTCGAACGCCTCGCCCTCCATCCCTCCTACGCCCGCAACGCCGGGACGTGGGTGGACGAGCGCCTGCGCCCCGGGGTGTGGGCCGCCCAGGACGCCGAGGGCTTCGCGAGGACGGAAGACTGGGCGCCCGGCACCACCGAGCCCGTCCCGGCCAAGGCTTTAGGCGAGGCCCGCGGGCTGCGTCCGTCGAAGTTGCGGCCGAACTTCGCGAGGGCGTTGGCCGCGGCGGGGACCAGGGACCTGCGCGAGGACGAGATAGCCCTGCTCTTCACGGCGCGGGGGACGGAGCTCGAGGAGCTCTGCCGGGTGGCGGACGGGCTCAGGCGCGAGGTCAACGGTGACGAGGTCACCTACGTCGTCAACAGGAACATCAACTACACGAACCAGTGCTACTTCCGCTGCCGCTTCTGCGCCTTCTCCAAGGGACCGAAATCCCTGAACCTGCGAGGCGACCCGTACCTCCTGGACACGACGGAGGTGGCCCGAAGGGCGCGGGAGGCGTGGGAGAAGGGCGCGACCGAGGTCTGCATGGTCGGGGGCATCCACGGCAGCTTCACGGGCAAGAACTACCTCGACTACCTGCGCGCGGTAAAGGACGAGGTGCCCGGGATGCACGTCCACGCCTTCACGCCGCTCGAGGTGTGGCAGGGCGCGCACACTTTAGGGATATCGGTCGAGAAGTTCCTGGTGGAGCTAAAAGAGGCGGGGCTCGGCACGCTGCCGGGTACGGCCGCCGAGGTGCTCGACGACGAGGTACGCGAGATCATCTGCCCCGACAAGATAAACACCGCCCAGTGGGCGCAGGTGATGCGCAAGGCGCACGCGGTCGGGCTCTCCGCCACGACGACCATAATGTTCGGCCACGTGGACGGGCCCGTGAACTGGGCGCGGCACCTCATGGTCCTGCGGGACATACAGGCGGACACCGGCGGCTTCACCGAGTTCGTGCCGCTGCCGTTCGTCCACATGGGCGCCCCGCTCTACCTGCAGGGCCGCTCCCGCAGGGGCCCGACCTTCGCCGAGACGATCAAGATGCACGCGGTCGGGAGGATCGCGCTCCACGGCCACATAGATAACGTGCAGGTTTCGTGGGTAAAGCTCGGGGCCGAGGGGGCCAAGGCGTGCCTGCAGGCCGGCTGCAACGACCTCGGGGGCACGCTCATGAACGAGAGCATCAGCCGGGCGGCCGGGGCAAGCCACGGCCAGGAGATGACGCCTTCGGACCTGGAGGCCATGATCCGGGAGGTAGGCCGCACCCCCCGCCGCCGCAACACCCTCTACGGCGTGCCTGAGAGGTCGTACTCCGCCGGGTGAGCGAGTACCGCCGGTATGACACCTCGTCTACGACACCGTAACCTCGGGAACCGGGGCCGCCACCAACCGCTCGGTTGGTGGCGGCCCCGGCTGCTGTCCCCAAACCTCTAGGCCCTCGACCGATTACCCGGCTTCCCCCGCCCGCGATACTTCCGGCTACAGGAGAGTAGAGCGGAGGAGTCGGGAGCGAGCCCGGCGAGGGCAGCACGCTCGTGGTCGAGTCGCCGACCGGAGGGGTGGAGGCGCGCGAAGAAGACCGCCCGATGAAGCGGGCGCAGGCGCCCGCCGGCTCCACGCCCAGCGACCGCGAGGCGGAGGTCCTCGGGCTGGTCGCCCGGGGAGCCTCCAACAGAGAGATCGCGCGCGGCCCCCACCTCAGCGAGGTCACCGTGAAGACGCACCTGATCCACGTCTTCAGCAAGCTCGGCGTCGCCGACCGAACCGCCGCCGTGACCGTCGCCCTCCAACGCGGCATAATCCGGCTTGGTGCCTGATCTCACCCCCGTATCTCGCTACCCAGGCGTCGGAGATGATCGGCAGCGGACGGAACGCTAGAGGCCGTCGCTCCCCCCTCTCCCCCATCGATTAGTTCCGTGCGGCCGGGTGCAGGAGGTCTTGAAGGCCGATGCGGGTTAGGAACTCGGCGCGGATGCGGTCGGCTACTACGGACACTTCTTCCGATCCGTCGTCGGCCGGGTCGACGTGGCTGCGGAAGGGCCGCGTCCCGTCGGGCAGGGCGACGATGCGTGCGATCTCGTCGGAGACCTGGGCGGCGCTGGCATCTTCCGGCGCCAGGGCGGCGAGCTTCTGGGCAACCGATTGGAGGAGCCCGGCGTAGTGCACCTCATACTCCGCCACGACCCCTTCGTCGGCGGGTTGGCCGGCGTTGGCGAAGTGGTCCGTACCGCTGGTGAACGAGCCAGGGACGACGATGGTCGTCTCGATGCCGAACCGGGCGAGCTCGGCTGCGTAGCTGACGGCGAGGGCGTCCATGGCCGCCTTGGCCGCGAAGTACGGGGCGAGGTATGGCGGGGTGCCGCCCCTCGTGCTCGTGCTCCCGACCCACAAGACCAGGCCGTGGCCCTGCTTTCGCAGGTGGGGCAGCGCGGCGCGGTTCAGGCGCTGGGTGGAGAGCGCGTTCGTGTCGTAGACGCGCGAGATCTCCTCGGGCGTGAACGCCTCGGTGGGGCCGTTGACCATGTGGCCGGCGTTGTGTACGACCACGTCGAGGCGACCCGCCTCCTCGATGATCGCCGCGATGCCGGCGTCGACGGAATCCTGCGAGGAGACGTCGAGCTCTACGGTGCGCAGGTCCACGCCGTGCCCTTTGGCGTACTCCTGAGCCTCGGCAACCCGGCCCGAGTTGCGGCCAGCCGTCTCGCGGATGCCGGCGTAAACGGCGTTGCCCGCGTCCGCGAGGGCGCGCGCGGTGAGCGCGCCGAACCCCGTGCCGGCCCCGCTGATGACGATAACCTTGCTCATAATGCTGTCCTCCTTAGCTTCCTCTGTCCATACACTTACTTGCACTTACTTCTGGGGCCGCGGGCGTTCTAGATGATGCCGCCGTTGACGTAGACGACCTGGCCGTTGACCCAGCGGGCGGGACCGGCGAGGAACGCGACGGATTCGGCGATGTCCTGCGGCGTGCCGAGGCGCTCGAGCGGGGGCATCTTGGACATGTTATCTACGGTCTCCTGGTCCTTGCCGTCCAGGAACAGGGGGGTCGCGGTGGGGCCTGGGGCGACGGCGTTGACGGTAATGTCGCGGCCCCGAAGCTCGCGGGCGAGGATCAGGCTGACCGCTTCGACGGCGCCTTTGGAGGCGGCGTAGGGCGCGTAGGTGGGCAGCGCGATCTGCACGACCGACGAGGAGAAATTGATGATCGCACCACCGTTCCGGACCCGCTGGGCGGCCAGCTGGTTGACCACGAACGTGCCGCGGATGTTGGTGCGGATCGTGCTATCGAGGTCCGCGAGATCGAATTCGGCCAGGGGAGCGAGGATCATGATGCCGGCGGTATTCACTACGACGTCGACCCCGCCGAAGGTCCGCTCGACGGCGTCGAAGGCCTCGGCCATCGCATGCTCGTCCGCGACATCGCCGCCAACGGCCATCGCCCTGCCACCGGCGGAGGTTATGGCCTCGACGGTCTCGTCGGCCCGGGCCTGGTTGCCGGCGTAGTGTACGGCGACGGCCATGCCGTCCCGGGCGAGGCGTTCCGAAGTGTCGCGGCCTATGCCGCCGGATCCGCCGGTCACGAGCGCGACGCGGGTGGGTGTGTTTTCCATGATGTTTCCGTCCTTTCGTTGGGGATCAGATGACCCCCGTGAGTATCCGGCCCGAAGGAAGCGGCGTCGCTCAAGAAACTGCCGTCTTTGAGCAGGATCTTGCTGTTTGGCACGATGCCGGGTCGTTCGGGCCGCGCCCCTACGTAGCCACGAACGCGCCGCCACGCCGACGCCGCTCTCCGGGCGAGGCCGCGAAGGCACGGAACCGGCGCGGCCTCCCCCGGGCGCCGCCCGTGGGCACCGCGCGCCTTGGCTTCTCGTACATGAGGCCATCCCTTCCTCTGATGCGCGTGTCTACGATCCGTGCGCCCCCGAAGTTACCCTCAAGGCATGGCGGGGGCGTGGCGGGTGGGACCTTCGCGGTACCCGCCGGGTGCCTGCCGCCACGGTGCGCGGGTCTGAAGGACGCCGGGATACCCGGAGGGAATGGGCATCCCGACGTGGGTTACCATCCGGTAGCGCGATAGTCGCGCTACCGGAATCCCCATGGGGTCGAATGACCCCTGACGGGGGCCGGCGAAGAACCGAAACCTCGACAGGATTCGGACGGAGGTTTCGTCGCCGGGTTCCACCCACGCTTAGATCCCGTCCAATCTTCGGGATGGGTCTACCCGCGAAGGGAAGAAGGGGCGACGCCGAAGTGGCGCCTGACGTGGTGGGCCAGGTGGCTCTGGTGGGTAAAGCCGACCGCGCTCGCCACATCGCCCACGGAGAGGTCGGTACGCAACAGAAGCTCCCTGGCCCGCTTTACCCTGCGCCCGATCACGTACTGGTGCGGCGAGAGGCCCGTCGAACGCTTGAATTGCCTGGAGAAGTGGTACTGGCTGAGGTTGGCAACCCCGGCCATCTCGGAGAGCCCGAGGTCCAGAGAAAGGTTGTCGTTTACGAAGTCGGTTACGCGCCGGAGCGCATCTTTGGGCAAACCGCCCCCGCGGCTGGACACGTCCTGCGGGAATGCACCGTGGTTGCGCAGCAGGTGCGTCGCGAGCGCGGTGGCCAGGGCGTCGCCGTAGACCCTGCCGCTGGCGCCCCCGGCTTCCATCTCGGCGAGCATCGCGAGGCCTATGTGCTTTACCGCGTTGTCCCGCCCATCGAGGCTGGGGCGAAGCTCCACCACGCTGGGATTTAGCCCGTTCTCCTCGGCCACGTGGAGGAGGAAAGCGGGCGCGAAGCGCATCACGAGCAGGTCCACGTCTCCGTCGAAGTGCCAGCCGACGGGCTGTCCGGAGGCCTTCACCGTGACGTCGCCTTTGGAAGTGGGTCCCTCGTGGATTCCGTCGCCCGACCACCTCACCGAGCGTACGGGTTGCCCCAGGTACAGGGAAGTTATGTCCTCGGGGAGGGCCGGAAAGTGGTGCTCGGCCGGCGCGTGCCGGAACCTCTCCGCGATCAGGCCGTTCCAGCCCAGCGGACCGCTGGAAAGGATCGGGAGATCGGGGTTGCCTTCCATCTGCGCCCGCGCCTGGGCGGCGCCCTCTATGTTTGCTCGGGTCGTGTCTATGATGCGGCGGCTTTCGAACCAAGTGGGTCTTGCTTACATTCTACTGCGTGGCGTCTTCCTGGCGAACCGGCGGGCAAAGCGCGTACGCCTTTTTGCGACGGCCCCGCCCATCGTCTCCAGCACGGAGATACCTGCGAAGCCGAACGTACCGGCAGGAAGGTTACTGCGCCTGGCCGGGAGGGGCGTTTTCGGCGACGTCTTCTCTGGCCCGACAGATCGCTCAGTCCCTGTACACCACTAGCTCGTCGAGCGGCCTGCGACCGCGGCGCTTCGGGGGGTCTCCCTCAGCGTAGCCGAGCGTGAGAAGCGCGTGGGGTACTAGCTTCGGATCGAGGCCGAGGGCTTCCACCACTTTCTGCGTACAAAACAGCGGGGCGCACATCCAGCCGGCGTCGAGCCCTTGGCCGTGGGCCGCGAGCAGCGCGTTCTGCGCCGCAGCGCCGAGGGACTGGACGGCCATCGTGGTCTCGTTCTCCTGGCGATCCGGGTCAGGATAAACGTCGAGGTCTTCGAGGTACAGGCAGAGCAGGATCAGGACCGGCGCGTCCAGCAAACGCCGCCTGGAGCCTTCGAGGCGCTTCTCGACGATCCCGGCGTCCTGCCCGTCCATCTGGAGGTTCGACCGCCACTCCTCGCCCATCGCGTCGGCGAGCCGCACTTTGGTCTCCTCTTTGGTAACGACGGCGAAGCGCCAGGGTTGGCGGCCGTGGGGCGAGGGTGCCCAGCGGGCGCCCTCGAGCACCCGCTCGACGGCCCCGTCCGGCACCTCTTTGGGGAGGTAGCGCCGCACGGAGCGGCGCCCCCTGATGGCGCCGAGGACCGGCTGCGCGGAGGTCTCCGGTTCGTCCAGAGCGCCCCAGGAGGTCGCTTTCTCCACCCGGACCGCGATGACCGGGTTCTCCTCTATCTTCATCCGCTCGTACTGGTGGTACTTGCCGCGCAGGAGCCTCACGGCGGCGGCGTGCTCTAGAGCGCCGGGCTGCAGCAACCCGGCCCGGCCGCGCACCATGACGAACGCCAGGAGGCTCCAGTCCTCGACGTAGCGGTCGGCAACGAGGGTGACGTTGGGATTCTCCAGGATGTTGAGGACGCGCTTGAGACGATTTGGCGGTACGTCTTTCGGCTTCTCGTCGAGGGCGATGTAGACGGCGCCGGGCGCGTGGGCGAAGCAGACGGGGACGGCGTGGGGCCGGCCTTCGGCGTCGGCGGTGGCGAGGCGGGCGACCCGCTGGCGGACGAGGAAGGCGGTCTGCTCCGGGGACAGGACGGGGGAGGCCAGGGTCACGCCGGCTTCGATCCCACGGCCTCGCGCACCCGCGGGGCGACCTCGGTGGCGAAGAGGCGCAGGTTCTCCAGGGCCTCTTCGTGGGTCACGCCCGGGAGCCGGCCCCAGAAGCAGAAGTGGTCGTATGGCGCCTCCCTATGAAGCCCGATCAGGCCGTCGGCCACCTCCTCGGGCGTGCCGACGAGGTAGCGCTCCCACGGCAGATCTTCCTCCTTCATGGGCTCCGGACGGGGCTTCTCCCGGTCCGTCCCCCACTCCGCGTAGCGCGTGCGCTGGTAGGCGATGGCGGGGCCAACGATCTTCCGCGCCCTCCCCGCGTCCTCGTGCGCGAACGCCACCCCGGAGGCGACGTACGGGAACTCTTCGCCCGACCTCCCGTGCCGCTCCAGGGCCTCGCGCACCTTCCTATACGTATCCCCGAAAGCCCCGCCGCCGGCGGAGGCCAGGAACCCGTCGGCCAGCCGGGCGGCCCGGTCTATGGCGGGGTCGGCGAAGGCGCCCGCGTAGATCGGGAGCTTCCCCGAGGGACGCGGCTCGAACGGCAGATCGTCGAAGCTCCACCGCCTCCCCTCGTGGCCGGTGCGCCCCTCCTCGAGGGCTTGCCGGATAATCTCGATCCCCTCCTCGAAAAGCGAGGGCCTGTACCGCCTCTCGTAGCCCAAAGCCTCGAACTCGTGCTGGACGTAGCCCTGCCCGACCCCGAGAACGAACCGCCCGCCGGAGACGAGGTCGACGGCCGCCGCGTCTTCGGCCACCCGCAGCGGGTGGTGCATCGGGAGGAGCAGGATGTTCGTGCCGATGGTGATGCTCTTCGTGCGGGCCGCCACGGCCGCCGCGACCACGAGCGGCGAGGGCAGGTAGCCGTCGTCCACGAAGTGGTGCTCGGAGAGCCAGGCCCCCGTGAAGCCGAGCCGCTCACCCTCCTCGATCTCCTCCAGGCACTCGGCGTAGAAGGCCGCGTAGTCCCCGAGCGGCAACCTCTGCCGGAAATCGTACCAGAGCCCGAAGCTCGGGCCGCCGTCGCCGACCAACCGCGCCTCCTCCGCTTCTCGTCTCACGCCCGGAGTTTACACCCCGCCGCGCCTGTCGGATCGGAAGCAAGCGACGGGCCGGGCGCACCTCCTCAGTAGGTCAGGGTCTGCCCGGCGTACACGTAGTTCGGGTCGGTCAGGTCGGTCCCGAGCTCCGCCGCGATGCCGGTAAGCGTGTCCCCGCTCTGGACCACGTAGGGTCGAGGAGCCGGGGTTGCACGAGGTCCTGTCTGGCAGCGGGCGTCGGGGGCTACTGCGTACGGGCGTCGGGGGTGTTGGAGAGGCTGATCGCCGCAGGTCGGCGACCCGCCGAAGGGGAGGCCCTCCGGGTCCTTTTAAGAGAGGAGCAGCCTGAGGCCGACGAATATTAGCATGATGGCGAGGACCGTTTTGAGCGGTTTGCCGGGGAGCCGGGGGGCGATGCGGCTGCCGATAAGGACGCCGGGGAGGCCGCCGAGGAGCAGCGAGCCGGCGAGGCCGAAGTCCACGTTGCCCTGGGTCATGTGGGCGAGGCCGACGACCAGGGAGAGGACGGTGGCGTGCGCGATGTCGGTGCCCACGACGACGGCCGGGGCAAGCGGGTAGAGGAGGAGCAGGATCACGGCCATCACGCTGCCCGACCCTATAGAGGTAAGGCCGACGAGGTAGCCGCCCAGGGCGCCGAAGACGACCGTGTAAGCCCGTCGCCGGGTGCTCATCCGGCCCTTCCCGTCCCAGACGTGGGGTCTCGGGCTGTCATCCCGGTTCGGCATGAAGTAGTTGCGGTAGATCAGGGACGCGCCCACTAGCACGAGCGTGCAGGCTATGACGGTGATCATGATGGACGTCAACGTCTCCGGGTCGAAGGCGCCCTCCATCCACTCAAGCGTCGCCACCCCGAGCAACCCCGCGGGTATGCTCCCGAACCCCAAAAACAGCGCCACCTCGAGGTTCACCGACCGCTGCCGGTAGTGCTGGACCGAGCCGGTGAACTTCGTGAGCGTGGCGAAGACCATGTCCGTCCCGACGGCCGTCGGGGCCGGGACCCCGAGCCCCGCCACCAGGAAAGGGGTCATCAGGGAGCCGCCGCCCACCCCCGTAAGGCCTACCAAAAAACCGACCAGCAGGCCGAAGAGGGTGGGGGTGGCGTCGAACATTCCCTAGGCCCGGTTGAACTCCGGAACGGGCTGGAGGAAACCCTGCTCCTCGAGGTACCGCACGACCCGCGCGGCGCTCTCGGCCGGCTCTTCCTCGTTGGTCTTTATGTGGAGCTCGGGGGCTACGGGCGCCTCGTAGGGGTCCGAAACGCCGGTGAACTGCGGGATCTCACCGCTGAAGGCCTTCGCGTAGAGGCCCTTGACGTCCCGATCGGCGCACACGTCGAGCGGCGCGTCCACGAAGACCTCGATAAAGCCCTCGCCAATGTTGCGCCTCACCTGGTCCCGAACCTCCTTGAACGGCGAGATGGCCGAGACGATCACGCCGACGCCGTTGCGCGTGAGAAGGTCGGCCACGAACCCGATCCGAAGCACGTTCGTGTCCCGGTCCTCCCGGCTGAAGCCGAGGCCCTTGGAGAGGTTCGTCCTGACGATGTCCCCGTCCAATACCTCGATCTTGCCGTGCCGCATCCGGAGCTCCTTCTCGACGATCTCAGCGATCGTCGTCTTGCCCGCCCCGGACAACCCGGTGAACCACAGCGTGAACCCGCCACGCCTCGTCCCGTTCTCCATCCTACCTCTCCTTTACTTTCAGTTGCTTTCGGTTGCTTGCTGTTGCTACCGCGATGCAGTCTAACAAATGTTAAAGATTCTTCTAGGCGGTCTTCTGGCCCTCCATGAGGACTTCGATGACCTCGGGGCGGGAAAACTCCGGGGGCGGGTACTCGCCCTTCTGGAGCATCTCGCGGACCTTGGTGCCCGAGACGAAGACGTGGTTCTCCTTGCCGTGGGGGCAGGTCTTGGTGGTGCCCATGCCCTGGCAGACGAGGCAGAAGAAGGAGTGCTCGAAGAAGAGGGGCGTAAGGCCTATCTCGCCTTCCTCGAACTCGTCGAAGATGTGCTGGGCGTCGTAGTCCCCGTAGAACGGCTTGCCGCTGGAATCCTTGCCCGGGCCTGCGTGGTCGCGCCCGACGATGAAGTGGGTGCAGCCGTAGTTTTTGCGGCAGACGGCGTGGAAGATGGCCTCGCGCGGCCCGCCGTAGCGCATGGCGGCAGGGAAGACGCTGAGGAGGGTGCGGTCCTTCGGGTAGTACTTCTCGAGGATGACCTCGTAGGAGCGCATCCTGACGTCAGCCGGGATGTCTTCTGCGCGGGTCTCGCCGACCAGCGGGTTTAGCAGGAGGCCGTCCACGATCTCGAGCGCGCTCTTCTGGATGTACTCGTGGGAGCGGTGGACGGGGTTTCTCGTCTGGAAGCCGACGACGCGCTTCCAACCCTTCTCGGCGAAGACCCTGCGAAGCTCGCGCGGCTCGTAGTGGTACTGGGGGAAGGGCTTCGGGTTCGGGTCGTCCACGAGGAGGGTGACCTCGCCCCCGATCAGGGTGTCCTTCTGGCGGTAGACGGCGGCCACACCCGGGTGCTCGTCGTTCGTCGTGCCGAAGACCTCGCGGGCCTCGCGCTCCTTGTCGTAGGAATACTTGTCCTCGACGAGCATCGTGGCGAGGACGCGGCCCTCGCCGTCCGTCAGGGCCACTTCGTCGCCCTCGTTTAAGGCGGCGGCTTCGGCGTCGCTTACTGAGAGGGTGATCGGGAGGCTCCAGACCAGGCCGTTCTTCAGGTGCATCGTCTCGACGACGGAGTCGTAGTCCGCCTGGGTCATAAAGCCCGTAAGCGGGGAGAAGACGCCCGTGGAGATCATCTCCAGGTCCGAGAGCGCCCGCGGCTCGAGCGTTACCTTGCTCAGGCCCTCGGCCTTCTGGAGCAGCGCGTCGCGCTCGCCCTCCGGCGCCCGGCGGTCTATCAGTTCGCCGCCGTGGGGGGCTATCATCTCTTGCTGCGTGGTGCTTGTGGTCACGTTTTATACCTCCGCGTGGATGGCCTCTGTGGCCGGTAGCCTGCGTTGGACGCGGCCGGCCAACCCGGCCGCGCAGTGGTCCCAGGGACGTTCTCCGACCACCCAGAGCCTGAGCTCGTCGGAGTAGCCGCGCGAGATCTCCACAAAGCGCTCGTGAGGCATGCCGGCCGGTTCGAGGGTCCCCCTCCAGTCCTCCCAGAGGAGGTCGGCGACAAAGGTCGCCTCACCTACGAGGCGCGCGCCCTCCTCGGGCGACTCCTCGAGAAGGGCGCGGGTCTGGACCCGTAGCTCTACGGGCTCCTCTCGCAGGGGGAGTTTCTCCAGGGCGCGTGCCAATCAATACCTCACCGCTTCGTGCTCGACCGGAGCGCGGTCCGTCCCGGCGTAGTCGTTCAGGTGCTCCTCGTAGTCTATAAAGAGCGGGGCGTCGGGGTCGAAGGCCCGCTTGAGGCTGCTAAAAGCCACCCTCTTATCCAAAGCGTCAAGCTTATCCAATGCCTGCGGTTTGTCAAGCGGCCGGGTTAACAAACTGCCCCTCACGTGCTCGAAGGCCGCCAGGCCCTCCTCCGAGCGAACGAGGACGCTCGAGTAGCCGTCGGCGCTCCCGACGCTGCCGACGCTTATGTCCGCCGCGTGGCCCATAAAGTCCGCGCACTCGTCGCAGCCCTTCAAGGCGGCGTTGTGGAAGTCCCGGATCGGCTCCTCGAAGACCGTCTCGCCTTCCAGGTTCTGCACGATCATCTTCCCCCGCATGATGTCGACCCGCCCGACGTTGTCGAGGTCGACGTTCCTCTTGTCCCGGATCTCCTCCAGCATCAACTTCTCGTAGTTGAAGCTCTTGGTGCAGAGAAGCGCGATGGTGAGGGTGATGGCCTCGACCTGCGACGAGCCCCAGGTCCAGGGCCTAGCCTGCATTGCCTTTATTCCCTCGATCTCGCACGGGGTCCCGACCACCGCTATGCGCGGGTTCGGCGGCAAGTCGTAGCCCTTGAAGTCGACGTGACCGAGGGCCAACGTCTGGTTGTAGAAGCTGCCGGCGCACTCGCGGACCTCTTCTGGCGTGGTCGCGAGGAACGCCTCGCCCTTCCAGCGCTCCGTCGCGCTCTCGCGGGCGACGAGGGCGCCGTCTATCTCGTCGTTTTCGAGAAGCGAGGTCAGGAGCGCGCTCACGAACCCGCCGTCCTGAACCCCCTCTATGGCCGGGTCCACCTTGGCGGTGTAGCTCTCCTCGACGTGCCCGAGGCCGTTGCCCCTGTGGCCGTTGCCGTTGCCCGTGATCTTCCACGTCGCCTCGTACTGGAGCCCGCCTCTAGGGCAGAAGTCCCAGCACAAAGAGCAACCCGTGCACATCTTGACGAGCTCGGGCAGGTCGTCCTCGCCTATGCCGATCGAGTCCGTCGGGCAGGCGGCCACGCACACGCCGCACTGCACGCAGCGGTCCGCGTCGATGACGGCCTGCTCCAGGTCCCAGAACCAGACCTTCCCGGGGGCCTCGTCGATGTCGTTCATCATCTCCCGGATGTCGAAGCCCGCCATTACTCGCGCCCCCCCACCTTCGCGGGCCGGCGCAACGCCTCGCGCAGCTCCCCGTTCTGTTTGCGCCGCGCCCACTCGTGGAACCGCTCGTCCTCGCGCCCCTCCTCCTTGAATTGCTCGAAGACGGAGACGAGGGCGTCCGGAACCTCCTCCGTGGGTTTAGCCCCTTCCACCCAGTCGATAAACGCGGCGTCCCGCCCCAAAGATCCGCCGAGGCCGATGTCCACCCCCTCGACGATGGAGGTCTTGGTCTTGGCCGTCTCGCCGCGGAAACCCACGTCGCCTATCTGGGGCTGCGCGCAGGACGCCGAGCAGCCGGAGAAGTGCATCCTCACGGCCTCCTGCCCGACGTCGCCCACGCGCTCGTCCATCTCCTTCGCCCACTCGACGGCCCGGATCTTGGTCTCCACGATCCCGAACCGGCAGAACTCGCTCCCCGTGCAGGCAACGACACCCCGCCCGAAGGCACCGGGGCTCGGCGAGAACCGCCCCAGCAGGGGCTCGCCCAGCAGATCGTCGATGCGGTCCTCGGGAACGCCCGTGATGACGAGGTTCTGGTCCGTGGCCAGGCGCACCTCGCTGCCGTACCGCCCGGCCAGACGCCCGGCCTCCATGAAGTGCTCCCCGCTCATCCGGCCCACCGGGACGTTCAGCCCGACGTAGTGGAGGCCGTCTTTCTGGGGATGGACGCCGACGTGGTCGCCGCGATAGCGCTTGGTCAGGTCCTCGCCCGCGGGCGTGAGCTCCACCGAGACGCGCTTCTCGAGTTCGTCCCGGAAGGCCTCGGGGCCGATCCGCTGCACCAGGTACCGCATGCGGGCCGTCCAGCGGTTCTCCCGGTCGCCGAGCTCGCCGAAGACCTGGGCTATGCCGCGCGTGATCTCGACGGCGTCCTCCGGCCTGACGAACACGTCTATGTCGGAGGCCATCCGCGGCCCGTCCGACAGCCCGCCGCCCACGCGCAGGTTGAAGCCGATGGTCCCGTCTTCCAGGCGCGCGGGCAGCAGGCCGATGTCGTTGATCTCGGCCTGCGCGCAGTCCTCCAAACAGCCGGTAACGCTCATCTTGAACTTGCGCGGCAGGTTCGCGTACTCGCGGTTGCCGGTAAAGTAGTCGTTTATGGCCTGGGCCACAGGGTAGGCGTCTATGACCTCCTCGTGGTCGAGGCCGGAGACGGGGCAACAGAGCACGTTGCGGGCGGAGTCCCCGCACGCCTGCACGGTGGTTATGCCCGCCTCTTCGAGCCTGCGCCAGACCTCGGGGATGTCCCCCATCTTGAGCCAGTGCATCTGCACGTCCTGGCGCGTGGTGAGGTCCAGGAAGTTGTTGCCGAAGTGCGGGTTGGGGATCGGGCCGTTGGCGAAGTCCACGGCGATCTTGCCGATGACCTCCGTCTGCTTCGGCGTGAGCACGCCGCCAGGCACCTTCACGCGCATCATGAACGCGTCCCCGCCCTGCTTCTGCGGGTAGACGCCGACCCACTTGAGGCGCTCGACCTCCCCGGGGACCTCGTCCATCTTGGAGAGGTCTTTGGAGTAGGTGTCTATTATCGCCTGCTTCACCTCCAGCGGGTGGCGCTGGAGCTTTATCTTCTCTACCTTGTTGAGGGTCTGGCCCTCCCTGAGAAAACGCATCGAGAAACCCCTAAAAAATTCTTGGTGAGATTGTCCTTCTGGAGAGCCGGGACTCTACGAGCCCGCGCGGCCGCCGTTGCCGACCCAGTGAAGGCCGCACTCGGTCTTCTCCGTGCCCGACCAGCGTCCGGCCCTGGGATCCTCGTCGTCGTGGACGGGCCTCGTCTGGGGCTCGCACCCGATGCTCTTGTAACCCTGGTGCAACAGCGGGTTGACGGGGACGTCGTGCTCCCTGACGTAATCCCAGACCTGCTCGTCGGTCCAGCCGGCGAGGGGCGCCACCTTGGCGGCGCCGTAGCGCTCCTCCCACGCGGCGATCTTCGTGGTGGCCCGCTGGGGCGTCTGCACCCGGCGGATGCCGGTCATCCAGGCGTCGTAGCGGCCAAGGGCCCTCTGAAGGGGCTCTATCTTGCGGACCTGGCAGCAAAGGTCGGGCGTGCAGGTGCGCATCTGCTCCCCGTAGCGCTCGACCTGCTCATCGACCGTCAACGCCGGCCTGAGGACCTCGACCGGCAGCTTGTACCGGCGCATTACCTCCTCGCGGAACTCGGCGGTCTCCTTGAAGATAAAGCCGGTGTCGATCGTGAGGACCGTCACCCTGTTGGTGATCTTGGAGATCATGTCCAGCAGCGCCATGCCCTCCCCACCCCCGAAGGAAGCCGAGAGCGCCAGGCCGTCGCCGTAGGTCTCCACGGCCCACCGGATTATCTCGCGAGGGTCGGACCCCTCGAGCCGGTTGGACTCGAGGTCGAGCCCCTCCGGGTCCGGCACTATGTTTCCTCTCTGCTGCGAACGCAGGGCTTCAGGCATTGCGGTCCTCCATCAGGATCGTAAGACTCGGAAGGGTGGATCAGGCGCACACGCTACATCGAGCGCCCGCGAGAAGCGCCGTAAACATTCGCCTCTTCACCTGTCCCTGCGTACTTTGCAACTCCATGTGCGGGATAGTAGGACGCGAACACCCGTCCGTCAATACAAATCCGACACTTTTTATCGGATTTGGCCGTGAGGCCCTTTTCGGCGCGCTATTCGGCGCCCGGTTTGCCGCGGTGGCGGAGGGCGCGGGCGTAGAGCAGGAGGGCCGGGGAGAGGATGAGCGAGGCGAGGGTGAGGGCGGCGCGGACGCCGGCGAGGTTGCCCACGGCCCCGACCACGGGCCCGGCGGAGGCCTCGCCGAAGGCTCCGGCCTGGCTGCCCATCGAGATCACGGTCGCCCTCACCCCGGGCTCGAGCCCCTCGTTGAGCCACGTGAGGTAGAGCGGCTCGGCGAGGGTCCGGGTGAGGCTCGCGAACCAGAAGGCCGCGAGGGCGAGGGCGAAGCTCCCGGCCAGGGCAAAGGAGAGCGTCCCGATGATGGTGCAGGCGTTGAGGACGAGCAGCAGGCGCGCGGCCACGGCGGCGTCCCCGACGTTCAGCCCGCGGCCGACGACCTCTGCGGCGAGGTAGCCCAGGATCAGGGCGCCCGCGTTGATGATCCCGAACCACACCACGGGGTCGAGGGCGCCCAGGGAAGGCAGCCCGAGCCCGTCCAAGAAGTGTTTCGCGTAGAGGCGGTCGAAGCCCTCCTCGGACATCCCGGTAAAGACGGCGACGAGGAGCAGGATCAGGAGCACCGGACGCCCCCGCACGAGCCGAACCCCGCCCCGCGCCGTCGCGCCGACCTGCTGCAAGGAAGAACGCCCCTCGCGCGGGGAGGGCCGGAAGTTCCGCTCCGGCATCACGAAAAAGAGCGCGACGCCGAGACCTACGGCCAGGAAGCCGCCGATCAGGAGCGGCACGTTCAGGGCGTAGGTGGCGAGAAGGACGCTGCCGAAGACACCGAGAAGGGAGCCCGCGTAGTCGGCCTGCTCGCCGCGCAGGTAGACGCGCCCGAGGTTGCGTTCGGGGGCCTCGTCCGCGATCCAGGCCTCCAGGGCCCCGCTAATAAAGGTGTACCCCACCCCCCACACCGCCTGCGCCACGAGCACCGCCGCGAACGTGGGAATCGCCCCTTCGAGCGCGAAGCCGCACCCCATAAGCAAAAAGCCGGTGATGACGGACCGCCTGCGGCCGTAGGTATCTGCCAAGACCCCGGTCGGCACCTCGAAGACGAGGACCGCCACCTCCAGCGCCGTGCCAAGCAGCACGAGCCGCAAAGGGTCGAGGCCCACCTCCTCGATCCTGTAAACCGAAGCCACGGTCGCCCACAGCATAAAAAAGAGCGCGAACGCCCCCTTGATGCCGAGGTACACAGGATAAGCTCTGAGGTTGTTCACAGACCCCCGCTTTCGCGAAGCGCCGTTCCACCACGAGGCGGGGACGCACGGTCACCGCAGCACAAACGTCCCGGTCCACGCGTCGCGGCGGCCCGAACCGCGACCGCTATGGGATGGGACTCCCGAGGAATGCGGCGGGGCAAGCAGGGGCCGGCTGACGTCCGGTCTCCTGGCTCGCGTTGCGCCGCTTAGAGAGGAATTCTCATGGCGGGCATCCTACTCCGGTCGCGCGAGCCGCGTCAAGCGCTCCCGCGCGGTGTCCGAACCGGGGCATGGAGCCCGCGCCGCGATGTCGGCCACGCTACCTCCCCCCGGGGTCCAGGCCCTTTACGGCGCGCACGTAAGCGGTGACCCGACGGTCGAGATCTCGCGGGTAGGCGTACCCGCGGCCGGCGGCTACGTTGCTGGCGGCCCTGCGGAAGAGCGCGATGGTCCCAAAGAGGGCCTCCCGGTTGTCCGCGAGGCCGGCGCCGGCGTAGTAGGTGCCTTCCAGATCCTCCCACACATCGGGGGGCAAACCTCGCCACGGCCGACGCTACACATACCAGTTACCCGACTGGCAGTAGCCGAAAGATACCTGGAGCGCCGCGTGTAGGTGGCCCCTGACCACCGGACGTGGCATGGTTTTCCCTCCACGACGCAACATGCAGTAACTCTGGGAGGGGACAGGGATGGGCGAACGGAACCGCCGACGACGCGTCGAGCCGACCGACGAATGGGAGCAGCTGGAGCTTCTTTGCGGGTGGCCGGAGCAGCGCGCTTACGAGGAGATAAGGCCGCTGGTACTGTTCGGCCTGCCCGTAGCGGGACGAGCAGAAGAGACCGGCTCTTCGCAGAGGACCCTGTACCGAAGGGTATCCCGGTTCGAGTCGGAAGGCATGGACTCACTCTTCGCCACCGAAGGAGCGATGCGGCGCTCCTTGCCGCCAGCGATGCGCCGCCTCATTCTGGACCTCAAGGCCGAGCACCCTCCCATGCGCCCCCACGAGGTCTCGACCGTCTGCTCCGTGAGGTTCGGCAGAAGGCCGGACTACCGCACGGTCGAGAGGGTCTTGGCCGAGGAGCCGATGCCGCTGCGCATGGTCCGTCGTTTCCCGCCTTACCACGAGATGGGAGAACCGCGCGAGAAGCGTACGGCGGTGGTGAGGCTGCACGCCGAGGGCTGGAACGTCAAGAGCATAGCGTCCTACCTCGGTACGGCACGCTCCACCGTCTACCGGGTGCTCCGACGCTGGATCGAGGAAGGGATCGAGGGCCTCGACGACAGGCCCAGCACCGGAGGAGGCTTGCGCAGGGCTGACCTGAAAGCCTACGCCGCCGTCAGGCGCCTGCAGGAGAACCCGAACCTCGGCGAGTTCCGAGTTCACGCCGCTCTTGCCCAGATCGGCATACATCTGAGCCCACGCACCTGCGGCAGGATCCTGGCGATCAACCGCAGGCTCTACGGGCTGGAGAAGCCGAAGGGGCCGTCCAAGGAGAAGAGGGAGATGCCTTTTCTGGCAGCCAGGCGCCACCAGTACTGGACCGCGGACGTACGCTACGTCGACGACCACAGGGTCGGCGGAGACACGGTCTACGTGATCTCCGTCCTGGACAATTACAGTCGTGCCGTCCTAGCGAGCTCGGTCTCGCGCACCCAGGATCAGTCGGCCTTCCTCCGCGTGCTTCACCGGGCCGTGGAAGGGCACGGCTCCCCGGAGGCGCTCGTCACGGACGGCGGCGGTATCTTCCGCGCGAAGAGGGCGCTGGCCGTCTACGAAGCTTTAGGCATCCGCAAGGAGGAGATCGAGAGGCGCCAGCCCTGGCAGTCGTACATAGAGACCAACTTCAACGTCCAGAGGCGCATGGCCGACTGGCACTTCGCAAGAGCAGAGACCTGGCCCGAGCTCGTGGCCGCCCATACCAAGTGGATGAAGGACTTCAACGCCCAGGCTCACTGGGCGCACAAAGACCGGACCGATGGACGACGCTCGCCAAGAGCGGTGCTCTCGTGGGTCCCAGGCGGGCTCTACGGAAGAGAGGAGCTGGACCGGGCCTTCTTCTCCGAGCGCTTCGTCCGGGTGCTGAATCCTCTGGGCTACGCTGTCTGGCGGCGCTGGAAGGTCTACGGCGAGGAGAGCCTCGCCGGCAGGGAGGCGGCGCTTTGGCTGCGGGAGAAGACGCTCACCGTCGAGCACGCCGGCGAGCCGCTCAGCCGCTACGAGGTGGAGTTCGCGGCCGGCACCGATAAGCCGCGGGCGCTATCGCGTCCCGTGCTCTTCGAGAGCACGACCGCGCTCGCGCAGTTGCGGCTCTTCGGCCCCGACTCCCTTGGAGAGGACGGATGGCTCAAGGCCCTGAGGCTGGAAGACTACGCGCCGAGGAGGAGGCGACCCGGGTCACTTCAGCAATCCCTATTCCCCTACCATGGGGCCTGGGGGTAACTTCGGATCGATCACATTGCCCGAACTTCGTCTTGTAGCCCTTATCCGCGGTCCGGTGCATGGACTCGGGAACCCGGACGCCAGCGGGGTTTCGCAGTCGGCCGGGACGGTGGCCGGGGAACGCCCGCCCGACGCGAACATAGCCTTGCTTCGAGGTCGTAAACGGTCCTACATGAATCTGCCCGGAAGCCGTGCGAGACTTCGTGCGGTTATCGCTCAGCGAGGATGGGAGTGGGATGCCGAGTAGCGGCCGGTTCGAGAGGTTCGAGTACCCTAACGACGACTTCCCGTTCTACGACGGTCGACCGACCGGGATCTCCGGGCGCCAGTGGTTGCTGGTGCTGGTCGCGGTGGCGGTCGCGTTCGCCGTGTTGATCGCGCCGGTACCCTTCTTCGCCGAAGGTCTCGGGCAGTTCATCCCAAGGATCCTCTTCCCCGTCATCCCGCTCGCGGCCCTCGCGTACGTCGCGCCGAGGGACTGAACGGCCCTGTTCCGGAGGGTCGGGAGGAGGGACGTCGCCTGGATGTTCGGGTTCGCGCTGATCAACATCGTGGCCACCTTCGTCATCGGGGCGCTGACGAGCCTGCTGTTCGCCCTGAACGCCAACGCCGGCTTCGCCACCCTCGCCGACGAGTCCCCATCGGAGGTGGCGTTCTACTTCCTGTCGACGGGCCCGCAGCTCTTGGGCGAGGAGGTGTTCACGGTCCTGCCGTTTTTGGCGATTATGTGGTTCCTCTTCTCGCGGATGAACTTACCCAGGAAGACGTCGATCGTGGTCGCGTGGCTCCTCTCTGCCGTCCTCTTCGGCGCCATCCACCTGCCCACCTACGACTGGAACCTCGTGCAGTGCTTCGTCGTCATCGGCTCCGCCCGTCTCGTGCTCCTGCTGGCCTACATCAAGACGAAGAACACCTGGGTCTCCGCCGGCGCCCATATCATCAACGACTGGACGCTGTTCACGGTGGCGCTGCTGACAAGCGGTTTGGCCGGGTAACCGGTTCTCCGGGGACCACCGTTGGTCGGGCTCGACCACGCGCCTGGACGGACGACGCGTTCTGCGAGCCCGACTGTTGGGAACGTCGCCCCCTACGGCGTCGGTCGCACGGGGCTGGTCGGGGGCGCCGGGTCCGCATCCGTCGCCTCGCGGGTCTTCCTGACGAGCCTGACCGTCAGCCACAGGAGGAAGAGGGCGGTCACCAAGAAGGCGAGCCATCCCAGTGCCCCAACCCAGGAAGATTCGCCCTGCAGTTGGAGGGTCGTGTCGAACAGGGCGTGCAGGGAAGCCGCCGCCACGAACGCGGCCACCACGCGCCAGTTCAGGACGAACCTTCCGGCCTTGCGCCGCTCGTTCCAGAGGGCGAAGCAGACGAGCATCGTCCAGGTGCCGTGGCCTATAGGGTCCACAAAGGACCGGGCCACGAGGTTGATGTCGAGCAGGAAGATGCCGAGCGGGTTGTCGAAGAAGTTGTTCGGATCCCCGAAGGCGTTGACGAGGTCCTGCGGTGCGACGGATCCCGCCCCCACCTGCATGCTGACGGAGGAGACGAAGTAGGCGCCGAAGGACATGCCCGCCGTTTCCAGGACCGAGAAGGCCATCGCCGAGACCAGCCCGAGCATCACCCCCGCCCCCACGGAGCGGTAGGCGCCCAGGGCGAAGAAGACGAGCGGGACGACCATCTTGGACGCCTCCTCTATGGGCCCGACGGCGACGTGCTCCAGGTAGGTGGCGTCGGTTCCCGGGAAGAGGGCCCACAATACCGCCGAGGCCAACGACGGGCCCACGGACCCGGCGGCCAGGAAGCAGAGCACGATCGCGGCCACGGGCAGCTCCGTGGCTTCCAACCCGTCGTAGAGGTAGACCATGAACGCCGCGGGCACGACGAGGGCGCCGTAGATCATCATGGCCGGTATGAGGTTAACGTTCGTGAACGCCAGGTAGGAAGCCTGAATCAGGGCGTAGAAGAAGATCCCCGCCGCCAACACGCGGAACCAGCGCCTCCTGTGGAGGTGGCGCATACCCGAGAGGGCGTGCCGGATCCGGTGCCTCCCGGTCCCGCCGCCGTCGCGATCCGTCCCCTGATTCGTGCGCTCGGCCACCATCTCCGGCCCCCCTCCGTCGGTCCCCCCGCCTCGCGTCGGCATCATGACGCATCCGGCGACAACTCGCCGTAACAAGCATCACCTTCGGCGTCTCCCCGCGCCCGGTCACGAAGCGTCTCGACGTTGCTCGAAGGATCGGGGACCCGTCTGCCCACGGGTATCCCGGTTTGGACGGCGGTTGTGACGGTCTTTTTTCGCAGAGGACGACGGCGGGCGAGGGGATGCGCGACGGGACGCGGGAAGGTATTCTGTCCGCCAGATGCGTAGTCCGTGGTCGACGTTCCCAAGCGAGCCCGAGGGACGAACCTTGTACCGACAGAAGCGGGTGCTCGGCGTGCTGCTCCTTTTGCAGTCGGTGGCGCTGGTGGGGATCGGGTCCCGCCTGCTTACCGGCATCGATTGGGACCGGGTAGTGACCCTCGCCGACGAGCGGGCCCAGACCCTGCCCAAGCATCTGGAGCAGCAGCTCGAGCAGGCCGTCGTGTTCGCCGTCCTCTTCCTCGGGCCCACGATCCTGTTGCTCCTGGCCGGCCTCGGCTTCGTGCTGCTCCGGCGCCGGGGGTGGCTGCTGGCCTCGGTCGCCCAGGGGGCGATCCTGCTGGCCTGCCTTTTCTCCTACCCCGACCCGCGACCTTGGTTTGCCTACCCGCTCATCGCCTACTGCATCTTGATGGTCCTGTACCTGAACTCCCAGGGCGTGCGAACCGTGTTCCGTACTAGGGAGACGCCGACGAGCAAAGGATCCGGAACCGCGCATGGCGGATAGGGTGCCCCCGGACGCGGGCTCCCCGGATGCCCTGCTCCGCCGCTTCGAGCCCGTCATCCGCTTCACCAAAGGCGAGTGGTTCTACCCGATGGACGCCGAGCCGTACGTGCGGGCCGCGAGCCTCTGGGTCCGTCGCCCCAGCGAGGAGGCCGTGTGCGCGGTGCCGGCCGGCGAACTCACGCTGGACAGGCTCGCCCAGCAGCCGGAGGACGGCGCCGACGCCGTGCACTACCTCAAGATCCCCCCTCCCAACGAGAACGGGAAGCGGGGTCTCCTGACGCGCCTGCGGGCGAGGCGCTCGCGCACCGACCCCGCCTGGCCCACGGAGACCTTCCGCGCGGGCAGGGGACGTCTGGCGCGCGTGGGCTACGTCTCGCGGCTGGCCGACGCGCTCTTCTCCCTGGTGCTGCTGGCCAGGGGCAGGGTTCCTGGCGGGGACGTGGAGGGGGCGCGCGTCATGTACGGCCGCCTCATGGAGAAAGGGGAGCACTTCACCTACCACGGACGGGTGGTCAACCAGGACGGCTGGATCGTGCTGCAGTACTGGCTCTTCTACGCGTTCAACGACTGGAGGAGCAACTTCTTCGGCGCCAACGACCACGAGTCCGACTGGGAGAAGGTGTTCGTGTACCTCTCGGAGACAGACTCCGGCGGGGTGATCCCCGAGTGGGCCGCCTACGCCGCGCACGAGGAGACCGGCGACGACCTCAGGCGCCGGTGGGACGATCCCGAGCTCGAGAAGGTCGACGGGCACCCCGTCGTGTACGTCTGCGCCGGCTCGCACGCCAGCCGGTACTCCGCGGGCGAGTACCTGACCGAGCTGGCGTTCCCCCTGCCGCGGGCGTTCGCGGCGGTCAGGAGGGCCGTCCGGACGTTCTGGTACCGCACGCTCCGCCAATACACGGAAGAGCATCCCGCCGATAGGCCCTACGAGAGGTTCACCATACCGTTCGTGGACTACGGCCGCGGCGACGGGCTCTCGGTCGGGCCGGGCCAGGACAGGGAGTGGGACCCCCCGCGCCTCATGACGGACCCGACCCCGTCGTGGGTGGCGGGTTACCGGGGGCTGTGGGGCCTTTACACCCGCGATCCCTTCGAGGGCGAGGACGCCCCGGCGGGCCCGATGTACGACCGCGACAAGACCGTCAGCCGCGAGTGGTACGACCCCGTCGGCTGGGCCGGGCTCGACAAGGTGCCCACCCGGGCCGAGCAGTTCGACGTCATCGCCAGGCGCCGGGCCGGAATCGAGAAACGCCGCGCCCTGCTCCGCTCCGAGATACGGGAGAAGAGCGGCCAGCTCAAGGCGCTGGGCATGGACGCCGAGGCCACCCGCGATAGATCGTACCTGCGCAAGCTCCACGAGACGCATACGCGCCGCGCGGAGGAGCTCTCCGTTGAGGTAGCGGCGATGCGCGCGGAGCTCTCCGAGGACGAGGTTCTCGACAGGGCGCTAAAGAACCACGCCGAACGCCTCGAGAGCGGCGAACGCTCCCCCGTCCACGCCCACATGTCGCACCCCGCGCGCCCCACCTCCGAGGCGGAGAACCGCTCCGGTCGGATAGCCCAGTTTTGGGCTTCGATCAGCATAGCCGTGGTGCTGCTCACGCTTATCGGCATCGTCGCCTACGAGAGGCAGCACCTGCTCTCCGCGCTCGTCCTCGCCATCGCCGCGTTCGCGTTCATCGAGGCCAGCTTCAGGGGACGGCTAACCAGGTTCATAGCCAGCGCCAACATCGGCCTCGCGATCGTGGGCTTCCTGGTCCTCCTTCAGGAGTACTTCTGGCAGATCATCGTCTTCGTAGTCCTGGGCGTCGGGCTCTACATCCTGTGGGACAACCTGCGAGAGCTAGGCCGCTAGAGCCGGACGCCGACCCGATTCCGGCGGTATCGAGATTGACCGCGCCCCGTCTCCAGAGGCGGCGTCGGATCGGGCGTCGTACGAGTAGGTACACGGATAGCAGCGGAACCAAAACCGCCGATCCCCTTTTCTCTTAGCATGAACCCCACGATCTCCCGGAGTCCCCGTTCCGCCTCGCGCGATCAACGTCCTAGAGGACCCGTTCTCGGAAGTTGGGCTAATAGTTATGCGCCGTGGTGAATAGCCATGCGGCCTGGGCCTGAGAAAACCTGAGATTTGGGCCCGGTCCGAGGGGTCGAATCGGGGCGGTGTTACAACGACGCATAAAGATTCAGACCTTTGCAGCACGGCCCGGCCGGATTCCGGCCCGCCGGAGCTTCCTCAAATTTCACAAACCGGACCCGATTGTAAGCGTCCTTCTGCCATCTCGGTAACGGACATGTGTAGCGTCGGCCGTGGCGAGGTTTGCGCCGCCGGCGGGGATTGACCCGAACGACCCTTGTGGCAGGCTAGAGCGGAAAAGCGGCCGCCGGACGCAGAGAATTAGGGCAGGGCGCTTTCCATGGCGCTCACGGCCGTGTCCTGCATGCCGGGGAGGACGTGGCTGTAGGTGTCCATGGTCTGGGAGATGGTGGCGTGCCCGAGCATCTCCTGGACGATCTTGGGGTTGACGTTCTTCCTGAGCAGCAGCGTAGCGCAGGTGTGGCGCAGGCTGTGGAACGTGAAGCCGGGGAGTCCCGCCTTCTCCAGGAGGGCCTTGAAGTCCCGCTGGTAGAGGTTGTTGTGGGCCATGGGCTTGCCGAGGCGGTTGGGGAAGACGAGGTCGTGGTCTTCCCACAGGGAGCCCAAAGCCAGCCGCTCCTCGTTCTGTCGCGCCCTGTGCTTCTTGAGGGCCTCCGCGGCCGCCTTAGTTAGCTTCACGGTGCGGCGGCTCGCTTTGCGCTTGGGCGGGTTGAAGGAGCGGTCCGCGGCGAGGGAGCGCTGCACCGAGAGCGTCCCGCCTTCGAGGTCGAGGTCCGGCCACTTCAGGCCGAGGAGCTCGCCCTGCCGCAGGCCCGCGTGCACGGCCACCACGTAGAGGGCTTCCAGTCGCTCTCCGCGTGCGGCGGAGAGCAGCCTTGCGGCCTGGGCGGGGGAGAGGGGCCTTATCTCCTCGCCACGGGCCTGCGGGGGCTTGACGGCGTCCGCAACATTGCGCGGGATCAGCCCGTCGAGCACGGCCTGCTTGAGGGCCTTGTGCAGCGTCACGTGGACGTAGTTCACGGAGCGGGGGGAGAGCTGAACCAGCTTCTCGCGGTAGAGCGCCCGGACTTGCGCCGGGGTCAGCGCCTTGAGCTTGACGCGTCCAATCGCCGACGCGATGTGGTTGCGCACGATCCCCTCGTAGCGAACGAACGTCGACCGCCTCACCGTGTGCAGGACGCTTTCCTTCAGCCAGCGGTCAAGGTACTCGCCGACCGTGAGCGGTCCCGCGTCGAAGTGGAGCCCACCGTCGCGGTCGGCCATGGCTTTGGTGAGCTTCGCCGCCGCCTCCTCTCGGGTCCTGCCGTACAGGACCTTGCGCTTCGGGCCGTTGCCCGTCTGTATGGTGTACCTGGCCTCCCAGCGCCCGTCCTTGCGCCGGCCGATCGTCCCCTCGTTGTTGCCGCGTCGCTTCGTCAACTCACTCCTCTCCCCGCATCAGTTCCGAGGGCTCCAGGCCCAGCGCCTCCGCCAGCTTGCGGACGGTGCGGGGCTGGGCGTCGCGCCTTCCGGTCTCCAGCTTGTGTATCGAGTCGAAGGACACGCCGCTCTTCTCGCCGAGCTCGCGCAGGCTGAGCGCTCGCTCCTGCCTGATCCGCCGCAACCTCTTGCCGTCGATCCGGATGAACCTCGGATACACACTTACATTATACTTACAGCCAGCACGCAAAGGAAGGCCGATCGGTTACCCGTTTTGCGCGACACGGCAGAGGATTCGTAGATATGGAAAACGCGGTTGTTCGGGGGGCTTTTCCTTTTCTGTCGGTGGGTTGGCGGGTGGTGGCGCATTGGGCCGTATGTCTCTGGGCACGTTCGCGCGCTTGCGCCTTGCTCCTACCTCGGTTGGCCGCCCAGCAACCGTTGGAAGGATCAGGGCGTCGCCCGTCCCGCTATGGCGCTGAGGTCTCGGTCGATGGCAACGATCTGCTCCTCGGTGCAGTGGCGCCTGACGGCGGCCCCGAGGGCCACGTAGAAGGCCGACGCCTCCTCGTAGGTCCAAATGTGTTTCTCGGCCGTCTCGCGCTTGAGCTGGCTGTCGGCGTGCTTGCGGCGGGCCTCGTAGAGCTTCACGACCTGGCGCTCGCGACCCGACTGGGCCGACCCGCGCTCGATGGTGAGGCCTAACTTCTCGTAGGCCGTGCGCCAGCCCTGCTCGTCGCCTGTCTCCCGGGCGGCCTCGGCCCGGCCCCAGGCCCCCCGCAGCCGGCGCCAGAGCGCCGGCGAGCCTGCCGAGTCGTAGTTGTCGAAGAGCTCCTGGATCATCGCGTCGAGTATGGCTACCGAGTTCCTGTGGTGGGCGAGCTCGGGGTCTCGCAGGAAGCGCCTGTAGTTCCCGAGTAACTCCGGGGGCGGCCTGTACTTGGAGCGCCGCCCGTGCTTGTAGTTCGGGTGCGCCCCGCCTTTTGCGTTCTTGCCGCCGTGGTAGTGGCAGTACTCGGAGCCCGGCACCCGCCGCTGGCGGCAGGGCCTGTCGGCGGTCCGGCTCCAGCCTTGGCAGAGCTCGCCCTCGGGGACCACACCCCGGTTGTTTTTTCTCTGCGGATCCTCGCTCATCGCGACCCCCCAAGGGCAACCGCGACCCCACTAGGGCGCCCGCGCAGTAAAGGGATACGCTGCCGGCCCCGCGGCCGGCCGCGAGGAGAAGTGCACCCCAGCATCGAGGTCGTCAGTAATGCCCATCCGATCGCTTCGACCGGCGCCGTCCTGCCGGGCTGCTCCAGAACCATCACCTTCCTCACTTTGCCTCCTCGTCGGTAGGACCCACGGGACCGCTTCAGGATGACATGCCCTCTATCCAACAGAAGGGCCCAGGTCCCCTCTCCTCGTCATCGAGGAGGGCGTAGGCGATCATGTTCGACCCGAGCGCGTAGTACTGGTGGAGGTGACCCCGAAAGGCGCCATATTTAACGACGGTTTCGGAGTCGTCGGGATCTAACGAGTCGGCGGCCGCTTGCATCGCGCGCACGACCGCCGCCAGGAATTCTCGGTCCCGGTCCGCGAAATCCGCGGCCGCGACGTTCATCCGCTCTATCGCCTCGTTTACCTCCTCTACCGAGTTGCAAGTGTTGTGGACCATGAACTGGTCGTAGGCCGTTAGCCAGGCCTCTCTCAGGAGGGCTCTGGCCGCTTCGGGGATCGAACCCCAGTTTTCCTCTAGGAGCCGCGCGTAGGACTCCTCCGCGGGCGTCGGGTGGTTGTCTGTGATCATCTTCCGTACTCCTCTCTGTGCGGGTTCCTTGACAGATGGGTTGATGGCTACTTTCTCTCGCGACACTTAGCGTGCGGCCGGGGCCACCGGGGCCGCCTCAGGCGATGAAGAAGGCGCCTTCGCGGCAGAACGCTATGAAGTGACTCAACTTCTGCAGCTCCTTGTTGCCGAATGTTGTGTCCTTCAGCGCGTGCTCTAACGCGTCGGCGATGCCCGCGGCGTCCCCCTCGGTGACCCACTGGCAATCGTTCGAAAAATAGGTCCCGCTCCACTTGTCGGGATCGGGGGACAACTGCCTATCCAACTCGCCCGTCTCCGGGTCGACCCAGGCGCCCGGTTCGGTCCCTGCCGGCTTCCAGCCGTACTTGTAGGCGAGCTCCAGCACGCTGCTCCAAGCTACGTTGCTGAAGCGCTCGCGGTTGAGCGCGACGTTCGTCAAGTCCATGCCCATAGCTACCGAACCTCCTTGTTGTTGGCGTGCGTGGCCCATTTCGCTCCCCTCTGTGGCACAGTCGGCACGCGCCCGGTACGCCGTGCCTGCTTCGCTCCCCGAGGTCGCGGCCATTGTCCCGACGGACAAGGCGCTCATCGATACCAGGGGAAGATCCTTGATTCCCTTGATCTCCTTGGGTCCTCTGCCGTGACTCGACGATGCGAAGGGGTTCAAGGGGATCATCGTTTGGGTTCGGGCTCCTGCTGACCCCCTTGCCCTTCAGGCCACCGCCACGTCCATGGCCCGTCGGCCGCCTTCTTGGAGACCACCCCCAGATCCTTCTTGGCTCGCTTGAGAGTCACCCCCGAGATGCCGGCCTCGTGGGCCTCCTCCAGCACGACCTGCGCCCCTCGCGGGCCTCCTGCCAGGGTCTCCCTAATGTAGTCCTTGGCCTCCTCCAGCGCCGAGCGTTTCTCTGGGTCGGTTGGCGCGGCCAGGAGGGCGTCCGCGGTGTGGCGCGTCTCGCCCTTCCACTCGACCCGCGCCGCCCCGTTGGGGGCCTCCGAGACGCCGAACGCCAGAGAGGGTGCCGGAGCGGCGAGGTTGCTCTTGAGCGGGGCGAGCACGCGCAGGTTCTCGTCCTCAGGGTGTCTTGCTACCAGGTACGCCGATCGCGCCGCCCCGACGATCCCTATGCTGCCGCCACCCCTGTAGAGGGGGTTGCCACCGCTTGACTTGTTCAGGTGGCGTACTACCAGCACGGCGACCCTCATCTCCTCGGCGAGCCTCGCCAGCGGCGCCAGTGCGCGCCTGACGTCCTGGTCCCTGTGGGCGTCGTGGCGGCCGCTCAGGAATGCCATCAGCGGGTCCACGATCAGCAGCTTCGCGCCTACCTGCTCGATCGCCTGGCGAACAACGTCCAGGTCCTCGGGGATGGAGAGCAGGCGCTCCGAATCGCCGTCCATTACGGTGGTCAGGGCCAGCACCCTCTCGGGGTCGCCCCCGGCCGCATCCAGGCGCGGCCTGATGGTATCGGCCAGTCCGTCCTCGGCAGAGCAGATCACCACCCCGCCCGCCTTGCAAGCGCCCCCGTCAGGCCAGCTGCGCCCGGTGCTGGTGTGGGCTCCGATGTCGATGGTTACCGTGCTTTTGCCGAGGCCGGGATCGCCGTCCAGAACCGCAACCTTCCCTTTAGGGATCCGCCCCTCCCACAACCACTCGACCTCCTCCGGAGCCACCTCCGAAAGCAGCGTGCCAACTGGATGAACGACCTTGCCGTTCAGGGCCCCGCTGGCGCCATCGTACTGGTCCGGCACGCCTTCGCGTTGCGGCGGCGCATTATCGGAAGCAGGTAGCGGTTGGGCGGTGGCCATCATCCTCGCGGCCCAGTCCCCGAAGGTCTCCGGGTCCTCCACGAGCCGACCGTTCACGTCCGCGCCGTTAGGGGCCTCGGGCGGCCACGGGACGACCCTGACCTCCATAGCTCCGGCCTCGAGTAGCTTCTGGGCGTCCTTGCTCGCCGCCCGCTCCTCGCCAGCGTCGTAGAAGACGACGACCTCATGGCCGGCGAACTCGCGGGCGTAGACGGGTTCTAGGAGTCCGGCCCCGGGCTGGGAGAGCGTCGTGTAGCCCGCCTGGCGGAGGCTCAGGGCGTCTTCCTCGCCGCAACAGAGGATAACCGGCGAGCCGGGCTCGGGGTCCCCAAGGGTATCCAGCCCAAACGGTATGACCTTGGCCTGCTTGCCGTTAGCTTTTAGCGCGAGGTCGGGGGCATAATTTCTCCACTCTTGCTCGCGCTTGCCCTTTCCGTTTCGCCTCTCGCTTTTCACGTGCACCCCGAGCAGTTCGCAGCTTCTTGAGATGCACGGGTAAAGGAACCACCCGTTTTCAACCCCGATCCCGGCGTCCTGGACAACGTCGCGGCCGAGCTCCCGCCGTTCGAAGTAGTCCATCTTGCCGCTGCCGTTGAGGAGCCTGTCACTATCCTCCAACACCCGCGCCAGGGGATTCATGGCCGACGCCGTGGCCACGCACCGGGGATCGCAAGGGGACCGCGACCGGTCGCGCCGACCGTGCCGTTCGCGGACATTAGCACGCAGTGCTGATCCCGCGCGTCTTCTTCGTGACCATCAGCCGCGCCGATTCTTGGAGCGGCTGGCCAGCAACGTGGGATGGGGCCTTGTTCTGCCACTGAACCCGGACCCCTGACCCTAGGCACCAGGCCGGAACCTGTTACCTTCCAGCCACATTTCCACGTCTTGCCGCCTGATCCGCCTTACCCGTCCGATCTTGTAGCTCGGTATCTCGCCGGTCATTAGCAACTGGTAGGCCAGCGTTCTGCCGATCCCGAGCCAACGAATCAGATCGTCGGTGGTCAACCACTCCTTCTGCAACGCCTCTGGTCCCACTTCGCGCCTCCTCCTGTTGGTATCGTCCGTCACCGTAGAATTTTGCCAAGTACTGTGAGATCCTGCACGACTAAAACACGATTCGGAAGGATATAGTCGTGCAAAATTCAGAAATCGGACAGAATCAGTTTGCGGGGCTGTTTGACGAGAGGGTGGCTGAGGAGGCCGTCACGCTTTCGTGGGCCGTTCGCCGTTACGCCCTCTCAGTGAATGGTGAGGTGTACGTTGCCGGGAAGGACGTGTTGAGAACGGGCTTTCCGCTGGCGGATGACGATCTCTTTCTGTCCTTCGCTCGCCTGGGAGCGCAGGGGAATCCTTCGCCGAACAGGGTCCTCGGCTGGGTTCGGCAACACGGGCTGTTGACCTTGGGTGACGATGGCCGAGGGGGGCAAGCCCCGATAAGCCTGACGGACTTCCGCGCGGAGGTTCGCCAGGCGCACGGGATGCTACGCCTTTACGCGGAACTCAAAGGGGGAGACGCCAAGGCAGTTGCGGAGCGACTCGAAGCGGCACGGCCACCGTTCGACGTCGCGCGCGGACGCGACTGGCGCTTGAACAGCCGGTTTGGGGCTGTGCGTTACATGCTCAGGAACACGCAGGAGATGCTCCGGGAAGACGTCGACCTTTTCGCCGGCTACGATGCCCTGGCGGAGGCGCTGACCAGCCGTTTGGATGGCGTGACTATCCGTCTCGACGCCAGCTTCCCTGACCTTACTGCCCTTACAAAAGACGCCCCCAAGATCTCTGAGTCCGCATATGGGCTGACCCAGGGATGGAGTTGTCCCGATCTGCTCTCCGGGCTCTACCTTCAGTTTTATCTGATGATTTACAAGAACCGGCGCATGCGCCGCTGCGACAGCCCCATCTGCGGTCTGCCGTTTCCGCTAACCCGAACGGACAAGCGGTTCTGCAACGACACCTGCCGCTCAAACGCCCGGCACCGCCGCTAGGGAACGTCTGCCATCTCATCCGTCGAGCCGGTCGCGATCGTAGTACGCACTACACTGCGCCGTCGCTCCAGAGCCTTCTAAGCCGGTCTAGCTTGGCTCGCAGCTCCCCGGCCGCCTCCGGGTAGCCGCTACGCCGCAGCCCGGAGATCTTCGTCAGCAAGCCGGTCGAGGCGGCGTCGTACAAGCTCGACTCGGCTGTGGCTGCCGGCTACTATTGCTCCGACGGCGGCTCGAGGGTGTCCGGGTGCGCCGGGCCGGTCGGCCCGGGCGAGAATATCGACACCGCGACGCTCGGCTGGAACTCCTTCGCCGTGCAGGCGCGCGACGGTGCGGGGAACACCGCAACCAAATCCCTCAGCTACAGGGTGCTGGAAGACACGGATGCCCCCAAGGCGAGCATAGACTACGGCCCTGACGGCCTGACAAGCGATGCCACCCCAACCTTCTCCTTCGGCGGCTCGGACAACATGACGGCCTCCTGGGGCCTGCTCTACTCGTACAGGGTCGACGGCGGGGCTTGGTCGCCGTACTCGGCGGGCACCGACGCCACGCTCGGCGGCGCCGCCGGCCTCGCAGACGGTCCCCACACCCTCCACGTCAGGGCAAAGGACGCGGCGGGCAACGAGGACCCGGCCCCGGCCGAGAGGGCCTTCCTGATAGACACGGTCACCCCCTCTTTTGCAGGTAAGACGCGGTGGGAGAACGGGAAAACGCCGAATCCGTCGTACTCTCTTTCTTCTGTACTTCCAGCTTACCCCGACGGATGGCCGGCGTGACCACTTGGCGTACAAACGTCGCCCCGACGGGCGGCGGCAGAGCCCATCGGGAGAGAAGGCGCGCGACCCTACGGCAACACTCGTTTGAGGATGTCGTCCACCCTCTGCTCGATCCGGTTATCGAGGTTCTCCAGGGCCTTATCCTCGTCCCTTGAGAGGGAAGAGCCACCGTCGTTGCTCACGGTCGTTTGCGAAGAGGACGACATCGACGAGAAAGAGCCGTCCCCGTCGTAGGTCATCTTCAGGGTGCCCTGCGCACCGCCCAGCCGCTGCACCGAGTGGATGTTCTCCCCGCTGAGCACGACCTCGAGCTCGTCGCTCTGGCTTCCTTGCTTGTCGATCGCGCACGAGAGTTCCCGCCCTTTCAGGTCGAACTCGAAGCTCTCGGGGGCTTGCCCGGAGATCTCGCGCCGCTCCTCTCCTAACGAACAGGCCCCCGAGAAGCGTGCCCCCTTATCGCCCTGGATCCTGAGCGTTACGTCTCCCTGCCCGTCGCGCTCGCTCTCCACGTCGCCTTGTTTCTCTTGGGCCAGGGCCCGATCTGTCAAGCTGCCGAGCGAGAAGACGGCAATGGCCGCAATCCCCAGGACCGAAAACCTCAGTTTCAACATAGCCTCACTCCTTCGAAGCATTCGCGTGCTACAGCCGTGTGGGGCGTCCCACGCTCTCTTGATACCCTTTCATCGTAAAGGGTCCGCAACAGACGGGTTAAGGGACGCATAGACGGTGTAAAGATGCCGTTAAGAGATGCGGGGCCCTCCACGTGCGTCGGCCGGCGGCTCGCGACGGACGCTCGCCTTCCGGTATGATCGGGCTTGATGGAACCGTCCCTCGTCTTCTCGGTACTGGCCGCGATCCTGGTCCTCTGCCTGGCGGTGCTGCTAGTGCCTCTGCTCGGGCGCGAGCGCCACAAGATGACCAGGGCGGGGCTCAGGAAGCGCGCTCTCGAGGCATCCGAAGCACTGGTGGAGTCCATCGAGGAGCGCGAGGCCGGCAGGCCCGCCCACAATACTGTCGTTACGGACCACGAGTACCCCCATCGATGTGTCACGGCCCGAAAAGTCATGGCTACAGAATAACTCGGTTAAGACCGGCACGATCGGCGCAGGACCGGGGCTGTGCCAACCTCCTAGATTCCCCTCGGGGCGAAGTTCCGAGAGTAAGCCTTCCACGCACTCGGGTGAATGCCCTGACGTTCCTATTGCTCCTGCTGCGGGAAGAAGATGTCGTTGACGACGATGTTCACCTCGGTGACGCTCAGGCCGACCAAGTCCTCGACCCGCCTTATCACGTTGGTGCGCACGGCCTCGGCTACCCGGTGGATGGACCTGCCGTACTCGACGGTCATGGCCAGGTCCACCGCCGTCTCGACTTGGCCCACCTCCACCGATACTCCCCGGCTCGGGCTTCCGCCCGGACTGCCGCCGGTTATGGAGCCCAAGAGGTTGTCCGCGGTCTGGGAGGTGGAGCCGCCCATTCGGACGCCCTCTACCTCCTGAGCCGCGATCCCGGCGACCTTGGAGACGACACCGTCCTGGATTGTGGTGCTGCCTCGCTCGGTTTTCAGCGGGCTTTCTTGCTGCTGTCGCTCGTCGCGAGTACTTTGTTCGCTCACACTATTCCCTTCTTCTCGACGTACACCACGTTGTACCGACCAGCGTAGCGAGCCTTCGTTAAGACCACGCCCGCTACGTGGTTAAGGTTTGCTAAAGACCTCCCAAGCATATGCGAACTTCCTAAAACCCCCTCGGGGCGAAATTCGGAGGAAGACCCTTATCCGCAGTAGGATGAGTAGGGCGGATCACGAGGGCATAACTCCTAGCTGCCGCATCATGCCGCGGTCGTGCCTGACCGCCCAGTGCTCCGCTATCTCACCGTCCCCAACGCGGAACCAGTGCAACTGCTGGGCGGCGAAGCGCTCGCCCGCATACGGGATGTCCAACATACGTGCTCATCCTCGAGGGCGACGGCCACAAGTCCTCCGACCTCTAGGGAGGCCCGGGGCCCGTTAAGGGTTCTTTACCTGATCCTCGCGGCCCCTTAACCGGGCGATGCTAGTCTCAAAGTGGGTGGAGGAAGCTCAAAACGGTTACCGGTAGGAGGCCGACCTTTTCCAGAACTGGAATCTCTGGCACACAGGCAATGCGCGTTCTTTCCCGAGGGGTAGGAAGGAGAGGGACTGGTGGACGGAGACAGGCACAAGGACCTGAGAGGCCGGCCGCTGGAGCCGGACGAAGCACGGGCGCAAGGCAATAACCCAGATGCCGTGGAGATGCACGAGGGCGGTGAGCGGGAGGCCGATGAGCGCGGGCCCCGAAGAGTAGGCGAGGTACGCGAAGATCGAGATGGCGCAGGCGCCGACACCGAGACCAGCCGAGCGACTTCGGACGCCGCCCAGGAGGGCTGGAACGTCCCGTCCGGGGTTCTGCCACCGATAGGGTCTCGGGACCTGCCCGAACCGGTGCCGCTGCGCAGGCTCTTCGGGGCTAGCGTGGTGATCCTCGCCACGGCGACCGGGTCGGGCGAGTTCGTAATCTGGCCGTACATCACCACCCAGATAGGCATAGCGTTCCTGTGGCTCGGCATAATCGGGTTCTTTGTCCAGTACGTCATGAACATGGAGATCGAGCGCTACACCCTGGCCACGGGCGAGACCGCCGTCACCGGCTTTACACGTCTCTGGAAGCCGTGGGGGATATTCTTCGTGCTGGGCGCCATCCTGCCCAACGCCTTCCCCGGCTGGGCTACCGGCGGGGCCACGCTGTTCACCTACCTCTTCGGCTTCGGCAGCGCACCCATAATCGCCTCCATAGTTCTAGTCTCCACGGCGCTGGCGCTGACCCTCTCGCCGGTCGTCTACCAGGCCCTGGAGAAGATCCAGATGGTGCTGGTCCTAATCGTAATAAGCTTCGTCATCGTCGGCGTGGTTGTGGCCACCGAGATCGGGGCGTGGGCGAGCGTCGTCACGGAGATGCCCGCGAGCGTCCCCGGGGTGCCAGGGGCCATAGCGACCCTCGGGGCCGCGACGTTCCTCGGGGCGATAGCCTTCGCCGGCGCGGGCGGGGCGAACAACCTCACCCAGAGCAACTACATAAGGGACAAGGGCCTCGGGATGGGATCGCGCATGCCCAAGGTCGTCTCCCCGATCACCGGCGAGGAGCAGGCCGCCCCCTCCCTCGGGTACACCTTCCCGGTGAACGAGGAGAACATGCGCCGCTGGAGGGGCTGGTGGAAGGTCGCCAACCGGGAGCACTTCATCACCTTCTTCGTCATCGGCTGTTCGCTGATGATCGCCCTCTCGGTGCTCGTCTGGTCCACCGTCGGCAGCCGGGGCATCGGAACAGACCTCGAGTTCATCCGCACCGAGTCCCAGGTTCTCGGCAACCAGATAGCGCCCTGGTTCCAGTCCTTCTTCCTGTTCGCGGGCATGGTGGTCCTGTTCTCGACGAGCATAGGCATCATGGACTACGTGAGCCGCCTCAGCGCCTCCGAGCTGAAGATAAGCTTCTTCTCCGACAGCCAGACCGTAACGGAGAGCCGCATCTACTTCACGCTGGCGTGGATCATCGCCATCGGGGGCTCGCTGATCCTCCTCGCCGGCCTGGAGGCACCGTTGGTCTTGCTGATCATCTCCGCGTCGGGCGCCGGGGTCGTGATGGCCTTCTACCTGGGGCTGCTCATCCGGCTCAACACCAGGGTCCTGCCCGAGCCCATCAAGCTCAAGGGCTGGCGCCTGTGGGTCATGTGGCCGACCTGGCTCGTCTTCGTGGCCCTCTCGATCTACCTTGTGTACTACCAGATCGCGTCCAACTTGTTTGGATCTGGAGGCTAGGCTCTAGGCCGAGCGATCCGCCGACGGGGGAGCGTGGTCAGGGTAGAACGGCTCTGGCCGCGTTTCCTCGCGTTTACCGTGATCTTCACCGTCCTGATGACGACGGCTGTTCCGCTGGGGTTGCTGGACTGGCCCGACGGCCGCGCGGACGAAGGCAAGAACAAAACAACAGGAGGTCTCGATGAACGCCTTTCCGACGAAGATCCTGCTGCCCACCGACGGTTCGGACGAGGCGGCCGACTGGCTTTCGAAGGATACCGCCTCGGGACCCGCTAACAGAACCTTGGCGCTCCCTTAACCGAATGTCTTTGACTACCAGTGGACCCCTGCGAGACTCCGGATCGTTCGCCCACGCGTGGGGTACGCGGCGGAGAAGAAAGGCGGTAAGGGCGGCGTGGACGCGTTCAACATAGCCCTGGTGACCGTCGGGAGCGTGGTCCTCGTGGTCGGGTTGCTATCCAACCCGATCCGGCGCTCTCCGGTCTCGACGCCGATGCTGGCCCTGCTGGCCGGCGTGCTTCTCGGGCCGGCGGTCTCCGGGATCCTCGACCCCGCCGGGTGGGGGAGCCGGACGACGATACTCGAGCAGGCGACGCGCCTCACCTTGGCCGTCTCGCTCATGGGCGTGGCTCTCAGGTTGCCCGAGGCCTTTCCTTTGCAGCGGTGGCGCACGCTCGCGGTCTTGCTCGGTCTCGTGATGCCGCTGATGTGGCTCGCGAGCGGGTTGCTCGTGTACCTGATCCTCGGCCTGCCGTTTCTCGTGGCCCTGCTGATAGGCGCCGCGATCACGC
>CADCVH010000106.1:0-498 GCA_902806085.1 uncultured Rubrobacteraceae bacterium | reverse complement strand
GTCACCGGGAAGGTGGCCGAGGAGAACCTGCCGGGCAGGCTGCGCCACACCCTCGCCGCCGAGTCGGGCTTTAACGACGGCCTGGCCTACCCTTTCGTTCTCCTGTCCGTCCTCCTCCTGACGCGCCCACCCGGGGAGGCGCTCTCGCACTGGCTTACGCGCACGGTGCTGTGGGAGGTTGGCTTCGCCCTCGTGTTCGGCGCGATCCTGGGTTACGGGGCGGGCAGGCTCATGGAGTGGGCCAAGAGCCAGGACGACGTGGAGGAATCCTTCTTCTTGGCCTACACCGTTGCCCTCTCGCTGGTCGTGCTCGGGGCGGCGAAGCTGCTCGGAAGCGACGGGATACTCGCGGTTTTCGTGGCCGGGCTCGGTTTCGATTTCGCGGTCGGGGGAGACAGGAGGCAACAGGAGCGGGTGCAGGAGGCCGTGACCCGCTTTTTTATCCTGCCGATCTTCGTGCTGCTCGGCCTGACGCTCCCATGGCAGGGTTGGGTCGAA
>CADCVH010000105.1 GCA_902806085.1 uncultured Rubrobacteraceae bacterium | reverse complement strand
TGCCGAACACGCAGTTCCGGGTCGAGTTGGACAACGGGCACAACGTGTTGGCGCACATCTCGGGGAAGATGCGGATGAACTACATCCGGATACTCCCGGGGGACAGGGTGAAGGTGGAGTTGAGCCCCTACGACTTGAGCCGGGGTCGGATAACTTACAGGTTCAGGACCTAAAGAGAGACAAGGGCAGAAGGAGACGGTTATGAAGGTACGGGCGAGCGTGAAGCCGATGTGCGACAGGTGCAAGGTCGTACGCCGCCGGGGCGTGGTGAGGGTGATCTGCGCCAACCCCCGGCACAAGCAGAGGCAGGGATAAGATGGCGCGGATAGCAGGCGTGGACCTGCCGCGCGAGAAGCGGGTCGAGATCGGGCTGACCTACGTGTTCGGCGTCGGCCGTTCGACGGCGAAGAAGATCTGCCGCGAGACGGAGGTCGACCCGGACACGAAGGTCAGGGACCTGGCGGAGGGCGAGGTCGGGAAGATCCGGGCCTACCTCGACCAGAACCTGCAGGTCGAGGGCGACCTGAGACGGGAGAACACCCAGAACATCAGGCGGCTCATAGAGATCGGCACCTACAGGGGCATCCGGCACCGCCGGGGCCTGCCGGTGCGCGGCCAGCGGACGAAGACGAACGCCCGCCAGCGCAAGGGTCCGAAGCCGTCCATCGGCGGAAGAAAGAGGGCTAGGTAGATGGGTAGGCAGAGGCAGCAGCGCAGGGGCAACCAGCGCGGCGCGAGCCGGCAGCGGCGCAAGGTCCGTCGCAACATCACGACCGGCATCGTCCACATAAAGAGCTCCTTCAACAACACCATAGTCTCCGTGAGCGACCAGGAGGGCAACGTCATCGCCTGGGAGTCGGCCGGATCCTTGGGGTTCAAGGGCAGCCGCAAGAGCACGCCCTACGCGGCCCAGATGACCGCGGAATCTTGCGCGAACAAGGCGATGGACCAGGGCGTTCGGCGCGTGGACATAGAGGTCAAGGGCCACGGCTCGGGCCGGGACATGGCCGCCAGGACCTTCCAGTCGATGGGTGTGGAGGTCTTGGGCATAAGGGACGTCACGGGCCAGCCGCACAACGGGTGCCGGCCGTCCAAGAGGCGCAGGGGGTAGGAGAGATGGCTAGGTACACGGGACCGAGGGGCCGGCGCGACCGGCGGGCGGGGGTAATGCTCTCGTCGATGCGCAAGAACCCGCTCGAAAAGAAGCCGTATCCCCCCGGCGAGCACGGCCGGGGCAGGCAGAGGCAGACCGAGTACGGGATGCGCCTCCTGGAGAAGCAGAAGGCGCGCTGGTACTACGGGGTCTCCGAGAAGCAGTTCAGGCGGGCCTACGACAAGGCGACCAGGATGCAGGGCGTCTCCGGCGAGAACCTGCTCAGGCAGATGGAGCTCCGGATGGACAACGTCGTCTACCGGATGGGCTTCTCCAGCAGCAGGCCGCAGTCGCGGCAGCTCGTCGTCCACGGCCACTTCCTCCTCAACGGCCGCAAGCACAACATCCCTTCGGCGATCCTGAAGCCGGGGGACGTCGTGACGGTCAGGGAGAAGAGCCGCAACCTCGAGCCCATAGTGGGCGCCGTCGAGAACGTGGTGGCGGTCCCGGCGTGGCTGGAGGCCGACCACGACAACTTCACGGGCAGGCTCCTCCACTCGCCCGGGCGCGACGAGATCGACACGCCCGTCGAAGAGCAGCTCATCATCGAGTTCTACAGCCGTTAACGCAAGTTTCCTTTAGCAGGTGGTTTTTTGACGATGTTGGATATAGCACCGCCCCGTTTCAGGGTGGAAGAAGAAGAAGAGAGGCGCGGCACCTTCGTGGCCGAGCCGCTCCCGAGGGGCCTCGGGCACACCATAGGCAATAGCTTGCGCCGCGTGATGCTCAGCGGTCTCACGGGGGCCGCGATCACCAAGATCCGGATAGAGGGCGTCAGCCACGAGTTCTCGACGATCCCCGACGTCAAAGAGGACGTCGTGGACATCATCCTCAACATCAAGGGCCTCAAGTTCAAGCTCGAGCGCGACGAGCCGATAGAGCTCCAGATCCAGAAGGACGGCCCCGGCGAGGTGACCGCCGCGGACATCGAGGTCAAGGCGGACGTCGAGGTCGTCGATCCCTCGGCTTACATAGCGAGCGTCTCCTCGGGCGGGCACCTGGACCTTCGCCTGACGGTCGAGCGGGGCCAGGGCTACCGCCGCGCGGAGGGCAACAAGAGCGACGCCGACCCCATAGGCGTCATCGCCGTCGACTCTCTGTTCTCGCCGGTCCAAAGGGTGAACTACTCCGTCACGGAGACCCGCGCCGGTGCGAGGGCCGACCTGGATTCGCTGCGCATGGAGGTCTTTACCGACGGCCGCATCGAGCCGCAGGAGGCCGTGCAGGACGCCTCCAAGCAGCTCATGGACTACCTGGGGCTGTTCACGGACGGCTACCAGGTGCAGGGCGCCGTCGAGGGCCGGCAGCGCGGCGGGCGGGCCGTCATCCAGGACGAGCGCCCCGTCGAGGACCTGGAGCTCACCGTTCGCTCCTACAACTGCCTCAAGCGCGAGGGCGTGGACACCATAGGCCAGCTCGCGACGATGACCGAGGAAGAGCTCATGAACATCCGCAACCTCGGGATGAAGAGCGTCGACGAGATCCGGTCGAAGCTCCTGGAATACGGGTACTCCCTGGAGAGCGAGGGTCTAGATGAGGCACGCTAGGAGGGGCCGCAAGCTCGGCCGCGAGTCGCAACACCGCAAGGCGATGCTCGGCACGATGGCCGGCCAGGTCATTACCCACGGCCGCATAAAGACCACCGCCCCCAAGGCCAAAGAGCTGCGCGGGGTCGTGGACAAGCTCGTAAACACCGCCAAAAAGGACGACCTCCACGCCCGGCGCCAGGCGGTCAAGATCCTCAAGGACAAGACCGTCGTCCGCCGGCTCTTCGAGGACGTCGCCCCCGACCTCGACGGCCGCACCTCGGGCTACACCCGTATCCTGAAGCTCGGCCCGCGCCTCGGGGACGGCGCCGAGAACGTCTACCTGGAGCTCGTCAACTACCGCGTGGCGGAATAACCGGCGTCCGGGCCGCATGCGGTTCGCGCTAAACGTACCGAACTTCGGCGTGTACGGGGACGCGCGGGTCCTGGCGGGGCTCGCGCGGGAGGCCGAGGAGGCCGGCTGGGGCGGTTTCTTCTTGTGGGACCACATCGCCTGGGGGGAGGCGACCCACTACGCGGACCCCTGGATCTCGCTCTCCGCCATCGCGGTAGAGACGAGCAGCATCAGGATCGGGCCGATGGTGACGCCGCTGCCCCGGCGACGTCCCTGGAAGGTGGCCCACGAGGCCGCGACCCTGGACCGCCTCTCCGGCGGACGCCTTGTCCTCGGGGTCGGCATCGGCGGCCGCGAGCGGGAGTTCGGGTTCTTCGGGGAAGAGCCCGACGCGAAGAGCCGGGCCGCGATGCTCGACGAGGGGCTGGATATCCTCACGAAGATGTGGAGCGGGGAACCTTTCTCCCACGCGGGCGAACACTATGAGATCTCGGAGGCCCGCCTCACGCCCCCGCCGGTTCAGCGTCCGCGCGTACCGATCTGGGTCGCCGGCACGTGGCCCCGAAAGGGACCTTTCGGTCGCGCCTTGCGTTGGGACGGGTACGCCCCCGTGGGGGCCGCCGATGCCCCGCTTACCCTGGAACAGGTCCGCGAGATGGCCGAACACGCCTCCGAACGGCGCGCGAACGACGAGCCCTTCGACATCAGGGTTACCGGATCCACGCGTGGGATGAGCCCGGATGAGGCAAGCCGGAAGGTGGGGGAGTTTGCGGAGGCCGGGGCGACGTGGTGGGACGAGGACCTCCCGCCAACGGGTATGACGCTGGAAGGGGCGCGCGAACGCATCAGGCTCGGTCCCCCGGACGTTGGCTGATACCGCCTCCATCTCCTGCAAAGATCTGACCTACTCCTACACCGGCGGGTTCGGGCCCGCGCTCTCGGGCGTGAGCTTCGAGGCCGGGCAGGGCGAGTACCTGGGCGTGGTCGGCCCAAACGGCGGCGGAAAGTCCACCCTCGTGCGCCTCCTGAACGGCCTGCTCGCGGCGGACTCCGGGCGCGTGCGCGTCGCGGGGTTCGACCCCGCGACGGAGCCGTTCGAGGTGCGGCGCAGGGCGGGCGTGCTCTTCCAGAACCCGGACAACGGGCTCGTTGCGCCTTTTGTCGAGGACGACGTCGCCTTCGGTCTCGAGAACCTGGGCGTGGAACGGGCCGAGATGCGCGGGAGGGTGGGCGAGGCAATCCGGGCGGTGGGGCTCTCCGGGTACGAGCGCCGCGAGCCGCACACGCTCTCGGGGGGCGAGAAGCAGCGGGTCGCGCTCGCGGGGCTGCTGGCGGTCGGGCCGGAGGTCCTGCTTCTGGACGAGCCGACCGCGATGCTCGATCCCCCCGGGCGACGCGAGGTACTGGAACGTGTCCGCGGGCTCCGCCGGTCGAGGACCGTGCTGCACGTAACGCACCACCTCGAGGAGCTCTTCGACGCCGACCGGGTGCTGGTCCTCAACGGCGGCAGGCTCGTGGCCGACGCCCCGCCCGAGGAGCTGTTCTCGGACGCCGACCTCTTGCGGGAGAACCGCCTCGTGCTGCCGACCGTGCCGCGGCTTGCGGTGGATCTCGGGCTGCCGTTCTGCCGGACGCCCGAGGAGCTGGCCGATGCGGTAGAGAAGCGGAGCCGGGATAACTCCGGGGTGGAGGCGCGGTGAGGATAGAGCTTCGGGACGTGCGGCACGTCTACTCTCCGGGTACGCCCTTCGCGGTCGAGGCGCTCAAGGGGGTGTCCCTGACGGTGGAGCCGGGGGAGGTGCTTGGCGTGATCGGGGGCACGGGTTCGGGCAAGAGCACCCTGGTCCAGCACCTGAACCTGCTCCTCCTCCCCACGGGCGGGGAGGTGCTGGTGGACGGCGCGGACGCCGTCTCGATGGACCGGACGGCGCTCCGGCGCCGCGTCGGGCTCGTCTTCCAGGCGCCCGAGCAGGGCCTCTTCGCCCCCACCGTCGAAGAGGACGTGGCCTTCGCCCCGCAGAGGCTTGGCCTGAACGAAGAGGAGGTGCGCGGGCGCGTCCGGGAGGCGCTTGGGCTGCTCGGCGCCGGGCACCTGGCCGGGCGCTCGCCCTTCGCGCTCTCGGGCGGCGAGCGGCGGCGGGTCGCCATAGCCGGGGTGCTCGCGATGGGCCCCGAGGTACTCGTGCTCGACGAGCCGACCGCAGGCCTCGACCCGACCGCCCGGGGAGACCTGATGGGCCTCGTCGGCCGCCTGAAGGCCTCGGGCGTTACGGTGGTCTTCGTCTCCCACGACCTCGACGAGGTGGCCGAGGCGGCCGACCGCGTCTGCGCGCTCGAAGGGGGTACGGTCAGGTCCGTCGGGGCGCCGGATGAGGTCTTTTATGACGATCTCTCGCTGGCACCGGCGACCGTGCGCGTGGCCGCCGCGGTGGGGGAGAGGCGTCCCGGCTTCGGAAGGCCGGTGCGCTACGGGGAGACGCTCGCGGCCCTGCGGAGCCTGATGGGGGGAGCGGCGTGACGGCCGTTCGGGGGGTGGGGCAGTTCTACCCGGTGGCGTCGCCCCTGCACGCGCTCGACCCGCGGGCGAAGGTGGTGGCGACGGCCCTTCTCGTGGTCGGGCTGTTCTTTGTGGACTCCGCGGCCGGTTTCGTGGTTGCGGGATCGGCCACGGCGCTGCTCGTTGGGGCAAGCCGGGTGCCGCTTCGGGCGTTCCTCGGCCTTCTGCGGCCCGTGGCGTTTATCGTGGCGCTCACGTTCTTCTTTCAGGTCTTTTTTTTGAGGGAGGGGCCCACGCTTTTCGGGTGGGGGTTCGTGGAGGTGCACGAGGGGGGGCTTGAGATGGGCCTGTTGCTCGCGGCGCGGCTCCTGATCCTGGTGACCACCGCCGGCCTGCTGACGGCGACGACGGCGCCCGTCGCGCTCGCCGACGGCATAGAGGACCTTCTCTCCCCGCTCAAGAGGCTCCGTTTTCCCGCCCACGAGGTGGCGATGATGATGACCATTGCCCTGCGCTTCATCCCGACGCTCGGCGAGGAGGCGCAGAAGATATCCCGCGCCCAGGCCGCCCGCGGCGCGGACTTCACGAGCGGCGGCCTGCTCGCCCGCGCCCGGGCCCTGGTCCCGATCCTCGTCCCCCTGACGATCGGGGCCTTCCGGCGAGCCGACGAGCTGGCCGAGGCGATGGAGAGCCGCGGCTACCGCGGCGGCCACGGCCGCGTCCGCTACCGCGAGCTGCGCTTCCGCGCCCGCGACGCCCTGGCGCTCCTCCTGACGATCCTCGTCGTCCTGGCCGCGGTGCTGTTGTGAAGCTCGCCGGCCTCGTCGAGTACGACGGCGCCCGCTTCGCCGGATGGGCCGCCCAGCCTGAGACGCGGACGGTGGAGGGGGAGCTCTCGAAGGCCCTCGGGACGGTGCTGCGCCGGCCCGTCAAGCTCGCGGTCGCCGGCCGCACCGACGCGGGCGTGCACGCGAGCGGGCAGGTCGTCTCCTTCGAGACGGAGACGGACCTGTCCCCTTCGCTCGTCGCCTACAAGGCGACGGCCGTGCTGCCCGAAGACGTGGCCCTCAGGCGCTGCGTCGCGGTCCCCGACGGCTTCGACGCCCGCCGGGACGCGAAGAGCAGGGGCTACGAGTACCGCATGGTCAACGATGAGATCCGGTCCCCCCTGATGCGCCAACGGGCGGCCTACGAGCCGCGCGGGATGGACTTCGGCCTCCTGGTGGGGGCGGGGGAGATGGTCCGGGGCGTCCACGACTTCAGCGCCTTCACGCCCTCCAAGGGCTACCACGTGCGGTTCGAGCGGGTCGTGACGGAGTCGGGCTGGGCCCGGGAGGGGGACCTGCTCGTGTACCGCATCAGCGCCGACTCCTTCCTCTACGGTATGGTCAGGACGCTGGTGGGCACGATGCAGGAAGTGGCGCTTGGAAGGCGGGAACCGGAGGGCTTCGAGGCGCTGCTCTCCGGCGGCCGGCGGACCGAGGCCGGGCCCGCGGCGCCGGCCAAAGGGCTGACCCTAACAAGCGTTGGGTACGGCGGAGACCTCTGGAGGTAGGGATGGACGGGGACACGACGCGCAGGCTCTTGAGAGATATCGACGCCTACGTGGCGGCCCTCTACGCGCCGCCGGACGAGGCGCTAACGGCGGCCCTGCGGGAGTCGGAGCGGGCCGGGCTGCCGTCCATAAACGTCTCCGCGAGCGAGGGGAGGCTTTTGCAGATGCTCGTCGAGATCTCCGGGGCGCGGCGGGTGCTCGAGATCGGGACGCTCGGGGGCTACAGCGCCATCCACTTCGCCCGCGCCCTGCCGGAGGACGGGGCCCTGATCTCGCTAGAGCTCGACGAACGCCACGCCGAGGTCGCCCGCCGCAACGTCGAGCGGGCCGGCCTCTCGGAGAGGGTCCAAATCCGGGTGGGAGACGCCCGTGACGCGCTCGCCGGGCTCGTCGAGAACGGGGAGGGTCCCTTCGACCTGATCTTCATAGACGCGGACAAGGAGGGCTACCCGGGGTATCTGGACTGGTCCCTGCGCCTCTCGCGGCCCGGCACCCTCATCCTCGGCGACAACACCATCCGGGGGGGCAGCGTCATCGACCCGGACGATCCCTCGTCCCGCGCGATGCGCGAATTCAACGAGAAGCTGGCGGAAGACCCGCGCCTCTCCGCCCTGATCGTTCCCCTGATCCGGGACCGCATAGACGGCCTCGCCATAGCCAGGGTCATGGACGTGTAGGAGGCCGGACCCGACCTCCCAGAACCCGGCGATGCATTCCGGCGCGGTTACCCACCCCGGCTGTGGTGGGCGTCGACCGCGACGCTCCTCCGCCAACACTTGGGCGACCTCTCCTGCGCGTTCTTCTCGGCCAGGTTGACGAGGAGATTGGACGTCCTCGGCTACGCCCGCCTGAAGCATTGGCGCGTCTACGGCGAGGAAGGCTTCGCCCGCCGCGAGGTGACCCTCTGGCCCGGGAACGGGAGCCTGGTCGTCGAGTACGGCGGCGACGCGATCTCGCGCTACGACGTCTCCTCCTCACCGTGCTCCCCGAAGCTGAAAGGCGTCGCGCACGCCAGGCTATTCGCCACGAAGCACCGCCCGCCGCAACTCAAACTCTTCGCCCTCGAGGACGTCCTTGGGAATGCGGGCTGGTTGAAGGCCTTCGCGCTGGAGGGGTACGCCGCCAGGACACGCGACAAGCCCGGGGTGTTGCCGCGACGCTGCAGCGCCCCACGGGCCCCGCCGGGGCCGCTACCGCAGGCCGCTACCGCAGGCCGCTACCGCAGCACGAGGGTCCGCCGCTCGGCATCCGCCCTGACGCCCTCCACGGGGATCAGCACGCTCCTCCCGAAGAGGCCGAGCCGCACCCGGACGTACTCCGGGTTGCCGTCCCCGTTGACGAAGAGCTTCTCCGCCTTGCCGATCTTCTGTCCGAGGGGGTCGCGGACCTCGTACCCCTCGTAGCCCCGCGGCTCGCCGAAACGGTGCTCGTGTCCCTCGCCGGTCGCCACCGCTTGCTGCATCCCGATCCTCCTCGGTAGTGGGTTCTCCTGCGGGACGGGCCGCCACCGCGGGGGCCTACCCTCGGGTCCGCCCCCTCTTCGTCGGCGTGTCCGACGCCCGCGCTGCGAAGCGTACCGTACACTGGGGTCCTTTCGTGTAAACTCAAATACGTTCAAATACTGTCGGGTGTCGCAGAATGCCTGAGGTCGGCGCGGCCGGGGACGGACCCGGGGGCGGAACGATCGGAGCGGGAAGGGGACGAGGCGCGTGGCCGAGCGGTTGGAGGGGTTGCTGGGAACGGAGGAGGTGGCCGGGTACCTGGGCGTGGGGCAGGTGACGGTCTACCGCTGGTGCAGGGAGGGGTCCTTGCCCTGCGTGAAGATCGGGCGCCGCTGGCGCGTGCGCCGGGGGGCGCTCGAGAAGTTCGTGAGGAAGAGCGAGCGCTCCGAGACCCTCACGGGGCGGCTGCGCGACTTCATCGAGGTCCCCGACAACGTCATGGCCGTGGCCCAGAACCGCGCCCTCCAGCACCGCCTGGACGCCTCCTTCTTCAGGGTGGGCGAGGCCAGGGGCGGCACGCTGGTCAAGTACCACCGCGAGGCAGAAGGCATGCCCACCGTAGACGAGCTGCGAGGGGAGCTCTCCCGCAACGGGCTCGAGGTGGGGCGGCTGGAGGCGGAGGGGACCTTGCGCTTCGTCACCGAGGGAGGCGAGCCGGGGGAGCGTTTGGGGGAGGTCAGGCGCCTGGCGGCCGAGGAGGGAGGCGAGGGGCGCTCGGTGTGGGCGGACTTCGACTGGGAGGACGACCTGGACCTCGAGGCGGTGCTGGAGGAGCAGCGGGCCTTCACGGGGCTCGTGGAGGACAGCCGGCTGGTGGTCAAGACGGCGGTGCTTGAGGGGGCGCTGGACGGGTGGCCGGGGGAGACCCAAAGACGGGCGCAGGTGATGCACGCCGGGACGGTGTGGCTGTCGGAGTCGGGGCTGGCGCTGAGCCGGGTCACCCCGCCGCCCGCGCTTTGAGCGAGTCTAAGAGCGTGGCTTCGAGGGCCCCCGGCCGGCCCGAAAAGCGAGACGGCCCGGGGGCCGGACAGGAGGAAGTGTTGCGGACCGAGGAGGCACCTAGGCGCGGCGCATCGGAGCGCGGCGCATCGGAGCGCGGCGCGGAGCGCGGCGCGGGGCCCCGGGCGTCGACCCGATGGCTGATAGCGAGGGACGGGGCCGGCGGGGTTTCTCCCCTGTGCGTGGACGGGGAGGAGGGGCGGCGGGTGCTGGCGGTCTTCGGCTTCGAGGAGGAGGCCGAGATGTTCCTGCGCCTCGGGGGCCGCGAAGGCGACGGGTGGCGGGCGAGGGAGATCGGCGTCGGGGAGCTGGTCTCGGTGCTCGACGGGCCCTCCTGCGCGGACGTGGGGAGCGTGGCCTTAGACCCCGTGCCCGGGATGCCGGAGGACGGGACGGTAGGCCTCGTGGAAGTGGGCCGGGAGCGCTTCGTGCGGGCCGTCCTCGGCGGACCGGGGCGGGGAGGTCCCGAGGGACGGATCCGCCGCCGGGCGGGGCTGAGTTGCGGCTCCCGTCACCGGCGGCGATCAAGCCGCGTTTGATCGGCCTCCCCCCACCGTCGCACGACGCCGCGACCACCAACTTCCGAGAACGAAACCCCGCGACATTCGTTTAGCTGCATAGAAACCGCCCTCGAGGAGCGTTCGAGCGGCCCAGCGCGTTCTCGGAAGCGGTGCCCGTGCTTCCGTAAGCCCCCGATTGGCTAATCTGGGTTACGTTTGCGACTTTTGCTTGCTACCGTAAGCAACGCTAGCCGCATAACCTTTCACCGGGGCGCATACTTCTTGGACGCACAGGCGACGGAGAATTTCCCCGTTTTCTGCCAAGCCTGGCTGCAGCCATACGGTGCGCAAACTGTGGCCGAGTTTGGGGCGGCGAGTTCGGTGAGCGCCGAGCCGACACCTCCCGCGGCACCCAACACGAGGATCGCCTGCCCGGCCTCACGGCGCGGGCGCGTCTTCGGTGAACCGGTTGCGGTCTGGAACAGGCTGTAGAAGAGTCGCGGCATGGGCGAAGGGGCACCGAGCCTAAAACAACAGGTCATCGGGCCTAGGAGTGGGGAAGTTACCCGGCGGTTTTACTCATGCCCCGTTGCAGCACCCTCACGAGGTAGGCGACGCTGAAACAGGCGGTGCAGGCGAGGACGATGGCCGCACCCGAGGCGACGTCGAAGAAGTAGGAGGCGTAGAGGCCGGCGACGCCGGAGAAGGCCGCGATGGCCGCGGAGATCGCCATCATCCTGGGGAGGCTGTTGGTGACGAGCGAGGCCGCGGCGGCCGGCGTGATGAGGAGGGCGCTGATGAGGACGACGCCCACCGCCTGTATGCCGGCCACGACGGTCAGGGAGAGCAGGACGAGCAGCCCGTAGCGTACCTTGTCCGCCCCGAGGCCCATCGCCTTCGCGTGCACGGGGTCGAAGGAGGTCAGCTCCAACTCTTTGTGGAATAGGAAGAGGAACACGAGCACGAGCAGCGCGAGCGCGGAGATGAGCACGAGGTCGCGGGGGACGATGCCGAGCACGTTGCCGAAGAGCATGTGCGAGAAGTCCCTGAAAGAGTTGGCCGTGCTCATCAGCAGGATGCCGAGTGCGAACATGCCGGTAAAGGTGACGCCGATGGCCGTGTCCTCGCGCAGCGTCCCGCGCCGCGAGAGCCAGCCTATCCCGAGGGCCGTGGCGATCCCGGCGACCACCGCGCCGCCCAACAGGTTCAGCCCCAGCAGGTACGCTGCGACGAGCCCGGGCAGGATCGTGTGCGCCAGCGCGTCCCCGATAAACGCCATGCTGCGCAACACCACGTAGACCCCGAGCACCGCGCACGTAACCCCCACGAGGACCGCGGCCAGGAGCCCGGTCTGCATGAACGTAAACTGCAGCGGCTCCGTCAGCCGGCCCACGCGGCCTCCCGTCCGACCGGAAGGCCCACGAACGCGCCCGGCCCGGGCTCGGCCTCCCGGCCCTCTCTCAGGTAGAGCGCCCCGTCGAACTCGGAGGCGAGGCTCTCGAGATCGTGGGTGGCGACTACCATGGTCTTGCCCCGCTGTTGCAGCCCTGAGAGAACCCCCGAGATGGTCTCGCGGGTGCCGGCGTCCACGGCGTTTAAGGGCTCGTCCAAGAGGAGCAGGTCCCCCTCCTGGACCAGCGCCCGGGCGAGGAGGGCGCGCTGTTGTTGGCCGCCGGACAGTTGTCCGATCTGGCGTTCTGCGAGCGGCGAGAGGCCGAGGTCGTCGATGGTGCGCGAGACGATCTCGCGGTCCGAGCGGCCCGGGCGTTTGAGCCAGCCGAGGTGGACGTAGCGGCCCGTGGTGACGAGCCTCTGGAGGCTGATCGGGAACCGCCAGTCGATCTCGCCGCGCTGGGGCAGGTACGCGACCCTGTGGTGGCACGCCCCGACGGGGTTGCCGTAGACCCGTATCTCGCCGCCCTTCACCGGAAACAGCCCCGCCACCGCCTTGAGCAGCGTGGACTTGCCCGAGCCGTTGGGCCCCACGAGCGCGATCCTGGCGCCGGCCGGCACCTTTAGGCTCACCTCCTGCAACGCGAGTTCCGCCGATCCCGCATACCCGGCGCTGACGGACTTCGCGGCCAGCGCCGGGGCGCCCGGGATTGTGGCCGCGTGGCGCCGGTGGCCGTAGGGCAGGGAAGGGTCTCTCACTACTGAAGCGCCTCGGACATGGTCGAGACGTTGTACCGCACCATCCGGATGTACGTCGCGCCTTCGCTTCCCGGCTCTCCCAGGGCGTCGGTGTAGAGCGCCGGCGCCAGTTCCACGCCCGCCTCCGAGGCGATCCCCTCCATCACCCCGGGATCGGAGACGTTCTCCGCGAAGATGGCCGGCACCCCGCTCGCCTCTATCTCCTCGACAAGCTCCGCCGTCTCCCCGGCCGAGGGGTCGCCGGTCTCCGTGCTGACGGAGGCGAGCGCGGTGTCCACCTCGAAACCGTAGCGCTCCGCGAAGTAGCCGAAGGTGTCGTGGGAGGTGAAGAGCGTGCGGTTGTCCTCGGGAACCGTGTCCACCTGCTCCCGTGCCTCGGCGTCGAGATCTTCGAGCTCCGAGACGTACTCCTCGGCGTTCCGCTCGTAGGCCTCGGCATTCTCCGGGTCGGCCTCGGCGAGGGCGTCCCGGATCTCCTGCACCATCACGACCGCGTTGGCCGGATCGTGCCAGACGTGCGGGTCGTACTCGCCGTGCTCCTCCTCTTCGCCGGCGTGCCCGCCTTCTTCCTCGTGCCCCGCCTCTTCCTCCGCGTGCTCGTCGCCGTGCTCCTCTTCGGCTACGGGCAGCGTCTCGACGTTCTCCGTCACCACCACGCGCTCCGCCTCGGAGCCGGAGGACCCGTAGAGGTCGTCGAGCCAGGTCTCGAACCCGAGGCCGTTCTCGAAGACCACCCCGGCCTCCGAGAGCCTCGCGTTGTCAGACGGCGCGGGCTCGAAGGTGTGGGCGTCGCCGTTGGGTCCGACGAGCGTGGTCAGCTCCACGTTCTCCCCGCCGACGTTCTCGACCAGGTCCCCGAGGATGCTGTAGGTGGCGACCACCCTTACGGGGCCGCCGCCGGGGCCGCCCTGGCCACCCCCGCCTCCGCCGCCGCAGGCAGCCAGCACGGACGTGAGCAACACCCCGAACACCACCGCTAGAAGCCTACGTAAGTCCATGCCGGTCCTCCCCATCGTCTCCTGCCTGTTGCGGGCACCCGCGCCCCGGTGCGGACACCTTCCGCTCGTCGCCCGTCCTCGGCCGCCGGCGTAAAATGATACTGCATTATCACTAAATATAAAACCCGGATGGTGGCGAGGGGGGTGGGGTGGGCCCTGCGGCGGGGGCTGGGCCGGGGTCGTCAAGGGCGTGGCCTCTGGTATGATCGGGGCGTTATGAGCATGCCGCAGAAACTGGAACATATAGTTACCGAGTTTGGCGAGGCGCCGGCCTCTTTCCGCTTGCCGATGTTGCTGGAGTACTCGAAGAAGGTGCCGCCTCTGCCCGGGTACCTCGAGGAGCATCGGGACGAGATGGAGAGGGTTCACGAGTGCCAGACGCCGTTTTTTCTGGCGGAGGAGATCGACGACGAGGGCCGGGTTCAGATGTACTTCGACGCCCCGCAGCAGGCGCCGACCACGCGCAGTTTCGCGGGCGTGGTCTACGAAGGTTTAAACGGGCTGCCTGCGGAAGAGATCCTGGCGACTCCCGACGACTTCTACGTCAGGATGGGCCTGAACGAGGTGATCTCACCGCTCAGGCTGCGCGGTATCTCGGCGATCCTGTGGCGCCTCAAGCGGCGGGTGCGGGAGGGCCTGGAGGTCCGGAGGGCCGGTTAGCCCGGGCCTCCTACTACGCGGTCCGGTGGATGGGGGCGGGATGAGGGGAGGACCGCGTTGATCGGCAGGGCCCTCGTGGGTGCCATCCGGATCTACCAGCGCTTCGTCTCCCCGCTCCTGCCCCCATCTTGCAGGTTCACCCCAAGCTGCTCGAAGTACACCGTCGAGGCCATACAGAAGCACGGGGCGATACGGGGCGGCCTCCTTGGCGCCTGGCGCATCCTCCGCTGCAACCCTTTCTGTAGGGGTGGGCACGACCCGGTGCCCTGAAGCGCGTTGCTATTGAGTTTGTGTTCGCAAGATTCGAGGCGGGCGTGGTATATTGCCGGCGTGGGCACGGGGCGGCAGACGAGGCAACGGAGCGCCATCCTCGGCAAGATCCGGGAGGCCGAGGGGCCGCTCTCTATCGCCCAGATCCACGAGCGGGCCGGCGGGGAGATACCGCGCCTCGGCATCGCGACGGTCTACCGGGCGGTAAAGGCGCTACGGGAGGGCGGCGAGATCGTGGCGGTGGAACTGCCGGGTGAGGAGCCACACTACGAGACGGCCGACCGGGGGCACCACCACCATTTTCGTTGCCGGGTGTGCGAGCAGACCTACGACCTGGGCGTGTGCCCGGTCGGCATCCCGCGGGGGACGATGCTCCCCGGCGGGTACACCGTCGAGGACCACAGCCTGACGCTGTACGGGCGCTGCGCCGACTGCGTCGCCTAGAGGCTGCAGGTTCTGAGGCATCAGGCCTTAGGGGCGCGCGACTCGGAGCCCGAAGTTGCGACCCGGGTCAGCCTCAGGGGCTCGTAATCGGGGCGATGCCGCTCCACCACCCCTCAAAACCTGGAACCTCAAAGCCTCGTGCCTCCGGGTACCTCGACCCGGTCGAGGACGATACACCTCTCAGGTGAGGCCCCGTGGTGGCCTTTTTGTGGATGTATGCTACTATTTGATCCGCTTAGAGGCCTTTTTAGAGTAGTCTGTAAAACCTCCGGAGGATGATGAAGAGTTTCATGGCGCGGCCCCTCGAGGTCGAGCGGAAGTGGTATGTCGTTGACGCGGAGGGGAAGACCCTCGGGCGGCTTTCGACCGAGATCGCGCGGGTGTTGCGCGGCAAGCACAAGGCGCAGTACACGCCGCACGTGGACGTGGGCGACTTCGTGGTCGTGGTGAACGCCGATAGGGTGGTCGTCACGGGCAGGAAGGCCGAGCAGAAGGTCTACCGGCGCCACTCGGGGTACCCGGGCGGGATGAAGGAGACCAGCTACGCGCAGATGCTCCAGCGCAAGCCGACCGAGGTGTTGCGCAAGGCCGTCTACGGGATGATGCCCAAGAGCCGGCTCTCCCGCCAGCAGTTCAAGAAGTTGAAGATCTACGCCGGTCCCGAGCATCCCCATGCCGCCCAGGACCCGCAGACGCTCGAGGTGGGATAAATGGCAGAGGCCCTTTACAAAGGAACGGGACGGCGCAAGACCGCGGTAGCGCGGGTGCGCCTGCTGCCCGGTGACGGCAAGATCACGGTGAACGGCCGCGACCTGGCGGAGTTCTTCCCCCGCCCGGCGTACCAGATGGCCGTGAAGTCCCCGCTGGAGCTTCTCTCTTCGGCGGACCGCTACGACGTGGTCGCCAAGATCGAGGGCGGCGGCCTCACCGGTCAGGCCGAGGCCCTGCGCCACGGCATAGCCAGGGCGCTTGCCGAGGAGTCCCAGGAGGCGCGCGGCGAGCTCAAGGCTGCCGGGATGCTGACCAGGGACGACCGGGCCGTCGAGCGCAAGAAGTACGGCCTCAAGAAGGCCCGCAAGCGCCCGCAGTTCTCCAAGCGCTAGAAGCGCCCGAGCGAGAGGCGCTTTACCAGGCGAGCCCTTCCACGACCCGGAAGGGCTCGCCTGCGCTCAAAGGGAGGCCCGCGTGAAGCCCGAGGGAAAAGGCCCGTCCGTAGTGTACGAAGCTTTCGGCGCGGGTTCGCACCTCTGCGGGGTTGTCGGGATATGCCGCTCGCTCGGGTGGGACAACTTCCGCTACGGCCCGGACCTCACCCGCAGGTCCCTCACCGCGCCCGGGGTGACCGCGGTAATCGCCTCTGCGCGGGATCCCGGCGAGGTCGCAGGTTTCGGCCAGGTCTTTGGCGACGGCGTCTTCCAGGCGCACCTCGGCCTGCTCGCGGTCGACGAGAAGTGGCGCCGCAGGGGCGTGGGCAGGGGGCTCGTGGACGAGGCCTTCGCGAGGTTGGGGGCCGGGCGCATGGACCTTATAGCCTCGGACGAGAGCCTGGACTTCTACAGGTCTTTGAGACACAGGGAGCAGGTCGGGTTCAGGATCTACCCCGGAACCGAAACGGAGGAAGCCTGAAAGACAAGACCATCACCTTCGGCACCGACGGGGTGCGCGGGGTCGCCAACAGGGACCTCACGCCGGAGGACGCCGTGCGCCTCGGGCTCGCCGCCGCGGGCGTCTTCGGGGGGACCGTCCTCGTCGGGCGGGACACCCGCCTCTCGGGCGGGATGCTCTCAGGCGCACTGTGCGCGGGGCTCTCGGCAGGCGGCGCCCGGGTGGTGGACCTCGGCGTGATCCCGACGCCCGGTGTCGCCGCCCTCGCGCCCGGCCTCGGGGCGACGGCCGCCGCGGTCGTCAGCGCTTCCCACAACCCCTACCCGGACAACGGCATCAAGTTCTTCTCCGGCGAGGGACGCAAGCTGCCGCGGGAGCGGGAGCGCGAGATAGAGGAGGGGACCGGGGCCGAAGTGCCGCGTCCCACCGGCGACGGCATCGGCGCCGTCGAAACCCTCGACGACGCGGCGGGCCTGTACGCGGGGGAAACCTTGAAGCGGTTGAGCCCGGACGCCGGGGGCATGAAGGTCCTGCTCGACTGCGCAAATGGTGCCGCGTACAGGGCCGCGCCCGAGGCGCTGGGGCGGATCGGCGCGGAGGTGACGGTCGTTGGGGCCGACCCGACGGGCACGAACATAAACGAGGGCTGCGGGTCCACCCACATCGGGGATCTGGATGCCTCAGGCCACGACGTCGCGTTCGCCTTCGACGGGGACGCCGACCGGGTGCTGGCCGTCGACGAGCGGGGCAACGTCGTCGACGGGGACAAGATCCTCGCCATCCTCGCCCGCGACCTGAAGGAGCGCGGGGCGCTCGGCGGCGGCGTGGTCGTAACGGTGATGAGCAACCTCGGCTTTTTCAAGGCGATGGACGGGATGGGCGTTCCTTACGTGGTCACGCCGGTCGGGGACAGGCACGTGGCGGAGGAGATGCTGCGGACGGGGGCGTCCGTGGGCGGTGAGCAGTCCGGGCACGTCATACTCGCGGAGCACGCCACGACGGGCGACGGGCTGGTTACGGCGCTGGCGCTGCTTGACGTGATGGCCCGCAGCGGGAAGCCGCTCTCCGAGCTTGCTACCGTTATGGACGTGTACCCGCAGACGCTCATAAACGTCGCGGTGGGCGGGGCGGGGTCCGCGAAGGCCGTCGCCGCGCTGGGCGCCGTCGAGGGGGCGGTCGCCGGGGCGGAGGAGAAACTTGGGGAGCGGGGGCGTATCCTGCTCAGGCCGAGCGGGACGGAACCGGTGGTGAGGGTGATGGTGGAGCACGAAGACGAGGCGGTGTGCCGGGAGGTCTGCGCGGGAGTCGCGCGGGTCGTCGAGGCGGCCGGGAAGGAGGACGTTTGAGGTTCGTGGGATGCGCGCTTGCGTGGAGGCCGGGGGAGGCGCGGGAGAAGGATTCCTGCCTGGTCGTTATGGACGAGCGGGGGAGCATCATCGCCAACACCTTCGCGGGGAGCCCGGAGGAGTTGCGCGGGGCCATCGAGGCGTACGGGGAGGATCGGCGCGGCGTGATCGTGGGCGTCGACGCGCCGCTCGCCGTCCCGAACGAGCGGGGGACCCGGAGGATCGAACGCATCCTCTCCAAGGTCGCGCTGCCGGCCTACTCGGCGAGCCGCAGGATGTTCGACGACGCTCCCCTCGCAGAAGACCTGCTCTCGGAGCTGGAGAAGGTCGGCGTCGAGTACACCGACTACCCGTTTCCGAGGGCGCGGGGCCAGAGCGTCGTCGTGGAGGTCGAGTCCGCCGCAACGCTCAAGATCCTCTCCCTGGAGCGTTCGGGGGTCGACGGGGACCCGGCGACGGTACTCCGGGGGATGGAGGACCCCAAGTTCCGCAAAGGTAACAAGGAGGGCCGGGCCGCGGCGATCCGGGGCGCCATCGAGGTTTTGTGGGACACGCCGGGCCTGCGCCTGCGGACCGGGAACCTCTCGGCCGACCCCTCTGCCGAGGAGAACATAGACGTCTCCAAGCTCGAGGTGTCGGCCTCGATGTCCCACGCCGAGCTCGACCGCATCCTGGCTCTCGTCGAGGGCACGCTCGCGGCCTACACCGTCCACCGCCACTGGCGGGGCAGGGACGGGTCGATGGTGGTGGGTTCGGGGAGCGAGGGCTCCGTGCTCCTGCCGGCGAAGGATCCTTTGCGCGACCGCATCGCCGAGGAGGCGCGCGCGTCCGGGGTCCCGTACGTCTAGGGGGAGGACGCCGTGGGGCTGAAGGTCCGCATCATACCGTGCCTGGACGTGGACGCCGGCAGGGTCGTCAAGGGGACGAACTTCAAGAACCTGAGGGACGCGGGGGACCCGGTCGAGCTCGCCGCCCTCTACGACCGCGAGGGTGCCGACGAGATCGTCTTCTACGACATCACCGCCTCCCACGAGCGCCGCGAGACCGCGTCTGCGCTTGCCCGGGCCGCGGCCTCGGAGGTCTTCGTCCCGTACACCATAGGCGGCGGCGTCAGGAAGGCCGAAGACATGCGGGCCATGCTGCGGGCCGGGGCCGACAAGGTCTCCGTCAACAGCGCCGCGGTGCAGGACCCCGGCCTCATAGACGCCGGCGCCGAGCGCTTCGGCGCCCAGTGCGTCGTCCTTAGCGTCGACGTCAAGCGCAAGGAGGGCGGGCCGGGATGGGAGGTCTACCTCAACGGCGGGCGTCTCAACACCGGGATGGACGCGGTGGGGTGGCTCGTGGAGGGGGAGAGGCGGGGGGCCGGGGAGTTCGTGCTCAACAGCATGGACGCCGACGGGACCGAGAGCGGGTACGACCTGGACCTGATCTCCTCGGTCGCCGAAAAGACGAACGTCCCCATAGTCGCCTCGGGCGGGGCCGGCGGGCCGGAGCACATGGTCTCGGCCGTCCGGGCCGGGGCGGGCGCGGTCCTCGCCGCGAGCATCTTCCACTTCGGGGAGTACAGTATCTCCGAGGTCAAGAGGCAGATGATGGAGGCCGGGATCTCCGTCCGGCGGACCGAAGCGGAGGTGCAAAGTGACTAGGGATCTGGCCCTCGTCGTGATCGACACGCAGCTCGGGATGTTCTGGCCGGGCGTGCAGCCGGTCCCCGACGGGGAGCGGCTGCTGCAAAACATCGAAAGCCTGATCCGCGAAGCGCGGGAGGCGGGCGCGACGGTGATCCACGTCCAGCACGCCGGCGGCCCCGGGCACCCGCTGGAGAGGGGCACCGACGGCTGGCGGATACACCCGCGCGTCGCCCCGGCGGAAGGCGAGCCTGTCGTCGAGAAAGAGACGCCCGACCCGTTTCTCGGCACGACGCTCCAAGAAGAATTGGAGTCGCGGGGCGTAGGGCGCCTGATCCTGGCCGAAATGCAGACCGAATACTGCGTGGACACGACCTGCCGCAGGGCGTTTGGCCTCGGCCACGACGTAACGCTCGCCGCGGACGCGCACGGCACCTGGGACGACGGGGACCTCTCCGCAGCCCAGATAATCGCGCACCACAACTCGGTCATGGGCGGCGGCTTCGCCGACGTGGTGCCTGTGGCCGGAATCTCCATGCAAGGCACGGTTAGAGCGTGACGGCCGTCGAGCACGTCCGCTTCGACGCCAACGGCCTCGTGCCCGTCGTCGCCCAGGACACGAGCACGGGCGAGGTGCTGACGCTCGCCTACGCGAACGGTGAGGCCGTAGAGAAGACCCTCGCGACCGGCGAGGCCCACTACTACTCGCGCTCCCGTCGGGAGCTCTGGCGCAAGGGGGAGACGAGCGGCAACACGCAAAGGGTCGTCGAGGTACGCCTGGACTGCGACGGGGACGCGCTGCTTTACAAGGTGGAGCCGAGGGGGCCTGCCTGCCACACGGGGGCCAAGACCTGCTTCTTCACGACCCTGGCCGGCGAGGGCGTCGGCGTGGCGACCGAGAAGGCCAAGGGGGCTGCGTTCGGGGCTACTTTGGAGAGGTTGGCGGGGACCATCGCGCAGCGGCACCGGGAGATGCCTGAGGAGTCGTACACGGCGGGTTTGATCCGGCGCGGTCCCCAGCGGGTGGCGCAGAAGGTGGGGGAGGAGGCGGTAGAGGTCGTCATAGCGGCGCTGCGCGAGGAGAGGCTCGCCGAGGAGACGGCCGACCTCGTCTACCACCTGCTCGTCCTGCTCGAAGAGCGGGGTGTCGGGATCGAGGAGGTCGCGCGGGTCTTGAGTGATCGCCACGGCTAGCATGAACCTCACGCCGTCCGTCGGCGAGGCGAGGCGACTCGCCCGGTCCTACGACGTGGTGCCGGTCTACGCGGAGTTTATCGGGGACCTCGAGACCCCGATCTCGGCGGTGCTGAGGTTCGCGGAAGAGGACACGGTCTTCTTGCTCGAGAGCGCGGAGGCCGCCGAACGATTCGGCCGCTACTCCTTTTTGGGCTTCGACCCGAAGCGCACGCTCTCCTACCGGGACGGCGTCTTCACGGTGGTGGACGCGGACGGGGTCCGCGAGGTGCCGGCGAAGGACCCGTTCCGCGGGCTGGCCGGGATCGTGGGCAAGAAGAGCGTAGCACCCTTGCCGAACCTGCCGGCCTTCGTCGGGGGCGCCGTCGGCTTCTTCTCCTACGACGCCGTCCGCTACCTGGAGAGGTTGCCGGCGGAGCTAGCCCCGCCCGACGACCTCGGCGTCCCGGAGGCGCTGTTCGCGGTCACGGACTCGCTCGTGGTCTTCGACCATCTCAGGCACAAGGTGCTCGTCGTCTCCCTGGTGGACGCCGCGGGCCTGCGCGACGTGGAGGGGGAGGGGTTCTCGGCGGCCTACCGCCGGGCCGCGGACGACATCCGGAGGATCTCGGAGCGCCTCTCGGCCCCGCTCGCGCGCCGGGCGCCGCGCTTCGGGGGCGGCTCTCTTGAGGTGTCATCCAACTTCACCAGGGCGGATTACGAGGAGGCCGTGGGCCGGGCCAAGGAGTACATCCGGGCGGGGGACGCGTTCCAGGTCGTGCCGTCCCAGAGGTTCTCCGCCGAGGTGGGGGACCTCGACCCGCTGCTGCTGTACCGGGGTTTGCGCACCGTCAACCCGTCCCCCTACATGACCTACCTGAAGATTGGGGACCTGGCGCTCGTCGGGGCCTCGCCGGAGCCGCTCGTGCGGGTCGAGGGCAGGAGGGTGATGACCCGGCCCGTTGCCGGCACCCGGTGGAGGGGCGGGACGGCAGAAGAGGACGCCGCCCTGGCAGAGGAGTTGCTTGCCGATGAGAAGGAGCGGGCCGAGCACGTCATGCTCGTCGACCTCGGGCGCAACGATCTCGGGCGCGTCGGGGAGGTCGGCTCGGTGGAGCTCGAGGGCTTTATGGAGGTCGAGCGCTACTCCCACGTCATGCACATAGTCTCGACCGTGGAGGCGAACCTGCGCGAAGGCCTCACCGCGCTGGACGCTTTAGCGGCGGCCTTCCCGGCCGGGACCGTCTCCGGGGCGCCGAAGGTGAGGGCGATGGAGATCATAGACGAGCTCGAGCCCACCCGCCGCGGCCCCTACGCCGGCGCCACGGGCTACTACGGCATAGACGGCCGCCTCGACACCTGCATAACGCTGCGAACGGCGCTGGTGAAAGACGATACCGTGTACTTCCAGGCCGGCGGCGGCGTCGTTGCCGACTCGGTTCCCTCCTCGGAGTACGAGGAGACGCGCAACAAGGCGAAGGCGATCCAGCAGGCCCTAGAGGTAGCCCGCAGCCGCGGGATGTGGCTGTAGGGGCACGCCTCCTTTAGAGGCTTTCAGCACGCTCCGGCTTCGCCTCCGCTCTCAGCACGCTTCGCTTTCGGCCGTCAGCTTTTGCGGGCGGCTCGGGATCCGGTTTCGTGGAAGGTGGCAAACCCGGCAGGGTGGAGAGTCGCTCAGCCCTCGGTCCACCGGTCGAGGAGGGCCTCGAGCTTGTCGAACATGGCGGCGAACCCGGCTTCGGCTTCGGGCCCGAGGAACCGTTCTGGGACGCCGACCTGGTGGATCTTCACCTCGGTCTTGTCCTCGACCTCGGCGAAGGTGATCGTCGCGGTGATCCCCACGTCGGGCTCTGTGAACACGATCCGGTTAGGCTCGTCGACCTCGACGTACTCGCCGCGGTTCGGGTACTCGGTGCCGTCGGGGCCACCATTTTCAGCCCGAATCTGCCCCCCGGACGCACGTCCAGGGTGACGGACTCGACAGGCACGGTGATTCCGGGCCCACCCCAGAACGCCGCGAGATGCTCGGGCTCGGTGAAGGCTCGCCAGACGAGATCCCTGGGCGCGTCGACCACGCGAGAAGTGGTGAACTCGCCTCGTCGATCGTCCTTGTTTGCGGGTGCGTTCATTCGTTCGACTCCCCGGCTTGGACTTGTTCGAGGTGCGCTTCGAGGGCGTCGAGACGGCCCTCCCAGCGCCGCCTCTGGTCGGCGATCCAGCCGACGAGCTCGTCCGCCGTGTCGGTCCGCAGCCGACAGGGCCGGCGTTGGGCGTCCACCCCCTGGCTGATGAGCCCCGCCCTTTCGAGCACCCTGATGTGCCTGGAGACCGCCTGCAGGCTGATCGTGAACGGCTCGGCCAACTCTTTGACCGTTGCCTCACCCATAGAGAGGCGGGTGACTATCGCCCGCCGGGTCGGGTCGGCCAAAGCGGAGAAGGCGGCGTCGAGCCGTTCCTCCGTGAGCGTCACGGGTTGCGAGGATCGTCGACGGAACCGAGAGCGGGCCCACCGGCGGGCCGGTAGGCCGACGCCGCCAGCCCGGAGCCGGTCGTCCGGGGGCCGGAGAGGAGCATCGAGCGATCCATGCCGGTCTCGAAGAGCCACTTGCCTTCGCCGGGCACGTCCACAGACGGAACTCGTCGATAAGCCCGTGCTCGCGCGGCTTCCGGGTCGGATTCGCGCGGTGGACCCGAAGCCCGGGGCCGCACCGGTTCTTCCTGACGCGGCGGCCTCACGCTTGCGGTCGGTAGGCCAGGTAGACCGCGCCGTTCTCGTACGACTCGCAGGCAGCGAGCGACAGGTTCCCGGGCGCGGCTTCCTCGGGGAAGAGCCGGGGGCCGGACCCGCGGGTGAGCGGGAAGACGAACAGGTGCAACTCGTCGACCAGGCCGTCCGCGAGCATCGCCCGGACCAGCGTGCCGCTGCCGCTGGTGTAGATGTCGCCGTCGACCTCGTCTTTCAAGCCGCGGATCGTGTCGGGGTCGTACGGCCCGATGGCCTCCGAGTTCCTCCACGTCGCGTCCGTGAGCGTCGAGGATACGACGTACTTGGTGGTGTCGTTGAAGAACGGCGCCCCCGGGTCGTCCTCGGCGGTCCGCTTCGACCACGCCGGCTCGAACATCTCGTAGGTCGTGCGCCCGAGCAGGATGCCCCGGCAGCGTTGCGTGACCGCGCCGATGGCCTCTCCCATCTTGGGGTCGAAGCCGTAGTCGAACGTCCACGTCGGCGTGTCGATCACGCCGTCTAGGCTCATGAACTCGTGCGCGTGTATTGCTCCCACTTCTTACCTCCGCGTCGATGTTGCCGCCAAGACCTCGCCGCGCGACCTTCCGCATCCGCGAGCCCCTTCTTCCGTGAGGCTATTTAAACCAGAGGTTGTTCAACCGTCGTGTTGAATATTACGGGACATCGGCTCACACATCAAGCCCATCCTGGAGGTCTCGGTAATCGCCGCCGAGGTTCTCGGCCAACGCATGAGGGCCTGGCCGATCTGTGCGTGGCCTGTTCGTGGTAACGTCCCTATCGAAGCCATCGGAGAAGGACGTCCGGGCCGAAGGACCTTTCCCGGAGCAGTGCCTGGTAGTTATCTGTTCGGCCCGTTGCTTTCGTCCACCCGGGCCCCTTGGGCATCGTGTCGTACGAAATGCTTTTACCGCGCCTGCGGTTTTCCCCTTCTTCCGGCGTCCGGCGGCGCGGCAGTTCCCTGTCCTACCTTGGCTCGTGGAGCGCGGTGCTGGTGGTGAGGTAGACGGCGCCTTCGGGCTTCATCCGGCGGAGGGTGGGGCCGGTTTGCGTCCGATTGTGTTGCCGTAACCGGGGGTGGATCGGTGCGGGTTTCGTCGGCGCGGTGCGTGAGCGTTTGAGCCTTTGTGGGGTGGATGCGGGGGACGGTCGGGGGTTCGCGCTTCCGCTATACTTGGCCCGCCATGGTGGGGATCGTTCTCGTGCTCGTCGGTTACCTCCTGGGGGCGGTTCCGGTCGGCTACCTCGTCGGGCGCGCCTTCGGGGTCGACGTGCGCACGGTCGGTAGCGGCAACATCGGGACGGCGAACGTCCTGCGGGCGGCGGGGAAGTGGGCCGCGATCCTGACGCTCCTCGGGGACATGTTGAAGGGCCTGATCCCGGTCGTGCTGGCCCGCGGCCTGGTAGAGAACGAGTGGCTCCACGCGGCCGTCGCCCTGGCCGCGGTGGTCGGGCACTGCTGGCCGGTATTCTTGCGCTTCAAGGGCGGCAAGGCGGTCGCGACGGGGGCGGGCACCTCTATCGGGCTGGCGCCGCTCGTCGGGCTCGGGTTGTTCGCGTTCTGGTGGGCCGTGGTGCTGGTGAGCCGCTACACGTCGCTCGGCGCGATCGCGGTGATGCTGGTGAGCCCGTTCGCGTTCGTGCTCACGGGCCAGCCGCTGCCTTACGTCTTGTATACGGTGACTGGGGGGGCACTCGTGCTCTACCGGCACGTGGAGAACGCGCGGGCGCTGATCGAGGGCAGAGAACGCAAGGTCGGACAAAGGGAGGCGGAGGGCTAGGTGCTGGCGGAGTCATACAGGGACAAGACGATACTCCTGACCGGCGGGACCGGCTTTCTCGGGACGGCGCTTGTCGAGAAGGTGTTGCGCTCCCTCCCCGACCTCGGCCGCCTCTACCTCGTCGTCCGCCCCTCCAAGGACAAGAGCGCCGCCGACCGCTTCCACAAGGACGTGCTCGGCTCCGCCGCCTTCAGGAGGCTGCGCGAGGAGCTCGGGGACGGCTTCGAGGGGCGCGTTTCGGAGAAGATCCGGGTGCTGGAAGGGGACGTTCACGCGCCCTCGCTCGGGCTCGGCGAGGAGGACCTGGCGGAGCTCTCGGAGAGCGTGGACGTCGTCGTCCACTCCGCCGCGTCCGTGGTCTTCGACGCGCCGCTGGACGCCGCCGTGGACTCCAACGTCCGCGGGACGGTCGGGCTGCTCAAGCTCGCCCGGGGGTGGTCGAAGAGCCCGCTGTTCATGCACATCTCGACGGCGTACGTCGCGGGGAACATCAGGGGGGCCGCGCCCGAGGAGCCGCCCGGGAAGGCGACGCCGAACGGGACGGTCCTCGACGCGCGGGAGGAGATCCTGGGCCTCGAGGCGGTCGTAGGCGAGGTGGAGAAGGCCTCGCAGGAGAGGGGGCTTCTCAGGCGCTTCGAGGGGGAGGCCCGCAACGAGCTCGGGATGGTCGGGACGGGGGAGGAGGTCGCCGCGCGGGTCGACCAGCTCAGGCGGGCCTGGATGCGCGAGCGCCTCGTCGAGCGGGGGACGGAGCGCGCCCGCGAGCTCGGGTGGAACGACGTCTACACGTTCACCAAGTCCCTGGCGGAGCGGACGGTCGTCCGGGAGCGGGGCGAGTCGCCGCTCGTCATCCTGCGGCCGGCGATCATAGAGAGCAGCTTCAGGGAGCCTTACCCCGGTTGGATCCAGGGCTCCCGCATGGCCGACCCCATAATAATGGCCTACGCCAAGGGCCTCCTGCGCGAGTTCCCCGGCGACCCCGAGACCCTCGTCGACATAGTCCCCGTGGACCACGTCGTTAACGCCATCCTCGCCGCCGGCGTCCGGCGCCCGGAGGAGCCGGAGGTCTTCCACGTCGCCTCCGGACAACGCAACCCCTTGCGCTACCGCGACCTCTACGACCACGTCAGGGACTACTTCGTCGAGAACCCCCTGAGGGATTCCGGCGGGCGCCCGGTGCAGGTGCCCGAGTGGAGCTTCCCGGGGCGCAAAAAAGTCGAGCTCGCGCTCAGGGCGCAGTTGGCGGCGCTTCAGGTCGGCGGGAAGGTTGCGGCACGGCTCCCGGACGGGCACATGGTCTCCGACGCCCGCCAGAGGATGGCCCGGACCGAGAAGCGGGCCCGCATGAGCCTGTACTACAGCCGCATCTACGGCGCCTACGCCAACATGTACGCCGTCTTCTCCACAGACAGGACGGGGGCCCTGCACGAGGCGCTCGAACCGGCGGACAGGGAGTCTTTCCCGTTCGACATCACGGAAGTGCGGTGGCGGGAGTGGTTGCACGGGACGCATCTGCCGGCGCTCACGACGCGGCCCAACCGCAAGAAGCGCAGGAAGGTCGAGGAGAAGCCGGGGGAGGTCGCCGCGATCTTCGACGTGGACGGCACGCTCGTCGGCTCGAACGTCGTCTCCTACTACGCGTGGCTCAGGATGCAGGAGCTGCCGGCGGCGGTGAGGCCGTTGTGGCTCGCGGCGTTTCTTACCAAGATCCCGTACTACTGGGGCCTGGACAAGATCAGCCGCGCCCACTTCAACCGCGCCTTCTACAAGAACTACGCCGGCTGGAAACCTGAGCGTGCCCGCCACCTCGGCCGGGAGAGCTTCGCGGGCTTCACCCTGGAGCGCATCTTCCCCGAGGCCCTCGAGCGGCTGCGCGAGCACAAGGCCCTCGGCCACCGCGTCGTCCTCCTCTCGGGCGCCTTGGACTTCCTGCTCGAACCGATGAAGGACCTCGCCGACGACGTTCTCTGCTCCACGCTCGCCCAGGAAGACGGGGCGTACACCGGCGAGCTCGTGGGGACCCCCGTCGCCGGCGACGCCCGCGCCAGGATGCTCGCCTCGTTCGCGAGAAGGCGCAACGTGGACCTCTCGCGGTCGTACGCCTACGCGGACGCCATCTCCGATTTGCCGATGCTCGAGGCCGTCGGGCGCCCGGTGGCCGTGAACCCGGACAGGCGGTTGCGGTCGGCCGCGGAGGAGCGGGGGTGGCAGATCCGGGACTGGGACAGGAACGGCGCCACCAAGAAGATCTAGGATGCTCTCCCTCGTCTACCGCAAGTCCGTCCCCCGCTACCTCCTCATGCGCGCCGGTGCCAAGAGGGTAAAGAACCTGGAGACGGGAAGGCTCTCCCCCCTGCAACTGGTGGACGCGCCGGAACCGGCCTTGCCTGCGCCCGAATGGGTCCGCGTCAAACCGCTCCTCTCCGGGATCTGCGGCTCCGACCTCGGCACCCTCTCTTCTGAGAACTCGCCGTACTTCTCCCCGATAACGAGCCCCCCCTTCGTGATGGGCCACGAGGTCGTGGGCGTCGTCACCGACGACAACTCCGGCTTCCGCGCCGGCGAACGCGTCGTCCTGGAACCCGCCCTCGGCTGCGCCGCCCGGGGCATCGACCCACCATGCCCCTGCTGCGCCTCGGGCCACCACGCCCTCTGCCTGAACGTCACCAGGGGGGCCGTAAGCCCCGGCATCCAGACCGGCTTCTGCCGCGACACCGGCGGCGGCTGGACCCAGCGGACGCTCGTCGCCCACCCGACCCAGCTACACCGCGTCCCGGACGGCCTGCCCGACGAGGCAGCCGTCGCCGTCGAGCCGCTCGCCTGCGCCGTCCACGCCGCGCTCAAGACGGCCCCGGGGCCCGAAGAGACGGCCCTCGTCGTCGGGGCTGGCAACATCGGGCTCTTCACCGTCGCCGCCCTGCGGCACCTGACCGATGCCGGCCGCATAATCTGCGTCGCCAAGCACGAACGTCAGCGCGTAGAGGCCCTCCGCCTCGGGGCCGACGAGGTCGTCCACCCGGGGGAGACCTACACGACCCTGCCCGGGATGCTCGGCACAGAGACCCTCCAACCGGAGCTGGGCAAGCCGGTGGTCGTTGGCGGGGCGGAGAAGGTCTTCGAGTGCGTGGGATCGTCCGGCACGATGGAGGACGCCGTGCGCCTGACGAAGCCCGGCGGGGACGTCTCGCTCGTCGGGATGCCCGGGGCGAAGAGCAGCCTCGACCTGACCGCGCTCTGGCACAAGGAGGTAAACCTCTCCGGAACCTACGCCTACGGCGTCGAGGAGTACCGGGGCGAAAAGACGAGCAGCTTCGACCTAGCGATAAGGCTGGCGCCGGAGATAAAGCTGGAGACCATGGTCGGCCCGCGCTTCCGGCTGGAAGAGTACCGGGGGGCGATCTCCGCCGCGCGTTCGGCCGGACGCGCGGGTCACGTGAAGGTCGCCTTCGACCACCGGAAGTAGCGACACCGGGGCACCCATCCGGGCTTGCGCCTACGGGCCGGGTTCTCGTTCGGAGCCCGCGGGGCCTTCCGCACGCAGGCGGTCCAACCCCAACCAGGCGTAGCCGGTGGCGACCTCCACGAGGTCCTCGCGGGGGACGTCAGGGTGCTCGTACCACCACGCGGCAAGGCCGTTCAGCCCGGACTTGAGCATCTCGGCGAGCATCTCGACGGCCCTCTCGCGCCCGGGGCCGTCCCGGCCCGCGAAGAACGGCTCGCGCGCCAGCAGGCCCGCGCTGAAGCCCGTGGCCGCCGCCTGGATGCGACGGTGGGCCTCCGCCACCTCGGCCCCGCCGGCGACCTCCCGAAACAGCATCCGCCAGGCGTAGGGGTGTTCCTCCACGAACCCGAAGAAGGCCTCGATGCCCCCCCGCAAGCGGACCTCGGCAGACCCCTCCTCCGGTACCCGCGCCGCCACGTGCGCCAGCAACCCCCGTAGCTGGTCCTCCAGCAACGCCACGTGCAACGCCTGCTTGGAGGAGAAGTGGTCGTAGATGACCGGCTTGGAGACGCCCGAGGAGCGGGCTATGACGTCCAGGGAAGCCGCCTGGTAACCCCGCCGCGCGAACTCCTCCATCGCGGCGCCCATGATGACCCCGCGCCGCTCCGCCCCCTTCATCCGGCGCCTGGTCCCCTTCTTCTCCGTCTCGCCCACCGCCCTACCTCCGCCGCCCGCACGCCCCTCCGTAACTTACCTGCCGGTAGGTCCACTTGCAATCCGGGGGAGGCTTCGTCTAGACTACCTACCGATGAGTAGGTTATTGTCCGAGCAGGTGGGGGCGATGGGGGACTGGGGGGTGTTCGAGGCTGTTACGGTCGGGGGCACACCAGTCGGGACCGCTGGCCCGCGCTTCGTGGGCTACGCGATCCCGATCGGCGGCCAGTTGCCCGGAATCCCGGCCTACGCCCGGCGGGTGGCCGCGGCCGTCGAAAAGGAGAGTCGCGGGGCTGCTAGCATACGGCACGCGCGCCGGACGGGGCCCGGCAGACGGGCCGTCCCTCTGATGGGCAAGTCCCCGATTTAAGAGCAGCATGACGCACTGGAGGAGAAGATGAGCAGGCCCGGTTTCACGACGATACTCGAGAAGGACAGCCCGCCGATGATGTTCAACGCGGGGGACGGTTTCCACTACGAGAAGCTGCCGGAGGGGACGCGTGTGATCTACCCCCCGGGGCCGGTCGAGCCGCTCCCCGACCCGAACGTCGCCATCGAGCGGGCGCTGCTGGGGCCGATCGGGATGGAGCCCCTGCACGAGCTCTTGCGCCCCGGCATGAAGCTGACCATCGTCTTCGACGACGTCTCGTGCCCGCTGCCCCCGATGAAGCCGCCGGACAACCGCCAGCTCGTCATAGAGAAGGTGCTCGAGAAGGCCTACGCCAAGGGCGTCGAGGACATCCACCTCATCGCCGCGCTCGGGCTGCACCGCCGCATGACGGAGAAGGAGCTCCGGTGGGCTTTGGGGAAGGACGTCATGTCCTCCTTCTACCCCGAGCGGCTATACAACTACGACGCCGAGGACCCCGAGGGGAACGCGGTCATCGGGGAGACGCAGCGGGGTGAGGAGGTCCGCATCAGCCGCCGGGCGGCCGAGAGCGACCTCGTCGTGTACGTGAACATCAACCTCGTCTCGATGAACGGCGGGCACAAGTCCGTCCACACGGGCATATCCCCCTACTCCTCGATCCGACACCACCACAACGCCGAGACGCTCAGGAACACGCGCTCCCTGATGGACCCGCCGAAGTCCGCGCTGCACGGCTCGGTGAACCGGATGGGGGAGATCCTGGACAACGCCGTGAAGGTCTTCCACATAGAGACGACCCTCAACAACGCGGCCTTCCCGGCCATGTTCGACTTCATGGCGAAGCCCGAGCACGAGTGGAGCGCCGTTACGAAGGCGAACTTTCTCGCCAACCACAAGGCCACGCAGCTCATGCCGCGCCGGGCGGCGCGCAAGGTCTTCCAGTCCATCGTCGCCCCGCACCGGATGACGAGCGTCCAGGCCGGCGCGACAGACCCCGTGCACGCGGAGACCCTCGAGCACATCTATCGCCAGCAGCTCGTCCACGTCGAGGGCCAGGCCGACGTGCTGCTGCTCGGCGTGCCGTACATCGGGCCGTACAACGTCAACTCCATCATGAACCCGATCCTGGTCCACAATTACGTCCTCGGCTACCTCTTCAACCTCTACAAGAGCAAGCCGCTGGTGCGCGAGGGCGGCGTCATCATCGCCACCCACCCCGTCCCGAACGAGTTCGACGACGTCGCCCACCCGAGCTACCGGCCGTTCTTCGAGGAGGTCCTCTCGCGGACCACGGACCCCCACGAGGCGGAGCGCCTCTTCGAGAAGGAGTACATCTACGACCCCTGGTACAGGACCCTGTACCGCAACTCCCACGCCTACCACGGCTGGCACCCGTTCACCACCTGGCAGTGGGGCGCCCACGCCCTCGACCACGTAGGCGGCGTCGTCTTCGTCGGCGGCGACCCGCACACCACCTCCCGCATGGGATACAAACGCGCCGACACCGTGGCCGAAGCCCTGCAGGTCGCCGAACCCATCGTCGGTTCGAGCCCGAGCATCACCTACATGCACATTCCCCCGCTCTTCATGGTCGAGGTCGAGTAGGCTCGCTCAGTCGCAGCGGGTTTCGCCTGCTTGTCGAGTACGCCACAATCTTTCATGTAGGCTCGCTGATAAAGAGGGGCGGAGCGATGGCAAGAGCGACGGCTTGTACGCTTGACGGACGGGAAATCGGTATTGACGAGGCGCTACAACTTCGAGACCAGAGCCCCAGGAGGGGACCAAGGCCAGATTTTCGGTGCGTAGAATGCGATAGACCGGTTCGTGCCCACAACGAAGGTGGCGGCGCGCAGGCCCACTTCGAGCATCTCGACCGCAACCCGGAGTGCCGCCTCAGCGACCCCGGGCGGTAGCCGGGACCGGGCAGCACTCGACGCAGGGGCGCCCTTGCGGATCGCGGGCCGCGACCTACATTGTCGCTTTTGGGGGCGAGGATTATACTCTCCCGGTCGCGTTTCTCGGGCCGGAAGAGGAGGTGAGCGGTCCTTGGCTGACGACGGTTTAGACCATAGTAGTAGCAGGCCGCTCGCCGCGGGCGCCCGGTAGCAGGAGTTTTTCCAAGACCGTTTTCCTTGCCACCCTCGCAGGCGCGCGGCCGTGATGCCGCCAGGCGGGCTTTTGAGCGTCCCGCCGGCAGAAGCGAGAAGAGGGGTGACGAGATGACGATAGTGGACAGCGCGGTCTACGTGGACGGCAAGAGGGCCGTCGAGCCGGATTCTTTAAAGGAGACCTACGAGGCCTGCCACGGCCAGAGCGGGATAGCCTGGATCGGGCTGCACAGGCCCACCGCCGAGGAGTTCTCCTCCGTCGCCGAGGAGTTCGGGCTCCACGAGCTCGCGGTCGAGGACGCGGTCAAGGCCCACCAGAGGCCCAAGCTCGACCGCTACGGCGACACCCTCTTTGTGGTCCTTAAGGCGGCCCGCTACCTGGACAGGCCGGAGACGGTCGAGTTCGGGGAGGTCCACGTCTTTATCGGGCCGGACTTCGTGGTGACGGTCAGGCACGGCGACGCCCCGGACGTGCGCGAGGTGCGCAACCGGATGGAGAAGGACATCGAGTTGTTGCGCCGCGGGCCGGAGGCGATCCTCTACGCGATCATGGACAGAATCGTGGACGACTACGGGCCGGTGGTGGCGGGCCTTGAGAACGACATAGACGAGATAGAGACCGAGGTCTTCGGCGGCAACGCCGGCGTCTCCAGGCGCACCTACGAGCTCTCGCGCGAGGTGATCGAGTTCCAGAGGGCCGTCAAGCCCCTGTCCGGGATGCTGACGGCCCTGATCGCCGGCTTCGAGAAGTACGGCGTGGACCCCGAGCTGCAACGCTACCTGCGCGACGTCCAGGACCACGCCATACAGGTCACCGAGCAGGTGGCCGGCTTCCGGGACCTCCTGCAGAACATCCTGAGCGTGAACCTCTCGCTCGTCGGCCTGCAACAGAACGAGGAGGTCAAGGCGCTCACCGAGGCTTCAATAGAGCAGAACGACGAGGTCAAGAAGATCTCCGGCTGGGCCGCCATCCTGTTCGCCCCCACCCTCATAGCCGGCATCTACGGCATGAACTTCGACCACATCCCGGAGCTCCACTGGCTCTTCGGCTACCCCTTCGCGCTGGTGTTGATGATGCTGGTCTGCGTCTCCCTCTTCCTCGTCTTTAAACGGCGGGGCTGGCTCTAGGGGGTACGCCAGAGACGCAAGGCCGTGGCCTCTATCCAGAGGAGCATCGCGGCGACGAAGAGGTAGTAGGTGAGGCCCGGTAGGACGAGGCACGGCGGGCAGATTAGGGCGGTAGCCAGGGTGAGCCGGGCGTGGCCGCGCCAGCGGGGATCGCCGCCCATGCGGCGCCACATAAAGAAGAGGGAGAGCAGCAGGGAGAGGGCGAAGACGGCGAAGGAGGCGTCGTGGACGAGGCCGTGCGGGGACCTCGGGCCGGTGCGCCGGATGGGATCCGTCTCGAAGGCCAGTAGCGCCATCGCCGCGCCAGAGAGGAAGAGCAAGGCCGGTCCCGCCCTGGAGCCGCGACGTATCCCCCGGTCGAGCCCGGCGGCGAAGACCATCAGCAAGGTGCCCGAGACGACGAAGGTCGCGTCCAGGAGCCACCCGTGGGGCCCGAGGGCGAGCCCGCTCGGCCAGGCGCCGGCCGGGTCCTCGAGCGGCCTCCAGCCGATCCCGAGCATAAAGTCGTACTGGAGCGCCGTCAGCGCGGCGAGGACGGCTGCGAAGAGCACGGGCCCAACCGCGCCGGCGAGCGCCACCCCTGTCTTTGTCGGCTCTTTCGTGCGGGTCCTCTCTTCCGGTCGTCGCCCGATCCCGCGGATATCCTCCTACCCCGGCCCCGCGGTTGCAATGAACGCCGCGGTTGCGCGGGGCCGGGCCTCTGTTAACCTTCTCTCCGTCTGTTCCTGGGGAAAGGAAACATGCATGGCTGGTCAGGTCGCGCGGCAACCCGTCGTCGAAGGGGGAGCCCGTACGCCGGTTGGAACCGTTCACGTCGTGGACCCCCACCCGCTCAACTGGTTGTTCATCACGTGGAACACGATGGAGGAGCCGGTCCGCACCGACGAGCGGGGCAACATCGTCGGGGCGTGCATGGAGGACTCGTGGTGGGAGGGCAGCACGCTGGTTGTCAAGGTCAGGGAGGGGGTACGCTTCCAGGACGGCGAGCCGCTGACCGCCCGGAGCATCAAGAGGTCCTTTGAGGAGGTGCAGAAGTGGAGGGCCCCGCACCCGCCGGGGACGTACCTGAACTTCCACCCCGACACCCGCGTTGTGTGCCCGGATGACTACACCGTGCGCTTCGAGTTCCCCGAGCCCGACGGGTTGGCGCTCGCGAAGTTCCGCGGTTTTCACATAGCGAGCACCCGCTTCTGGGAGGAGGAGGGGTTCGGGTACCGGAAGTACGGCACCGGCGAAGGACACTGGTGAGCGATCGACGCTCCGGGCCCGTGGGGCTCGGGACCGTTCACCCTCGTCGAGGGTTTCTCCTCCTGGGAGGCCGAGATCGCGATCATCGAGGCCGACCCTTTTACCTGCACCTGGCTGCCCACGAACCTGCCGCGCAGCGATAGGGTCGTCCTCGAGGCCAACACCGACCACTGGAACAGGGAGCGCGGGCCTCGCCTGGAGAGGGTGATCTTCCGCAACGACGTGGACCCCGCCGAGGCGCTCGGCCTCGTCTGCGACACGGAGGGCGAGATCGACATAGTCACCGAGGTCTCCCCGGCCGACGCCGGGAGGGTGGAGGACTCCGAGCACGCGAACCTGGTGGCCATCGACGCCATGCGAGTCGTCTCGGGCCTCGTCAACCGCAACTCGGCGCCCCTGGACGACGTTCGCGTTCGCAAGGCCCTCAACCTCGCCGTGGACCGCGACCGCCTGATACGGGAGGTCTTCTCCGGGTACGCCCACCCGGTCGCCGCGATGGCGCCGCCGTACTCGTGGGAGTCGCCGGACGACCTGGAGCCCTACCCGCACGACCCGGAAGAGGGCAAGAGGCTACTCTCCGAGGCCGGCTGGCAGCCCGACCGGGCGCTCAGGCTGGCGGCCACGGGCGACGTCGAGGCGGTGGCCCGGCACCTGGCCGAGGACTTCAGGGAGGCTTTGGGCATAGAGGTGCGGATCGTCGTGATCCCCGACGAAGATCTGGTAGCGGCGCAGCGGGCGCTCGTCGAGAAGAACCTGCCGGTGCCCTTCGACGTGCTCGTCCACGCCTGGTTCGACCTGGCGGCGGGCTACCCGCCGGCGGTCATCCACCGCGAGTACTTCCACTCCGGCGGCGCCTTCCGGGTCGGGCCCGTGCTCCAACAGTTCGAGGACCTCATGGGCCGCTCCGTCGTGGAGACGGACCCGAAGAAGCTCGGCGAGATCGGCAAGCAGCTGGACAAGCTCGTCTACGACGAGGCCCTGAACGTCTTCCTGTGCTGCCCGCAGGCGCTCGTCGCCGTCAACAGGCACGTGGACTTCACCGGCCATGCCGCGACCCTCGAGCTCGCCGAGACGGAGGTGGGCGAGGGGCACTGGTCGCGCAGGAACGGCGCGTAGGGCGGCGCAGGAACCGACACCAGAGGAGGGGACCCGTATGGCGGATCCAAAGATCAGGGACACCATCACGCTGGCGGAGGCCAGGAGGGTGATAGAGGCCGCCGAGAAGAAGGCGGCGGAGATCGCTCAACCCATGGACATAGCGGTCTGCGACGCGGGCGGCAACCTCAAGGCCCACGTCCGCATGGACACCGCGAACGTCGGGAGCATCTCTATCTCGATCAACAAGGCCTACACGGCCGTGGCCTTCCAGTGCCAGACGGCCGACCTGACCTCCGACACGCGTCCCGACGGCCCGATCTACGGCCTCAGCGACGCCCACGGCGGCCGGCTCGCCGTCTTCCCCGGCGGCATACCCCTGGTCCGCGACGGCCACATCGTCGGCGCCGTCGGCGTCAGCACGGGCACCATAGAGCAGGACCAGGAGGTCGCCGAAGCCGGCGCGGCGGCGTTCTAGAAGGCTTTGAGGTTCTAGGCTTTGAGGGGTGCTTGGCGAGCACAGGAGAACGTGAGGCGCCGGACGATACGGGCCGACACCGCACGCCACCAACAGGGAATGCCAGACGCATCCCCAAAACCTCGATGCCTTCTAGTTACCTCTTGTTGCCGAAGAGGGTGCTGCGGGTCTCCTCGTCCATGTCCCGGTTGAGCTGGCGGCGCTGCTCCGCGAAGACCTCGAGGCCGCGCTGAACCGCCGGGCGCCCCTTCACGGCCTCGTACCAGCGCTTGAGGTTCGGGTAGTCGGCGGGGTCCTGGCCCTGGTTCTTGTGGGGGACGAGCCAGGGGAAGACGGCGACGTCGGCGATGGTGTAGTCGTCGGCCGCTATGTACTCGGATTCGGAGAGGCGCCTGTCTATGACGCGGTAGATCCTGGCCGCCTCGTCCGTGTAGCGCTGAACGGCGTAGGGGATGGTCTCCGGGGCGTACTGGCGGAAGTGGTGCGCCTGCCCGAGCATGGGGCCTACGGAGCCCATCTGGAACATCAGCCACTCGAGGACACGGTACCGGCCGCGCGGGTCCGTGGGCAGGAAGCGGCCCGTCTTCTCCGCCAGGTAGATCAGGATCGCCCCCGACTCGAAGACGGAGATGGGCCCGCCGTCGGGGCCTTCGGGGTCCACGATGGCCGGCATCTTGTTGTTGGGGCTGATCTTGAGGAACTCGGGCTCGAACTGGTCGCCGGCCGTGATGTTTATGGGCTTCACCTCGTAGGGCAGCCCTAGCTCTTCGAGGAAGATCGAGGCCTTCCACCCGTTGGGGGTGGGCCAGTAGTACAGGTCTATGGGCTGGGGCACGCTTCTCTCCCGTCTGTCGCTTACCTACGGTTGGGAGTATATGAAAGATCCGGGCGGGTGCGGCCGGTCCTTACTCCGCCCGTCGCAGGAGCAACAGGGTCGCGGCGCACACCCCCATAAGGACGAGGTACGAGAGCGCGTCGCCGCCGAGGTCGGCCAGGAAGCCGCCCAAAGGCGCCCCGACGGCGTAGCCCGAGGCCCAGGCGAAGTTCGTTACGGCGAAGGCGACGGCCTGGTCCATGCCGACCTTCTCGCTCGCGCGCGAGAAGAGGGCCGTGCCGGGCACGAGCGGGGCGTTGAAGGCAACGCCGGCGAGCACGACGAGGAGCGCGAGAAGCCAGGGGTTTGCCGCCCAGGCCAGGACGGCCAGTATCCCCGCGGAGACGACGAGGGCGGCGAGCACGGGGGGCCGGTAGCCGCTGTGGTCCGTCCAGCGCCCGAAGAGCGGGTGGACCAGGGCCTCGAAGCCCGCGCTTATCAAGAAAATCGCCCCGACAGCGGCGGCCCCCCAACCGAAGGTGGCCAGGTCGAGCGGCACGAGCACGGTGAGCGCGGAGAAGAGAAGCGGCGAGAGCCCAACGAACAGGAGCCCCGTGAGGAGCCTCGGCCGCCGGAGGGTCCTGAGGGCGCCGAGGAGGGACCCTTCCCCGCTCGGGGACGGCGCCGGCTCCAGGGCGGCCCAGACGGCGATGAGGATCCCGGCGACGGCGACGCCGGTGAAGGTCGGGACGAGGCCGACGACGGCCGCGACGCTGCCAAGCGCGGGCCCCAGGAGCGCGCCGACCACGGCGGCGCTGAGCATCACCCCGATAAGCTCGCCCCGCCGCTCCTCCGGCGCCCGCGCCACGAGCCAGGTAAACGCCGCGACCCACGAGAGCGCGCTCCCGAAGCCCGCGACGAACCGCGTCAGGACCAGCAGCCACGTCTCGCCGGCGAGGGCGAACCCGACGCTCGCCAGGCTCATCAAGAGGAGACCCACCAGCGCCGCCGCCCGGACCCCCGCCCGCGAGGCGAGGTAGCCGCCCGGGGCCGCGCCGGCAAGCACCCCGGCGCCGAACGAGCCCCCGAGCAGGCCCACCGCGGATTTCGAGAGGCCGAACTCCTCGTTGAAGTACGGCACGAGCGGGGTCAGGGCGGCGTAGAAGATCGTGTCCACCAGGACGATCGCGGAGCAGAGGGCAAGGAGTCGACGCACGGCGGTTATTCTACTGGCCGTGAGCCATTTCGGTAGGCACGACGCGGCGGCCCCGGGAAGATCCGCCGGCGGGGACGGATCTCCGGGTACGGCCCGAACGTTTTACCGGGATCTTTGCCGCGCTGCTAACATAGCCCTCGTGAAAGCGCTCGCCTCGACATTCGCGGATTGGCTCGCCTGGGGGCGCCGGGGCCGGGCGAACAGGGTCCTGTTCGTCCTCTCGGTGGGCCTGGCGGCCTTCGTGACGCTGGCCTTCGCGTGGGCGACGATCCGCCCGGACCCGGGCAACTTCGCGCGGTACTTCGCGTTCTACTGGGTGTGGGGGCTGTGCGCGATCGGGGTGCTCCTGGCCATGGCCGAGTACAAGACCAGCCCGCTGAGGAAGGGCCGGGAGCGGGGCCACCTGTTCATCCTCCTGTACATCGGCGCGCTCCTCATCGTCACGCGCGCCCTGAACGCCGTCCTCTACTACGGTGCCTGAGCGTTGCGCGCAGACGGCGGGCGGGCGCCCGTAATGCCGGGTCGTGTGCCAAAGGCGCTGCTCTTCGATCTCGACGGCACCCTCGCCGAGACAGACTCGTTGCACCTGCCGACCTGGGTGGAGGTCCTGCTGCCCCGCGGCATAGAGGTGGACGAGGCGTTCTACAGGGAGAACATCAGCGGCCGGTCAAACGCCGAGATCGTGCGCGACCTCCTCCCCGGCCTCTCGGACGAGGAGGGGCGCGAGGTCTTCGAGGCCAAAGAGGCCAGCTTCAGGGAGCGCGCCGTGGATCTCGAGCCGCTCCCGGGACTCCTGGATTACCTGAGGGAGATCAAGGCCCGCGGCCTCGCGGCCGGCCTCGTCACCAACGCGCCGGGGGAGAACGTCGGCGCGGTCCTGCCCGCCCTCGAGCTCCAGGACTTCTTCGATTTCATCGTCCTCTCCGACGAGGTCGAAGCCGTCAAGCCCGACCCCGCCCCGTACAACGAGGCCCTGAAGAGGCTCGACCTGGCCCCCGATGAGGCCCTGGCCTTCGAGGACTCCGTCTCCGGCATCGCCTCGGCCGTGGGCGCCGGCATCCCAACCGTCGGCATCGCCTCGACCCAGAGGCCCGACAAGCTGCGGAAGGCCGGCGTTTTTATGGTGGTAGAAGATTTCACCGACCCGGAGCTGCGGGCCCTGATCGACGCCCGATAGCGGGGCACCGGGCCACGGGTCTCAGGCATCGGAAAAGAACCTATGGCCGGACGGTGTTCGCCTGATGGGGCCCTTGGGGACTGCCTTCGCGATTCTTCCGTGGGGTGGCCTGCCAAGCCGAAGCTCGCGCCGTCGGTGGCCGGCCCCCGGTTTGGGGGGTGTTCCGGTGGGTGACGGGGCGGAGACGCCCCGGCGGGGCGTCTCTACGGGCGCGGGGGGCGGATGCCGCGGTTGGCTTCTTTTCTGGAATCTTGTAGGAAGGACCGCAGCCTCTGCTCGTACTCCGGGTGGGTGAAGGCGGCGACGTGGTCGTAGCCGTCGAGCATCCACGTACGGGCGTCCGGGTGGGCCGCGGCCAGCATCTTCGCGTGTTCGATGGGGATGACGTCGTCCCCGGTCGAGTGGATAACGAAGAGCGGCACGTCTTCCTTCCAGAGCTCCGAGGCCTCGCGCTCGGGGCGCACGGCCCAGGGGTCGAAGTCGGGCCACAGCTTGCCCGCGAGCAGGATGCCGGGCACCAGGAGCCGCGGGAGGCCGGCGACCCGGGGTATGGCGCTTTCGAGGAGGCGCGGGAGGTCCGCGTAGCCCGCCTCCTCGACGACCGCGGCGATCCCCGTACCGGGTGCTGCCCGCACCACGGTCGTACCCCCCATGGACCACCCGTGAAGCACGGTGTCTTCGGGCCGGTAGCCGCGTCCCCTCAGCCAGGCGAGCGCCCCGAGGACGTCCCGCGTCTCGCGGTAGCCGAGCGTGCGGCGCCCCCCGCCGGATTCCCCGTGCGCCCTGAGGTCTATCGCGAGCACGTTGTAGCCCTCGCGGTGGTAGATGGGCGCGGTCTTAAGGACGTGCTCGTTGGACTTGTCCCCGCCCCAGCCATCGACGAGGAGCGCGGCGCGGCGGGAGTCCCCGGCGGGCATCCACCAACCGGAGAGGCGGACGCCGTCGGTGCTTCTGAGCTCGACGTCCTCGTAGGCGAGGCCGGCTTCGGTGGGTGTGGCCTCCGGCGCCCGGCGGTGCGGGGAGGTCATCACGAAGACGACGAGCAGGCCGACGCCCACGTACCCGAGCGCCAGGGCGCCGAGCAGGACCAGGACCGAACGGAGCATCCGCCGTACCCCCATGGCGGCCCCCGTTACAGGACCACCTCTACCGTCGTCTCCGCGCCCGTCTCGGGGAGGGTAACCGCGATGCCCCCGTCGATGGATCTCGACTCCCCGGCCTCGCCGCTCACCGAGACGCCCCGCGCCGACCCGACGCCGCGCAGCTCCAGATGAACCGTCTCCCTGGCCGGGACGAACGAGCCCTCGCGCTCCCCGAAACGGACGACGATACGGTCGTCCGTCGCCTCGCAGGAGACCCCGCGCCGGGCAAACTCCCCGCCCTCGTGGCCGAAACCGTCGCCGGCGTCCTCGTAGAGGGACGTGGAGCCCGGGGCCGCCCCGGGGGCGGGATGCACGAGCACGGTGAGCGGGCCGGACGTCCCCTCGCCGGTGTGGGACGCGTCCGGGCCCATCGGTAGCGGGGTGTTCGCCCTGAGGTAGACGGCGGGCTCGCCGAGCGGGGCGTGGGCGAGGGTGTGGGCCGGGCCTTCCAGACGTTCGCCGCTCCAGAAGTGGAACCAGGCGCCCTGGGGGAGGTAGACGTGGCGGTGCTCGATGCCGGGGCGGGAGATGGGGGCGACGAGCAGGGCGTCGCCGAAGAGGAACTCGTCGTCGGCGGTGTAGGTCGTCTCGTCCTCGGGGTACTCGAAGAGAAGGGGGCGCATGATGGGGGCGCCGGTGCGGTGGCAGTTCTCGAAGAGCGTGTAGAGGTAGGGGAGGAGGCGTTGGCGGAGCTTTAGCATCTTGCGGCACACCGACTCGTAGGGCTCGCCGAAGGCCCACGGCTCCTGCCGGCGGGTGCCTACGGCGGCGTGGTTGCGGCAGAACGGCTGGAAGGCGCCCATCTCCGTCCAGCGGGCCAGGAGCTCGCCGTTAGAGTCCCCGAAAAAGCCCCCGATATCCACCCCGGCCCAGGCCACGCCAGAGAGGCCCAAGTTCTGGAGCTGGGGCATGCTCATCCAGAGGTGCTCCCACCACGAGGAGTTGTCCCCCGTCCACTGCATCGCGTGCCGCTGCAGCCCCGCGTAGCCTGCCCGCGTTATGACGAAGGGGCGCTCGTCGGGCTTCAGCTTTAGTAGCCCTTCGCGGGCGGCGCGGGCGACGAGGGAGCCGTAGGTGTTGTGGATCTGGGCGTGCCACTTCGGCCCGCCGCCGCTGCCGCCGGGGTGGACCACGAAGTCCGGCATGGTGGACTGGCGGGGGACGAAGAGCGCTGGCTCGTTCATGTCGCACCAGATCCCATCGACCCCGACGTCCGTGAGGACTCTATGGTTATCGCCCCACCACTCGCGGGCCTCCGGGCTCGTGAAGTCCGGGAAGGCGCAGACGCCGGGCCAGACGGAGTTGTGGTACTCCTCGCCTTCTTGCGTCTTGCAGTAGAGGTCGCGGTCCCGGCCTTCGACGTAGACGGGGTAATCCTCGTCCACCTTCACGCCGGGGTCCACGATCGTTACGACGTGGAAGCCCTGCTCGTGCAGGTCCGAGATGAGGCCCTCGGGGTCGGGGAAACGCTCGCTGTCCCAGGTAAAGACGCGGTAGCCGTCCATGTAGTGGATGTCGAGGTAGATCACGTCGCAGGGGATGTCCCTCTCCCTGAAGTTCTTCGCCACGTCCCTGACCTCTGCCTCGTCCATGTAGGAGTAGCGGCACTGTTGGTTGCCGAGTGACCACAGGGGAGGCATCGGGATGCGGCCGGTGAGCTCGGTGTAGCGGTCCAGGACGTCTGCCGGGGTCGGGCCGCAGAAGACGTAGTAGACGACGTCCCCGCCCTCCGCGCCGAAGTAGGCGCGGTCCTCGTCCTCGAGCGCGAGGTCGAGCTCGACGCGGTGGGTGTTGTCGAAGAAGAGGCCGTGGGCCTCGCCGCCGGTCATCGAGAGGACGAAGGGGATGGAGGAGTAGAGGTTGTTGAACGAGGCCGTGTGCCCCTCCGGCGGGTCGACGTTCCAGAACACCTGGTAGGAGCCGGTCTTCTCGAGCCCGCTCGTCCGCTCCCCGCACCCGAAGTACCGCTCGCCCGCGGCCCGCTTCTTGTACAGCCGGACCGGGCTCCCGAGCGGCTGGCTGAACACGTCCGCCCCCGGCGCCACGACGTGTCCCATCCCGAGGTCCTCGTCGTCCGCGGCGAACTCCCTGCCTGATCCGTCGGTGAACCGGACGCGCAGGGGGTCGAGCGCTATGTGGGCCGTCGCTGACGTGGTCGAGAGCGTCAGCTCGTGGTCGGACTCCTGCATGGAGATCTGGACGGGCCCCCAGTCTTCTTTGGCGATGGCCTCGGTGCCGTACCGCGGGGACCGGCCCTCCGGGAACATGCCCACGCGAAAGAGGTCTGGGGCGAGCGCGGTCACCTCGACCGTCGTCGCCCCAGACCTCAAACTCAGGCCGCGGTCGCCGTGGTCCGCGAGCTTCCCCGCGCCGAGCGGCTCGTAGGCCCCGCCGGTCTCCGGCCGCTTCTCTAACATGGCTCTACCTCCGCTAAAGTATCAGGTGTCGGGTCGACGCCAGGGTTGGCATTGTACGGGCTACTCCTTCTTGCCGCTCTTGGGGCGGACGGCGCCGCCGAGGAGGAAGACGGCGGTGCTCAGGCCCACGACGAGGTAGAGGGCGGCGCCCAGGCCGGCGATCTCGGCGACGAAGCCGATGGCGGGGGGGCCGATGAGGAAGCCCGTGTAACCGGCGGTGGCGACGGCGGCGAGGGCGGGGCCCGTGGCGACGTCCTCCGCCCCCCCGGCCGCGCTCAGGGCGAGGGGGAAGACGACGGAGAAGCCCGCGCCGGCGCAGGCGAAGCCGACGAGGGCGAGGGCGGGGTTGCCGATGGCCAAAGCGGCGCCGAGGCCGAGCGCGGCCACGGCGCCGCAGAGGCGGACCAGGCGTGCCGGGCCGAACCTTTCGGCCAGGCCGTCGCCGAAGAGGCGGCCGAGGGCCATCGCCAGCGAGAAGGCCGCGTAACCCGCCGCGGCGAAGCCCGGGCCGGTCTCCAAATCGTTGTCCAGGTACACGGCGGACCAGTCGGACATCGCGCCCTCGCCTAGCAGGACGCAGAAGGAGATCACGCCCAGGCCTAGCAACGCCCGCGTCGGGCGCGCGAACGCCGGGGCCCCGCCCTCGGCGGCGTCCGCGCCTGAGGGCAGGAGCGCCAGGTAGGCCGGGACGGTGGCGAGCGTGGCGAGGAGGGACACGGCGAGGAAGTGGGGGAGGACGCCGACGCCCGCGGCGGCGACGAGGCCGCCGAGTACGGAGCCGGCGAGGGCGCCGAAGCTGAACGCGGCGTGGAAGGTGGACATGACCCTGCGCCCGTACCGCTCCTCGACGGTCACGGCGTGGGCGTTCATGGAGACGTCGAGCGCGCCGTTTCCCACGCCCACCAGCACGAGCGCGGCGACGAGGACGGGCAGGTTGGGTGCTAGGGCCAGCGGCAGCAGGGAGGCCGCGAGCAGCACCGCCGAGACCCCGACCACGGGCCGGCTGCCGAACCGGGAGATGAGCCCCCCGACCGCCGTCATCGCGGTCAGCGCCCCGACGGCGGTCCCGAGCAGGGCGACCCCGAGCAGGCCCTCCCCGAGCCCCAGCCTCTCCTGCACCGCCGGTATCCTCACGAACCAGCCCCCGAGCGCGAACCCGTTGATAAAGAACACGGCGAGCACCGCGAGGCGCGCGCGCCTGAGAGGGGGAGGTGGCCGCGTCAACCCGCCGCCCTCGACGGGCCTATGCGCCTGGCGGGAAAGAACTCGGTGACTTCGGCGTCGATCATCTCGACCCCCTCGAACCGCGCCACGCTAACGCGGTGGTTGCCGTCGTGGACGTAGTATTCATCACCTACTTTGTACAGGACCACCGGCGGGAGATCCCGGCCCGTCCTGAACGCCAGGTCGACCCGCTTCCACCTACCCTCGCTCGCCCGCGTGGGCATGAAAGACCCGTCGAACTCGCGCCACCGGCCCACGCTGCCGACCACCCGGCACACCTCGACGACCCTCACCCCGACGTACCGCCGGTTCTCGGCCCCAAGCTCCCGACGCGCGTCGTCGAAGGCGCGCAACGAAGCGCACCGCCTCCGTACCCAGGCCAACAACCCGCCAACCAAAGCCCTCCTGCGGGCCCGGGCGTAGTCCAGGTCCACCTGCTCCCGCACGTCCATCAGCCCGACCACGCCCCACCACCTCTCTGAATCGTTTTACTTAATCGATTCAGAAAAGCTATCATACGGCCCCGATGGGCGTCAACCCCGAAAGAGGGAAGGTTGGGAGGCGGGCCACCTTGAAGGAGGTGGCGGCCGAGGTCGGCGTGTCGCCCGCGACCGTTTCGAACGCGTACAACCGGCCCGACCAGCTCTCCGAGGGGCTGCGCAGGAGGGTGATGGAGGCGGCCGGGCGGCTCGGTTACACCGGGCCGGATCCTACGGCGAGGGGCCTGAGGCGCGGGCGCGTCGGGGCCATCGGCGTCCTCTACGCGGACAGGCTCTCGTACGCCTTCGCCGACCCGGCGGCGGTGCTCTTCTTCGAGGGTGTATCGAGGGCGGCCGAGGAGGCGGGCCTCGGGCTCCTGCTGGTGCCCGGTTCGATCTCCGGCCGGCACGACCCCGAGGCCGTGAGGGGGGCGGCCGTCGACGGCTTCGTCGTCTACTGCATGGCCGAGGGCGACCAAATGATGGGGGCGGTCCGCGACCGGCGGCTGCCGGCCGTGCTCGTGGACGACCCGCCGAAGGACCCGGCCGGGGACATGCCCAACGTGAGCGTCGACGACGGGGGCGGGGCTCGCGCCGCCGCGGAACACCTCGTCGGGCTCGGGCACCGGCGCATCGCGGTCGTCACCTTCGAGCTGGCCCCGCGGCCGGTCGGCGGCCTGGCCGGCCCGGACCGCCAGGCGCAGACCGCGTTCAGGTCCACCCGCCTGAGGCTGGACGGTTACAGGGAGGCCGTCGAGTCCGTGGGCGTGCCCTGGCGGGACGTGCCCGTCTACGAGTGCCCGGAGAACCTTCCCGAAGAGGGGGAGAGGGCCGCGAGAATCCTGCTAGGAATGCGGCCGCGTCCGACCGCCATCCTGGCGATAAGCGACCAGCTCGCCTTCGGGGTTCTGGAGGCCGCCAGGGGGATGGGCCTCTCCGTCCCGGGCGACCTCTCCGTCGTGGGCTACGACGACGTCCCGGAGGCGGCCCGCGCCAACCCGCCGCTCACCACCGTCAACCAGCCCCACGTCGAGAAAGGCCTGCTCGCGGGTCGCCTGCTCGTCGCGAGGCTCGGCGGGGGAGAGGCCGAGGGCCCCGGGCCGCTGCCGACCCGTCTCGTCGTCCGCGGGTCCACGGCCCGGCCGGCCCGGGGGCACGGGGCCTAGCCGAAAGACCCGGTTTGCGTCAGAACTCTATCTTCTGGCCGACGCTCCGCTCGACGGCGCGGTCGTAGACGACGCGGGCGGCGGCGAGGTCTTCGAGGGCGAGGCCCTGGCTGGCGAAGACGGTTATGTCCTCCGGGCCCTTGCGCCCCGGGACGTGGCCGGCGATGACCTGGCCGAGCTCGTAGACGGCCTCGGGGAGGAGGGCGCCCGTCTCCAAGGAGGGCATCAGGTCGCCGGCTTCGAGGCCGAGCTCCTCGCGGGCGTCGGCGCAGACGAAGGCCGCGCGCCTGACGACCTCGCGGTCGATCTCGCTCTTGAACAGGAAGTTGGACCCCGCGGCGTTGACGTGCGCCCCCGGCCTGAGCCACTCGCCGTGCAGCACCGGCTCCCCGGAGGAGGTCACGGTCACCACGATGTCCTGGGCGGCCGGCTCCTCGGCGGCGTGCGTCGTCTCTATGTCCATGCCGAGCTTCTCGCCCATCTTCGCGGCGAACCTCTTGCGCGACTCCTCCTTGCGGCTATAGACGATGACCCGTTCGAGGTTCCGCACCGCGGCTATGGCCTCGAGCTGGCTCTCGGCCTGCCAGCCAGCCCCGTAGATGCCCAGAGTGCTCGCGTCCTCGCGGGCCAGGTGCTTCGTCGCGACGCCGCTGGCAGCACCCGTGCGCATCTGCCCCATGCGGTCCGACTGGAGGATGGAGAGGAGCTCCCCGGTCTCCGGGTCGAAGAGCATGGTGTAGAAGCGGGCGCCGCCCCTCGCGACGGTGTAGGCCTTCAGGCCGAGGGCGCTTATCTCCGGCGCGCCGGCGAACATGACGTTCAGGCCGCTCTTGGGGAGGGCTACGCGGCGGCGGGCGCGGTTGGTGGCGCGGCCCTCCGCCTGCTGGCGCAAGACGGCCTCCACGGCCCCAAGCGTGGCGGGCATGTCGAGGAGCTCTTCGACCTGGTTCTCGGTCAGGAGCAGGGTCACGAGTTCGTCCCCCTGTTCGTCTGGAGAGTATCGGCTAAAATTCCGGGGCTCATGCGGGTTCTCGTCATAGACAACTACGACTCCTTTACGTACAACCTCGTCCAGTATTTGGGGGAGCTCGGCGCCGAGGTCCTCGTGCGCCGCAACGACGAGGTAACGCTTGAGGAGGTGGCCGCGCTCCGCCCCGACAGGATAGTCGTCTCGCCGGGCCCCTGCACGCCCAACGAGGCCGGCATCTCGGTGGAGTTGATCGAGAAAGCCGGCGAGGGGACGCCCCTGCTTGGCGTGTGCCTCGGGCACCAGAGCATCGGACAGGCGTTCGGGGCCAGGATCGTGCGCGGCGAGCCCGTCCACGGGAAGACCGCCAAGATCCTGCACGACGGCGAGGGCGTCTACGCCGGTCTCGACCAGGGCTTCGAGGCGACGAGGTACCACTCGCTCGTCATCGAGCCGGACTCCCTGCCCGACTGCCTCGTCGTGACGAGCCGCACGTCGGACGGCACGATCATGGGCGTCCGCCACCGCGACTTTCCCGTAGAGGGCGTCCAGTTCCACCCCGAGAGCGTCCTGACCCGCCACGGTCGCGACCTCCTCAAGAACTTCCTGGAAGGGTAGCCGTGCTCCGCGAGACGCTCCGGAAGGCCGCCGGGGGAGAGTCCCTGACGGAGGGCGAGGCAGAGAGGGCGCTCGAGGCCATCATGGAGGGCACGGTCGCCCCGGAGGCCACGGCCGCCCTCCTGACCGCGCTCAGGGTGAAGGGCGAGGCGGTGCCGGAGATCGTCGGTTTCGCCCGCGCCATGCGGCGCTTCGCGGCGTCGGTCGAGGCCCCGCCCGGCGTCGTGGACACGTGCGGGACCGGCGGCGACGCCAAGGGGACCATAAACGTCTCCACCGCCGCCGCCTTCGTGGCCCGCGGGGCCGGCGTCGTCATCGCCAAGCACGGCAACAGGGCCGCGACGAGCCGGGCCGGGAGTGCCGACGTGCTGGAGGCGCTTGGCGCCGAGATAGAGCTCACGCCCGGGCAGGTCTCGCGGTGCATCGAGGAGGCCGGCATCGGGTTCATGTTCGCCCGCACCCACCACCCGGCGATGCGCTTCGTCGCCCCGGTGCGGGCCGAGCTGCCCTTCAGGACCATCTTCAACCTGCTTGGCCCCCTTACCAACCCCGCCGGGTCCAGGCGGCAGCTCGTCGGCGTGTTCGGCGCGGAGTTCGTGCGGCCGGTGGCCGAAGCGTTGCGGGACCTGGGGGCCGAAAGGGCGCTCGTGGTCCACGGGACCGACGGGATGGACGAGATCACGACGAGCGCCCCGACGGTCGTCGCGGAAGTCTCCGACGGGGTCCTCAAAGAGTACGAGATCTCCCCGGAAGACTTCGGCCTCGCGCGCCACGCCCCCGACGGCCTCCTCGGCGGCGACGCCCACCTCAACGCCCGCATCCTGCGCGACGTCCTCTCCGGCAGGGAGACCGGCGCCGCCCGCGACGTGGTCCTCTTGAACGCCGGGGCCGCGATCTTCGTCTCAGGCAAGACCGGGACCATCGAGGGGGGCGTTCGCCAGGCAGAGGAATCTGTAAAGACCGGGGCGGCCGAGAAGGCCCTGGGAGACTTCGTGAAGGCCACCCGCCGCATGGCCGGGACCCCGTGAGCCGCCCGACCGTGCTGGAGGAGCTGGCCGCCGCGGCCCTCCTCCGCGCCGGCGAACTCCACGAAAACACCGACCTCGACGCCCTCTACCAGGAGGCACTCCTCTTCGAGAAACGCGACTTCGCCGCGGCACTCGCCAAACCCGGCCTCTCCGTCGTAAGCGAGATAAAGCGCGCCTCGCCCTCCGCGGGCCCGATACGGGAGGTCGACCCCGCCGGGTGGGCCGCCGGCTACGAGCGGGGAGGCGCACGATGCCTCTCCGTGCTCACCGAACCCGACCGCTTCAAGGGCTCCCTCGAAGACCTCGACGCCGCCAGAAACGCTACGTCCCTGCCCGTGATCCGCAAAGACTTCACCGTCGACGAGGCCCAGGTCCTCGAAGCGGGCTCCCGCGCGGACGCCGTCCTCCTCATAGCCGCCCTCTTCGACGCGGCCACGCTCGCCCGCCACGTTTCCCTGGCCGTGGAGGTCGGCCTGACGCCGCTCGTCGAGGTCCACGACGAGGAGGAGACGGATCTCGCCCTGGAGTCCGGCGCCCGCGTCGTCGGGGTCAACAACAGGAACCTGCGAGACTTCACCGTCGACCTCGGCACCTTCGAGAAGCTCGCCCCGAAGCTCGCCGGCGCGACGCTCGTCGCGGAGAGCGGCGTCAGGACCGTCGAGGACGCCCGCCGCCTGCGCGACGCCGGGGCCGACGCGGTTCTCGTCGGGGAGGCCGCGATGCGGGAACCGGCGCTGGTGGCGAAGATGTCCGCGCTGCCGTGAACCGACCGGACCGCTGAGGCCGGGTAGGGCCAAACCTACTCACGAGATCTACGAAGTGTGGCCGCCGCGACGCTGAGGGGAACCCGGGGCCCCCTACGGCCCCACGGTCGCCCTCCTCGGTCCCCGACGAGCCAGCCGGCGGCCCCGAACGAGTTCGAGACCGGCGGCGGGACGCCCGCGATCACGAAGCCAGCCGTGCCAACAGCAAACGTGCCCGGGGATGGTACGAACGGAAGACGATGCACCTGTGTTTCCTCCGTAACGCCGGAAGTCGAACCGCCGCGCGGTCCTACAGGTTTTGCCCGCCCGACACCTCTATGCGCTGCCCGTTCACCCAGCCCGTCTCGGGCGAGAGCAGCGACGCCACAACCCCGCCGACGTCTTCGGGCTGCCCGACGCGCCCCAGCGCCGTGACGGAGGTGGCCAGCTCTTGCAGGCCCGGGTCGCGCATCGCGCCGCCCATGAAGTCGGTCTCGATCCCCCCCGGCGCAATGGTGTTCGCGGAGATCCGACGCGACCCGAGCTCCTGAGCCAGGTACCTCGTCATTACCTCCACTGCCCCCTTTGCCATGGCGTAGGTCGCCTGCCCGGGATAGGTAACGCCAGCGCGCGTCAGGGCGGTGGACACGTTCACGATGCGCCCGCCGTCCGCGATCAGCGGCAGCAGCCTCTTTGTCAAAAAGAACGTCCCCTTGACGTGGACGTCCATGATCTCGTCGAACTGCTCCTCGGTGGTCTCCGCGATGCTCGCGTACAGGCCCAGACCTGCGTTGTTGACCAGGTATTGGAACCGGTCTGTGCCCCAGTCTTGCAGGACGTCCTGCACCTGCTTCACGAAGGCGTCGAACGTTTCGACGTCGCCCGCATCCAGTCGCAGGGCAACGGCGCGGCGGCCCGTCCCTTCCACCTCGCTCACCAGCGCCTCGGCGGCGGCCTCGTTGCTCTGGTAGGTGAAGATCACGTCGGTGCCGCGCCCGGTAACGCTCCGCACCACGTCCTTGCCGATCCCCCGGCTGCCGCCGGTGACGAGGGCGATACTTCCGGATGTTTCCATGATGTCCTCCCGAGTGTAACCAACTGGGCCGCTCGTATTTGTGACGGCGCGAATGAGTGTATGCGGCGCTGTGTGGTCCTTTCAATGCTCAATAAGCTCAAATAAATATTTGTTTGTTTCACAAAAAACGGTGAACGTGTCCGTTGGGGCAAAGAATTGCTTGAATGATAGGTTCTTTCCCGGTACATTAAGCGGATGGATTTGCTTGCCGATGTGCTCGCCGTGTCCGGTGTCCGCGGCACCGTCGGGGCGCGGGTCGAGGCGGGGGAGTCTTGGGGTGTTTGGCGGCCCGCCGTCCCCGGGGCGGCGTTCCACGCGGTCACCTCGGGCGTCGCGTGGATCGGGCTGCCGGGTGAGCACCCTATAAAGCTCATGCCGGGCGACGTCGTCCTCCTGCCGACCGGAACCGAGCATACTCTAAGCAGCGATCCCGACGCCGTAGCGCGTCCGTACGATGGCGAAGCCGCCGGGATAACCCGGGAGGATGGCGAGCTCTACAGGATCGGCTCGGGGCCGGTCCGGTCCCGCATTCTGTGCGCGCACTACGAGCGCGACCCTGCGGTCTCGACCCGGGTCCTGGCGTCGCTCCCCGACGTCGTCCACATCCGCGCCGACAACGGCGGCGGCAGCCTCGACGACACGGTTCGGCTCCTCGCCCGAGAGTTAGCACAACCCCAAATCGCGACCACCGTCGTGCTCGACAGCCTGGTCGACATCCTGCTCGTCCAGCTGCTGCGGGCGTGGCTCGCGGCCGAACCGGCCCGATCTGAGGCGTCCTGGCTTGGCGTGCTCGGCGACCCCATGATCGGTGAGGCGCTGACGAAGCTCCACGGGGATCCCGCCCGGGCCTGGACCACGTCGATCCTCGCGGCGGAGATCGGCGTGTCGCGGGCGACCCTGTCGCGGCGGTTCCCGGCCGTCGTCGGTGAAACTCCTGGCGCCTACCTCACGCGATGGCGCATGGATCTCGCGGCGCTACGGCTCAGGGACACCGACGACGCCCTTGGGACCATCGCTCGCTCCGTCGGGTACACCTCCGTCTACGCGTTCAGCCGGGCGTTCAGCCGTGCGCGTTCTCAACCGCCCGGCCGATACCGCGTCACCTCCCGGGCCCGCGAGAACGGGTCCTGCCCGCGTGACGACGGGCACCGGGCCATGGACGGCGTTTCCGGCCCGGCGCGCTGAGCCGATCGCCTGCCGGGACAGGTACCGGCGTGCCTTCTCGTAGGTTTTGTCCGGCGAGGATCTCGAAGGAACGTTCTTGAGTCTGGTGGCTCCCATCGTGTCGTCGGAGAGCATGAGAGGGCCGCCAAAGCCCTTGGAAATCGCGCCACGACGTCTCGTCCTCCTCCCCGGTCCCCGGTGAGGCGAGGTTGGAGGAGGTCACCAACCCCCGTCTGCTCGCCACCGGTCGCCCCGGCTCAAGCTGCTCGGGCTGGAGGACGCGCTCGGCGGAGCCGGCTGGGCAAAGCCGGCTGGGCAAAGCCGGCTGGGCGGAGGTGCTCAGGCTCGAAAAGGGTACACCGCCCGACCCGGCGGCGTCCCGAGGCCCTCCAGGGGGCACCGTTCCCCTACCACGAGGCTTGGGGGTGACTTCTTCGTCGTGGGGTTCCGGGAACTTCGAGCTTGAGGCCTTCCGCGAAGCCCGAGTCATCTGCCGCCGACGTGGATTATGGGCCGGCGTTCGAGGATCGGCTCGGCTTCCCTGAGTACCTCGTGGGCGACGGAGGCCGTGTCCCCTTCTCCGAACAGCAGGAAGCGGAACAGGTAGATGATGGGGTTGCCCTCCGTCCACCCGAAGTAGCAGTTGGGCGTCTTGCCCGTGGCGTCGCGCAGGTGCAGGAGGAGGGCGGCGATGGCGTTAGGCACGGTGGAGCTCTCGGCCCTAAGCACCATGTGGCCGCCGACGCGCACCCCCCTGACCTCGAGCACGTCCTCGAACTCAGAGGCGTCGGCCACGTCCACCTCGAGGAACAGGATGGGTTCGCCCTTCGGGACGCGGTTGTACTCGCGCTGCTCGGCGAGCTTGCGCTCGTACTCCCGGGGGTCGTTGTCTGAGCGGCGGCGGTGGGCCACTACCTGGATCTGATCCCCCCTGCTGGCCTCTTCCACGAACCGCCGGGCCGCGTCGTCCAGCTCTATGCGCTCCTGCCTGAGCTCCAGCGAGCGCCGCACCCTCGAGACGAGCGAGGTGGCCACGATGGCGGCGATGAAGAGGGAGGCGATCATGATGCCGTCGGGGCGCTCCAGGACGTTGGCGACGGTGGTGTAGGCGAAGATCAGGGTGACCAGCCCGAAGAACAACGCCCCCTTGAGGGAGCCGTGCCTCCGGATGGACGAGAGCGCCACGGCGAAGGCGGCGGAGGTCATGATCACGAGCACCCCCGTGGCGTAGGCGCCGCCCTGGGCGTCCACGTCGGCCCGGAAGGCGAGCGTGACCGCGAAGGCCACGGCGGTGAAGACCAGCACCAGCGGCCTCACCGCGCGCCCCCACTCGGGCGCCATGCCGTAGCGGGGCAGGTATCGGGGCACGACGTTCAGAAGCCCCGCCATCGCGGAGGCCCCCGCGAACGCCAGGATCGCGATCGTGCTTATGTCGTAGGCCGTGCCGAAGGCCCCGCCCAGGTGCTCGTGGGCGAGGTAGGAGAGCGCCCGGCCGTTGGCTCCCCCGCCCGCCTCGAACTCCTTCGCGGGGATCAGGACGACCGTGAGGAAGCTCGTGGCGACCAGGAACAAGCTCATGGTCACTGCGGCTGTGGTGAGCAGCTTGCGCGTGTTGCGCACGCGTCCGGCCGGGTGCTCCGGGTCGTCGCCCGCCTCCCCACGCACCAGCGGCATCACGGTGACGCCGGTCTCGAAGCCCGAGATGCCGAGCGCGAGCCGGGGGAAGACCAGCAGCGCCACCCCCACCATCGCCAAAGGGCTTCCGTAGCTCGTGAGCAGCACGTCCCGCCAGTCGGCGATGCTCTGGGGGTTGGTAAAGGCGGCGTAGAGGCCGACGGCCACGACGACGAGGTTCAGGAGCAGGTAGGCCCCGACGATGACCACCGAGAGGTTGATGGCCTCCCTGAAGCCCCTCAGGAACACCGCTCCAAGGGCTGCCACCAGAACCAGGGTGATAAGGATCTCTTGGCCCTCCAGGGCCCCCGACACCAGCGGGTTCTCCACGAGGTGGACGGCCGCGTCGGAGGCGGAGAGGGTCATGGTGATCACGAAGTCCGTGGCGATGAAGCCGAGGAGGGCCAGCACCAGCAGCTTGCCCGGCCAGAACGAGAGAAGCTTCTCGAGCATCGCGATGGAGCCCTGCCCGTGCGGGCTCTCCTCGGCGACGCGCCTGTACATCGGCAGCATGGCGAAGAGGGTCAGCGCGACGATGAGCAGCGTGGCTATCGGCGAGAGCGCCCCGGCGGCCAGCGCCGCGATGCCGGGGATGTAGCCTAAAGTGGAGAAGTAGTCGACGCCGGTGAGGCACACCACCTTCCACCAGGGCTGCTGACGCTTCTTGGCTTGCCTCGCGTAGGGGCCCTCGACCTGCTCGACGCGCTCGGCGAGGAGCCACCGCTTGAAGCGGGGGTAGGCGCCCCTAGACGGGGCCGCGTTGGGGGCGGCCATTACGCCGCCCGAACGGGGAGATCGGCGAAACGAGGGCACCCTAAACGGGCAACCCGACAGGACCGGACAGCGGACACCGCGGAACCTCCTTCTTCGGCGCCTACGAGGTTAGCTGTCGGATTCGGGCCGAAGGATAAGCCCTACGCCGGCTTTCGCCGGCGATTCACCCCGAGGACCTGATAGGCCCCAAGTGGGTCCCCCGCCCCCCGGTGCCACCCGGGGGCTCGGCGTCTTCTGGCATTCTGTTGTCACCCATCGGTATACGCCTCGCAACGGCCGTTGTCAACGCCTGCCCCAGATGCTGGTCGCCGGGCTACGCAGGGGCTACGCAGGGGCCACGCGCACCTCATCAGGGGCGGCCCGACGCTCTTCCTCGTGGTCGCCAAGCTCTTCCTCTGGGACCTCGCGGGGCTGGGCGGCCGAGAAGCGGTCGACGAGTAAGACGACCACTATCGTCGCCCCTACCAGCGTCGCGACCTTCGGGTAGTCGAAGAGGTTCATGGAGATCAGGATCTGCTGCCCTATGCCCCCGGCCCCGACGAACCCCAGGATCGTCGCCGAGCGGATGTTGCACTCCCACTGGTAGAGCGTGAGCGAGGCGAAGCCGTTCATGGCCTGCGGCAGCCGCCCGAAGAGGAAGGCCTGAAAGCCGCTCGCGCCGGTCGCCGTGAGCGCCTGCACGGGTCGGGAGGGGACGGCCTCCAGCGCCTCGCTGTAGAGCTTGCCGAGCACGCCCGCGGAGTGGACCGCCAGGGCGAGCGTGCCTGGGAACGGGCCGAGGCCGAGGGCGACGACGAAGACCAGCGCCCAGAGGATGTCGGGGACGGAGCGGAAGACGTTCAGGAGCATGCGCGAGAGGTGGTAAGGGACGGCGAGCAGGAGCCGTTCCCCGCGCGAGGCGCCGACGGTGGAGATCTCCCGCGTGCCGAGGGCCGACAGGGGGAAGGCCACGGCCGCGCCGAGGAGCGCGCCTAGGAACGACATCTGGAAGGTCTCCAGGATGCCGGCGCCCATCGCCCGAAGCGTGGCGGCCGAGAGGTCGGGCGGGAACATCTCGGAGACGAACCTCTCGGCGGCGCCGCCGCCCCTGAGCAGCTCGACGATGTTGAAACCGGTGCCAGCAACGCTGTAGCCGGTAAGGCCGAGGATGGCGAGGACGGCCAGGCTGCTCCCCCAGGAGAAGCGCGGGACCACCCCCCCGAACGCCGGACGTTCAGTGCGAGGAGACGCCATCTCTTCCCTCCGCTAGACGAAACGACCCTTCGAGTTCAGGCCGGGCAGACGGGGGCCCGGGGCCTTCGCCGTTCTCCGTTCCGTGCGGGTCTCCCGCGTAGATCCTCGCCAGCTCTTCTTCGGTCAGCCGCTCGGGCGGGCCGTCGAAGGCCACGCGGCCCTCGCGCAGCGCGACGACGCGCGGAAAGCGGCGCGCGACCTCGACGTCGTGCAGGTTTGCCAGCAGGGTCGCGCCCTCGCGGTTCAGGTGGAGGAGCGTCTCCAGGACGCGCTCGGTCGTCACGGGATCGACGGCGGCGAAGGGCTCGTCGGCCAGGATCAGGTCGGGCCTCTGGACCAGCAGTCGCGCGACGGCCACCCGCTGCTGCTGGCCGCCGGAGAGGTCCGCCGTCCGCACGCCTGCCTTGTCCCCGAGCCCGATCTCTTCGAGCGCGGCCCCGGCCCTCCTAGAGAGACCCGCGTCGGGCCCGGCGAAGAAGGCCCGCAACGTCCCCAACCTTCCCATCTCGCCGACCTCGCCTAAAGAGACGTTGACGCCGGCCGAGAGCTGCGGGACGAGGTTGTACGCCTGGTAGATGGTCCCGATGCGCCGGCGCAACTCGCCCAGGCTGCGCCGCGGGAGGGAGTAGAGGTCGTGCCCTCCGACGACGACCCGGCCGCCCGCGAGGGCCACGCTCCGCGTGAGCGCGCGGAAGAGCGTGGACTTGCCCGCGCCGGAGGCCCCGATCACGGCGAGTTGCTCCCCCGCCTCAATCTGAAGCGTTACGTCGCTCAGCGCCGCCACGCCGTCGAAGCCGACGGAGACCTCATCGAGCAGGACACCCTTCACGCTGCTATTGCTCTTCCGCGATGAGGTCGAGCTTGCGGGCCTGCTCTTCCACGTAGTCGTAGTCGCTCGCCCGGACCTTCTCGTAATCCTCGGCGCGGAGCAGGTCCAGGAGCTTGGGGTCCTCTATGCCGAGGAATGCGCCGGTGAGCGCCTGCTCGTCCCCTTCCGAGAGGGCGTCGCGGACCACCCAGGGGTAGCCCTCGATCGGGTCCGACTCCTCTATCACCCTTACGCTGTCCTTTCCGATGATGCCCTCCTCCCGCAGGTCGTACAGGATTCGATCCTCGAGACCGCCGGCCGCCACCCGCCCGTTCGCCACCGCCTGCGCCGTCGTGTCGTGGCCGCCGGTGTACACGACCTCTCCCAGGTCGCTACGGTAGTCGATCCCCGCCTGGTTCAACATGATGGAAGGGTAGAGCGAGCCTGAGGTCGATGAGACGCTTCCGAAGGCGAAGTCTTCACCCTCCAGGTCCTCGACCTTCTTTACGTCGCTACCGGCCGGGACGATGATGACGGAGCGGTACTTCGTCGTGCCCGTCCTGGGGTTGACCTCGGTAAAGAGCGGGTGGATGTCCGCGCGCTGGCGCGCCTGAACGTAGGTCAGGCCGCCGAAGTACGCGAGGTCCAGCTCCCCCGAGACCATGGCCTCGACCACGGCGTTGTAGGTCGTCGGCACCGAGAGCTCGACCTCGCGCCCGAGCTCCTCCTTCAGGTAATCTTCGAGGGGTTGGTACTGCGCCTCGACCTCCTCGGGGTTCTCGTTGGGGATCAGGCCGACCTGCAACGGTTCGTCTCCGGAGGCCGAACCGCCACCTCCACCTCCTCCACTACCCCCGCCGCAACTCGCGAGGACAACTGCGGCGACGGCGACAAGGACGATCTTGGACAAGCGCTGGATCACGGATGTTCCTCTCTGACGCAAGTGGCAACGAAAGCTTCGGCGGCCGGCGATAGCGCGCGGCCGCGCTCGGTTAGCAGGACGAAGGGCCGCGAGAGCGAGAGCCCGCGAACGTCGATGCGTCTTACTTCTTTCAAGGCCCCCGCCGTGCGAAGCGGGACGACGCCGACGCCCGCGCCCGCGGCGACCGCGCCCGCGACCGCCGCGTTGGACCCTAGCTCCATCGCCACCCTGGGCCTCACGCCGGCCGCCGCCAGGCCCTCCTCTGCGGTCTGGCGCGTCCCGGAACCCTGCTCCCGCAACACGAACGGTAGATCGGCGAGGTCCCCTGGGGAGATCTCCGCCCCGGCGAGCCGGTCGGTGGCCGCGACCACCGTCACCAGTGAGTCGTGGCCGACGACGGTACCGACCAGCCTGGAATCGTCGACCTCGTGGCCCACGACGGCCGCCTCGATCTCCCGCCCCAGCAGGGCCGCGATGGCCTCGTCGGTGTCGTAGACCCGCAGCCCGACCGCGACGTCCGGGTAGCGCGCCGAGAACTCCGTCACGAGCCCCGGCATCAAGAGCTCCCCGGGGGTCGAGGACGCACCAACCGCCAGCGGTCCGTGCGGGGCCGTGTGGCGGGCCATCTCGGCCTCCAGGGTAGAGACCCCGGTCAGTACCAGCCGCGCGTGTTCGGCGAGGCATTCCCCTGCTGGCGTGACCCGCAGAGGCCGCCCCCGCGTGAGCAAGGCGACGCCGAAACGTTCCTCCAGGGCGTGAAGGTGGTTTGAGACCGCCGGCTGCGTCAGGCCAAGCTCCCTGGCCGCCCCCGAGAGCGATCCACACTCCAAAATGCACAGAAAGACGCGTAACGCCTGTAAGCTAAGGCCCATCGCCGCAAGTTATCACATAAGACTTATGAGATCGATCAGAGAACCTTACACAAGGATTAAACGCGGTCGGTCGTCGATGGGGCTTCTCTGTCGGCCCTTCTGCTGGCCGGACGGTCGCGTCGGTGCTAAATTCCGCCCGACGGTTTATCCGTGGGAAGGGGACGAGTTGCGGACCATAGACTGGGCCGACGGGAAGATCCGGACTATCGACCAGACGCGCCTGCCGGAGGAGGAGGTCGTCCTCTCCTTGGGTTCCGTGGAGGAGCTCGCCGAAGCCATCTCGTCTCTCCGGGTACGCGGGGCTCCGGCGCTCGGGGTGGCGGGAGGGTTGGGGATCGCGCTGGCGGCGCGACTGGCGAGGGAGAACGGCCAGGACGTCGGCGAAGCCATCTCCCGGGCGGCGTCTCTGCTCGGCTCCACCCGCCCCACCGCCGTAAACCTCAAGTGGGGGATAGGCCGGATAGAGGAGGCCTACGATCCCAGCCGGCCCCGGGCGGTGGACGAGTTGATCGAACGGGCCCGCGCCATGGTCGTCGAGGACGAGCGGACGAACCGTCTCATCGGCGAGGTGGGGGCAGATCTTCTCTCCGAAGGGTCCCGCGTCCTGACGCACTGCAACGCGGGCGCGTTGGCGTGCGTGGCCCACGGCACGGCCCTGAGCATCGTCGAGGTCGCCCACGAGCGCGGTCTGGTGGCGGGCGTGACGGCGACGGAGACCCGACCTCTGCTGCAGGGATCCCGCCTGACGGCCTGGGAGCTCAAGCGTATGGGCGTCGAGCACAGGGTGACCATCGACTCGGGCGCCGCCGGCCTGATCGCCTCGGGCGGCATCGACGTCGTCATAACCGGCGCCGACCGCGTCGCCGCGAACGGCGACGTCGCCAACAAGGTAGGCACCTACCCGCTCGCGCTGGCCGCGCGGGCAAACGGCGTGCCGTTCATCGTGGCGGCGCCCCTGTCCACGATCGACCTGGATACGCCCGACGGGGACGCCATCCCCATCGAGCTACGATCCGCGTCGGAGGTGCTCGAGGTCAACGGGGCGCGGGTCGCCCCGGAAGATACCCAGGCATACAACCCGGCATTCGACGTCACACCGGCGAGCCTCGTCTCGGCCATCGTGACCGAGATCGGCGTGGTCCGCCCCGGCGTGGACGATCTGCGCGCCCTGGTCGAGTCCGCGCGGGGAGAGGCAACGGCCGGCCCATCCGCGGATGGGAAACGTTGACCGTACGTCTCACGGGGCAAGCCAACGGGTTGCCCGCACCGCTTGACCGACGGTACTGAGGATGCGGGGTACGATGGCGGCCGTTCACCGGGCGGTGCTCGTGGCGTCGATGGTCGCTGGCGGCACGCAAGGTTCAAGCACGTGCGTGGGCGGCACCGAACTTCGACGATCCTAGGAGGGCCATGATAGACGTGGGCATCATCACCGGCTCGGGCATCTACGAACTCCCCGGAGATCGGGGGGCGCGCGTCGTGGAGAACCGCTTCGGGAAGGTGGAGGTGTCGGTCTTCTCCGCCGGGCCGTGGACCGTCGGGAGCATCTCTCGCCACGGGAGAGGCCACCGGCACCTGCCCCACACGATCCCCCACCAGGCGAACCTCACGGCCCTGGGGCAGCTCGGGGCGCGGGCGGTTCTCGCTACTACGGTCGTGGGAGGGGTGGACCCCGAATTGCCCCTGGGGCGGCCCGTCCTGTTCGACGATATCTTCTTTCCGACCAACCTTCTCCCCAACGGCGCCGAATGCACCGTCTTTACCGAGCCCGGCGATCCGGCCCGCGGGCACCTCATATGGGACGAGCCTTTCGCCCCGCGCCTTCGGCGCAAGCTGGAACTCTCGACCGAGGATCTAGGGCTGGAGGCCACCGTCGGGGGCGTCTACGGGCACACGAACGGCCCGCGGTTCGAGAGCCGGGCTGAGATCCGCTGGATGGGCATGGCCGGGGTAACGGCCGTGAGCCAGACGTGCGGTCCCGAGGCGGTCCTGGCCGGCGAACTCGAGCTTCCCTACGCGCTGGTGGGCTTCCCGGTCAACTACGCGACCGGTATCTCCGAATCTCGCAGAGAGGATCTGGACCGGCTGCTCGCGCTCTCGGCCGAGGTGCTACCGAAGCTCGTGCTCCGGACCGCGGAGACGCTGGAGGGGAAGGATCTGGCCTTCGATAACGGTTACGTCTACCGCATGGAAGGGGGGGTAGGCGCGCGCAAGGCCTGATCCGACAGCTCCGGATCGAGGGAGCGGCGCGCGAGTCGTGAAGGCCGAGATGGCGCGGTGCAAGGATGGTGCTAGTGACGCGGGATCTCTACCGGTGTAACCTCCGGGCGAGGGGTTATCTCCGGACGGGACGGTAGGGAGGGACGTGCAACACCGGCGACCGGATTTGGCGGCGATCAAGGAGCGCCAGCAACGGGCATGGGCTTCGGGCGACTACGCGGTGTTCGGCGCGACGTTGCTCATCATGAGCGAGCTCCTCTGCGAGGCCGTCGATATTCATCCCGGCCAGAAGGTCCTCGACGTCGCGACCGGCAGCGGCAACACGGCGCTTGCGGCCGCGCGCCGCTTCGGCGAGACGACCGGCGTCGACTACGTCCCTGCCCTCCTACAGCGAGCCCGGGAGCGGGCCGCCGCCGAACGGCTGGAGATCGCTTTCCTGGAGGGCGACGCGGAGAGCATCCCGCTCCCGGATGCCTCGTTCGACGTCGTGCTCTCGACCGTCGGGGTGATGTTCGCGCCGGATCAGGAGAGGGCGGCGGGCGAGTTGCTCCGGGTCTGCCGCCCGGGGGGGAGGATCGGCCTGGCGAACTGGACACCGGACGGCTTCGCCGGGGAGTTGGGAAGCCTCTTCGGTAGTTACCTGCCCTTCTCTCCCGGCCTGAAGCCGCCCGTGCTCTGGGGCACGGAAGAGCGGCTGCGGGAACTCCTGGGCGCCGCCGCGGACCTGCGGATCGCCCGGCGCAGCTTCGTGTTTCGTTACCGCTCGGTCCCGCACTACCTGGAGGTCCTACGGACCCAATTGGGTCCCACCCGGGAGACCCTTCTGGCGCTCGATGCGGCGAAACGGGAGAACCTCACGGGCGCCGTCGTGGACCTCATAGGCCGCTTCAACCGCTCTGGCGACGAGACTATGGTGGTGCCGAGCGACTACCTCGAGGTGGTGGCGACGCTGCTTTGAGCGTCTGATCTTCGCCCGGCCCGGTTTCGCCCGTGTCATTATTCAGTCGAGACAGGCGTGATCCGGCGACCTCCCCTGAACGTTAAGGGAATAGCAAGATTTGCCGCCGTAGTGTGTGTTAAATGTGTAGTGACGTGTAACGTGGTGGAGAGGAGAAAGAGTGTCCGTTGCCGTTGGCATTGGTCTTACAAACGAGTGCAATCTCGCGTGCGCGCACTGTTACAGGCCAACCCTCACGCAGCAGCGCCTCTCCCTACCGCAGGTCGAGACCATCCTCGACAACCTGGAGGTGGGGTCGGTCAACCTCGGGGTCGGCGAGAACGGGGTACACCCCGACTACCGGCAGATGCTGGAGCTCTTCCGTTCCCGGGAGGTCAAGACCGCGATTACCTCGAACGGCTACAGCCTGGCCATGCTCACCGACGAGGAGCTCGCGGGCTTCCACTCCGTCGAGCTCTCCTTCGACTTCCCCACCAAGGAGGAGATGGACGAGTTCCGGGGCGAGGGGGCGTGGGAGATGGCGATGGAGTCGCTGAAGCGGTGCCAGCGCCTTGGCATCTCCACCTCCGTCGCGGCGGTGATGATGAGCACCAACTTTGACCGGATGGGGGAGGTGGCGCGGTTCGCCTTCGGGCTCGGCTCCGACCTGCGGGTCAACGTCTACCAGCCCGTGACGGGCGAGGAGTTTACGCTCTCCTACGATCAGTTCTGGCGGGGGTTCGCCGACCTTTTCGCCGCCGGGCCCGTGGTCGTGTGCAGCGAGCCGCTGGTGAACGCGATCATGGGCCTGGAGACGGCCCGGGGCAACCCGTGCGGGCAGCGGAGCATCCGGGCGCTGCCGGCCGGCACGATCTCCCCCTGCCCCTACTGGCCGGCGGCGGCAGGCCGCGTATCGCACCTCGCGGACCCGGAAAGGAACATCTGGGACCAGCACGAGTTCGAGAAGTCCAGGCTCCTGCCGCAGGCGTGCGAATCGTGCCGGTTCGCCGAGAGCTGCGCGGGGGGCTGCGCGAGCCGCCGGGCGCTGCGTAACCGGCTGGACGAGCCGGACGAATACTGTCCGGTGGTGCGCGGCGGGGAAGAGGAGGTGGGCCGGATCCGAGAGATGCTCCGCTACACTTTGAGCAACCCGGAGGACGTCCCGAAGGCGGGCAACGCCTGCACCACCGTTATCAAGACCGCCGAGCGCCCGCCGGCGTGACGCTCGCCGACCGCCACGCGGGAGACGAGGGGGGTTCCGGGCAGCGTCCCGGACCGCGCATCGCCGCCGTCATCCCAGCCCTCGACGAGGCGCTCTCCATAGCGCGGGTGGTCGAGGGCCTGCGCGGGCAGGCGCTCCTGGCCTCGGGGGAGGTGATCGTCGTGGACAACGGCTCGGCCGACGGGACCGGGGAGATCGCCCGCGGGGCCGGGGCGAGGGTCGTGCGCGAGGAGCGGCGCGGCTACGGGTACGCTTGCCTCGCCGGGGTCCTCGCGGCCCGGGACGCCGAGGTGGTCGTTCTTCTCGACGGAGACGCCGCCGACGATCCGGACGACCTCCCTCGGGTGCTGGGGCCGCTTCTCGATGGGGAGGCGGATCTGGTCGTAGGGTCCCGCGCCCTGGGCTCGCGGGCCCGGGGCTCGATGACCTGGCAGCAAATCTTCGGTAACCGTCTGGCCTCCTCCTTGATGCGCGCTCTTTACGGGGTCAGGGTGAGCGACGTGGGACCGTTCCGGGCGATACGCCGGGAGGACTTGCTCGCGCTCGACATGCGGGAGATGACCTACGGTTGGCCGTCCGAGATGATCGTGAAGTCCGCCAGGGCTGGTTACCGCTACCGCGAGGTGCCTGTGCGGTACCACCGGCGACTCGGGGTCTCGAAGGTAGGCGATACGTTGGTGGCAAGCCTCAAGGTCGGCTGGCGCATCGTCTCGACGGTACTCCGTTACTCCCGCTGGAAGCCCGGCAAGACGGCCACGGCCGGGGCGGGCCGGTGAGGGACGCGCTGTACGTGATCGCCCGGGCGCCCAGGGTGGGGTTCGCGAAGACGCGGCTCGGCCGCACCATCGGACACGACCGGGCGATCGCCCTGTACCGGGCCTTTTTGCGGGATCTTTCCGCGCGTTTCTCCGATTCCCCGTTCCCGCCCGGCTGGTACGTCACGCCGCCCGACGCGTGGCCGGAGATATCCGCCGTCACCGGTGAATCCGGGCGGGTCCTCTTCCAGGGAGACGGGGATCTGGCCGAGCGCCAGAGGGAGCTGTTTCGGGGGGCAAGGGGCCGCGGCGAGGAGCGGACCGTCCTGATCGCCTCGGATTCGCCGCACCTTGACGCGGGGGTCGTGGAGGAGGCCTTCCGTCGGCTCGACAGCGACGACCTCGTCTTCGGGCCAACCTTCGACGGGGGGTACTACCTGATCGGGATGCGCGGCTACCACGACGTGTTTGAGGGCGTGCCGATGAGCGTGGGTACAGAGCTCGGCGGCATCACGGCCCGCGCCCGGCTCTCGGGCCTGTCGGTGGGCCTGCTCGAGACCACCTTCGACGTCGACGTGGTGGAAGACCTCAAGCACTTGCGACCGCTGGCCCTCGAACGCGCGGACCTTCGGGCGACCCGGGAGGCCCTCGAATCGCTCGGGCTCATGGGACAGCACATCACAGCGTCATCACGCTCCCATCACGCCCCTTCGCTACCATGGGAACCGATGGGAGACCCACAGAGGAAGCCCGATCGCTGCTAAACGGGAGGCACCAGGACCACACCCGCACGCAACCGGCCGGCGAACGTATGCCCACCGCTTGTGGGGTTTGAGGTCGAGACTTTCAGCGCCTGAAGGCAGGCGCGGCGGTGGCGGTGTGATCTGCCGGGGTCGCGGCGCCTATCGCAAGAAGAGACCAGTTGTCGTGTACCCGCATTCGTGCCGGCGTGGCGCCCTGGCCTTGACACCCCGACGAGAGGAGCATTGAGATGGCCGACACGAACTATGGAAAGAAGCAGGAGCCGAGGGAGGGCATCTACTCGTCGTCGCGTCTGGAACGGGGTCTCATCGTGTTCACCATCGCGATAGCGAGCATCGGGCTCGGGTACCTCTTCTTTACGCAGCTCTGGTGGAAGGTTCCGCCGGACTTCGGGTGCCGGAGCGACTTTACGAAAGGCGGGCTGTGCTTCTTTATCGAGGAAGAGTCCGCCATAGCTGGCGACCCTAACAGACTGCTGAGGGCCGACATCATAGGGGCGAACCCCGGTCCAGAGTTGTACGTCCCGATAGGGTGGGCCACGCAGTTGAACGGCTTTTTTATAGATACCGTCGTAAAGCCCAACATCCGCTGGTTCGGGTACGTGATCTTTAGCACCGAAGCGTTTATCTTCCTCAGCATGTGCCTGGGGTTCTTCAGCCGCCTGGGCGCTTTAGCCGCCATCGGCATGGGCAGCCAGCTGATGATCGGGCTGTCCAACGCCCCGAACGAGTGGGAGTGGAGCTACATACTGATCGTGCTGCTCGCGGTCGCCATGTTCGGGATCGCGCCGGGACGCTACTTCGGCCTGGACCGGCTGCTGCGTCCCCGGTTCAGGGCGCTGAGCGAACGTGGCAGCCGCGTGGGACGCCTGCTGCTGTTGCTCACTTGAGTGGTTCACTTGAGTGGTTCACTTGAGTGGCATGGCCTGGGTGCTCGTCGCAGGAAGGCCGTCGTGCCCTGCGCAGAGGAGGAGATCTAGTTGTCACCCGAGATAGTGGCCCTGTTGGTCCTGCTCGGTGGGGTAGTCGCGGCGGTCGTGTTCACCATCGTCATCGTCGCCGTGGTCGACCTCTCGGATACGAGCACTCGAGGAGAGGCCGGGCAAGGCCGAGAGGGCGAGAACAGCGAGGGTGTGTAGGGCCTCGGGAGCACCCCGAAACTACACCGGGCCGGTGCACCTGCGCCTCCGGGAAGCTGGGATAGCGTGAACAGATACGTGCGGCGTGCGGTGATCGGCCTGCTGGCGGGGACAGCGAGCGGCGTGATCCTGGCGGCCACGTTGGGCGGCGGCGCCACGGGATTGCTGCTGGGGGCCCTGGTGGGCATCGGCTATGCCCTGGCCTTCCGTCCGGCGCAGCGCGCATACGTGGACAGCGCCATGAGCGCCGCGGCCCTTGGCGTACCGCTGTGGACGTTGGTAAGCGTGATCTCGTTGCCGCTGCTGGCGGGCCGGGGACCGCAGTGGACGGCCGACGGGATGCTGGCCCTGTTCCCGGCGTTGGTCGGCTGGGTCCTGTACGGTGCGGCTCTGGGGTTGCTGGCCCAGGGACTTGGGGACCTGGTCTTGCGGTGGCTGGGTCCGGAGCGCACCCGGTCCCCACTCAAGCGCGAGATCGAGACGCGTATCGTGATCCTCGGCGGCGGCTTCGCGGGCGTGACGACCGCCGAGCACCTGGAGCAAGAGTTTGGCCCCGACCCCTCGGTGGAGATCACGCTGGTGAGCGACACCAACGCGTTGCTCTTCACGCCGATGCTCGCCGAGGTGGCTACGAGCAGCCTGGAGCCGACGCACATAAGCAGCCCGCTGCGCACGAGCCTGCGCCGTACCAACGTCGTGCGCGGGGGCGTGGACGCGATCGACCTGGAACGTCGCCGGGTGTTGTTGCGATCGGACGGCGGCTCTTCCGGGGACGACGAGATCTCGTACGACCACCTCGTCCTGGCGCTGGGGTCCGTCTCTAACTACCTTGGTATGGACAGCCTTCGGAAGAACGCGCTGGATTTCAAGACGCTCGCGGATGCGATCCGTATTCGCAACCATACCATCGACATGTTCGAGCGCGCCGACCGCGAGACGGACCCGGAGATCAGACGTCCCATGCTGAACTTCGTGGTGGCCGGCGGCGGCTTCGCGGGCGCGGAGCTTGCCGGCGGGCTGAACGATTTCGTGCGCGGCATGCTGGCCCTCTACCCGAACGTCTCGAAGGAGGAGGTGCGGGTGACGGTGCTCCACTCCCGCAACCGCATCCTCCCGGAGTTGAGCGAGTCGCTGGCCGCCTACGCCCTGGAGCGCATGGACGCCAGGGGCGTTACGTTCAAGCTGAACACCCGCGTGGCCGACGCCAGGCGCGGGGTGGTCGTGCTCGACTCGGGGGAGGAGATCCGGGCCGAGACGCTTGTCTGGACGGCGGGCACGACGCCGAACCCCCTCCTGAAGGACCTGCCGGTCGGGCTCGACAAGCGGGGCGCGGTGCCGGTCGATGAAAACCTGGCCGTGCCGGACCACGCCGGCGTGTGGGCCCTGGGCGACTGCGCGGCGGTGACGGACGCGAAGACGGGCAAGCCCTGCCCGCCGACGGCCCAGTTCGCGCTGCGCGAGGCCTACACGCTGGCGCACAACATCCACGCCAGCGTGCGCGGACGGCCCCCCAGGGCGTTCCACTTCAGCGGGCTTGGGACGCTGGCCGTCGTGGGCCACCACACGGCGTGCGCGGAGATCAAGGGCCTCCGCTTCTCCGGGCTGCTGGCCTGGATGATGTGGAGGGCCATCTACCTCTCCAAGTTGCCCGGGCTGGAGCGCAAGGTGCGCGTGTTCGTGGACTGGAACATCGAGCTGTTCTTCCCCCGCGACATCGTTCAGACGATCGAGGTCGACTAGAGAGATGGGCTACGCACGCGCCACCGGGCTACGCACCGGCCTCGCCGTCGGGTGTTTGGGTGGGGCGTTGCTCTGGGCTATAGGCCTCGCCTCGCTCGTGGGCGGTGTCGTGCTCGGAGGGCTGTACGGCGTGCTCTTCGCGCTGCTGGTCGCGCGCCGGGCGGTTAGTCCGGGCGCGGGGCTGCTCTGGGGCCTCGGTTACGCGCTGCTTTTGTGGCTGGCCGGTCCCGCTGGCCTGTTCCCGCTGCTAGGCGTAGCCGGCGGGGCCTCTGCGATGGGCATGGTCGACACGGCCCGCAACCACTTCCCCGATCTCGTCGCCTACCTGCTGTTCTTCGGCATGCCGCTGGGTGTGACGCTGGGGACGTTGGGTGGCTTGCGCCCGCCGCCGGGGCAGGCTCCCTTCAGCCTACCCCGGGCGTTGGTGGTCGGCGGGGTGGCCGGCATCGTCGGTGGCTGGGCCTTCGGCAGGTGGATGGCGCAGGTCGATTTCTTCCTGATCATCGCTGGCCTGGTCGACTCCAACTCGGCCATGGTAGGCACGACGATTCACTACGGGATCGCGGTCACCATAGGCGCGAGCTTCGGCGCGTTATTCCAGCGCGACGTGCGCGGCCTCGGGTCGTCTTTGGGCTGGGGGCTGGCCTACGGCATCTTCTGGTGGTTTCTCGGGCCGCTGACGCTACTGCCCATCTTGCAGGGTGGCCCGCCCGACTGGTCTTACCAACAGGGCGGCGGGCTGTTCGGCTCCCTGGTAGGACACGTGATCTACGGCCTGCTGCTTGGCCTGGTCTACGCCGCGCTGGACAAGCTCTGGGTCGGGTTCTTCCACGACTCGGACCCGATCAACCGCGAGGTCGAGGGGCCGGGGACGCACACGCTGCGCTCTCTGGGCCGGGGCGTGGTGGCGAGCCTGGTGGGTGGACTCCTGTTCAGCCTGGTGATGGTCTCGACCGGTGCACTACCGCAGATAGCCAACCTGGTTGGTGGCTCATCCCCGGTGCTCGGGTTCGTGGTCCACATGGGGATAAGCACGCTCATCGGGATGAGTTACGGTGTGCTGTTCGGCCGCGAAGCTTTCGATTTAGGATCGGGGATCGCCTGGGGCATGGTGTACGGGCTGGCCTGGTGGTTTGTCGGCAACCTGACCCTGTTGCCGATCCTGCTCGGACATCCGTTTGTCTGGACCACCGAGGCCGCGGCCACCGGGCTGCCGTCGCTTGTCGGACACCTGATCTACGGCGCCGCGACGGCCTGCGTGTTCCTCTTGCTGAAGCGCCGCCACGCCGACTGGCTGCGACTCGACCCACGCATCGCCGCCCGGGAGGAGCGCCGCCGGCGCCCGATAGGGACCCCGGCGCCCGCGCTGTGGCTCTTCGTGCTCGGGTTGGGGGTAACGCTGCCGGTGATTCTTGGGTAGGAACATTACGGCCCGGCCCGCGAGTGGCGCGGCGGTAAGAGGAACCGTGCATCCGAAAGACCGCGGAGCCCGTACAAGGCTACCAATGGGAGGCATCGGAGAGAGATGACGCGACGTACGCCCGGCAGGCGCGCCCTGGTTACCGGCGGGGCCGGCCTGATCGGCTCGCACCTCTCGGACCTGCTCCTCAGGCAGGGCTACAGGGTCCGCATCCTCGACAACCTCGAACCGAACACCCACCGCAAAGGCCGACCGCCCTGGATACCGACACAGGCCGAGTTCCTCCACGCCGACGTCCGCGACCAGAAGGCTATCAACTCGGCGCTCGAAGGCGTGAGCGTCGTCTTCCACCAGGCGGCCTACGGCGGCTACATGCCCGAGATCTCCAAGTACGTCGAGGTCAACAGCCTCGGCACGGCCCGCTTGCTCGAGACCATCCGCGACGAGAACCTGCCCGTGGAGAAGGTCGTGGTTGCCTCCTCGCAGGCAGTCTACCGCGAGGGCGCGGCAGAGTGCCTGCGGCACGGCCTCGTCTTTCCCGACACCCGCCCCACGGATCAGCTCGCCGCCGGCGACTACGCAGTCCACTGTCCCGTGTGCGGGGAGCCTTCCGACCCGGTTCCCACGCCCGAGGAGGCCCCGATGGGCGGCGAGACGGTCTACGCGATCACCAAGTCCGACCAGGAGCGGCTGGCCCTCGCCTGGGGGCGGCAGACCGGCGTCCCCACCGTTGCGCTCCGGTACTCCTGCACCTACGGGCCGCGCCAGTCCATCTTCAACCCCTACACGGGGGTGATCGCGATCTTCGCGACGCGCCTCCTCAATGGCCAGCCCCCCGTGCTCTACGAGGACGGCGAGCAGACCCGCGACCTGTGCTTCGTGGGCGACGTGGCCCGCGCCAACCTGCTCGCCGCCGAGAGCGACGCGCTCGACGGCCTGCCGGTCAACGTCGGCAGCGGCCGGGCGACGACGATCCGCGAGGTCGCCGAGATGGTATCCGAAGCCCTGGGTGTTCGGATAGAACCGCTCGCCCGGGGAGAGTTCAGGCCGGGCGAGATGCGCCACCTGACCTCCGACATCTCCCGCGCCCGCGCGGCCGGCTACGAGCCGGGCGTGGACCTGATGCAGGGTATCGAGGAGTACATCGGCTGGATCGGGGACCAGGGCGACGTGCGCGACTACTTTGCGGAGGCCGAGAAGGTGCTGCGGGAGAAGCGCATCGTTCACGAAACACGCCCCACCGGTCCCTGACGACCCCGACACTGCGCTCCATCGTCCGGGTCCCGAGTAGAGACGCGCGGAGGTAACATGATGGGAACAAAGCCGTTGGTGGGTCTCCCGTGGCCCGCGCCGCTCGCGAAAATCTTCTTGGCCTGCTGTGATAGGCCCGGGGGACAGACCGGCGGGGGAACGGGTCTTCGGATGGACCGGGCGCCGCGGGCTTCCCCGAGAGCCCGTGGAGGTGGCGGGCGGCGAGGCTCTGTTGTGGGGCGAGGGGGACCGGGGAGCGGTGCTGGCGCACGGGGCGGCCTACGACGCGGCGAGCTGACGAGAACAGGCGGAGCGACTAGCCGGGAACGGCGTGGCGGCCCCGGCGGTCGAGGATACCTCCGCACGGAGCGTCGCGGAGGCCGCCGGGTACTTGAGGGAAGAGCGCGGCGTCCGTAACGTGACCCTCATCGGGGCGAGCGCGAGGACGACCGGCATCCTGGGCGCGGCGGAAGAGAACTCCGGGCTCGCCGACGGGGTGATCCTACTCTCCGGCACCGGCGAAGTCTTTGGGTTGGGCGAATACCCCAAGCTGTTCGTCGCCAGCTAGGGTGAGGCCTGGCCGAAGAGGTGCGCCGCATGGCCGAGACGGCCCCCGGAAGCCGCAACGAAGCCCTCATCCTGCCGGGGGACGCCCACGCCCAGGCCATCTTCGGGACGGCCCAGGGAGAGAGGCTCATGCGGGCCATACTCGAACGGCCAAGGGACAACACATAGTCTCCTCACGCCCGAAACCCGTCGCGCGAGTGCCGCCTGGGGGACGAAGCGTTCCAAGAAACTCGTTGTGGAGACGTTCTGACCGGGTCGATTCCTCGCCTCAAGCAACATTTAATGCGTACTTAATGATTAGGGATTTGTAGCACGATAGTATCCGTGTGATGGGATATATGCGTGGCGGCGTAAGCGCTCCGCACCGACGTGCACGGAGGAGAGTTATGGACAACACCGCAACCAGGGTAGTCACCTTTCCCATTCGGATCGGGGTAGCGCTCCTGGCTCTGGGCACGGCCGGCATCCACCTCTACCTGTTTCTCATCGAGGGTTTCCTGGGAAACGGGGAGATGCTGCCGATCTACCAGCTCCTGTTCGTAGGAAACGTCTTTGCGTACGTGACCCTTGCCGCCGCCCTGCTCTTGCCCATCTCTGCGCTGGCGCGGGTTCGCTCCTTCGTGCGCGTGGCGCTGATCTCGATAGCCGTCGCCTCGATCGCGTCCTATTTCTACGTGGGGGTGCTCGACGCCGTGGGCCACATCGACAAGCTCATCGAGGTCCTGCTCGTCGTGCTGGTGACGGTGGACGCGGCCACGTCCGGGGGCGAGGATGACCTCGCCGGGCGGTTCGCCGGCGGTGCCTCCGGCGCGGCCGTGCAACTGGTGGCCGGCATCGCGGTGGGAGTCGTCATGTTCCTGGCG
>CADCVH010000104.1 GCA_902806085.1 uncultured Rubrobacteraceae bacterium | reverse complement strand
CAGGTCGAGCCCGAACTCCTCCTTGCGCCGCATGAGCGCGAAGCCCTCGGCGTAGGCCTGCATCATGCCGTACTCGATGCCGTTGTGGACCATCTTGACGAAGTGCCCGGACCCCGAAGGCCCGACGCGCCCCCAACCCTTGTCTTTCGCGGGCGCCAGCGTCCACAGGGCCGGCCTCAGACGCTCTACGGCCTCTTCCTCGCCCCCAACCATCATGGAGTAGCCCTCCGTGAGCCCCCAGATGCCACCGCTGGTGCCTACGTCCACGTAGTCGATGCCCTTCTCGGCGAGGGCGGCCCCCCGGCGGATGGTGTCGTGGTAGTTGCTGTTCCCGCCATCGACTACGGTGTCTCCCTCTTCGAGTAGCTCTGCGAGCCGCTGTACCGTGTCCTCCGTCGGGCCGCCGGAGGGGACCATCATCCACACGGCGCGCGGGGCTTCGAGCTTGCCCACGGCGTCCTCCAGAGACTCCGCGCCCGTGGCGCCTTCGGTGGCCAGCGCGTTTACGGCTTTGGGGTCCCTCGCCCACGCGACCACCGTGTGCCCGCCGCCTAGCAGGCGCCGGGTCATGTTGCCGCCCATCTTGCCGAGGCCGATCATCGCCAGTTTCATCTCATCCTCCTTCGGTAGCTCTCTACGCCTCGGTCGCCGCTGGCGTGCCGGCCCGCCCGTACTCCGAGATCACGCGCCGCACCACCCTCGGCAACTCCCTGGGATCGTCCACGACCCGGCACCGGTCCAAAAGGGCCCCGTCGCGGAACTTCCGGCGGGTTAGCGTCGTGGTGACGGCTATGACCTCCATCCCGGCCGCGAGCCCCGCGGCGACCCCGGCGGGTGAGTCCTCGAATATGAGGCACTCTTCGGGCGGGACGCCGAGCTCGCGGGCGACCAGCAGGTCTATCTCGGGGTCGGGCTTGCCGTGCTCGACGTCGTCGCGCGTGGCGATCACGTCGAACTCTTCGGTAAGCCCCAGGATGGAGAGCACGCGCCTGGCCTGCTCGTCGTGGGACATGGTCGCGAGGCCCGTGGGGTAGCCGAGCCGCCCGACCTCGTGCAGCAGGGCCACGTTGTGCGCGTAGCGGTGGTCGAGCACCACCTGGGGGTCGTCCAGCAACGCCTCGTAGTGGCGCAGCCGCAGCCGGACGTAGGCCTGCCAGGGCGTACCGACCCCGAGCCCGGCCATCCGTTCCCGGGCCGGCTCCTCCAGCCCGAAGCGCTCCAGGAGCGTCTGGGCCACCTCCTGGCGCGAGCGGCCGACGACCTCCCCGAAAGCCCCCGTAACCTCCTCCTCGCGAACCCCCGGGCGCAGCTCGTGGGCGGCGCGGGCGTAGGAGAGGGCCTTGAGCTCCTCCGTCTCGACCAGCGTGCCGTCAAGGTCGAAGATGACCGCCGAGATCACGCGCCGTACCCCCCGAGCCGGGCCAGCCCGCCGGCCACGTCGGAACCCAGGTGCAGCCGGATCACGCGCCGCCCCGCGTCCAGCAGCGCCTGGCGGTCCCCCAGTACCTGGGCTTCTTTGAGCACCCCGAAGGTGAGGGAGGAATCCTCCACGCCGGCCTCGTCGGGGATGGGGACGTCGCGTTCGTCGCCCGCCGTGATCTGGACGAAGAGCCCGTTCCCGGCGTCGCCCTTGTGGAGCTGCCCCGTGGAGTGCAGAAAGCGCGGCCCGTAGCCGACCGTCGTCGCCAGCTTAAACCGGTCGCGCAGGCCCACGCGCAGCGCCTGCAACGCCGTCGTGGTCTCCTCGGAAGGCTCTACGTAGGCCTGCAAGGCAACGTAGTCGCCCGGCCTGGCCCTCGAGAGGAAGCCCTCGAACGCCTCCTCGACGCTGCCGGCGGCGTCGGGGGCGTAGGCGGTTATGCCGTCCCCTTCGACGGTGGCCTCGATCTCGGGCAACGCGCCCTGCTCGCGGTACTCGGCGACCATCTGTCGGGCGAGGATCTTGGCGTCCTCCACGTTTGGTTGGTCGAACGGGTTGATGCCGAGGGCCCGCCCGGCGAGGGCGGTCGCCATCTCCCACCGGAAGAACTCGCCGCCGAGGTCGTAGAGGTCGTTCAGCCGGATCATGACGACCGGATGGCCGGCGCCGCGCAGCGCCTCGGCGGCGACGCACAGCTCGCTGCCGTCCTCCTCCGCAAGCCCCAGGTAGACGAAGAGCCGGTCGTCCCCGTAGGCCTCGGGGCCGCCGACGGGCTCGCCGGCGACGGGCAGGATGCCCTTGCCATCCTTGCCGGTGCTCTCGGCGATGAGCTGCTCGGCCCAGGGCCCGAAGGCGGCCACCGAGGGCTCGGTCAGCAGGGTCAGCTTGTCGCGGCCGGAGCCGGCCATCACGCCCATGATGGCCCCCAGCCACGCGCCGCCGTTATCCCCGTCCACGGGGGAGTTGCAGCCGTCGCAGTTGTGGGTCATCGTCGAGGCCCGGTCCAGGAGCTTCGCCGCGTCCACCCCGAGCAGGACGGCCGGCACGATCCCGAAGTGCGACAGCGCCGAGTAACGCCCCCCGATGTCCGGGTCGTTCAGGAACGTCGCCCTGAAACCGTACTCGCGCGCCGTGTCGGCGAGCGCGCTGCCGGGGTCGGTGATCGCGACGAAATGGGCCCCGGTCTCTTCCCGTCCCACCGTATCTACGACCCGGTTGTAGAAGTGCTTGAAGAACGAGAACGTCTCCACCGTCCCGCCCGACTTGGTGGAGACGACGTACAACGTCTTCGCGGGGTCGGGCCGCCCGGTGAGCGCGAGGACGGCGTCGGGGTCGGTGCTGTCGAGGACCGTGAGGTCTAGGTAGCCCTCTGCCTTGCCGAAGGCGCGGGAGAAGACTTCGGGGGCGAGGCTGGAGCCGCCCATGCCGAGGAGCAGGACGTCCGTGTAGCCGCCCGCGCGCACGGCCTCGACGAGTTCCTGTATCCCGGGGAGCGCGTCTGGCATGTTCTCCGGGCTGTGCAACCACCCGAGGCGGTCGGAGACCCCATCGGGGTCAGGCCCCCAGAGGGTGTGGTCGTGGGCCCACACGCGCCCGACGACCCTGTTGTCCCGCATCTCCGCGAGCGCCCGGCCCACGGCGCTCTCGAGGTCCACGGCGGACTCGGTGGGCCCGGACATCGGACCCAGGCTCATGGTGTCCCGCCGGTGCTGCGCCAGCAGCCGCTCGCGCTTACCCGCGATGCTCTCCATCAGGCTCTCGAAGGACTTCTCGAACGTCGCGAGGCCCTGTTCCTGGAGCTTGCGGGTGACGGCGTCGAGGTCCACGCCGGCCTCCGCGAGGCGCTCCAGGTCGGCGCGGGCCGCTTCGAGGTCGGAATCGATGGTCTCGGCGGCGGTGCCGTGGTCGAGGAACGCCTGGAGGGTGGCGAGCGGGACGGTGTTCACGGTGCCGGGCCCGATCAGGGCATCAACGTAGAGGGTATCGGGGTAGTCCGGGTTCTTGACCCCCGTGCTCGCCCACAGCGGGCGCTGCGGCCGGCCCTGCCTGGAGGCCAGGTTCTCCCACCGGGGTCCCGAGAAGACCTCGCGGAAGCGGGCGTAGGCTGCGCGGGTGTTCGCCACCGCGGCCCTGCCCATCAGCCCCGTGTGGCCCGTCGCTTCCAGCTCTTTATCAACCGCCGCGTCCACCCGGCTGACGAAGAACGAGGCCACCGAGGCGACGCCGCCCAGGTCGCCGCCCGCCCCGGCCAGCTTCTCCAGCCCCGCCAGGTAGGCCTCCGCGACGGCCTCGTAATGGGCCAGGGAGAAGAGCAGGGTGACGTTCACGTTGACGCCCTCTCCCAGAAGCGCCGTGATCGCCGGCAGCCCCTCGGGCGTGGCCGGGACCTTGATCATGACGTTCTGGCGTCCCAGCGCCGCGAAGAGCCGCCGCCCCTCGGCAATCGTGCCGTGCGTGTCGCGGGCAAGCGTGGGGCTGACCTCGAGGCTAACGTAGCCGTCCTCGCCACGGGTGGACTCGTAGAGCGGGTGCAGGAGGTCCGCGGTGGTCCGTATGTCGTCCAGGACCAGCTCCTCGTAGATCTCGCCGGCCGAACGACCCTCGTCCACGAGCCGCCCGAGGTCGTCGTCGTAGTCGGCGCTGCCGGCGATGGCCTTCTCGAAGATCGTGGGGTTCGACGTCACCCCCCTGACGCCCTGCTCCAGCGCCCGCCCAAGCTCGCCGCTCCGGATAAACGCCCGGCGGATGTAATCGAGCCAGATCGCCTGCCCAAGGTCGGCCACCTCGTGGGCCCTGGTCCTCGTCCTCTGCTGCATAGTATCCTCCCTCTTATCTTCCGCGAACTGCCTTGCCGACGAACCCGCGCGCCCCGTTTCCCCGGCCGGCGCCCGGCCCGCGTGTGGGTACCAGGACCACCGGGTCATCCTCCCTCGGGACGCTCAACGTCCGCCGCTTGCTCGTGTGGCCGGCGGGCTCGTGGTCTCGGGAAGACCGCATCGAGAATGATGCCCGCGCGCAAGCCCGTCAGCCCCCCGCCGGTGCCTTCCGGGCCGCCAGCTGCGCCCTGGCCTCCTCGGCGGCGTGCCCGGCGGTGATGCCGAACCGTTCGTAGAGCTCCGGCGCCGGCGCGCTCGCCCCGAACCCCCTCATCCCCACCACCGCGCCGTCGAGCCCGACGTAGTGCTCCCAGCCCAGGGTGATGCCCGCCTCCACGGCGACCCGAGCCCGCACGGCCCGCGGCAGCACGCTCTCGCGGTACTCTTCGGGCTGCGAGTCGAAGAGCTCCCAACTCGGCAGCGAGACGACCCTGGCCTTTACGCCCTCCCCGGCGAGCTTCTGGCCCGCTTCGAGGGCCACGTGCGTCTCCGAGCCTGTGCCCATCAGGATCACCTCGGGCGACGCGTCGTTCTCCCACAGGACGTAGCCGCCCTTCTGCAGCCCGTGCGCAGGCGCGTACGCGCCCCGGTCCAGGACCGGCAGCTTCTGGCGGGAGTAGACAAGTACCGTAGGGCCCGTGGTGTTGAGCAGGGCGGCGCGCCAGGACTCCGCGGCTTCTGTGGCGTCGGCCGGGCGGATGACGGTCAGGTTGGGGACGGCGCGCAGGCTCATGAGGTGCTCGATGGGCTGGTGCGTGGGGCCGTCCTCGCCCAGGCCTATGGAGTCGTGGGTGAAGACGTAGGCCACCCGCAGGCCCATGAGGGCGGCCAGGCGCATCGGGGGGCGCATGTAGTCGGCGAAGGTGAGGAAGGTCGCGGTGTACGGGATGACCCCGCCGTGCACGGCCATCCCGCCCGCGATGGAGCCCATCGCGTGCTCGCGCACCCCGAAGTGCATGTTGTGGCCGCAGTACTCGCCCCACCCGAAGTCGCCGTAGCCGGTGATGGTCGTCTTGGTGCTGGTGTCGAGGTCGGCGGACCCGCCCGTGAGCGCGTGCACCCGCCCGACGAGCGCGTTGAGCGCCTTGCCACCGGCGTCCCGCGTGGCGACGGGCTCGCCGTCGGCGAAGAGGCCTTCGAAGGCGGTGTCCCAGCCCTCCGGCAGCTCTCCCCTGGTCTCCGCCTCGAATCGGGCGGCCTCCTCCGGGTGCTCTCGTCTGTAGACGTCGAAGCGCTCCCTCCAGGCCGACTCGGCCTCGTTACCGCGCTCGACGGCCCGGCGGGTGTGCTCCAGCACGTCCTCGGGCACGAAGAAGGTCGGCTCCTCGGGCCAGCCGAGGGCCATCTTGGCGGCACGCACGCCCTCACCCCCGAGCGGATCTCCGTGGACGCCGGAGGTCGCCTGCTCGGGGCTCCCGTAGCCTATGACGGTCTTGCAAACGATCAGGGACGGGCGTTCGGCTTCGGCCCTGGCCTCGCGGATGGCGGCCTCTACGGCGTCGGGGTCGAAGCCGTCGATGGGGCCGATGACGTGCCAGCCGTAGACCCCGAAGCGGTCCGCGACCTTCTCGGCGAAGCCCGGCTCGGTGGGCCCGGTGAGCTGGACGTCGTTGTCGTCGTAGAGGTAGATGAGCTTGCCGAGCTTGAGGCTCGCCGCGATGCTCGCGGCCTCGGCTGAGACGCCCTCTTGCATGTCCCCGTCGGAGACGATGGCGTAGGTGTAGTGGTCCACGATCTCGTGCCCGTGGATGTTGTAGTGCTCGGAGAGCCAGCGCTCGGCGACGGCCATCCCGACGCCGTGGGCGAGGCCCTGGCCCAGAGGACCCGTGGTCATCTCCACGCCCGGCGTCTCCCCGAGCTCCGGGTGCCCCGGCGTCTTCGAGCCCCACTGCCGGAAGCGCTTGAGCTCGTCGAGCGGGAGGTCGTAGCCGTAGAGGTGGAGCAGCGCGTAGAGCAGGGCCGAGGCGTGACCGGGGGAGAGGACGAAGCGGTCCCTGTCGGGCCAGGCGGGGTTGTGCGGGTTGTGCTTGAGGAAACGGTCCCAGAGCGTGTAGGCCATGGGCGCGGCGCCCATCGGGGTGCCGGGATGGCCCGAGCCCGCCTTCTGGACGGCGTCCACGGCCAGAAACCGGATGGCGTTGATGGTGTTCCGGTCTATCAGAGCGTTCTCCGTGATCGTCACGCCTAGCCTACCTTTCCTCGGATATCCCGGTCAGCTCCGCCCATACCCCCGCCATCTCCTGGCGGGTAACCTTGCGGCCCAGGCCGAGCGCCGCGCTGTTCACGCACCGGATCCGCGTGACGCTCACGAAGCAAGGCCGGCCCGGCCGCGGGAGGCGCCCGCCCCGTCCCTCTGGACGTTGCGGGCGGACGGTCCCGCCTTACCTTCAACGACCTCGAAGCGCACCGGCGTGCCGGGGCGGATGGTGCGGTAGCCCTCGCCCGGGATGGCGGTGAAGTTGAAGAAGACGTCCGGCTCCCCGTCTTCGCGCGAGATCTCGCCGTTCCCGGACGCGAGGTCGAAGGTCTTTACCGAACCGCTCGCCACCGGGAGCCCGTTGGCGCCGAGCGGCGGCGCGCCGTCGAGCCACTCCCTCTGCGGGATGCGGACCTTCTTCGCCTCCTCCGTGTCGTAGGCGTCGTAGCGGTAGTCCGCGCGGGCCTCCATGATCTCGCGCAGGTCCATGCGCAGCTCCTCCGTCGTCGGGCGCCCGACGAAGAACCAGCCGTCGTAGATCTTGTGGACCGTCAGGTCGGGGCGCAGCACGAACGCGAAGGGCCGCGAAACGTCGGCGTACTCCCCTTCGGTCTCGTCGAGGATGCCGAGGCCCTTTATGACCTCGCGCCCCTCGTCGGAGAGGAACGGCCATTCGGCGCCGAGGCCTGCGCGGAAGGCGGCCTGAACGCGGGGGGCGTCCACGCTGACGCTCACGAGCTTGCAGTAGTTGACGCGCAGCTCGTCCTGGAAGGGGACGAGGTTGCGCATGTGCCGCTGGTCGCGCGGGCAGAAGAAGCCGCGGCCGAAGATCACCACCACGGGGTACCCATCCGTGAAGCCCAGCCGCTCGTCCACCGGGCTCGGCGCGGTGTACCCGGAGAGCCTCTTCGGTGTGCCGCGGTGGTCGGGCAGCGTGAAGTCGGGGAACGAATCGCCGACCTTCAAACCAGTCACTTTCCTCCTCTCAGAGGGGCCTCGACGGCGACGGCATCCATGCCGTAAGTCTCGAGTCCGTAGCAGGCCGCGCCGATGAGGGCCGCGTGCTGGTTGAGGATCACGTTCACCGGCACCTTCTCCAGCAGCCCGGAGAACCTCCCTTTGCTCCGGAAAGCTTCGAGAAAGCCACCGCGTTCGAGCGCGGGCAGGATGTGGGGGGGTATACCGCCGCCGAGAAAGACGCCGCCCGTGGCGAGCGTCGTCAGCGCCAGGTTCCCCGCCTGCGCGCCCAGGACGGAGACGAACAGGTCCAGCGCGGCGGCGCTCAGGGGATCGGGGTCATCGGCGAGCGCCGCGTTCACGATGACCCGCGTCGGCTGTTCGGCGGCGGCTAGTTCCTCTGCCAGACGAGGCGATTCTTCGGCGTGCCCGGTCTCCTTGAGGTAACCGTACACGTTGGGCATGCCCAGCCCGGAGCAGACCCGCTCGTAGCTGGCGTGCCCGAAGCGGTCCATCAAGTAGCGCAAGAGCCCGATCTCCAGCTCGTCGGTCGGCGCGAAGTCCGCGTGACCGCCCTCCGAAGGATGGGCGCGGTAAGCGACGCCCTCGCGGGTCAGGAACGCCTCCCCGAGCCCGGTACCCGGCGCGACCACCCCGAGCGCCCCGTTGGGGTCGGGCTCGCCGGGCTGGATCTGGTGGAGGTCGCCGGGACCGAGGAAAGGCGCGGCGTGGGCGATGGCCTCGAGATCGTTCACCAGGTGGACGGAGCCGAGCCCCAATTCCTCCTCCAGTCTGGACTCGTCCACGTTCCAAGGCAGGTTCGTCACCCTGGCCATGCCGCCCGAGACGGGCCCGGCCACGCCGAAGCTCGCGCGGTCCACGTGCATGCCGACGCCGGCCAGGAACTCCTCCGCCATCGCCTCGAGGCTCGGGTGGCCGGCGCTCGGGAAGGTCTGCGTAACGAGCGGCGAACGCGGTCCCTTCTCCGGCGTGTAGATAGCCAGGACAGTCTTCGTGCCGCCTACGTCGCCGGCTAGCAGCATTCGGGGCTCCTCCAGGGGTCGGTGGACGGGCACAAAGATAGCGAGGCGGCGTGATGCGGGTGTGACTTAAGCGTGATCCTGCCGGGGAGAACGTCGACGGCGGGCTTCATCGCCGCGCCGGCAGCTCCTCGACGGCGGTCTCTCCGATGCCGCGTCTTCTCGCACCGTCCGAAGCGCCTACAGCTCTTTGTGGTCACCGTCGGCCTCGACGACCTTGTGCCCGATCATGCCCCGTCCTTGCTGTCCACAAGGAACCACGGTCGGCAAGGGACCGGGCCGAAAGGAGGGCGGGATGAGGGAGGGCTTCGGCGGAGGCTTTTTCGTCCTGGCGCCGCGTAACTACTGGCGGACGGCGCCGCGCGTACCTCAACCACGCTTGCGTCACGCCCCGATCACGCCGCGAGGATACCGTCGAAGACAAGCGAAGTCGTCGGTGCGACGGCGGAAGGGAGGAGAGCCGTGCAAGCGTGACCGAACTGCGTCCGGACAAGATAACCGGGCTCCAACACCATGTTTCGCTGCCCGGCTGGCTGCATCGGGTGGGCGGTACGCGCTGACGATTTGGAAGGAGCAGCAAATGCAAAGCCACGAAGACAGGGTCGCCGTTATAACGGGCGCGGGGCGCGGCATCGGGCGTGCGGTGGCCGTCGAACTCGCCGGGCGCGGGGCCAAAGTCGTGCTGGTCGACCTCGAAGATCCGACCGAAGCGGCCGCGCCGATCGGTGACTCGGCCCTCGCCCTCACCGCGGACGTCACAAGCGACGCCGACTGGGGGCGCGTCGCCCGTACCGTCGACGAGCGCTTCGGCCGCGCCGACATCGTGGTCAACAACGCCGGCATCTATCCCTTCGCCACCATCGACGATCTGGACTACGCTCTGTGGCGCAAGACCCTCGCGATCAACCTCGACTCGCACTTCTACAGCGCCAAGCACTTCGTGCCGCTCATGCGTAAGAACAACTGGGGCCGCTTCGTCAACGTCTCGACGGACGCGATAGCCCTCGTCGTCAAGGGCTTCAGCCACTACATGGCATCCAAAATGGGCGAGATCGGCTTCGTGCGCGGCCTCGCCAACGACGTCGCCGAAGACGGCATCACCGTCAACGCCGTATTGCCCACGATCGTCAACACACCCGGCGCCAGCGGCATCTCCGACGAGTTCAAGGCCAGCGTCGTGGAACAACAGGCCATCAAGCGTCTGGCCGAGCCAGAGGACATGGTGGGCCCGATCGTCTTCCTCGCCAGCGACGACGCGGCCTTCGTGACCGGCCAGGCGATCGACGTAGGCGGCGGTCTCTACAAGATCTCATAAAGCCTGTCTCCGGTCCGGATCCGGAAGGTGCGCCGGGATTGGATGCTCGGGAGCACTGCAGCGCCCCCGCGAGGAGGCCAGGGCGGAGGGAGGCGTGCTGATCGTGTGGGCAGGCGTGGAAGCCCCATCGCGAGCCGACGGGATCCGGGCCGGTTTACGCGGGCGATCCTCGACATCGAGGTCCGTGGTGATCTGAACAATTACCTCGAAACCGACTACCAGCGCGTCAAGGGCAGGCTAAAGCTCGACGCGGCGCACCGAAGGCCCCCGCCAGGTAGGCCCCGACGGCCGCCATCCCGGCCGCCGCCAACCGAGAGACGGGGCGTCGTGCCTGCTCGCTCGTGGGTTCTATTTGCGCATCCGGGAATGCCGGTTCTGAGACCGTCTGTAGGAGGAAGACGCTGCGCCCGGGACCGGGCGATAATGATCACCGCTCCGGGCCCCGAACCCTCAGGAAGGGGAAAGATGCGCAAGACCTTCCACGACCCCGACACCGTCCATCCGCCTGCCGGCGACTACTCGCACGCCGCGCGCCTCGACCTGGGCGACGGCTCGCTGATCCTCGTCTCCGGCCGACTGCCGATCGATGCCGGGGGCAACGTGGTCGGTGGGGACGACATGGGGCGCCAGGCCGGGCAGACGTTCGAGAACGTGCGCGCGGTGCTCGAGGCGAACGGGGCGTCCATGGCCGACGCCGTGAAACTGACGGTCAACCTGACCGACATGGGACGCCTGGGGGAGATGTCGCGGGTGCGGCGCCGCTACCCGCCCGAGGGCGGCCCCGCCCCGGCCTCCACCGCCGTGGAGGTCTCGGCCCCCGCGGTGGCGGGGATGCTCATCGAGGTTGAGGCGGTCGCCGCCACGTAGCGGGCGTGGGCATCCGACGGGGCGACGCGCGTCACGGCGCCCTGCTCCGCGCGAGGTCCCGCCACCACCGGCAGGAAGCCTGCAGGCACGGGCAAGCCTCCTTGCCATCAGCCGCATCATGGCAGCGTGAATGAGAGCCTCGCCCGTCGGGCAAGGCCGCTCACGGTCCTCGCTCATCCTGCGGTTCTGGGAGATCCGGGCGAAGGTGCGCTCCGTGCCCCAGCGTCTCGGTAGATTCTCGTAGGCCGGCCGCTTGGGCGGCTTGCTAAGGTCCATCTTGCGCCCTCCTTTGAACCACTTCGCCCAGATCTCAAGGACCTTCTCCGGTGGCGGTTACGGGGAGCGGTTCACGACCTCGACTTCCACGCCGGGTGTTCCGCCCACTCCTTGCCCCTGCCCCGGTAGCCGGCGTTCGCCGTTATTGCGGCGCATCCGGCCGAGGATCGGCGCCACGGAATATCCACTCCGCGGCGTCTGTGGATAGGCCGTACGCGTCGTAGGTGTCCCTCGTGGCCTGCTCCGACCTGTCGACGGGAAGGTCACCTTCCTGCAGATCTTCGTAGGAGAAGATCAACTCCGCCGCCGCCTTGCGCGGCATGCGGGCCAAGCCCCGGCCGTGGAACTCCACGAGCCTCCCCTTCAACCACACGTCGAACGGCTCATCGGAGCTCGCCAGCCTGCTTATCAGGAGGTCGGGTTTGTCGGTCTCGAGGTAGGCCAGCGCCGTCTCGCCCTCCCCCGTGCGGGCGAGCCACACCGATTCGTTGCGAACGCCCAGGCGCCGGCGGCACCCCTCGTACTCGCGCGAGCGAACCTCCGAGATCTCCTGCATAAAGCGCCGCCACCCTTCTTCTCGGCCCGGCAAGATGTGCGCCGCAAAAGCTACCGTCGGCATTAGCACCGACTCCTCTCTCAAACCATCCCGCGGAGGATCAGGAAAATTCTCCGAACCGCGGCTCCGAATGGCATCATGATAGCCCCGGCCCGTGAAGCGGGCGTAACGCCGGCGTGATGCACGCCGCCAGCCGGACGCCGGCCCTCGCCCGTTCGTCGCGGATCGGTGGCCTCGCGCCGTCGGTGCCTCGGCGCGGTTCTCGTGCCAACGCGCCCCGGGCCTCTCGCGGACGGCGACGGCCCCACCGCCTGCATTCGGTAACCGGCCAGGTTCGGTCCGGCTCGATCCCCGGAGGGGTGGCCGGGTCGTATCGCTACTTGCCCGTCGACGTGTCCGTGGGGCCGGCGTGATCGGATCGTGGTGTTGGCCCCGGTACGCTGAACCTCGTTGCGAGGACCCGTGGTCCCTAATTCTGGGGCGTCCGTTCCCTGGGTGAAGCCCTGTGGCGCAAGTTCCCGGCTATCCAGGGCGGGCGCTCGTCGCGGAAACTCGTCAAAAAGAAATGGCAGCGGCGCGGCATGAAGGCGTTCGGGGAGCGTGGGCCGCGCTTCAATACCCCGCGCTCCTCTGGGAACCGTACGAACGGAGATCGGAGGTTTCATGCCGCTACCGCATCTCGTTACCCACGGCCCGTCCTAAATGTATGCCAGCGTATGCCAGCTACCGCAACGTTTCCACGACGACCTCACGGTGCGACGTGGTGCCGGTCACGCGCCCGTTACGCCGAAGACACGCCAGCTTCACGGTCGCGATATAGCCTTGTTCGATCACGGGCCGGCCACGATCGGATAGGGGAGGTAGAGAAGGTGTAAGCAAGAGCCAGGACACGAAGCAGGGCGGAAATTGAGGCATTAGAAGCAGGACAGAGCAACTGGAAAGGACGGACCTTTTGAACGAGGGACGTGGAAGAATCAGTATCCCGGCGAGAAAGATAGTCGTTGTGGCGGGCCTGGTACTGCTCCTCGTGGCCGCGCTCGTAGCCGGCTCGACCGTGAGGGCGCAGGCGCAGGGGGAGGCGGTCGATCCGGGGCTGGACGAGGCTTTGGCCCTGCGAGAGGCGGAAGCGTTGCAGAGTCTGGCCGCCGAAGAGGCCGGTCGCAGCACCGATAGTTTCTCTCGGCGGCGCTTTACCGGGGAGCAGAACGTGTTCGTGAGGAGCACGCTCGCCGTAAACGATCTGGAAGACGTGGATGAGGCCAACGCGACTTTCCCCCTGTATAAGGGCGTCGGCCCGGACGGCGACGACGTGGATTACATCGTAACGGAGGCGTCGAACTTCGACGTCGCCAGACGGCTGGGCATCAACTACGCGCCCAAGCTGGCCTTCGGGCGCGGAAGCGGCGGCGACCAGAAGGTGACGCTCGAGGAGGGCCGCCTCAACTTCAAGGGCGCCGTAGACTTCGGCCCCGAGCGCGTTTTGGAGAAGGGCGATGGCCCCTCCGCCTTTCCGCCCTCCGTTGCAGAGCCCGGCGCGGTCGCCGACGATCAGTGGTCGTCGCTCGTCGTCTTGCCCAGCGGGTCGGTGCTGAACGTGGCGGCGGTTGCCAACGACACCGGACGGCACGACCGCGTCATCAGCCTCGACGACGCGGGGCGAACCGTTACCATGGAGCTCTTGGACGGTTTCCAGGGCGGCGACCAGCGTTATTACCACCTGGTCACCGATTCGTCCGACCCGGTCGCGGCGACGATCGAGCTTGGCGTCTACGCGCCTCGCCTCGCCAACCTGCCCGCCTTCGGGGAGAGCGATGTGGAGGATGAATCCGCGCTCCTGGCTTTCTCACCCAACGCGAACGGTGAGACGGGCCTGAACAACCCCGAGCGGCAAGGGCTGAACTCGACGATCGTCGACAACGACCTCGACCCGATCAACGTCTTCCCGCTCGACCCCGACAACGACAAGCCGTACTCCAATAACTACAGCCCGATGTGGGACGCGCACGTGTCGATGTGGACGGACGAGGCCATCGAGGCGGGGGAGCGCCGCAGGATAACCGGCTTCGAAGACCTCCAAAGCCTGGTCGAAGCGGGTTCGGTAACGAGCTTTGAGGGTAGCCCCGGCAAGGAGAACGACTACGTGGCCGGACTGCGGGCGACGGACATTATCATCAACTGTCCGGTTATCGCGCAGCCCTTCGAGGGCCAGGACGAAGCCACCATCGCCGCCATGCCCGACACCGGCGGTCCGGCGATTCTTCTGCCGCTGGGCATGTTGCTCCTTGGCGCCAGCCTACTCGTCGGCCTGAAAGTGATTCGCAGCTAACGAGAGACGACGGACCGAACAACCAGGCAGGAGGGCCGGGAAATTTCTCCGGCCCTCCTCGGCTATTCCATCCGAGGCAGCCTTCTGCCAGGACCGAATTTCGAGACGAGAGATGAAACGCGCAACGCGCAACCTGGCAGGATCTCGAACGCCCGCACGGTACTGTTTTACGATCACTCGTCTTCTAATGCGGTGTGCTGGCTAATCGTCGGGGGAGAGACGGAGGGGTGACCCAAACCATCCCGCGAAGGATCAGGAAAATTCTCCGAGCCGCGGCTCCGAATGGCGCCATGATAGCCCCGGCCCGTTCTCGGTACACCGGCCGGCCCGGGCGAGTGTGGCTTTCCCGCCGGGTTCCGGTTAGGCTAGGGCGTCATGCAAGAGTCGCCCGACGCCCGACTGCCCGAAGAGACGGATCTGCACCGCTTCCTGGACCGCGCGCTTCTCCTGTTGGAGGCGGGCAGCCTCGTGGTGGTGCTGGCGATCACGCTCGCGCAGCCATCGACCGGACGGCTCGGGATCCCGAGCTGGGCGCTCGTGCTGGCGTTCACCGTTCTATTCGTTGCCTTCGAGGTGCTCCGCAACCGGGTGCGCAGTCTGCACGCTTTTAGGCTCAAGTTCGCCCTGGACCTGCCGGCCATCGCCGTGCTCTACGCCCTCGGCGCGGAGCCCGGCGGACCGATCTTCGTCTTCTTTTTCGTGTCCGTCATCTGCTCCTCGGCCGCCTTGACGTTGCGTGAGAGCGTCGTCTACACGGCCGCCGCCGCGGTGCTGGTGGCGTTCGTCGAGCTGGTGGCGATCCCGAACGTGGACCCCCAGGGGCTGGCGGGACGACTGGTCCTGCTCGCCGTGTTCGGCGCCAGTACGGCCATCCAGGCCCGCCGAATCTCCCTGGAGCAGGCGTCCGCCCGGTCGGCCCATGGCAGGACCGGGCGGCTAGAGGAGCTCGACCGCCTGCGGGAGAACTTCGTCTCCTCGATCTCCCACGACCTGCGGACGCCGCTGACCGCCGCCCGGGCCGGGTTGGGGTTGCTGCAGGAGAGCGCGGCCGGGCGGCTGCGGTCCGACGAGCGGGACCTGCTGGAGAACGCCCGGCGCAACGCGGCGCGGCTGGGCATGATCGTGGACGACCTGCTCGCCTACAACCAGCTCGCGGCGGACACCCTGCGACTCGAACTCGAGCCGCTGGACCTGCGCGCCGTCGTCTCCGACGCCGTCTCGACGGTGCGGCCCCTCCTCCGGGAGAAAGGCCAAGCGCTGGAGCTCGACCTCCCGGAGGCGTTGCCCGCCGAGGGCGACCCGCGGAGGCTAAACCAGGTAGTCGTCAACCTCCTGGAGAACGCCAACGTGCACACGCCCGAAGGAACGCGTGTCTCCGTCTCCGGTCGGGTCGCGGATGGCGAGGTCTCGCTCGTCTTCTCCGACGACGGACCCGGCCTCCCCAAGACCGAGACCGAGGCCATCTTCAGACGCTTCTACCGTCTGGGGACCGAGGAGGGTGGCTCGGGGCTCGGGCTCGCCATCGCCCGCGGGATCGTCGAGCTGCACGGGGGGCGCATCCGGGCCGAGAACCGGCCCCAGGGGGGCGCGAGCTTCGTCGTCGTCCTGCCGCGTCGAGGTGGGGGGGACGCGCCGTGACGGTCAGGCTGCTCATCGCCGACGACGCCCGCGACGTCGCCGAGGTCGTCGGGTTCGGGGCCAGAATGATCTGGCCCGACTGCGAGGTCACGGTCGCGTCGGGTGGCGAGGAGGCGCTGCGTAAATTTGCTGAAGTGTGCCCCGATCTGGTGGTGCTCGACGTCACCATGCCGCCGCCCGACGGCTTCGAGGTGTGCCGGCGCATCCGGCACGGCGGCTCCCGCGTGCCGATCCTGATGCTCTCCGTGCGCGACGCGACCCCGGACAAGGTGAGGGCGCTGGACCTCGGCGCCGACGATTACCTGACCAAGCCCTTCGAGCACCCGGAACTGCTCGCCCGCCTGCGGGCGCTCCTGCGGCGGGCGAAGGCGGGCCCCGCGCTGCCTGGTCCCGATCTCGTCGTCGGCGACCTGGCGCTGGACTCGGCGACCCGCGAGGCGCGTTTCAGGGGAGAGGCCGTCAGGCTGACACCCACGGAGTTCCGGCTCCTCGAGGCCCTGATGTCGCACCCCGGGACCACCCTTTCGCACCGGTACCTGCTACATAGAACCTGGGGCCCGGCGTACGGTGAGGCCGAGCACTACCTGAAGGTCTTCGTGGGCCGGCTGCGCAAAAAACTGGACCGTCCAGGGCTACCACGCTACATCCAAAGCGAACGCGGTATAGGCTATCGCTTCGTCCCCCACCACTAGCTCCGCACAGGTTTTACGCACTACCAACGCGCGACGCCCGCTGCCCACATCGCAGGGAAGGTAGCAGCGGTAGGGAGCGGGGGAGACGTAAACCGTACGGCGTCTCTACCGTCAGGCTCGGGATCCACCACGCTACAGGGCAAAGCCCGAATCTCAACGTCGGGGTTCGGGCCGGGCGTACTCAACCGACGATCTCTTTGGGGGCGAGCGCCACGTTTCGAGGCTCCAACCCCCGGCCGCAAGCCTGGCAAGACCCCCGGCGCCGCAACCGAAGTGGGACGCGCATCCGGCCTAAGTGGCGCTGCCCGCGCATCAAGTCTAAGGGGATAACAAAGTCGCCGCGTCCTCGGGGCTGCGTTCTGGCCCCAAGAGGACTCCCAAGATCCCCACGGCCCAGATAGTGGGGCGAACGTTCAATGGGGCGAACGTTCGCCAAAATTTACCGTTACGTTTACCTGTGTTTGATAGGATTGCATATAAAGGTGTAGTTGGTTTAGGTTTGCCGGCCGGGAATCGAACCGTTGAGGGAGCATTGGGAAATCTGACCATAAAACTGTTTGGCCCGCCGCAAGTACGTCACGAAGGGCGGTCGGTCGAATTTCGGGCCCGTAAGTCCCTCGCGCTTCTGGCCTACCTGGCCGCCGGGGACGGATCGCGTTCTCGGGACGAGATCACCAACCTCCTCTGGCCGAGGAGCGATGGGGAGCGGGGCCGGGCGTCGCTGAGGAGCGCGCTGGCGGGGCTGAGGGGCGCGCTCGGAGAGGCCACCGCGCCGCCGGGTAGGGGTCATCTCGTCGTCGACGGGGATGCCCTGGGCCTGGCGTCCGGTCCCGAGCTTGATCTCGACCTGGGCGCCCTCGAATCCGCCCACGCCCTGGCCCGCTCTGTCCCCGGCTCCCGGGACCTCGCCGCAGAGTTGCACCATGAGACGGTCTCCCGGCTCCGTTCCGCCGCCGAGGCGTACCGCGGCGAGTTTTTGAAGGGCTTCTATCTGAACGACGCGCCCGACTTCGACCTGTGGCTGGACCTCCAGCGCGAGGCCTGGCGTGGGCGTTTGGAGCTGGTCTACGACCGGCTCAGCGGCCTCTTGCTGGAGGCCGGAGAACTCGGGGAGGCCATCACCACGGCCGCGGCCTGGACGGAACGGTTGCCCCTCTCCGAAGAGGCGCACCGGCGCCTCATGGAAGTCCAGCTCGCCGCCGGGGACGGGCCGGGGGCACTCAACACCTACGAGACGTTCCGGTCCTTGTCGAAGCGGGAGCTTGGGGCCGAACCGCGGCCCGAGATCGAAGCCCTTGCCTCCCGGGCGGGCGAGCGGGCGTCTGTCCACGCGCCGCAGCGGGGGCATATGGGCGCTCCGCGCGCCGTGACGCGGGCGGGGAACACGCCGGAGTTGCCGAGCACGCCTTTCGTCGGACGCTCAGAGGAGTTCGACGCCCTCGCCGACGCCTACCGATTCGCCCTCTCCGGCGACTCGCAGGTCGTCGCGCTCGTTGGGGACGCCGGCATCGGCAAGACCCGCTTGGCGGAAGAGTTTCTCTCCTGGGCCGAAGCCCAGGGCGCGGACGTGCTTCGGGGACGCCCTCCCCAGAGCGGCGGCCTCGCTTTCGGGGTACTGACGGACGCCTTGAGGCGTCGCGTGGAGCGAGAGCGCGCGCCCGATGACCTTGTGGATGACGTGTGGCTCTCGGAGCTCGCCAGGATCCTGCCGGAACTCAAGGAGCGCTACCCGGATCTGCAGCCACCCTCGGGCGAGGAGTCGCAGGCGCGCGCACGGCTTCTGGAGGCGATATCGCGCCTCGTGGCCGCCTTCGACTCGAGGGAAGCCGCGCCGGTTATCCTGTTCCTCGACGACATGCATTGGGCGAGTCGGTCCTCGTTGGATGCGCTGAGGTACGCTGGACGGAGGTGGGTAGAGGAGGGCACGCGGGTGCTCGTCATCTTCGCCCTGCGCCCCGAGGCTACGGAGGCACTGCCCTCGTTGGCCGGATGGCTCTCCGGGTTGGCCCGCGAGCTGCCGGTGAGATACCTGGAACTCGAGCCCCTCGCACTCGGCGACACCCTGAACCTTCTCCGGGCGCTGCTCGGGAGGACCTCGGGCGGGGAGGACCGCGAGGAGGGCGGCCCTGACGCGGGCGAGGAACCCTCGGGTGTCGACCTGGAGCGCCTGGGCCTGTGGCTGTACGAAGAGACGGGCGGGCAGCCGCTCTTCCTCTCAGAGACGCTAAAACTACTTCTCGCAAAGGGTGTGCTCATTGTGCGCACCGAGGCTGACGGGACGCCGGTCGTCTCGTTGGGTTCCGCGGCGCGCGACGTGGAGGCCCTGCGGGGGAGCTTGCCCGAGAACGTGCGCGAGGCGATCCATGCCCGGCTGTCCCGCCTGAGCGGCGGGGCGCAAAAGCTGCTGGCCGCCGGTGCCGTTCTGGTCCCCAGGTTCACCTTCGAACGGGCCGTCAAGGTGACGGGGCTGGAAGAGAACGAGGGCCTGGAGGCGCTCGACGAGGCGCTCGCGAGCCGACTGGTGGAGGAGGGCCGGGGGGAGCGGGAGCCTTTCGGGAGCGGCGACGTCTACGTCTTCGCCCACGAAAAAGTGCGGGACGTGATCTACACCGAGGCGGGCGCCGCCCGGCGGCGCGTCTTCCACCGCAGGACGTTTGAAACCCTGGAATCCGCCGGGGGCATCCCGTCCGTGGAGCTCGCCCGCCACGCGCTCGCGGCCGGCCTTCCGGATCAGGCCTTCCGGCACTCGATCGCGGCGGGTGACGCCGCGATGGCCCTCTTCGCCGCCGGGGACGCCATCGTGCATTACGAACGGGCCCGGCGCTTGATCGGAGACGGAACCTTGCCGGCCACGGCCACGGCTACGGCGCCTGAGTTGGAGCGCCTGCACACCAAGCTCGGGAGGGCTTACGAGTTCTCCGAGGATTGGGAGGAGGCCCGGAAAGTCTACGAGGCCCTGCTCTCGTACGCCCGGAAGGCGCGGGAGCCCGCGCTGGAGTGGGCCGCCCTCAACCACATGGCGACCCTGGCGATGAAACGCTCTTACGATCTGGACACTGCGAAGCGCTTGTTCGAAGATGCCCTCCAGGTCGCGGAGCGGACGGATGACCGGGTCGGGATCGCAAACGTCGAGTGGAGCCTCGCCGAAACCCTGGCGCGTGCCTCCGATCCGGACGCGGCGCTGGAGCACGGGGAGCGGGCGCTGGCGTTGGCGCGGGAGCTGGGCCTCACCGAGCTTGCGGCGGGCAGCCTGTACGCGCTTGCGTCGCGCCACGCGCACATCGGCGACTGGAAATCGGCCGCCGCTAATGCCGAAGAATCGCGCAAGCTGTACGCGGAAATACGGGAGAAAGGTTCGAGCGACGAAGGCCCGGCACTCGTGAGTCTTCGGATTGAGGCCCCACCCTCAAGCGCGCTGGGATACAGGGCTATGGAAGGGGAGAACCTGTCGCTCCGGAGCCTGAGTATGAGCATGCTCGGCCTGCACCGGGAAGGGGTAGAAGCCGGACGCGGCGCCCTGGCGATCGGCGTGGAGACAAGCAACACCTGGTTGAGAGCGAACGCGTCGGTTGGGCTGGCCATGGGACTGACGGATTCGGGCGAGTACGAGGAGGCGCTGCACGTCGCCCGACGGGGTGTCGATGAAGCCCGGGTGGGGGCCAGCCCTTTCATCCCCATGATGCTCGTCGCCTTGGGCTACGCGTACGAGGCGGTGTTGCTCGTGGACGCCGCGCGGGAGGCACACCAGGAGGCGCTTGAGCGCAGCGAGACTATCGGAAATCTGTTCACGCTCGTGAGCACATCCTACCTTTGCGCAAACCGCGCCCTGGCCGGTGACTGGGAGACCGCGCACGCCTACGCTTTGGAGTTAGCGGCGCTCATGCAAGAGGTGCGCACGCCGGTGCGCCATACAAACCGGGCCTGCCACCTCCACACCGAGGCATTCTTGCGGGGCGGGGACGAACGACTTGCCCGTGAGGGCGTCCGGCGCGTCGGCCGAAGTGTCGGGGACAATAGGCGCAATCAGGTCTCCTACCTGCGGTCTCTCGCGGTGCTCGCCCGGTGGGAGGGCGACGCCGACGCGGCCGTCGAACGACTGCGCGAGGCGGCGTTGCTGGCCGAGGATCTCGGTCTTCCGGGCCAACTGTGGCAGATACGGGCCGACCTTGGAGAGCTCTACGAGGAGCAGGGCGAGGATGGGGAGGCGCGGAGGGCCTTCGCCGAGACCGCACAGGTCGTGCAGGCCCTGGCGGAGAAGATCGGGGAAGAGGGGCTGCGGTCAAGCTTCCTCGCCGCCTCACGGGTGAGGCGCGTTTTGGCCGCTGTGCAGGTGTCCTGATACCTCGAGCATTCCTCTGATCGAGGACTTCGGGCTGCACGAGGACGAGGCGTTCTACTGCCCGTTCCCGCTCTACCACGCCGACGCCATCGCGCTCACCATCTTACCGGCCCTCTTCCTGCCTGGAGAGTCGAGGGCGCCGTGAAGCGCGGCGTCGATTCGCAGGGCCGTTGCCCGGACTACAAAACGGCGTGGGGAACCTGGGCCGGGCCCCAACTCCTCCTCTAGCCCGGCCTCGTCCACGTTCCAAGGCAGGTTCGTCACCCGGGCCCGGCCACGCCAAAGCTCGCGCGGTCCACGTGCATGCCGACGCCGGCCAGGAACTCCTCCGCCATCGCCTCGAGGCTCGGGTGGCCGGCGCTCGGGAAGGTCTGCGTAACGGGCGGCGAGCGCGGTCCCTGGTCGGGAAACGCGCCGCGCCGCCGACCGTCCTTGTGATCTTGGCGGCCAGTATGGGGCCCACGCCGAAGATCTCCGTGAGGCTGGTACCAGAGGCTTCCACCTCGGTTTCGATGCGCCCGTCGAGGTCCGCGACCTTTTGCCCCAGCGCCCGGGCGTCGCGCATGGTCTCCGAAGCCAACCGCCGGCGGACGCGGCCGAGGCGCCCTGCGGCCGTATGCGGCGCAGGATGCGGGCGGCCCGGGGGGGCGAGAGTGTCCCTGGCACCCCGCCGGGTAGGAGGTCTCGCAGGAAATCGTGGAGACGGTTGAGCGCCCGGGCGCGCTCGGCAGACCAGGTCCCCGCGCCTCTCGGAAAGCAGGCGCAGCGCTTCCGCCCCGGCGTCGGGATCGACCGAGGGTAGCCGCTCGTTGCGCCAGGCGGCCAGCGCGGTGGCCAGGGCGTCCAGCCCGTCGTTCTTGCGGGCGTCGAAGCGTTGTGGGGATCGACTCCGATCAACACCTTCATGTACGCACCCCCGCTTCGGTCGGGTCTCTGCCGTCGGCGCGTGTGAAGGACGTTCCGACTTCGGGCCGTGCAAACCTCTTGTGGGTCACTCCGCACGCCGGTCGCCGGCGGGACGCAAGCCGAGAACAGGCCAACCCATCCTACGGGCGACAGGGAGTTCGCGAGCGATCCCTGTTTAACCGGCGCCCCAAAAGCTTGGCGGCTGCAGGCCAACGAGCTCCTGCCAGAGTCAAACGAGTCGGACGTTCATTGCCGTACTTTATACGGGTAAGTATGATGCCCCAATCGCATAAGCAAAAAGGGTGGAGGATCCTTCGTGAAAGAAGAGAACAAGGATCTAGGCTTTCCCATCTTCAACCTCTGGCTTATCGGGAGGGAGAGCCCGGAGACGGCCGGGGGCTAGTTCTCGTGGTTCCGGCATTTCGCCACCGCTTGCGCTCAGGCGCCCACCGCCTAAGGGGCGGATGGCTGCCGATCCTCCAGACGGCGGTGGCCGCCAGCCTGGCTTGGTTTTTGGCCGTTTTCATCCTTGGGCTGGAGCGGCCCACGTTCGCCCCCATAGCGGCGGTGATCGTGCTGGGGCTGGCGGTGGGCGAGCGCGGCCGGCGGGCGGTCGAGCTGACCCTGGCGGTGGCCTTCGGGGTCGCCCTCGCCGACCTGCTCGTCTCGGTAGTGGGCGTCGGGGCGGTGCAGGCCGGGGTCTTCGTGGCGCTGGCGATGACGGTGGCAGTGCTCTTCCTGGGCGGGGGGGACCTCGGGGTAAACGAGACCGCCATCTCGGCGATGATCATCATGATCACCTTCGTCCCCTCTGCCGCCGGCTTCCCGGCCGAGCGCTTCCTCGAGGCGCTGATCGGCGGTGGCACCGCGCTCCTGATCAACGCGCTCCTTCCGGTGAACCCCGAGCGGATGGTTCAAGAGGCCGCTTACCCGCTCTTCGAGGAGTCGGCCGCCGTGCTCGAAGAGGTGGCGTCGGCCCTCGAAAGCGGCGACGCCGGGCGGGCCCAGGGGGCGTACGTGAAGGCCAGGGAGATAGACGCGAGGGTGGCCGGGCTGAAGGAGGCCGTGACGGCCGGACGCGAGACCGCCCATCTCGCGCCGCCCCGGCGAAAGAGCCTCGGGCACCTGGATCTCTACGCCGCCGCGGCCGACCAGATAGACCTGACGGTGCGAGACGTCCGGGCGCTTGCCCGCGCCGCGCTCTCCGTGGTCCAACCCGAAGACCCCGCCCCCGACCCCCTCATGACCGCCGCGATCCGCGGCCTCGCCCAGGCGACCGAGGCCCTGGCCGACTACCTCGAGACTTCAGGGGATCCCGCGGAGACGCGCCGGCTGGCCTTGGATGCCGCGAAGAAGGCCAGCACGCTGCTACAGGAGCACGAGGACCTGGCGAGGAACCTGGGCGTAAACGCGGTCGTCGACCAGATCCACTCCTCGGCGGTCGACATCATAGGGGGAACCGGCCTGGATCGTCCGGCGGCCCTGCGGGCCCTGCGAGAGGCCACCGGGCGCGCCTCATGGTAGCGCACTAGAGGGGCGGGATGTGTCCGTTGGGAACGCATCCCCGAGGGCGGAGGCCGCCCAAGGCATAGGGTCCTGGCCCTTATTCACCCGAGCGCGTGAGAGGGACCTTCCGCGAACTTCGCATACGGGGTCCCGCGTTGGCCGGCTCTCCAGAGGCCTTTGGGGGAGATGCCCGAAGAGCTCGACAAGTGGGAGACCGCCTACCGCCGCCACGAGCCGTGGGCGAAGCAGGGACCGTGGCCGCGCATCCTCCGGGCTTCGGGGGAAGAGGACTTGCCAGGACCGGCGACCAAGGGCCTCAAGTTATGCTGTAGGGCCGCAATGGTACCGCTACGCGTCGTGACCCTCGGCGAAGTCGCGCTTGAGGCGCCGGTCCACGTGCTCGTCCAGGAGTACACGCAACTCTGGTTGCCCGGCCGGTTGCCTAGCGGTCCGCCGTCGCGAGGACGTCGGCGGCCTACACACATGGTGGTTTCCAGGCAGGCTTCGGCTTGGTCGCGCGAAACGGTCGGGAAGCCCCCCAGGAAGTCGTCGAGGGAGTGGTCCCCTTGGGTTAATCGAAGACGAGTTCCCCGCTCATGACCTCGGGGTCTCGGGAGACGATCTTTTTCGTGGCGTCCATACAGCTCCCCCTCTCGGTACGACGGCCGCGGCACCAGGTCCCGGAGCGCCCTCCCGTAACGCCCCTGTAACGCCCCCGTAACGCCCGTCGGGTACCTTCGTCAGGCAGGGAGGGAGAGGAAAGGGGTCGAGGTGAAAAGAACGGTTCCAGCGTCCGTGGGCAGCCACCTGGTCTGCCCGATCTGCGAGACGGGGGGCATGAGGTACCTGAAATCCAGCCTGGCCTTCTGCGCCTCCTGCGGTCGAACCACGACCGGCGCCGTCCTTGAGGCCTTGCTCTGGGTGGTCGGCCTACCGGATGCCGTCGGCGACCTCACCTGTTGGTGCGGCCAGCCCGAGGTGCGTCTGATGCTCGACGGGACGTTCCGATGCCCGGCCTGCACTTCGGAGATCTCGCCCGCGGGGGACGATTCCGACGTGGATGAGATCCAGGGCGGGGCGTACTGGATCGGCT
>CADCVH010000103.1 GCA_902806085.1 uncultured Rubrobacteraceae bacterium | reverse complement strand
GTGGCGCTTGGGGCAGCGGGCGACGAGGGAGTAGACGGTATCCACCATGTTGCCGACGTAGAGCTCGCCGACCTGGGTGAGCAGCTGGTAGGCGTCGAACTTCTCGAACCCGTGGTCTTCTGTGAGCCACCCGACGAGCTCCGCGTAGGCTATGCGGGCGGCGTCCTCCATGGGGCGCGCGCTGCCCACGGTCATTATGTGCTCGTCTGACTCGATGCGCGGCCAGAGGATGTCCCTGCCTTTTATGACGTTGAAGGTTACCGTGACCCTGGCGGAGACCTCCAGGGCGACGCCGCAGAGCTCGCCCTGGCCCTGGGCCACGTGGCAGTCGCCGGTGTAGAACAGGGCGCCGGGCCTCCGCACGGGCAGGTAGACCGTGTTGCCGGGGCGGGTGTCGGGCACGTCCATGTTGCCGCCGTGGTCGCCGGGGGAGAGGGCGGATCGCGCCTCTATGGCCGGCGCGGTGCCGATGGTGCCTACGAAGGGGCGGACCGGGATCTCCCACTCCCCCCTCCGGGCCACGTCGCCGTCTATCCGGTACTTCCACACCCTCTCGGGCAGCGGCTCCTGCAGGGTGGCGGTGAGGTTCGTGGAGGTGAGGCCGCCGAAGAAGGGCACGAGGCAGCTCGCCGCCCAGTCCCGGGTGAACTCTATGTCCTCTATCTTGACGGCTAGAGTGTCGCCGGGCTCGGCGCCCTCGACGAAGACGGGGCCGGTCTGCGGGTTCAGGTAGGGGCCGAGCGCCTCGCTCGGGACGTCGTCCTCCGAGGTGATGGAGCCGCCGAAGGCGTCCTCGGTGTGTATGGTCACCGTCTCCCCGTCCGCGACCCTGGCTATGGGCTCGGCGTACGGGCCCATCGTGAACTGGTGGTCGCCCTCCTGGACTATCTCCCGGATCCCCGCCATGAAATCTCCCCTCTCGCAGGCCAACCCCGTGACTCTAGCAAGACGGCGCCCCCCGCTCAACGAGGAAAACGAACCCGCCCCGCTGGGCCCCGTTGGCGGGGGCGGAGGGGATCGCCGCCCATGCCGACAGCAAGGGTGGAGGGATGTCGAAAAATTGTGCGTTTGGCCTATGGCTTTACGCGCGCGCGTCTGCCAATAATGTGGAACTTTTCGTGATCGGTTGGAGGTTAGGGGGAGGCTCTTGGAAGGCAGGACCGAGGGAGGGTTGAAGGGCGGGGCCCTCTCCACGCTCGAGGCGATGGTCGTCTCGATGGGGTTCATGGCGCCGTCGGTGGCCATGTTTTTCAACACGCCGTTTATAGCCGGGTTCGCGGGCGCCGCGATGCCGCTGGCGATGCTGTTGTCGTTTGCGGCCGTCTTTCTCGTGGCTTTAGGCTTCTCGCAGCTCGCCAGGAGGACCGCGTCCGCGGGGAGCGTCTACGCGTTCGTCTCCAACGCTATCAATCCCAAGACGGGCTTCATGGGGATGTGGTTCTTCATCATCGGGTACGGCATCTTCGAGGCCGCGACGTACTCGATCTTCGCCTCCTTCTCAAGCGAGCTCATGGAGCGCACCTTCGGGATCGCGGTGCCCTGGATCTTCCCCTTCCTCGTCATCGCGGGGCTGGTCTACGCGCTCTCGGTGCTCGGGGTGACCCAGTCCGTGCGGGGAGGGCTCGTCTTTCTCGCCTACGAGATCGCCATCGTCACCATCCTGCTGCTCGCCGTGGTCTTCCAGGGCGGCGCCGAGGGGAACACGCTCGCGGTCTTCAACCCGGCGACCGGCAGCGGGATCGGCGGGGTCTTCCTCGGCATGATCTTCGGGATAATGTCGTTTGTCGGGTGGAAAGCGGCGGCCTCCCTGGGCGAGGAGACGCGCGACCCGTACACGAGCATCCCGCGGGCCCTCCTCGGGGCGGTGGCGCTCATCGGCTCCTACTACGTCTTCGTGACCTACGCGGCGACCATCGGCTTCGGCCCCACCAACATGGACCGCTTCGCCGGGGACGCGGCCTGGTTCGACACCCTCACGCGCGAGTACCTCGGGGCCGGATGGGCGCCTTTCGTCGGCATCGCCGCCCTTACCGGGGCGATCGCCTCGGCGATAGGCATCCACAACGCGACCGTGAGGCTCCTCTACTCCCTCGGGCGCGACGGGGTGCTCCCGCGCGCGCTCGCGAAGGTTCACCCGACGCGCCAATCGCCCTACGTTGCCGCGTCGGTCCAGGCCGGCTTCTCCGTGGTGCTCGGCGTGGTCTTCAGCGCCTTCGTCTTCCCGGACCCGGCGACGACCTACGGGTACTTCGGGGGCCTCGGGACGCTGGCGGTGCTCTTCGTCTACATCTTCATAAACGCCTCCGTCTTCCTGTACTTCTTCAGGAAGGAGCGCGAGAACTTCTCGGTTCTGCGCCACGCGGTTATTCCGCTCGTCGCGACGGCGGCGGTGTGCCTGCCGATCTACGGGCTCATCTACCCCGTGCCCGACCCGCCGTTCAACCTGTGGCCGTACCTGATCGCGCTCTGGGCCCTGATCGGGCTCGGCTTCCTGTTCTTCATCTCCTGGCGCCGCCCCCAACTGGTCGAGGTGATGGGCCGCGCCTTCTCGGAGTCCGGCGACGAACCGGACGCAACACAGGAGGACGTCCTCGGCGTGGGCAAACGTCCCACCACGGGCCCCAGAGAGTAGCGTGGACGGGCCGGCCGCAGGCCAGGTAAGCCCCGTTCCGGAGCCCCCGGGCCTGGGGGCCCTTCACGGGAGGGAGTTGCCCCAGAAGGACCAGCTCTGCGGCGCGTTCTGGGGCGCGCTCGCCCTCGCCTCGGCCGGCTACCCGGCGGACCAGGACGGGGTGGCCCTGCGCGCCGGGACCACCCTCGCGGAGGGCGATCCCTCGGAGTGGCTTCCGCCCGGCGCCTCCCCCCGCACCGACTACTGCCTGGATATCCCCGTCGCCGACGACGCGCCCTCCTCCGGCACCTCCGCCACCGGGGTAACCCGGGCCGTCGAGGAGCTATCGGGGGGCGGCCTCGCGGTGGTCCCCGTCGCCGGGCCGTGGAGCGCGCAGACGGTCCGCTCCCTGGTCGAGGTCGTCGCCTCCTCCGCGGGCGAGGCCGTCCTGATCGCCAACCTGCGCACGGGCCGCCTGTGGGGGTCCCGTCCGGGACCCGCTGTCCTCCTGGACTACCTCTCCGGGAGGCCCGTGGAGCCGCCGGAGGCGGACTGGGACTGCGGCCATTTCGTCGGCATAGCCGGCTCGGTCGGCGGGCCTGGCGGCACCTTGCTGATCGTGCGCGATACCTACCGGCAGCTGGGCTGGGGCGGCTACCACCTCCAGCCGGCCGGGGCGGTGGCCGCGGCGCTCGCGCGCGGCGACGGCAAGGGGGGAGGCGTCCTCTGCGTGTGCGAGGCCGCCGCGGCCGGGGCACTGGGCGGAAAGCTCGGGGAGGCCGGCTTCGGGCTGCGCCACTGGGACAACGGATCGGCTGACCGGGAGGGTTAGGGGTGCACGGCGAAGAGCCCGCCGGGTTCCTGCACGCCGACGTGTCCGGCCTGCTGCGCCCCTGGCTCTCGCGGGACCTCTTCGACTGCTACGTGGGCGTGAAGCGGGCCGAGATCCCGCCGCTCCAAGACGCGGACCCGGAGGAGATCCGCGAGCGTTACCCGCGTGTCTACTGAGCTTCCGATGGCCCGGAGGCCCCGTCGTCCTGCGGCACGACGCGCCGTCTGCGATCATTTTTGTACGGGTGGCCGAAGAAAACGGCGGGCTCAGACGCTTTACTCCGACGTATGAGGGAGGGACCGGATTATGTTTGACCTGATCTTGCGTGGAGCCCGGCTCGACGGCCGCCTCGTTGACGTCGCCGTCGCCGGAGGACGGATCGAGCGCGTGGCGCCCGGCATCGACGGGCCCGCGGCGCGCGAGGTGGATGCCGAAGGCCGGCTCCTCTCGCCGCCGTTCGTGGAGTCGCACGTCCACCTGGACACGACGCTCACGGCGGGCCAACCGCGGTGGAACGGGTCGGGGACGCTCTTCGAGGGGATCCAGATCTGGTCCGAGCGCAAGGAGGAGATCTCGCGCGAGGACGTGATCGACCGCGCCACCCAACTCCTCCGCTGGCAGGCGGCCCAGGGCGTCCTCCACGTCCGCACCCACGCCGACGTCACGGACCCCGAGCTCACCGGCCTGAGGGCGCTCCTGGAGTTGCGCGAGAAGGTGCGATCCTGGATCGACGTCCAGGTCGTCGCCTTCCCGCAGGAGGGGATCCTCTCCTACCCGAAGGGCGCGGAGCTCATGGAGGAGGCGCTGAGGCTCGGGGCGGACGCCGTCGGGGGCATCCCGCACTACGAGCACACCCGCGAGATGGGCGCCCAGTCCGTCCGGGAGACCTTCCGGCTCGCCGAGAAGTACGACAGGCCGGTGGACGTCCACTGCGACGAGACCGACGACCCGGAGTCCCGGTTTTTGGAGGTGATGGCGGCTGAGGCCATACGGAGCGGCATGGGTGGGCGCGTCACCGCGAGCCACACCGCCGCCTTCGGCTCCTACGACAACGCCTACGCCTTCAAGCTGATGGGCTTCCTCGTCAAAAGCGGCATCAACTTCGTCGCGAACCCCCTGATCAACATAACCCTTCAGGGGCGCTACGACACTTACCCGAAGCGGCGCGGGATCACCCGCGTCAAGGAGCTCTGGCAGAACGGCCTGAACGTCTCCTTGGGCTACGACGACGTGATGGACCCGTGGTACCCGCTCGGCACCGGCGGGATGCTGCAGCCGGCCCACATGGCCGTCCACGCCTGCCACATGACCACCCGCGAGGAGGTGGTCGCCTGCTTCGACATGGTGACCGAAGGCGGCGCGAGGACGCTCGGGCTGGACGGGTACGGGCTGGCGGAGGGTAGCCCGGCCGACTTCGTCCTCGTGGACGCGCCGGGGAAATGGGAGGCGGTGAGGCGGCTGGCGGCGACGACGCTGGTGGTCAGGGGGGGAGAGGTCATCTCCGAGACCCGCCCGGCCGAGACGCGGCTCATGGGCGAGGTCGTGGATTTCGGGCGGGAGACGGCGGACGAGAGGTAGGGAGAAGAGATGAGCGGAAGATCTGTGGATGGGCACGGGGAGCTGGCGGAGGCGACGCACCTGGAGCGCCACAACGCGGTAACACCTGTCCCGGAGGGGCAGAAGGACGCGACGGCGCTCGACCAGTTCTGGATCTGGGCCGGCGCCAACATAGCCCCGATCAACTGGGTTCTTGGAGCTTTGGGGATCGTGCTCGGGCTCGGGTTCTGGGACACCGTGATCGTGCTCGCGGTCGGCAACGCCATCGGGGTGACGATCTTCGGCCTCTTCGTCCTCATGGGACAGCGGACCGGCGTGACCCAGATGGTCCTCTCTCGCAGCGCGTTCGGGCGGCGGGGGGCGTACCTGCCGACGATCTTCCAGATGGTCATAGCGACCGGCTGGATCGCGATCAACACCTGGATAGTTCTAGACCTCACGGCCGCCCTCCTCGAGAGGCTCGGCATCCCGGGCAGCCCAACCACGAAGGTGATACTGGTCCTCCTCATCATGGCGATCCAGGTCGGCCTGGCGACGCTCGGCTTCTACGCCATCCGCACGTTCGAGAAGTTCACGGTGCCCGTGACGCTGGTCATTCTGGTCGTCATGTCCGTAGTCGCGTGGACGGGCGGCGACATCCGGTGGGGGTACGCCGGCGAGGTCACGGGCGCCGCGCGCCTGACCGCGATGAGCCAGGTCATGACGGCCATCGGCATCGGCTGGGGCATCACCTGGCTGGCCTACGCCTCGGACTACTCCCGCTTCGTCCCGCGCTCGGTGCCCCGGGGCCGCCTCTTCTGGGCGGGCGCTTT
>CADCVH010000102.1 GCA_902806085.1 uncultured Rubrobacteraceae bacterium | reverse complement strand
CGGTGTCTTCGGCGTCCAACGGGGCGTCCCCGTTCGCGATGGGCCCCTCCGAAGCGGTCCCCCCGGCCGTCGTCCCTTCGGAAGCCGGCGCGCCGACGGGGTCCCCCGAAGTGGCGCCGGGCACCTGGTAGCGGTCGTACCACCGGTAGACGAAGAACCCCTCGACCACCAGGACGGCGACGGCCACGACCAGCACCCCCGCCTTCGCGTGGCGCCTCAGCATCGCGGGTCGCCCACCTCGCGCGCCGACCCCCGGAGCTCGCCATGCCCGGGTTTCGCTTCTGGACGGGCCCCACGGCCCCGCGGCCCCGGCCGGTATCGGGCGGTCTTCACGTGGCGAGATCGACGGCCGCCAACGCCAGCGCTTCCCTACCGCGTTCCGCGCTGGCCGCCTCTTCGGTCAGACGCTCCTCGCAACTCCTCCGGTTGTAAGCGTCGGTCAGTGCGTCTGCGATCCGCTGGCGGCCGACGGCGGCCAGCGTCACCAGCGCCATCGCCCTCGAGGAGGCGACGGACAACAACGTGGCGGTGGGCTCGTGGGGCCGCACGAAAGTACTACTCCTTGGCGGGCTCTTGTGTAGGGTTGGCCCCCGGCTTCGGGGGACACCAAGCAAACCTACACCGGTGGGTGGGGGAAGGCATATGCCAGGTCGCACATCTTGGTGGTCCGCGCGCCGAACGGCGCGGGAGGGGTCTCCCCCCCGGGGCGTCGGGCGAACAGGGCCGGGGGATACGGCTGATTAGGAGCCGGGCCCGTGCGCAAATGGGGCAATAAAGTCGGGTCCCTGCGTCAGGCGAGAGGAAAGAGGGACCCGGGGGGACCCCTCGCCGAAGGACACGACGCCGGGCGTGTACCGGACAGCGCCTCGGTCAGTCGGCACATCGTTTACGAGCGGGGAACACAGCTTTCACCGTCTAACAAAGGGCCGGGGACCTTACGGAGCCCCGACCCGATGAGTGGAGAGCCGGGTGTCGCGCGCTGGAGGGCGTCGTTATTGCCCGGCCTCATAAACCAGCTTAAGGAGTCCACGGGACGGGGGCGTCCCCCGAATGGCACATCTCTCCCAAAAAGGCCGGAGCCCCGAGAAAGCTCCGGCTTCGTAGTGTTCCCCTTCGTATACCTTCGTCCTCGTCCATCGAGCGCCGCCATCCGCCGCCCGAGATACTCAAGCGCTGGGGACGCGAAGGATATACCAAGCACGCGGTTGCTATCGCCGTCTAGTCGTGGCGTACGGCCGTGCTCAAACGGCGAGTAGTATCCGGGCGCGACCGTCAGTTACGGGCGCCAAAAATTCTCTCTAGCGGCCCAGAAGCCAGACGCTATGAGATACGAATCTTATGGCCGACCACTCGTTTACTATCACTTTACCTACGCGATCGGGTGGGCGGGGTCGCCGAGATCGAGCAGCGCACGCACGGTGCGAGGGCGAAACTGCGCGCCCGCGTTCCTCGCCAGCGCCTCCAGCGCCTCCCGGGCGCTCATCGCTTTCCGGAATGGCCTGTCGGACGTCATGGTGTGGAAGGCGCCGCAGGCTAAGACGACGCGGCTGACCATCGCCCTGGCCTGCCGCGAGACCTCGGCCACCGCCAGCATCGGCATAACCGTGACCGATCCCGCCGTGGATCCCGCGAATGTCCGGCCGGCCGACCTGCTGCGTAAGGCCGACGCAGCGACGTACGAGGCGAAGCCCGAGAGCAAGGCCCGCCGCGCGGGGTTGGGCGGCGCCGGCACCCGGGACCCCCGGAGACTATCAAGAACTCGACCAAAAACGGCTTATGAGCGCGGCAAACGGAGGACCTCGGGGACCGAGCCAACCAGACAACCCACATCCCAAGGCGGTTTTTACCCAAGTTCATAACGCGCTCTAGTAGGTCATTCTCGTGCGATTCGGTTTTCCCTCGCGCGCCGGATCGTCGTTCTCGTGGGACTCGCGATCTTCGGTGCTACCGGTCCGAGCGGGTCCCGAGGTGCATAACATGTGGCGCCCGGCCCGCGGCAGATCCCCACGGGGTCCGTTTCGCGAAACCCGCCGCAAAAGCCGGGTTGGGAAGCGGCTCCCCCTCCCGTACAAACGCGCGGTCGCACCAGACGCTGCCCGCCGGACGGGCAAGCACGACGGAAGGGAGGGGCGGATATGAACAAGACGCGGCTCATCGAAAGGATCGCCGAGGAGGCCGGGGTGACAGAGGGGGAGGCCAGGGGGCACCTCGGGGCCTTCGGGCGGGCGGTCGCGGAGGTGCCAAAGGGCGGCGAGGAGGTCGGGATCGCGGGCTTCGGGAAGTTCTCCGTGCGGGGGCGTTCGTGGCGGGGCCCCGACCATGCGGTCAGGACCCCCGCCGTTTCGTCAACCACGGCGAGACGCCCGGTGACCCTCAAAAAATGTGCCGTTCGGCCGACGCGGCGGGGGTGGGGCCTCTAGTACGGTCTTCACCAGATTGGGGAGCGGCCCACTATCCCCTACCGGTATCGATAACGCGTCATAAATCCGTAGGAAGGGGGCTTTCGTGAGCGGGGCGACGGAGCCGGGAGCGTGCCAGGTACGGAGCAGGACGGGTAGCCCCTGCCCCCATCGAGCGGTCGTGGAGATCCGGGGTATACCCTTCTGTGAAGCGTGCGCCCGCGAGCAGGAGGCGTATTTCGCCATCGGCGAGCTTACGCAGGGGAAGCAGCGCCTCCGCGGGAAGCCGCTGGCCGCGGCGCTGAAGAGGATGCGGCTTGAGCGGGCGGGTGGCAAGGAAGGCATCGTAGCTGAGACGGACCACGGACACTCGGGCGTGTACGAGGCCAAGCCTCTCGTTTAGAGACAGCTAACCTCAAGCGTAGAAGCACGGCGTTCTCGGAGCTTCGCGTGGCCCCGGTCCTATCGCCCCAGGGTCCTCGGGAAAAGCGTCTCTGCGGATCCGGCCGCTACCCGCCCTTCACCGAACCGTTGCCGGCCCTTAGCCCGATCCTCGAACGCCGCTGGTAAATTGGTTCTCGGGAGTTAAGGGGGGAGTACTATCCCCCTCCAAGGAGCAGCCCTTCCCCAACCCATCGCACCAGCCTGCACCCGGCTCTTCTACGCGGTTCCCCTATCCTAGCGTCCTGGCGCCGTGGCCGCTTACGTTTGCAAAAAATGTGCCATCACGCCGATGCGTCATCCAAGACATGTCCCGTAGCATGTTCCTGAAGGACGGGATGAGGCTCTCCATCGGGTCCGTCCCGCGTCTTCTCTCGGGCCGGGCCCAACCTCACTACCTCACACCTACGCACGGGCCCGGTCCCATCGAACCGGCGCGTGGCCGTGTTTTCAGAACTTCGAGCCTAGGGGCTTTTTCGGAAGGTGTCCGGATACCATCAAAATAGGGGCCGCATGGGAGACGCGCGCAACCCCACTTTGATGCTTTACTCTTGCCACGCTGTAGAGGCGCCAACCCCAACGGGTAACGCGCTTGCGGCTTCATCGTGCGCTCGCCGTGGAGGGGCAATGAGAGAACGCGTGCCCAGGCCAGATACGGGGACTCGTACGGCGCGAGGCAGAGCAGGCGGACGGCGGCGCCGTCGTGGGAGGCGCCGCCGCGTTGAACCCGCCATAGATCGTCGCCTCAAACGGCTCGGCCTACAGGAGCGCGAGCATCAGGATGACAGCGAGTGCTCCGGCGCTCCCCTAGCGGTTGCCGTCTAGAATCCCTTGCTGGCCGAGGTCGCGTTCTCCTGGGCGTAAGAGCGAGAGTATTTGCCTCCACCCGTGCTGCCGCCGACGTAATGGTCGAGGTACTGGTGCGCCCCCCACACAAGGTTCGGCTGATCCGTTATCCACGGACGAGCATGCGCTTCATCCGTGCCCTCTATTCCCGCCTCGACGGAGGGCACGAGGATCGTGGTATTGTCGCCAGAGTTGCGGATACCGACGACCACGGCTTTCGTCATGGTCTCCCACTTGGATGCGCCCCCGACGGTCCCCTTCTTGCCGGAAGGCTCGTTCATGAGGTCGTACATCACTATGGCGGGCTCGTCCCTGAACTCGGCGGCAAGCTTCTTCCATATGTCCACAAACTTATCCTGCCCGAGTTGGTCAGATCCGAGGCAGAGCTTGCCGGTCCCCGGGTTTCCGGGCGTCGGGTCGTAAGCGCCACCGGCATCGCAGCCGCCTTCGTTGGTCTTCCAGTAGCCACCGTAGTTGTGGAGGTCGGCTATGACTTTCAGCCCGGCGGCCTCGGCGTTGTGAACAGCCTGAAGGTACTTGTTCATCTCCTCCTGATCTATCGGACCACCGAGCACCGGCTGCATACGCTCCCACCTGAAGCCCAGGCGGACGTGCGTGATGCCCTGGCTCCTGAGGTACTCGAAGGAGTTCATGCCGTCGTGGGTCGCGGGGGCCTCGGTGGTCGGGTAGTGGTAGTCGCCGTTGTCGCCACGCACGCCGGGGCTCGCTGCGCTATGGACGCCCTCATCCCAACGCTGCCCGCCGGAGAAGTTCATGCCCCGGAAATAATTGGCGGTGGTCCGGTGCCGTTCCAAGACCCGCGCCTGGTGTCCCTCCTTGGTGAGCGCCAGGGGCTTGCTGCCGGCGGGGAGCCCGGAGCAGTCGGTGTTGCCGCACGCCAGGTAGACGGAGGCGAAGTAGCCGCCCGTCGAGGTGTTGGCGTAGCGCTCGCTCGCCTCCTGGACGGTGACGCTCAGACCCGCAGCGTCGGCCCGCTTGAGCCACGTCTCTCCCAGGGCATTGAACTTGTCCTCGTCGCCGAAGTCCGCGCGGGAGTTTTCCAGGTTCTGCGGCCACCCGAACTCGCCGATGTAACCTTTCGCCCCCGGAGTCTTCCGCAGCCACGCGATGAACTCCGTCAGCTCGGTCATGGACTCGTGCGTGAGGGCGTCGTCATACCCGCCATGCCCCTGCACGTCCCGGCTATCCGGAACGCCGTCGAGGTCCGTGTCCTTCGGCTCGGACGCGGACGCGTTGCTCCTCACGAGCGCGTAGTCGAGGAACAACGCGTCGGGTCCGTCCACCTCGCTCGCGTCTATGCCGACCCTGGACCCCGCCGGGACGTTGAGAGATTGACCCTTCAGGACGTAGGAGGTCTGGGATGCCCCGAGGCACTGCTTCGTGCCCTTCAAAACGCCGTCTATCCTCGGCCGGAAGCAAACCCGACTAGTGGAAACCGCAGCGTTCCTCACGTTGAGGTACAGCGCGTCGCCCGCGCCCGGCTGCGTCCTCACCTTGTATGCCCGTCCGTTACCGTCGAAGCGTATGGCGTTCGACGCCTTCGCCGTGTTGGAGGTGCCGGTCATGTTCTCGCCTTGCAGCTTCTCGAGGTCGTCCGCGATCGCCGTCCCCGCCGACAGGGTCGCGATCAAGACCGCCATGACCACGGTCGACTTGGCTGCATTCCTCATCTTGTCTCGCACGCTCTTGATTCCTCCTTTAGTTGGCCCGGAAGATGCTGCCGAACGGGACGAGCTTGAAGTTCTGGTTCGCGCCGGGGTTGGTGTTGCTGGTGTCCTGCGCGACGAACACGCCGTTGGGAAACTTCGGGCCGAGGCTCTGCGCTGTGGCGGCTACGCCGTCGGTGCCACTCACCGCGTCGGGCTTGCCGCTGGGGTTGGCCTGGACACTAAACTTGCCCTCGTAGGCCCCGCCGGGCAGCTCGTAGGAGGCGAACCTGCTTTCCCCCTGCGAGGAGGCCAGCAGGTGCCCGCCCGCTATCGTGAGGCCCTCCACGTCCGCCACGAGGTGGCCCGCGCCGCCGACGCCGTCCACCTTGGTGCGGGCGGTGCCACCCGTGGGCAGGGACGAGTAACGCCAGATACCCACGCGCTCCTCGCCTATGTAAAGGGCGTTCGAGGTGTCGTCTACGACGCACCCCTCGGTCTGCGTTCCCACATCGAACGTGCGTACCTTTACGCCCGACACCTTGCCCGAGCCGTTGTCCCGCAGGCGTATCTGCTCGACTTCGCCGGGGTTCTGCCCGCGTTCCGCTTCGGAGTTGACGTAGGCGTAGGTTTCGCCGCCCGCGCGGCCGAGGCACAGGCCGTAGTTATTGTCCAAGGTGGTGTTGACCCCCGCCGTTACGGACACGAGCTTGCGGGTGGTGGGGTCAACCCGCCATATTCCCAGGGCCTTCGTGTCCTGCCTGGAGGCCACCACCAAGGAGACTGTCTTGCCGCCCAAAGTAAAGCCGTTACGCAGGTCCACATTGTTGTACCTGCCGCCGGGGAGGTATTGGATCTGCGCGCCTGTCTGGGAGCCGTAGACGGCCAAGCCGCCGAGCTTGTCCGTGCCGATCACCGTCGAGCGGGCCGGGTCGGTCGCGTCGCGCCAGATGGCCGGGTCGTCGGCGGCGTCCCCCGCGTGGGGGACCGGGGCCGTCTCGAGCGTCGCGTAGACGCCCGGCGCGGGGGCGACCCCGAGAAGGAGCGCCGCCGCCAGGACGAGCACCGCCGTCGCGCCTAAGGCAACAGCGCGTTCGCGCATGCGACGCGTCGAAATAGGGTTGTTCATGGATGAGTCTCCGTTTTCTAAGGACGTCGACCCCGGGGTGTTTATGGCAGCCCGAGGGTCTGTTTTTGCCGAGGAAGGCATGTTCCGCCTTACCGGCCTACAAATGCACGCGAATGCGCGAAAACGCCTAAGAATGTTTCGATAGATGCAGCAAAGATATCCCCCCTCTGTTCGGTAACCCGGCTGCCCCTTCTCAGGGGCCCGTGGTTTTGCGTCCCCGCCTTGCGGCGGGTTTGCCTTTTTCGTCAGCCACGCCACTATAGCCTATGAGGCACCTCAACAGGAGTGAAAGACGATACAACACAAGCTTATTTCGACGACAGACCTCTCCCGGCCTCACCGTTCGATGATGCCCGTCGGAGGTGTACCGTCCTATTGCAGGCTATCGCCGAGAGCGTCTCCTTCGCCGCTCCGAGGAGGGCTTTGTAGGTGCGAGCACCGGAGCTTCCCAAGAACGTTCTTATTTTGAGGAACTTCTCTTCCGCGGGGTTCGAGGCCGGCGAGTAGGTCGGCCGGAACACCAGCTCGGCTTCCCGCTCTTCGATGAGATCGCTTACCCTCTTCGGCCTGGGGGCCCCGAGGTTGTCGGGTATCACCACCTGCCCCTCCGAAAGCGTCGGGGCCAGGAAGTGCTCGATGTAGCCTTCGAAGACCTCCGCGGCAGACGAGGCCTGAGGCCACCTACCCCTACAGCCGGTCCTCCGAAGCCAACAGATCTGTAGGTTGGCGCGAACGTTGCACCGCAGGCACGTTGCCGTTGCACCACAAGATATTAGCCAAGCACCCTGAAACTCTATCGACGGGCGGTGACGTTACCCGCATCGTCGCTCGCCAAGGCCTCCACCGCGTGCGAGCGTGTGGCGAGTCCGCTCCGCTGCGCGTAGGTCAGGCGGTTCGTGGTCCGGTCGTAGGAAAAGGCTGTGCGGTGCTTACCGTCCACGTAGAACCTGATGTTGCCCTTCGCCAAGCCCGTCTGTCCGTCCCAGGCGGCCGCTCGCGCGGTCTGGGTGCGCTCCTTGATCTTCGCCCTTGAGGCCGGGCTCGGTGCCCTCATCACGGGTGCGGCGCCTACCGCAGACGCGCGGCACCCGTTTTCTTGTAAGTGGCAGTGTAGGTCTTCGCGGCGCCGGGCGCGGTGATAATGTGGCGTCGAGCCCCGCCGTCCGACCACGAACCGAAGGCGTAAGAGGCGCCGTTGAGCGTCTGCGGCGAAGGGGCTTCTACGGTCACTTGAGAGCCCACGACGAAGGTGCGGCTGAAGGTCGTGAGGGCCCCGTCCTCACCAACGAGTAGCCGGAGCCGCGTCGGTTTCGAGGCGAAGGCCAGCTTGACCGTCTGGGGGTTGAGGTTGACGCTCGTCGTGCTCCTGCGGCCACCCGAGTCTGTAGCGGTGAGCCTCAGTTCGAGGTAGAAGGGGTACCCGTGATCCGGCGCGACGAACGAGCCGCTAGCCACCCCGGGGAAGGTCTCGTCCGTGTGCTCGTGGCAGTTCCCGGCGGAGGCACAGTGGTGCAGGATCAGCGTCCATGACAGCGCCGAGGCCGGCAACGCACCCTCCTCCGGGTCGGTGGCCGATCCCGAGAAAGAGATCCTCTGCCCCACCTTGAACGTCAGCGTGGAGAGCGGCGACCCTATCTTGGCCGTCGGCGGCGAATTACCCGGGCTTATGACCAACGGCTGGTCGAGGACGTCCGCGGCCCCCTGGACGTCGGTCACCCTGAGCCGGACGTCGCGATCGCCAGCGGTGTCGTATGTGTAGGTCGGCTTCGCCGCGGAGGAGTCGTCGTAGGCCCCGTCCCCATCCAGGTCCCAGGCGTAGGCAAGGAGACCGTTCTCCGGGTCGCTGGAGCCCGTGCCGTCGAAGTTGACCGTCAGCGGGGTGGGGCCGCTATCCGGTGCCGCCGTCGCGCGCGCCGTCGGCGGCTGGTTCCCGCCAAAGTACGTTACGCGGCGAACCGTGCCGCTGGCGATGTCGGCGTAGAACAGGTCGCCGCCCGGCCCGATCTTCAGCTCGACCGGGGTCACGCCGTTTGCGAGCACGGTTCTCGTCGCCGGATCTGGTTGCCCGTCGGCGCCCTCGAACATCGTCCAGATGCACCCCCGAGCGTAGTCGGCGAAGAACAGGGCGCCGTCGTACCTGGCCGGGTAGGAGCCGCCGTTGTAGAAGGCTATGCCGGAGATCGAAGATCCCACCCTGTTTGTCCCGGCGGTGCTCTCACACAGCCCCGCCTGGTCGGTGGAAGCTGCCTGCGTGGTGTGGCTGTAGGAGTAGTGGGGGGCGGCGACGGCTCCCGCGTCGGCGTAGAGCTTCTCGCAGATGTTCAGGTTCTTGCCGTCGTAGGTAGGATTGTGTGCGGCTCCCTCGTAGCAGGGCCAGCCGAAGTTGCGGACGGCCCCGGTCGGGTTGGTGACGCGGTTTACCTCCTCGAACTTGCCGGAGCCGACATCCCCGACCCACACCTCGCCGGTGCCCGGGCGGGTCGTGATCCGGAAGGGGTTGCGCAGGCCGTGTGCCACGATGCGTCTCGCGTTGGGGTCGGCGTCGGCGGCCAGGGGGTTGTCCGGCGGGGCGGCCCCGGTGTCGGGATCGAGCCGCAGGATGCTCCCGCTGAGGCCGACGGGGTCCCCGTCGGTGCGCAGGTCCTGGCTCCTGAGCGCCCCGCCCTCGGCCGTGGGGGGAGTCTGGTCGCCGCCCACGCCGGTCGGCGGATCGCCGCACGGGTTCTTGGGCGTGGGGCTACCGGGGCTGCCGCCGAACTGCCCGTAGTCGGCCTCGCGAAAGCCCGCGCCCTCCCCGCCGCTCACGTACAGGGCGCCACCGGGACCGAAGGCGAGGCTGCCGACGGAGTGGGTGGAGAACTGCTGGCACCAACCCTCGACCAGAACATCCTCGGGACCCGTCATAGTGCTACCGGCGGCCTCCAGGCGGGAGAGCCGCCCCGTCACCACGCAGCCGTCCTGGTACCCGCCGGGGGGGGTCGGGCAGGCGTCGGGCCACCGGGGCACCGTGGGATTACCGGGCGCCTTGTTGTACGTGTAGAGGGCGTACACGTAGGGCCGGGTTGGGAAGTTGGGGTCCAAAGCCAGACCCAGAAGCCCCCGGTCCGCCCAGTCGTGGACCTTGGTCTTGAGGTCGGCGAAGATCGTCGGTGTCGCGTCGTCGAGTGATGAGAACACCTTGATGAAGCCGCTCTTCTCGGCGACGAAGACGCGTCCGTCGTCGGCGAACTCCACCGACGTCGGTTGGGTCAGCCCGCCGAGGACCGTGGACTCCTGGAAGCCCTGGGGCAGAACGCTCGCATCCGCCTCGTCGGGCGATAGGGCGGCCGAAAGTATCAGCGCGACGGCCAGGGCGGCCGACGAGAGGACCGTCGCAAGAGCGGTCCACGCTCCGCCCCAACCGATGCTCCTTCCCCCGCGGAAGTAGATTCTTAAGGATCTCGACCGTCGTACGCCCTGGGTGTCCACCGTTGGGATCGCTTTCTCTCGCTTTTAGTCGGGCCGAACCCTCTGCTACGTCCGCATCGACCGCCGTGCTTTCGGGACAGTCTCGAAAACTTCGGTATCCGGCATCCGGACCTTTCGAAAGGTTTCCCGGGCCAGGTGCGGACGAACTCTGTGATAAAAGCATCATACACGCGTAGAGAACCATCTCCCATACCCGCGCGGGTCTTTTCCGGTCTAACCTCTCCCTAGCCGAAAGTGCTAAGTCAGACGGACGGGCGCGTTCACCGATCCGACCCGGGCGGGACCCGAGCTTGACGTGTCTTGCGGCCGGGGGGTTGGCGTTGCAGAAAGCCGACCCCCACGCTTGTAAATATGGCCTTCTGTGGCATTTCGGGCGTTCGACAGGACGTCCACCTTGGGGGATTTCGTGGGAAGAGTTGCGGGCGGTTCTGCGTATGTCGACGGGTTGGCCAGGATGGCGAAGCCCTCGATCGTGATGCCAACGACCGCGCCCTAGCCAGGATCGGTGCAGGCGCCCACGACCACCAGCGAATCATAGACCACGAGTACGGGCACGCCGTTGGCCTGCCTCGCGGCTCTGATCCCGACAGCCAAACGTACTCGTACCACACCGGTACGGGCGCGTAGGCAACAGGGGTCCCGATCTCGGCGCCACGGCCGCGGGCGAAAAAGCGCGGGGTCCGTCTCAGAGCACGGTGGTCGCTGGCAAGGGTTTTTCCGGGCCTGATGAGGTGGTGAGGGCCTAGCGCACCGTGGCTTCTAACACGTCGGGCAGCCTCTGGGTATCGGGCACCCAGTAATAGGCCGGCGCACCCTCTCGCGAGCCGGACGCCCTCTCCTGCTGGCCGGGCACCGCGCCCGTCTCAATAGGCGCGCCGGTACCCTTCAGGGCCCTGGCGCGCCCGATGAGTTGGGCGAGCTGCACACCGCTCATGTTCGTCTCGGTGTTCTCAAGCACCGTACCAAGCGTGGACGGGTGCGCCAGCAGGTTGGACGGACCAAGAGCCTGTCGAAACATCGCGTAGAGAAAGTTCTGCTGACGATCGGCCCGCTGCGCGTCGTCCGGTAGATCGTTGCCCTGCAAGTACACTAGCGCCTGGTCGCCGTCCAGCGTCTGCGGTCCCGCGCGTAACGCTACTTCCGGTTCGCCGGACGCCACCCGGCCTCGTACCGGTTGGGGTAGGTCGACGCGCACCCCATCCATCGAGTCGACTATGTTCCTGATCCCCACGGCGCCTACCACGCAGTAGTTCGGCACCTCGGTGTCCGTGAGCCGGGCGACGGATTGGCGGGCCAAGTCCGGTCCTCCCAGCGCAAAGGCGTCGCCGATCTCCCCCCGCCCGTGGCCTGGTATCTCGGTCAGGGTGTTGCGCGGTAGGGAGAGCAGGCCGAGGTCGTCCTCCGCGATCTTGGCCATCAAGATGTTGTCCCCGCCGGTGGCACCGCTCTCGGTGTTGCCAAGAACGATGACGCGCTGCGGCCCGCTTCCCAAGAAAATCTCGGGGGCGACGCCGTGGAGGAACCCGCCCACCCAACCCGTGAGGGCGCTGTAGGGGGCGACGACCGTCGCGAGGGTCACCGTGGCCGCAAAGGCGATCGCGCCCAGCGAGGCGAGCAGCGCCCAGCGGTGACGTTTGAGGTGGCGTCTTAGACGATGCGCCGGCCGAGAGGGGGACTTGAGCGAAGACACACGTTGGAGCGGCAGGTGCTCGTCGGCCAGCCGCTCTCCTTCCAGATCCAGGTAGTTCGCGTACCTGATCAGGATCCACCGCGCCCACAAGGGGCTGGGCAGCGCTTCAAAGTTCCCGTGTTCCAGCACCTCGAGGTGTCGGACCTCCACGCTGATCGCCCGTCCGGCTTCCTCGATAGACATCCCGTGGGCCGCGCGGACCTCCCTCAATGTCCGGGCTACGACCCGACGGCCGTCCTCTTTCTCTAGTTCGTTCACCAAAGCCCTCCAAGTCCATCCGCCATCGCGGCGGCGCTTCGCGCCCGTAACGACAAACCGGCCACCGGAGGCCCGCGCCTCGCTAGTAGCCGGTTGCGCCGCTGGCTCTCCCCCTCCCTGGCGCCCATAGTCTTGGGAGGGGTGTCTTCGCCTCTACTTGGCCTGGCTTTGCGACGGGTATCTTATATCGGTCGTCGAGGCTCCCGCAACCCGTAGCCGTCCTTATCGGGCTGTGTTCTGGGAAGGGGCGCCCCAGGGAAGCGTACTCGAGCCCGCTGAGGGGTTCCGGGACGCCGGGGCCCGCCCGGTTTTAAGCGACCTGCCTAAAGATCATGACGATGGCACTCCCACCCAAAGTCAATGAAACAGCTCAACGTGGACCCGCGGTCGGGCGTGGGACCCCTCTCGCGCGACGTTCCGCCCGAAGTGGGAGCGCCGTCCGCCAATCTCACCGCTTGCGCCGAGTGGGAAGACCGCGGTTGGGCGTCAGCGCCCGCGTACCACCCTTGCCGCCTCGTTACGGTTCCTGACCCCAAGCACCTTGTAGGCGGCGCGCAGATGCTGCTTTATCGTGGATTCGGATAGGTAAAGGCGCTGGGCTATCTGGGCGTTGCTCAGCCCCTCCACGACGAATTCCAACACCTCTCGCTGGCGGACCGAAAGCATCCCAAGGTCCACGGGATCCTCGTTAGCCAGTAGATGCTCCACCAGCTGCCGCGGGGCGACGATCTCGCCCCGCGCCGCTACTTCGACGGCGCGGGCCACCTGGTCGGGGCTCATGCCGGCATGGATGAAACCGCGGGCTCCGGCCCGGAAGGCGGTTCGCGCGAGCGGGAGATCCACGCGCATGCTGAACACCAGGACGGACGCGTTGGGGTTGATCCTCTTGGCGTCCTCTATGCTTGCCTGAAGCCCTTCGATGTCCTCTGCACAGATTATTACTGACGTGGGCACGGCCCCCGGCGCCTCCCCGGTATAGACCGTGGTACGCCCCTCCAAGGCGCGAGTAAGGCCCAGCGCGACCATGGGATAAGAACAGTCGATCCACACGGGACCCGGAGGATGCGAGCCCTGCGTTTCGGCTTCTTCTGTGAAACGATGCTGCTCATTCCTCAAACTGCCATTATCCCTCAAGAACACGACCCTTCGTACGCCCCGGCTGTTTTCGATGCGCCCGTTATAACACCTACGGCGCAAAAGTGCTAACACCTCGGCTTAGCCGCACGGTTATGCCCCGAAACAAACAATACGCCTACCGGGAGTACCGCCGGTCTGGCTCCTTCGCGCGGTCCTCTCGGATCCTACGAGGTCAGGACGTAGGGGCTTCCCCGGCGCTGGGACGTATCCCCAGCCTCCGGGCCGTACGCCGCGCCATATAGTCGAGAATCACTTCTTCGACCACCGCCACGGCCTCGTGCAGGGGCTTGGAGGTGTCCACCACGTGCCCGTTGGGCAGGCACCGTACCAGTTTCTTGTACGCTTCTCGCTGACGGGCAACCTCCTCGACAGGCAGCTCCTGCTTGCGCGCGCGCAGCACTTCCGGTGGGGCATCCAGGAGGAAGACCAGGTGCGGTTGGGGAACAAACCTGCCCACGAGACGGGCCAGCCGCATCGACCCCCCATAATGGTAGCGCCTCGGATCGACCAGGAGATCCTGGTAGTAACGGTCGAACAGCAGCAGAGAGAGGCGTGTGAGGCGCGGGAGGATCTCGATCAGGTAGCCCAGCACCGTGAAATCGATCCACCAAAAAGCCAGTTTCGCCGAGGAGTACACCGCCCCACGGGAAGGTAGCGCGTGGGGGTTGAAGCCGCTGGCGGGGCGCTTATCGGGCCCCGCCGTCTCGACCCTCTTGACCCTCGGTGGCCGTATCCGGTACCGCTTCGTCCACCGGAAGGGCGAGGAGAGGGGCCGCTTGTGGTACTGTTTCCTGCCCCAGAAAGCCGGGCTTAAGTCCCGTTCGACCTCGGCCATGACCGTGCTCTTGCCGGACCCGTCCGTGCCGAGGAAGGCGACCATCAGACCGGGGGGACGCAGTAACCGGTCGGCGCGTTTCCGGAGGACGCTCGCCCAATGGCGCACCGGCCACAGTCGTTGGCTGCGGTCGGCCTGGTCGAGCACCGCCCTGCGCAGCCTTCCGATGTCACCCCGTACGGGCCCCCAATCCCCGTCTCGTGCCGCCTCGGCGATGAGCGCGGCTTCGGTTTGCGGGAAGAAACGGTCCAACTGGTGCCTGGCGCCATCGGGATCCTCCCGAAACAGGGAGCTCAACCGCTCTGCTTGCGCCCCGTCCACCGAGCCCTGCATCATCTTCCGGATCAGATAGGAGACGAACTCTAGCTCTGGGGCGGGTACCTTGAAGAACTTGAAGTCCTTGCAATTGTTCAGAAATTCCTCGCCCTCGAGAAACACCCGCCCTCGATAGCCGTAATTCTTCGCCACGTCCAGGGTAAGAAAGACGGGTTTGTCGCCTTCCAGCCGATACAGATAGTAGAAGGTGGTCTCATGCTCCAGCACCTGAATCACCGTGGCCACCTTCTGCTCCAGTAGCACGCGCGGTATCGCCGCCGGGTCGGCGCATATGGCATCTACGTCGTCGCCCACATACTCGGGATAGCGGGCGTACCCACGCAGGACGCAGAGGCGGTTACCGGCCTGCTCCAGGGCGACCGTCACGTCCCTCAAAAAAGCGCCCTTGCTCGCGTCCGCCACCTGTTGTTCCTCCATCATGCGCCTGACCTCCCCAGGAACCACCGTCGGCTATCTCAAGACTGCGTGCGTGTGGCATCTACGCGTCGTGACCTCACCGTTCGGGCCATCGCCGGGGCAGGGTACCGTCCGGTCTGGTCCTTGTCCACCCTCTTCCGCCCGGAACAGACCCCGGCCCGAGCAAACGAACGGGAGGGTCATCGACGCCACCATCCCGCCCCCTTCGGCGTCGGGACTGATCGGGATCGCGCCGAGGTCTGCGCTAGTGGCATCTGCCGCTACCGGAGTCCGAGAAATCGTCTCCCGCGACCGGCAGGAACTCCCAGTCGTAGCGCGTCGCGCGCAGCGACAGCTTCAGGACGCCGTCGGCAGCGTCGCTGTAGGCTTCGGTGTTCTCGATAGGGGGTTCCTCTATAGCGTTGCTCTCCTCGCCGCCCCCGGTTCCGACCACGAACTGACGGATGCCCCGCTCAGGATCCGCCCGCCCGTCCGGATCCTGAGGCGCGAAGCGCTGGTAGTTGTGGTCGTGCGCGGAGAGGACCACGTCCGCGTCCGCGGCGTGCAATGCTTCCCAGAGCGACTCCACCTTCGGGGCGCCGGGCCGGTACTTCCCCGAGGTAAAGAGCGGGTGGTGGAAGTAGGCCAGCGTGCAGGCGTGGTCCTCGTTCTCCCCGAGGTCGGACTCGAGCCAACGCACCTGCGGGGCGTTGTCGCCGCAGCCACCTATTTCCTCGCAGTTGCTGTTCAGCGCGACGACGTGCCAGTCGCCCAGGTCGTAGGAGTAGTAACCCTTATCCGGGTCACCAGCGGCCTCTCCAAAGTAACCGAAGTAGCCGTCGGCCCCCTTCGTATAGTACTCGTGGTTGCCGATTGCGGGCCTGGTCCGGTCCTTGAATTGCCCCCAGGTCGGGCCGTAGCAGTCTGTGAACTGCTCCGGCGTACCCAAAGGGTAGGCGTTATCGCCCAGCGTAAGCACCGTGCCGTCTACGCTTTCAACGAGTCGGGCCGTGGCCGCGTCCTGATCGTTCTTGCACTCGGCTATGTCGCCAGCGGCGACGACCATCGAGGGCCCGTCGGTTCCCGGGGATGGGTTCTCCCCCCCGTCGCAGCCACCGGCCAAGAACGCCACGAAAAACAGCGGCACGTAAGCCCAGCGCTCGCCCAACGCTCTTCCAATCCACCGGCCGTTGTTCGCTGAACCCAAAGTAATCCCTGGCACGACGTTAGCGAGGTCGCGGGTACGCAGACCGTACCCGCGACACCTTATAGCACAGATCGTCGAATTGTCCGTTATGCCTCTTGCGGCCTACTTCGACCGCCCTGGAAAGCCTTCACGGCCTCCATCCTGTTCCGGACACCGAGGCTCTTGTATGCCCCGCGCAGGTGCTGCTTCACGGTGGATTCGGAGAGGAACAGCCGGTTTGCTATCTGGGCGTTGGTCAGGCCTTGGGCGACCAGTTCCAGGGCCTCGCGCTGGCGAAGGGTCAAGACCGAGGGATCTGCTGGGGTCTTCGCCACCACGAGATCGGTGAGCATCTCCCTGGGAACCACCATTTCGCCTTTGATCGCCAAGGAGACGGCGCGGGTTATCTGCGACGGCTCCATGCCGCAATGGAGGAATCCCCTGGCCCCTGCCCGCAGCGCGGCCTGGGCGAGCATCGGGTCGGCGGAGAAGCCCAGAACCAGCACGGGGGCATCAGACGCCGACCCCTTGAGGTGGAACACTCTCTGCCCGATATCGTCGTCTTCGTGTGAGCAGCAAACCACCGCGGACGGACGTTCCGCGGGAGAAGTTTTTCCTCGATGGAGCCGGGCCTTCGCCTCCAGCGCGCTCTCCAGACCGGCAGACAGCAAAGGAAAGGCGCAGTCCACCCACACCAGGCCCAGAGGCTTGGAGGACTCTGGTACCGCGAGTTGCACGACCGCTCTTGTGCTCAACTTGATCCCCTTATCCAGGATAGTCTTCCGCTCTCCTCCGAATGCGGCTGAGGCGGTATGTCATCTCCGAGAGAGGTGCGCATAAAGAGGACGCACCTGTGCTAGGGAATCGGTTAGCCTGGGCGCTCGTCGGCCCGCGGGTATTGAGAGATGGGCCTGGAGATTTCGTACGCAGTCCACCCCGGCCTGCCGCCAACCAGGGACTCGAACGAGAACGGGTTCAAAATGGCAAACCCTTTGTAGGGCGACTCGTCATCACCGGGGCCGCCAGAATAGGCGCCACCGGTGGTAAGCCCTCCTAGAGGGCCCGGTGGAAGGGCCGGCAACGGCGCAAGCGGGGATCCAGGAGGGCCGTCGCGTGGGTTCGGCGTTCCGTCGCCGCCCAACAACCGTTCGCCCACCGAGCGCGCGAGCGCGCTCGCCAGCTCGGCGGTCTTGCTGATGAGGCCGTCGGCAGCCCCATGATAGATACTCAATAGCCCGTCCGCGAACCGGGCTATCCCGCCCGTGATGCGGCCCACTTCGGCAGCCAGGAGATCGGCGATGGGGCCGTAAGAGCCCATCTCGGGCTCCGCAGGCCCCGCCCCCGATCGGAGGTCGGGCCTTGATGGTAGCGTCGGCTTTTCCTGCGGTGTAGGGCCCCGGGCGGCAAGCTCGCCCCGCCTCAAGGCCATCCTCGGGCCAGAAACAGGAGGGTCGGCGCTCACGGCCGAAGAGGCCTCCGGTCGCGATGCCGAGCCTGACACGGGCGCCGGCGCGCCGGAACCGGGCTCGGGTTCCGTATCCTCAGCCGCGCGGGGCTCGGGCCGGGGCACCGGTTCGCCCGTCCGGTCGGGGTTCGGCGCCGAGCCCCGGTCGTACGTCTGCCCAGACGCCTGCCGCGGCGGGGCGTCGGTAACAGGCTGGTCTATCGGTTCGAGGCCCTGTTCCAGGCCGGACGGTGGCCCCGCAGGCGCTGGCGGAGTGTCCGTTGATGGCTCGGGAGACGGAGGGCTGGGCTCCCCTTGCGCGGGTACGGGCGCCATACCCGCGGACGGCGCGACAGACGGCTCAGGCTCCGGCGGGGGCCCTGGATCGGACACCGTCTTGACGAGCGCCGGCTCGGGGGGCGGCTGCTCGGGTGTCAGCGGAGCGGGCTCAGGCGACGCCTCGACGGGCGGCGGCCCGACGGGCGGCTGCTCGGGCGGTAGAGGTTCGGAGGGCGGCTCGACGGGCGGCGGGGCGGGCTCAGGCGCCGGCTCGGGTGGTAGGAGTCTAGGGGGCGGAGATTCGGAAGGCGGCGGTTCCGAGGGCAACGGTTCGGGAGCCGGCGGAGCGGGCTCAGGCGGCGCTTCGACGGGCGCCGGCTCCACGGGCGTCGGCTCCACGGGCGCCGGCTCCACGGGTGTCGGCTCCACGGGTGTCGGCTCCACGGGTGTCGGCTCCACGGGTGTCGGCTCCACGGGCGCCGGCTGCTCGGGCGGTAGAGGTTCGGGTGCCGGCGGAGCGGATGCCGACGGAGCGGATGCCGGCGGAGCGGATGCCGGCGGAGCGGATGCCGGCGGAGCGGATGCCGACGGAGCGGATGCCGGCGGAGCGGATGCCGACGGAGCGGATGCCGACGGCTGCGGTTGCGTCTCTTGGCTCGGCACAGACGCCGGTTCTCCCACCAGACCCGGGTCTGACGTCTGCCCGGCAGGTGCGGACGCCGGCTCCTCCGGTGGAACCGAGGCGGACTCTGCGGCTTCGGGATCGTAAGCGGTAGTGTCCGGCGGTACGGAAGCTGACGACACCTGTGCCTCTGCTCTTCCGACGTAGAGAAAGAGCCCGAACAAAGCGACTAGGACCAGCATGACGGTCAGACGCGCGAGGCCTCCGGCGCACCGCCATTTCAGGCATACGCCTCGTTCGGGATACCTGCTGGCCCCCGTCCTAACGTGCGCCGGCACTGTTGACGTAACCCGGAACCTCAACCCATTCACCTCTCGGCGAACCAGCACGGGCGCTGGCCGCGTCGCGCTGGCCGCGGCCCCAAAGTCACCCTTCGTAGCGCCCTCGCGAGGCGCTGGCGCCCGGCCGCGATCTTCGCTGCTCTAAAAAACGTACCGTAGCGTACATGATGGTCGAGAGCACGTGTCGTGTCAAGGGACTCGGGGGAAAGGCAACGCAGAGTACGCGGCGCCCATCTCGCGCGGGGGTGCAAAGAGCGCTGCTCTTCCGTCCGCCCACATGGGCCTAGCACCATAGTACAGACCCGTGCCTAAGTCCTCCACGCCCTATACGTTGCTTATGGTGCACTCCCGAGCCTCACCACACCCTAGTTCTCTTGCAAGGGCCCCGGCCACCGGTTTAATCCGGACCAAAGCTCGGGCGTTAAGTCCGCGTTGAATCCAGTGCAGAACCTTGGACGCTCGGTGGGTGGTTTGGCGGGCGGATCCTACGGAAGAGAGCAGGGTCTTTTGCAGCGAACGGCGTCAGATACGTCGCCTCCTCTCAGAGGAAAGGCTTCGCGTACCACGAAGAGCCGGGAGAAGTCTCAACGGTTTGGCGATGAGACGAGCCCCCTCCGTTTTGAGAAGCCCGTCGGAAGGACTAGATGAGTGGAAGGCCGGTAGGCATCGCCCCCGTTCGGACGAACGTCCGGCGAAACCGCGCGTTCGCGGCGCGCGCCGGGTGGGTCGTGGCGTGCGTCGTCGCCACGGTCTTTATCGCGACGGCCGCCAGCTTCGGTCCGTCGAAGGTTACCACTCCCCCGGCATTGGCCGCCGCCGATGTGGGGTTCCGGGACTTCTCTTTCGCGGCCCCCGGCGTGGGCACTCCGACCGGGGAGAAGCCGCAGAGCAAGCTCTGGTTCAACGACGGAGCCTGGTGGGGCGTTCTCTTCGACCGCGCCGCCGAGGAGTACCGTATCTACCGCTACGAGCGGGCCTCCCACTCCTGGACCAACACCGGCACGTCCGTGGACGCGCGCAACAACTCGAAGGCCGACGTCCTCTGGGACGGCAGCCACCTCTACGTGGCCAGCGCCGGACCAGGCCCGTCCACGGCCGCAGATAGTGGCCGCTTTCTCCGCTACAGCTACGATCCGGTGACCAAGAGCTACGCGCTCGACGCGGGCTTCCCTGCGACGGTGAGCACCGGCGGCATGGAGGCGATAGTCCTCGACAAGGACACCACGGGCAAGTTCTGGGTGACCTTCACCAGGGGCGGCAAGGTCTACGTCAACCACTCGCTCGACGCGACGGGCAAGACGTGGGGCGCGCCCTTCGTCCTGCCGGTGACCGGCGCGGGCAACCTGACGGCCGACGACATCTCGTCGGTGATCCGCTTCGACGGGAAGGTCGGCGTGCTGTGGAGCAACCAGAACACCGACGCCGTGTACTTCGCCACCCACACCGACGGCGCGCCCGACGACGCGTGGCAAGGCCAGGTCGTCGCCCAGGGACAGAACGTGGCCGACGACCACATGAACCTCAAGCTGGAGGCCGACGCGGGCGGGCGGGTGTTCGCGGCGGTCAAGACGTCGCTCGGCGACGGGCCTAGCCCCAACCCGAACGATCCGCTCCTCCTCCTGCTGGTGCGCGGGACGGACGGTGGCTGGGATAGGCACGTCTTCGGCACTGTGGCCGACGACCACACGCGCCCGATCGTGCTGATAGACCAGAAGAACGGCGGCCTCTACGTCTTCGCCACGGCCCCTACCGGCGGGGGGACGATCTTCTACAAGAAGACGTCCCTCTCGAACCCCTCCTTCGCCCCCGGGCGCGGTACGCCGTTCATCCGGAGCGCCGCCGACCCCCAGGTCGATAACGCGACCTCCACCAAGCAGAACCTCAACGGCGCAACCGACCTGCTCGTGCTCGCCTCCGACAGAAGCACCGACTTCTACTTCCATAACTATCTGAACCTCGCCGGGGCCCCCAACGCGGCCCCCACGGTCACCAACGTGAGGCCCGCGCCGGGTTCGAAGACGAGGGACAAGACGCCGGTTATCTCGGCGACGATCCGGGATGCCCAGACCGAACTCCGCGAGAACAATGTATCGCTCTTCGTCGACGGCAAGCAGATCGGACGAACCCGCTTCGTCTACAACCCCGGCACAGACAGGTTGAGATACGGGAGCGGCAAGCTCTCCCGGGGCGCCCACCGCGTGAATGTCACCGCCAGGGACGGCCAGGGCCTCTCCGCTACCAAGACCTGGGGCTTCCGGGTGGTACGCCGCTAGGAAGCCAGAGTGCGCAACTCCAACCCTCACGCGGTCCGGATGCGGCAATCCGCGCCCGGACCGCGCCGCAGCGAAGCCGACGATAGAGCAGGTACGAAGAACGGAGCCCGGGCAGCGAGATCCGATCGTGCCGCAGGCGGGGCGACCGGGTTGGACCAGCATCGCTCTCTGCGTTACAGTTGGGGTATAAGCGCAGACACGTTGCCGGGTTCCGCGGCGCGCGGCGGGGCCCCGAGCGGCGGTAGCACCAGAAGGATCGGCATGACTTTGTATCGCAATATCCTCACGAACGAGCGGGGTAATCCGTACGGTTCTCGCGGGCCCTCCGCCGGGACGATCGCGGGCCTTTCGGGCAGTCTTTGCCGGCACAGAGACGCACGCCGGGAGGCGTTATCATGAGCCTCCTCATCTCCCCCAAGCGGGCCGCCCTCGCGCTGGCCGGCGTGGCGACGGTCCTCACCCTCGTAAGCTTCGTCGGGTACCTTCTCGAGCCCTCTCTAGGGGAGTTCGTGAAGCTGATCGGCGTCGGTTCGGACACGAGCGTGCCCGCGTGGTACTCCTCTGTTGCGCTCTTGCTCTGCTCCATGCTCCTGGCGGTGATCGCCGCAGCCCGCAGACGTGACGGCGGCCGGTTCGGGCTTCGTTGGGCTGGGCTATCTTTGATCTTCCTCTACCTGTCCGCCGACGAGATGCTCCGGCTCCACGAGAGGGCCAGCGACAAGGTCGTGCAGCCGGTCTTCGGGTACCTGGACATGGAGGCCAGCGGCTTGCTGAATTACCCCTGGATCGCCCTCTACGGGCCCCTGGTGCTCGTCTTCGCGCTGGTGTATTTTGGCTTCTGGCTCGCCCTTCCCCCCAGGACCCGGATGCTTTTCCTGGCCGCTGGCGCGCTGTTCGTCGGCGGCGGCATCGGCGTGGAGGCCCTCAACGCGCTCTACGACGACCTCTATGGGCACGAGAGCCTGGTGGCCGAGGCGATGACGCACCTCGAGGAGCTCTCCGAGATGCTGGGCGTCGTGGTGTTCGTCTACGCGCTGCTTTCGTACGCCGCCTCGGATCCTCTCTTGCGGGGCCTGCGGGTAGGAACGGGTGAGAAGACCACCCCACGGTAGACCTCCGGCGTTGCCGCGCCAACGCCGAGCGCTAAGCCTCCCCCCTCGCGGGCGCGCTTACGAAGGTTTCCAGCCACCGCTGGTTGGCGTCCGGCTTGCGGGGAGGGTACCAGGACACGAGCATGTTGGCGGCGGAGAGCGACGCCAGGGCGGGCGCGAAACCGGCATACCGGGGGGGGAGGCTGGTCCCCAGCTTCTCCGAAACCTCACGCTTGGCCTGCTGGGGAGCAAGGCGTTGGATTATGCTGGCGACCTGGATGAGGGTGGCCGCGGCGTCCAGGTAGGCAAAGCCCACCTCCCTCCCGTGCTCCCAGTCAAAAGCCAGGCACTCGTTTCGCCACAGGTACATGTTCCACGGTGCCATGTCCCCATGCGACCAGGCCACGGGCCACCGGACGTCACCCAGGCCCCCCACGATCTCCTCGATAGCGTCCCGCAGGGCGCCGGCCCGGTAGCCACCGGCCTGAAACCGCAGGCTTTGGACGAAGGGGTGCTCGTTCGCCGCGTAGGACTTTGCCGGTTGCACCAGCCGCTCGAAGAACCTCATCTGCGCCGCGTCGAGCCCAAGGCGGGGTGTCCGCGTCCGTCCCGGCAACGCCGTTTGCACCAGCAGTTCCCCCTCCAGGAAGGGCGTGAGGCGCACCAGGCGCGGGCCGACCCCCTCGGGGATGACGCCCAGCATCCGCGCCTCGTTCGCCATCAACTGCCGGGTATAGGGCTTGTCTGCGTACTTCGCAAAACCCAGCACGCGACCCCGACCGTCCATGAGCTGTACGGTTATCTTCTGACCGGGGCCCGGTATACCGACGGAGACCGCCGCCGTGGAGAGCGTCGGCATGTCCGGCAGCAAGAGTTCTCCAAGGGGCCATCCACCCGAGCGCCCGGGCCCCGTTGCGTGGGTAATGCGCGCCCCTCCGACGGTGATCCAGGCCCGCAGCAGCGCGCGGTAGGCCCGGGCCTTCCAGCGAAGGGCCGGGTATATCCTGGAACCGCTGCGGCGGACCTGCCAGTTCCCCTGAGGAACAAAGTAACGGCGCGGGCCGCGGGCGAACCAGCGGGGCGCTCCCCGAACGGTGAGTTCGAGGACGTCTTCCGGAGGACACAATGTTCTGGCCGTGTTGATCAATGGCGTGCAAGGAGCGCTCCGGTATACGGTCTTCCCCGACCGGGTACCGCGTAAGGACTCCGACCGCATTCTACTGCAGCCGTCGATGGGGCGCTCCCACCCCTCACCGGGACGCTTGGTCGGCCCGTCGAACGCTGCTGTAAAATGCGTCCGTGAAGACGCTCTTCGGCAAGAGTTTACGCAGGGCACGGACGGCGGCCGGGCTGCCGCCAAGCGGGAGGTCGACGGCGGAACCGAACCACCCGGACGAAGACGCGGCCGGGTTGGAGACAAGGGTGCTTTTCGTCTGCACGGCGAACGTGTGCCGGAGTCCGATGGCGGAAGCCATCTTCAACGCCCTGGCCCGAGACAGAGGGCTACCCTTGCGGGCGGAGAGCGCGGGCGTGGCGGCCCTCCAGCGAGAGCGCATGGCGCCCAACGCCGTCGCGGTGCTCGAAGAGCTCGGGATCAGTCCCGGGCCTCACCGCGCCCGTCAGGTGAGGGAGGAGATGATCGAGGCGTCCGACCTGGTGCTCGCCATGAGCCCCAAGCACGTTACGGAGCTCCGCCGGCTCTCCGACCACGCCGACAAGATCTACACCTTACCGGAGTACGCGACCGGTGCCGCCGACAAAGAAGGGATCCCAGACCCTTACGGGAGCCCGATCATCGCCTACCGGGCCTCCGTTCGGCAGCTTTTCGAGTACGTCGAACGTACCGTGGACCGCCACGATCCGGGGCAGGGGATGAGGGACGACTGAGTCCTTCGTAGGCGTCTTCGTCTAGTACCAGGGCATACGCACGAGCGTTTAGAGTGCCTTTGTTGCCTTTCCCGCGCCGGATTCGGTGTCGGGGGTTTCATGTCCAGGTAACATCCCGGCATAAGGAAACCAAACCACTCCCGAAAGGAAAACGGTGCTCATATCCGCGAAAGCAAGCAGCCATAAGTTTGTCTTGGCGCTGATCCTCGCGTTGGCGGTGACGTTCGTCTGGAGCGCCGCCGCTTACGCTGTTACCCCCGAAGACGTGCAATACGGATCGCCGACCTCTTCCGTGGGCGACACGACGGGATCGGCGGGCTCCACGGGCGAGGTGGCCGGCCCCGGTAGCTCGGGATCCGTGGCGCTCGTCGGCGTGGCTTCGGAGAAGGGCGGCGGCCCGTCGTCGGGTTCGATCGGGCTGACGGGCCTGCTGCCTGAGACCGGGGGCCCGTTGCTGTCCCTCGTCGCGCTCGGTTTGACCGCCGTGATCGGTACTGGCCTGACCCTCCTCCGGTATCGTCCCAAGAACGGCTAGCTTCACCTCCGGGCTAGGAGGCTGGGGAGCGGTTCCTGGAACCGCTCCCCGTTTCTTTGTCTTTTGTTCGTCTCGTTGCCCGTCGCCTCTCCGGGTGCCGTCGTCGTCAAGAGATCTTTATTCGTCCTCCTGGCCCGAGTAGTTGTGCGAGGAGCCCGCAAGCACGATCTCGTCTCCCGCACTGACGTTTCCCTCCTCGAACAGATCGCGCTCGGCGACGACCGCCAACCGGTAGGCGGGGGGCAACTGCCGGCCGGTTCCGCCGGCGGGCGCATCGATGGCGTCGATGGCAAGGATCTTGCCGTTCCCGTTGACGAAGGCGACGCTCAAAGCCTTGGGCGCGTCGGTCCCCGCAAAGGGCGCCCTGGCGTAAGTGGTGGAGGCGAACAGAACGCCATCTGCGCCCTCGGGACCGCCCCGCGCCTCTATCGCGCCCCGATCTTCCTTCGAAGCGCCTCGGGCTACCTCCAGTTTCAGGCGCAACCGTTCCTCGTCGCCCGAGACCACCCGGACCGCCGCACGCTCGCCGGACGCGGAGGGGAGCAGGCCGATCGCCTGCCGGTTGAGCTCGGCGGAGAGCGGGTTGAGCGCCAGCGCGCTCTGGTAGAACTGTAACGCCTGCCCAGCCCTCCCGTTCTGCTCGTAGTAACGGGCCAAGAGCACGTGGGGCGCGTAGTGTTCGGGGTTGAGCCGTATCGCCGCGCCGAGGGCATCTTCGGCGCGTTCTCCAGCGCCCATCGCAGTCGCCAACTCCGCCTCGCGCCGGCGCAGCCATTGGTCCGAGGGGTTGAAGGCTTGGGCGCGTTCCACAACGGCCAGCGCCTCGCCAGGATCCTCCACCCTGAAGCTTTGCGCCAGGTAGCGGTCGGCCACGTAGAGCGGGATGATCGCCGCCGCGAAGAGCACCGCCACGCCGACCCCCAACCCGCGCAGGATAGGCCGCAGGGGCGCGGTCTCGCCCCGTCGCCAGGGCGTCACAAGCATTGCCAGGTACACCATTACGGGCAGCGTGACGGCCGGCAGTTGCCAAAACCAGTCGAAACCCGAGTGCACGAACCAGTAGGTGACCGCGGCGATGAGAGCGCCCAACTGGGCCTTGCCTTCGGAGGACAGGCGCCCGAGACGGGCCCGTAGGCTAGCCCCCACGCAAGCGACCAGGAACCCGAAGAACAGCGCGCCACCGACGACACCGCGCTCGCAGAGCACCTCGAGCGGCAGCGAGTGGGGCTGACGGACGGACCCGGTGTCGGTGTCGTCGCGAAGCTGGTAGTAAGTGGCCTCGAAGTTCTGGGTTCCAACACCGAGCACGGGGCTGGAGGCGAAGCCTTCCCAGGCCACCTGCCAGAGCGAGTAGCGGCCTTGGCCGGAGGCGCTCAGGTAACGGCTCTGCTCCTCTCCGGTCCGGTCATCGGCCTTGAAGGCCTCCCACTTCTGCTGCACGAACGTGACGGGGCTGCCGACCCGCTCGGTGAAGGCGAGTAAGCCCACGGCGACCACCAGGACGGCGCCGGCCAGCGCGACGGCTCCGGCGACGCGCGTCAGGGTCGGGGATGGCGTCCACCATCGGTCGACGATCCCCCACAGGAGCCCGTAGACGCCGGCCGCGGCGGCGGTGAGCCACACGGTCGCGGAAACGCTTTGCGCCGCTGCCGCCGGGTCTCCCCCGTTCGAAAAGGCCAGGTACACCTCGTTGAGGCCCGGAAATGCCACGAGCACGGCCACGACGACCGGAACCAGGGCGAGCACGCCGCGAAGCCGCTGGCCAGAGAACACGAAAAAGATCGGCAGCGAGACGGCCATCGCCACCATCGCCCCGCGCGACTGGGTAAGGACGGCGACGTCGGCGCTTAGGACTGCCCCCGCGAGCACCACCGCGCGCAGCACCGCGGGGACGCGCCTGGAGCCGGCCACGTAGATGGTCGTCCAGAACGGGACGAGAAGGAACGCCGCCTCCCCATTGTAGTAGCCGACGGTCCCTATTAGACGACTGTTCTCGAAGAGGCCCCCCAGCGAAGAGAGGAGCGACAGCAGCGTGTATCCTGCCAGAACGGAAGGGCCGACGGCCGCCGCGGTGAGGACCCAGCGCCGCGAGGCGCCGATAAGGACCAGGGCCACCGTAAGGCAGAGGACGAACAGGTACAGCGAAGCCAGGCCCGCGCCGAACCATGCGTCCCCCCGGTTCGGGGACCACAGGATCGAGGCGAAGGTCCAGAGCGTGTACGCCCCGAAGAGGACGAGCGCGAAGGCGGCGTACCGCAACCTCGCGGCACGGAACGCGCCGGACGCCAGGCCCGCCACCATCAGCGCCGCCAGCAACAGGAGCGGTGGCGCCCAGGTGGCTACAAAGTAGCCGCCGCTCATGGCACCCATCCACGTCGCGAGGAGAACCACGGCCATCAAAGACAGCGTCGCGGGCAGCCGGCTGCGGCCTTCGAAAATGTCCTTGACGCTGCTGCCCACGGGCGTTTCCAGCGAGGCCCCCTCTGTCTCACGGTGCGCGGAGGTCGGCCTTCGGCCTCCGGCGGTCTTGAGGCCGCCCCCTCTCGCGTCCGGTGCGCTCGGAGATCACCGGCCCGAACCCGCGCGGGTTAGTCCTATCTGCCGCAAGCGGTGCACGACCTTAAACAACCCCACGAACTGACCGGCAATCGGTGAACAACTCCACGCGACATTGTACAATCGAACCTCATCGGTGTTCGCATCCTTGTAGTCGGACAGACGGTTCTGGCCAAGCGGACGAGCAATCACTATGACAGGCGGATAGGCTTTTGTTGCACGAGGACAGACAAACCAACGGCACAGGACACTTCGTCCCGATGGGCGCGGGGATGCCCGGCTCGGCCCCAGGTCGGAAGAACCTCGAAGAAGAGTATGTGCTCTCCCTCGGGGACCTCTTCGATGTAGTTAGGCGCCGCGCGTGGGCGATCGCGCTTACGGCCCTCGTCCTCGCGGCGTTGGTTATAGGGTATAGCCTCCTCTTTCAGACGCCGCAGTACGAAGCGTCCGTGAAGGTGCTCATCGGCCAGAGCCAGGAGGACGACCAGGGTTCCAACCTCGGCGGCGACGTCCAGGGCCTGCAGGACCTCACGGTGACCATGACCGAGACCGTCGAGACCCGCCCGGTCGCCGAGGCCGTCATACGGCGGCTGGACCTGTCGGTGACGCCGAACGACTTGCTGCAGAACCTGCGCGTCGAGCAGCTCCCCAGCACCCAGATCATCGAGGTCTCCTACGAGGGGGCGAGCCCCGAGGGGGCCCAGCAGGTGGCGAACGCCGTCGGGGAAGAGTTCTCCGGCCGGGTCGCCGAGCTGAGCGAGGACGTCTACGCCGTGACCGCCACGATCGTGGAGCCGGCGGTCACGCCCCAGGAGCCCGTCAGCCCCCAACCGCTGCGCAACGGGCTCCTGGCGCTCGCCCTGGGGACTATACTGGGCGTAGGCTTGGCCTTCTTGCTGGAACGCCTGGACGACAGCTGGCGCTCGCCGGAAGAGGTCGAGCAGATCTCCGGCGTCCCCACCTTCGGCGTCATCCCGGAGTTCAGGTTGCCCAGAGTCAAAGACAAGGCTAAGGCGTAGGCCTTGAGTCCCAAGCTCAAGCGCCTGGCGCGCCAAGAGTCCAAGCACGGCGATCTCTCCAGGCGTTTGGTCACCGTCGGGGATCCCCTGAGTAGCGCCTCCGAGGCCTACCGCACGCTGCGCACGAACCTCTTCTACGCGGTGGCGGACGTGCCACCGCGGGTGATCATGCTGACAAGCCACGCCTCCGCGGAGGGGAAGAGCACCACCTGCGCGAACCTGGGGGTCGTGCTGGCGCAGGCGGAGAAGAGCACGCTCTTGGTGGACTGCGACCTACGCAGGCCTGTGCTGCACAGGATATTCGGCCTGCGGAACCTCAAAGGGGTGGTGAACGTCCTCGTGGGCGAATGCTCCCTGGAGGAGGGTATGCAGGAGGTGCCCCTGCAGAGCAACCTGAAAGCCCTCACCGTGGGCCCCATCCCCCCCAACCCGGCCGAACTCTTGAGCTCCGGACGTTTCGCCGAGTTTGTCGATCGGGCCCGGCAGCAGTTCGACTACGTGCTGCTGGACGCCCCCCCCGTCGAGCTCGTCTCGGACGCCGCTATCATCGCCACCAAGTCGGACGGGACCCTGCTCGTCTTGGACGCCCAGAGAACCCGCAAAGGCGATCTGCGGCAGGCCGTGCGCGGTCTCAAGACCGTCGGGACCAACATCCTCGGCACGGTCATGAACAACGTCGAAGCCTCCAAGGGCGGGTATTACCCGTCCGACTACACCTACGGGTAGGACACAGAGGGCGGCCCCGCCCCTCGCGGCCGAGAGCCCGCCGGCGGCTTCCTAGTGGCCCCTCCATGCGAGGTAGAGGTTCTCGTTGGTGTACGAGACCTCGTACTTGCCCCCGCCGGTGCCCGGTCCCCTGTAAGTATCGAAGTAATGGTGCGTAGAATACATATGGTTGCTCGCGGGGTCCGTGATCCACTTTGAAGGGTGAGTCCGGGCCCAGTTTCGGGGGCCGCTCATGCCCCCCACCATGATCAGCTTGCCGTCCCCGTTGCCGCGTACGGCGTCCAGGCACCGCTGCGAGTACACCTCCCAGGCCTTTACGTCGCTGCCGAAACCGCCGTCTCCCATCCCACCCCGGTTGTCCGGCTCGTTCATGAGGTCGTAGGCCACGACGGCGGGGTTGTGCTTGAAGTTCGAAGACAGCTTGCGCCAGATGCCGTAGAGACGCTCCTCCCGTAGATCGGGGGTACCGAGCTTCAGCTTATAGGGACGCCTGCTTCTCTCTATCCAGTAACCGGCGTAATTCTGCAGGCTTAGGATCACCTCGATCCCCGCCTTGCCGGCGCGGTCCACGCACGCTTTCAGGTAGTCTAGCTCGGCCCCGTCCAACGCCCCGCCCAGACGGGGCTGAAGCCTCTCCCAGCGGAAGGGGAGCCGGATGATGTCCGTGCCCTTGCTCTTGAGGTAGTGCATGGTCTCCTGGGAAGCGTACCAGTAGTCTTGGTTGTGGATGCCAGGGTGGCCGTTGGTGTTGTGTTCGTTCCATTTCTGGGCCCCGGCCACCTGCATCCCTTTGCGGAACACGCCCTTGGACGGGCCTGCGGAGGCGTACCGCTGGTACACCTCCGCCTGACTCTTGGGCCTGCTTATGGGCCGGCTCTCGCCGTTCCCGTCGGAGACGTAGCTGCAGAGCCAGAATCCCCCCCACAGCTGGGTCTCGTCGACACAGTGCATCGTGGTCCACAACCCCGCCTCTTGGGCCCGCTGGTACCAGCGATGCGCGAGGCGGTTCCACCGCGCCTGGTCCCCGAACCCCCGATACTCCTCGTTGGGCCAGTTGAACTCGCCTATAAAACCGTTCGCGTTCTCCCGGGTCAACCAGTTGGTGAAGACTTTGAGGTTATCCTCGGTGTAGCGCGTCAGGGCGTCCGTCTGCTGCGTCTCCTCGGCCCGCGAGCCCTCGCCACGCAGCAGGCCCAGCCCCGCGGCCCCGATGCCCATCGCCCCCAGCCCTTTCAGAAACGTGCTTCGACCCAGGGCTTTAGAAGTGTCCCCGTCGCGGCCGTGTCCTCCGTCTCTACTCATGGTTCTTTTCCTCCGGCGACCGGCTGCCTCGCGACGGGTTTGCCCTTTGCTCTCGAGGATCCCCTGAGGTTACCGACATCGTAAATCGTGATTCTAACGCAGTGATCCCTGTTGCAACGTACGACGGGAGGGATCTTTTGTCTCGTCCGGTCAGCCGGGCCTTTTCGGCCTGTTTCCCCGGATCGGCGAGTCGAGACCTCGATGACGCACGCAGCAGAATTTAACACGGGTTTTTCCCCGCTGTAACACAGGCGCGGGCAACCTCGGTTAGCATGCGCTACGTGGGAGATACAACAGACCCCGGGCGGCCCACCCTGGGACGTGGTCCGGACGATGGCCGAAAGGAGCCGGGTGGCGAGCGGTAGACAGCGGTGTTCCGAGACCCCGCATGGTCTTGGGCTGAACGAAGAAGAGTCCGTCGTTCTACGAAGCCTGAACGGGGCGCTGGGCCTCTACAGGGACCTGCCCGAGCTCACGGAGACGGAGCTCCGGACGCTTTGGGCTACCGACCGAGTCCTGCGTGACATGCTCTGTGCGAGGGCCGTGGGCAGAGACGAGTAGGGAAGGGTAACCGGAAGAACCTGGGAGGGAGCCTAGATAAGGAGCCCAGCCCCGTCCTAAAGTGCCGACACCCTCCTCGAGAAGGGCGTCGGCACTACCGCACCCGGGGCCGCCCGTTGCGACGATCTCTTCACCCGGATGTGCTCGGCCAACTCTCCGCTCTGCTAGAGTGTCGGCGTCGTTTCCGAGTATCGGGGAGAGGCCGATGGCGTTCCGTGGAAGAGGATAAGGTGTCTACGGCCGGTGCGAGCTGCAACGGCTGCTTTTGGCCGGGCACGAACGCGGCCGCCCGACGTCACGGGTGGAGCCCCCGAGGAGACCTCTCGTCCCCCGCCCCCGCGGGCGCCCAGGCGCGCGCCGGGGCGCCCGCGGGACGGTCGTGAGGGGACGCGAGGGGAGGGACGGCCGCGCGGTCGTTTTCTGCGGCACGCGGGGCGTTCCAGCCGGCTACGGCGGGTTCGAGACCGCGGTGGACGAGATAAGCCGTCGCTTCGTGGAGAACGGCTACGACTGCGTCGTGATCTGCCGAAGATCCTCCGGCGGCGACGCCCTCCAAACCCACGAAGGGCGGAGGTTGGTCTACGTTGAGGGTAGCTCCTCAGCCAAGCTCGACACCTTCGTCTCCGCCTTCGAGACGGGGTGGCACCTGCTGCGCCACCGCGGCGCCTACGGCTACGTCTTCTGGTTCAACAACGCCAACTTTCCGGGCATACTGCTCACCCTCCTCGCGCGGCTCCCGATGTCGGTCAACACGGACGGTATGGAGTGGCGCAGGGCCAAATGGGCGTGGCCCTTCAAGGCCTATTACTTTCTGGCGTCTTTCTTGATCTCGCGCCTATCCGGGAGCTTGATCTCCGACTCCAAAGCGATGCGGGCGTACTACAGGAAGGTTTTCCGGAGGGACACCGAGTGCATACCGTATGGCATACCCGACATACCGTCTGTCGTTGCCGAAAGGCGGTCGGATATTCTGAGAAGGTACGGCCTCGAGGCGGGACGGTATTTCCTGCAGATCACCCGTCTCGAGCCGGACAACCTGCCCCTGGAGGCCGCGAGGGCCTTTCGCGACGCCGGCCTCGCGCAGCAAGGGTTCAAGTTCTTGCTCGTCGGCTACCAGCGCCCAACCCCATACGCCCAACAGATAAAGGCCATGGCGGGGGGGGAGAACGTCCTGGTCGCCGACGCCGTCTATGACCCGGAGGTGGTGGCGACCCTGCGGCAGAACTGCTTCTCCTACGTCCACGGCAACTCGGTAGGAGGCACGAACCCCGCGCTCATAGAGGCCATGGCGACGTGCCCCAGGGTGCTCGCAATCGACGTGCCTTTCAGCCGGGAGATGCTCGGGGAGACGGGGTACTTTTTCCGCCCGGACGACATGGCCGCGGCCTTCCGCGACGTCCTTGGCCGCGCGGACCGATCGGCGGGCATGCGCGGGCGGGTGCGGTCGCTATACCGGTGGGACGACGTCGCGCGAAGTTACATGGGCTTGGTCGAAGGGCGGCCGGCAGACTACCCGCCGTTCGCGAAGGACTGAGCGCATCACGGCACGTCTACGTTGGCGGAGAAGGGACCGTTCGAACGTTCTCCGAGGCGGCGCACGGCGTTGCGGGGGTCTCTGGTATCCCGGGCGCTTTGTGGACCATCAGACGCAGTCCATCCCCGCGTAATGGTCCGCCACGATCACCACGCAGTCTGACGAGCTCCTCGTCCGTGAGCTCGACCGACGGGGGTTCCCACTTAGAGCGCGTTTCAAAACTGAACTGAAGTGAGTAATCGTGGGGCCAGAGGTGCCCGTGGGGCGTACAGGTCGCTGGTGTTGCCGAGCGGCAAGGCTGGTCCTACCATGCGCCCCCATGCCGAAGAGCCGCATCCTGACCGTGCGTGCCGCGGACGGCCAGGCATCCCGCGGGTTATATAATGGCGGCGATGCGTCGACGTGCTCCGGACGGCGGAGGATGAGGATGGAAGGCGCCCGGTCCGCGGCAACCGAACGGCCCCTCGGGGGCGCACTCGCGGCGACCGCCGGTCCGCGCGGGGCCGTGCCCGACGAGGCGCCGGCCTCCGAAGAGATGCGGGCCTTCGGGGGCGTGGCGGTCGCCCGGCGCCGCTTCCCCCCGGGGGAGTACGTGGCTCCCCCCGCATCGGCGGGCCACTTGGTCACCCTCCACCTGAACGGGCCCGTCCCGGGGACGTGGCAGCCGGCCCAGGGGAGGGCACGCGGGTACGTCGAGGCGAGGGGCGACGTCATAGTGGTGCCGGCGGGCACGGGCTGCCGGCAGGCGCCGCACGCGGAGTCCGAGGACCTCAGCGTCCTCGTGCCGGACGGCTTCTTGCGGCGGGTGGCCGGCGAGGCCGGGGCGGACCCCGACCGCTTGGAGGTCCTCCACCGCTTCTGCGCGCGAGACGAGCAGGCGGAGCGGATCATGCTCTCGTTCCTGCCGGAGATCGAGACCGGGGGCCTCGGGGGCGAGCTCTACGCCGAAGGCCTGGCGAACGCGTTTGCGGTGCACCTCCTGCGCCACCACTCCTCGCTGGGCGAGCGCGCCAGGCGCGGCATCGCGCGCGGTCCCGCTGAGGGCTCCGGCCTCTCGGCGCACGCCCTGAAGGCGGCCACCGACTACGTGGGCGACAACCTCGCCGGCGGGCTCTCGCTGGTGGAACTGGCGGCCCAGGCGAACCTCTCGCCCTACCACTTCTCGCGCCTCTTCAAGCGCTCCACGGGCGTGAGCCCCCACCAGTACGTGGTCCGCGAGCGCGTGCGGAAGGCGGAGGAGCTGCTGCGGGGCGGGCTGCCCGTGGCGGCGGTAGCGCGGGAGGTCGGCTTCGCCGACCAGGGCCACCTCTCGCGCCACACCAAGCGCCTGCTCGGCGCCACCCCGGGCGAGATCCTCGCGGAGGGCAAAGCCGAGCGCGCCGGGGGCGGGGAGGCCGCCGGGGGCGGCGCCTAAGAGGGCAAGAACCTCCGCAACCAGAGCAAGATCCTCCAAGACCCCGCCGCCCTCCCGGGCTAGTATCTGGGGCGCAGCAAGAACCCGTAGAGCGAGGGCAGGAATCCGGGAGAGACCCGCGGGCCGCGAGGGACCATACCGGGCGCTCGTTGCCGGGACGAAGCACACGAAGGAAGGAGGCAGGCGCATGGCCGCGGAAGACTTGCAGGGCGCCGAGCGGCGCAACGAGGGGGTCTGGCGGGAGCACGGGAGGCTGTTCTCCGCCAAGAGGTTCGAGGAGTGGGTCGAGCTTTGGGACCCCGAGGGCAGGTTCGTCGTGATGTACCCCGTGGAAGGGACGCCGGCGACGATAGAGGGCAGGGACGCCCTGCTCGCCAACTTCGGCGGGCTGGCGGGCGCGGTGGCCGAGATCCGCGTGTCCACCACGGAGTTCGCCCAGACGACCGACCCCAACGTAGCCTACGTGGAGTACGCCATGCACATGGACCTGCCGGACGGCGGGGCCTACGACAACCGGATGGCGGGCCGCCTGGCCTTCAGGGACGGCAGGCTCCCGGAGATAAGGGAATACTACAACTACCCGAACTATGAGCGCTTCCTGAGGGACATCGGGGTTCTCTGAGGAGGCGGGCCGACCCGCGATGCCCGCCGCGGCGCACGCGAAGGGGTTGGTAGGTGACGCATTGTGGGACATCGTCAACCCCCTGCTGCCGAGGCCGGCCACGAGGGCCAAAGGCGGCAGGCCTCGGGTCCCGGACAGGGCGGTGCTTGCGGGGATCATCTACGTGCTGAGGACCGGCATACCTTGGAACATGCTTCCCGCGGGGAACATGCTTCCCGCGGAGTTCGGATGCAGCGGGGTCACCTGGGCAGAGCCCTTCGCTGGCGTCGCCTCGTGGAATGGACGAAGGCCGGCGTCTGGCGACGGCTGCTGAAGGTCCTGCGCGACCGATTGGGTAACTTCGGCGGCGTCGACTGGTCGAGGGCCGCCCTCGACCCGGCGAGCGTTCCGGCCAAAAGGGGGGCGAGGAGACCGGCCCCAACCCCTTAGACCGCGGCAGGGCCGGCACCAAGCACCACCTCCTGATCGACCGACGAGGCGTGCCGCTCGCCGCCACCATCTCGGCCGCCAATGTCCACGATTCCAGGCTCCTAGAAGAGGTCGTGGACTCGGTCGAGCCCGTGCGGGGCCGCCGCGGCCGGCCGCGCAAGCGACCGGAGAAGCTGTGCGCCGACAAGGGCTACGACTTCCCGCGCTGCCGGCGGTTCTTGCGTCGCCGGGGGATCGGTGCGCGCATAGCCCGCAGGGGCGTAGAGAGCTCCGAGAAGCTGGGACGCCATCGCTGGGTCGTAGAGCGGACGTTCTCCTGGCTCTACCGCTTCCGTCGGCTTGCGGTTCGCTACGAACGTAGGGCCGACATCCACCAGGCCTTCCTGGATCTTGCGTGCGCTCTGATCTGTTGCAACTACATACGCCGAGAGTTTTGAAATGCGCTCTTAGACGGGTAGGGGGCGTGCGGGTCGTGGTAGCCGATCCCGGCCCCAGCCTGCGCAGCAAGCAGCTTGAGGAGCTTGACGGACGGGCTCTCGCGCGGGCCGCCTACGTCCGGTCTGTGGCCCATGCCCAGCCTCAGGGTTTTGCTGCCCTGCGCCGTCTTGGCCCACGACCACGACCCGTTCCACGGCATCCCGGGTCAACGTCGGCCCCTCAGATCACGCTACGCATCACACCGAAGGCCTCCGCGTACTCGACCCCGATCTCCGCCCCCCTGACGCGCGCCAGTGCACGCACGGCCTCGAGGCTGCGGATATGAGGGCTGGGCCTCAGCTGCGTCGCGTGCCGTTTTATGGCCTCGAGCTTGGTGTCGAGGTGCGCCGAGATATCGCAGAACGCGACGGGCCGAGGCAGCGGATCGGCGGCCCAGTTTATCTTGCCCATCTCGTAGGTCCAGACGTGCGGGACCAGCCACTTGCCGAACACCTCCGCGATGGGCCGGGTGGCGGCGAAGGCGGCCCGGAAGGTCGCCACGTGGTCCTGGTCGTAGTCCGTGCCGTAGGGAAGGAGCACGAGGTCCGGTCTGCGCTCGTTTATGGTCCCCTCGAAGAGGTCGACCAGCTCCCGCTGGGGTAGGGTGTCGAGCCTCTCGATGAGGTCCCGATCCCCATAGGCGATCTCGTAGCTGCAGCCGAGAAGCTCTGCGACGTCCTCTATCTCCCGCACGCGCTCCTTGTACGACGTTCGGCGGTCGAGACCGTAGTGGTGGAACCCGTCGACCGCCATGTACAGGACGTGGACCTCGCAGCCCCCCTCGGCGAGTTTGGCCATGAGCCCGGCGCACCCCATCGCCTCGTCGTCGCCGTGGGGCGAGACGACGAGGACCCGCTCCAGGCTCTCAGATAGAAGCATAGGTCCCCAGGCGATCCTCGCGCGCCTGGCGGAAATCTGCGCTGGCCCTGTAGTAGGCCGCCGTCTCCAACACGAGCTCGTCCAGGTCGATCCTGGGCTTCCATCCCAGGTCGAAGGCCGCCCCCGGCACCGGAACCTTCTCGAACGACTCGGCTTCCATGTACGTCGGCCCGTAGACCTTCTTGCCGTCGGTGTGGACTATCTCCGACGGGCTGCCCAGGAGCATCTTTACCCGCTCCGCGAGCGCCCGGACGGTCGTGCGGTTGTCCGGGTTGCCGATGTTGAAGATTCGCCCGTCTCCGTCCAGGGCGGCGTCCCAGTAATCCGTGAGGAAGCGGCTCAAGTCCGAGGCCGAGGTAAAAGCCCGCACCTGCTTGCCAGTCTCGAAGACCGTTATAGGTTGCCCGGAGAGCGCCTGCTGGACGAACGTGGGCATCACGAAGCCGCCCGCGCGCGACTGGCGCGAGCCCGCCACGTTGAAGGGCCGGATCACGATCGCCCGCAGGCCGCGGGCGATGCTGTTGACCGTCATGGCCTCCGTGAGGGTTTTGGCCACCGCGTACTCTATGCGCGCGTTGTACTGGGTGGGCACGCGGATGTCGTCCTTCTCACCCAGCAGGCCGCTTCGCCCGTACACCTCCGCGGAGCTGAACACGCAGAGCGGCACGTCGCGGAGCAGGCACTCCTCGATGACGTACTCTGTGCTGCGCACCATGTCCGATCCCAGCCGTCCCGCATACTGCAGTATGCCCGCTGGCCCGACGTGCGCAGCCGCGTGCACAACGCGGTCGGCGCCCTCGAAGTCGCCGCCCTCCGCAAAGTAATCCTCGATGGACCTGCGCACGACCGTGCACCGGGAGTGAGATTCGTACTCGTTGCCCTCGATCGCCGCGGAGATGCCGGAATCGATTATTGTCACGCGGTAGCCGGCGGCGAGGTACGCGTCGACCACGTGTGAGCCGATAAAGCCAAGCCCTCCGGTTACTACCACTTCTGCCATGCTCTACTCCCCAATCCGGAAACTTCTTTGCGAGCCGTCCTAACGCCCTCAATAGTTAACAAACTTAGCGTTAAACGGGGGTAAAATCGCCGCCGAAATCGCCGGAATGCACAGCAAGCATCATAAAGGTCCACACGGTCTTAGCCGAGTACACGTACCAAAGTGCTATTCTGCGCCGCCCCCCGGACGATAGATCTAAGGGCCTCCCCCTCGGGTGGCTGCGTCGCCTTTCGGGGCCTCGGAGGTTCCCACCTACGAGAGCAGGCCGTTGACCCTTCCCTTGAAGGCACTGAAGCGGTACCTCGCCTCGGAGGGGTTGCCGTGCGCCAGGGAGAAAAAGGCGTTCTTTGCCGGGGGGAACAGCATCTTCACCCGGAACGGGATGGGGTAACGGTGCTTTTTGAGCACGTGCCCCATTCCGCAGCCGTAGCTGTAGGCCCTGCCCAAGGCCGCCTCGTCGAAGCGCGTCACTGGCTGGGGATGTATAGCGAGCAGGGCAGGGTCGTAGTGGATCGGGATCCCCCGCTCTAGAAGCTGCAGCACGAAGTCCGTCTCGTCGGCGGCGCCCCACTTCGTGCCCGCACCAGGTCCGAGCCTCTCGTCGAACCACACCCCTCGCGCGCTGGCCGTCCGCACGAAGATGTTGTACGCCATGGCTCGCCTCCACACGTTGAACCTGTCGACGGGGCCGGACTCCGTATCGAAGCGCAGGTTGCTGTCTCTGCCATCGTCGTCGACCGACCGGCCGCACAGGCCCGCGATCTCCGGGTGGTCGGCGAAGAACCCCGCCACCCTGGCGAGCAACTCCGGAGGATACCGGCAGTTGTCGTCGGGGAACCCGATCACCTCGTACGAGGCGTGCCGAAGTCCGAGATTCTTCGCCTTCGAGAGGCCCTTCTGCTCCGGCCTCAGATGGAGGATAGGGAACCGGCTCTCGTACCGCTCTAGTATCGGCGCCAGCCGTCCATCCGGGTTCTGATCGACGACTATCAGCTCGAAGGCGCGCAGGGTCTGCGCATCCAGGGAGGCGAGGCACTCCTCGAGCTCGGTGGTGCGTCCGACCGTTCCCAGAATGAGAGAGAAGCGCATGGCATCGATCCTGTCCGTCTCCACCACCGAAACGCACTCTAGCAGACCCGCGGGCCGGCACAAGGAGGCACCGCCAAGGCCGGGGTCGAGAGGTCCCGGGTCTGGTCCACGAGGCGCCCCTCCAACAAGAAGCCAGCCCTCAGACCTTACGGCTGCGAGACGGGATGTTCCGGAATCAGATTTCGAGCGACCCGAGGCGATCCCTTGAACGATCCGATTGAACGCATCAGACGCGAGGGCTATCATCTGGCCCCATGTCTCAAGGCGATGGAAATCAGAGTCAGGAGTCGCACGTCGGCTCGGACAAAAAGCAATACGACGCTTACGTGAACCAGGTGGCCCGGGGGGCCGGCGTTAGCACCCTTGGCCAGGGCGTGGGACGGCTCCTCAATTACGCGACCCAGGTGGCTTTGGCCCGGATGTACGGTCCGGCCCAGCTCGGGATCTACGCGTTGGGTGTTACCACCGTGTGGCTCACGAACGTTGTGGCGCAGTTCGGGATGGACAACGGGGTGATCCGGTACGTGGCCAGTTACAGGGCAGAAGACGATGCCGCGCGGGTTCGGGGGACCATCTTGCTCGCGCTCTGGTCCACCCTTGCCCTGAGCATGGTGATCGCCTGTTCGCTGTTTCTGAGCGCGGGTTTTCTGGCCGAGCGCGTGTTCGGCGAGCCACTCCTGGGGCCAGCGTTCAGGATGTTCTCGGTCTCCCTGCCCCTGTTCACGCTTTTGAACATGGTCGCCTACGTCCTGGGAGGGTTTCAGACCTCGGGCGGGGCGCACAGGTACGGGACGTCGGTGCGGCAGATCTGGCAACCCCTGGCGAACCTCGTGCTCGTAGTGATCTTCTACGCTCTGGGGGCACAAGTGGTGGGCGCCGCTGCCGCCTACGCCATCTCTATGGGCGCCAGCGCGGTCCTCGCCCTGTACTACCTGCGGCGCGTGTTCCCTGCGCTGCTCGACCGAAAGGCGCCCGCGAAGTTCGAGCCTCGGGCGCTGTTCGGCGCCTCGGCCCCGATGGTCGTGTCCAACGTCATGCCGTACATCAGCACCTGGACGGCGGTTACCGTGTTGGGCGCCCTGGCCACCACCACGGACGTCGGAATCTACAACGCCGCCGCCCGGACGGGCACGCTCTCCGCCCTGGTTCTCTTCGGGTTCTCAGGCATATTCTCTCCAATGGCCTCCGCGCTGTACAAAAAAGATTCGCTGGCGCACCTGGGACATTTGTATAAGGACGTCTCGCGCTGGGCTTTCACCGGCAGCCTGGCCATCTTCTTGCTCACGGTGCTCCTCCCCGAGGACATCATGGCCGTCTTCGGCAAGGAGTTTACCCCCGGGTGGACGGCCTTGATCACCATAGCGGCCGCACAGCTGTTCAGCTCCTCCGTAGGCCTTACGGCCCGGCTGCTGGCGATGACCGGGCATCAAAAGGTGGTAGTCGTCGCTACGGTGGGGTCTACGGTCGTCGGGGTCGCTGTGACGATCGCGCTCGTCCCCGCGTACGGCTTTCAGGGGGCGGCGGCGGCCACGGCCGCCGCCGTGGTCTCCTCGAACCTCATAACGCTGCTCTCCGTCCGGCGGTTTATGGGCTACTGGCCCTACGACCGCCGGTACCTGAGGCCCCTCGCGGCCGGCATCCTGGCCGTCTCCGGGGCCTATGCTGCAAAGCTGGCGCTGCCTCTCCCGAACGGCATCCCGACTATCCTGGCGATCACGCCGGCCTTTCTGGCGGGTTTTTTCGCCCTGCTCTTTGCTTTCGGCCTGAGCCCGAGCGATCGCCAGCTGCTGAACACGCTACGGGCAGCGGTCCAGCGCAAGACCGGGCACGCACAGCCGCCGGATGAGCCGCGCTCCTGAGCAGGCCGGACCCGCTCGCGAGACACGACCCCTAGCGGGCCCAGCCGAAGTCTCGACCCGTGTACTCGTAGAGGCGCTCGTTGTGGGGCCTGAAATAGTCGATGAGGTACCCTCTCGTCTCTTCGTCCATAGCCTCCGTGTAAGCGCCCTTGTTGACCCTCCTGCGGTTTTCGCGTTCCATCGCCGGTAGACCCAGAAAGCCGGCCGTCATCTCCAGGACCGCCGAAGTGTCCGCAAAGAGGTCTTCGCTTCTCAGGATCAGGAGTTGCTCTTCGGGGAAGCAAGCCCTCCAGTTTTTCAACTGGTCCACGTAGACGCCCCGGGATAGGTAAGAGTACCTCCGGTGGCTGAGGCTATCGTAGGCGCCGTGGCCGATCTTCTCCCACTCGCCGCTGAGGCGCTCGGCCTCTCGTTCGATCGCTTCCTCGAAAGACAGCGTCTCCGTCCCGTTACGTACCTCGTGATGGTAGTGGGAGTATGCGCGGTCCACAGGGTCCCTGAATAGCGCTATCAGCTTGACGTTCGGGACGGTCTTTAGGACCCGTGCGGGCGCCAACGGGTAGAAGAGGTAGTAAGGGGTCGCTTCACCGGTCAGGAGATCCAGGCCCCGGCTCCGCTTGACGTGGCGTTTGTACGCCGAGGTGGGGAAGTACGCCCGGTAGCGCAGGGTCCCGTCCCCGCCGGCGCGGTTGTCGAAGAAATGCACCTCTTTCCTGAAAGCCCCCGCCACGTTCGGGTGCTCCAAAAGGTAATTGTACAAGGAGGAAGTACCGCACTTTTTCCCCCCGATGATTATAAAGTCTGGCAGGAGGCGCATGGGGCTCGTTATTCCCCTGTAGGCCTTCGAGAGCAGCCGCCGCGCCTTCTGGCTCCCCGGGGCGCCGCTTCTGCGGGTGTTCGTCGAACTCATGACCGGCTCCGCTGTCGAATCCTGCGACCCCGGCGCGAGCCGGCCGCGGGTCGGAACGCATTTTTTATCCACCACCGGGACCGAGATCCCTCCATACGCGTAGTTTAGCACCACTGCATGGCCGTCGGCCGCCGGCGACGGACCGCCCCCCCAAGGGGTCGCTCGTCCTGCCGCGGGGGCGGGCATAAAGCACCGCCTTCGCACGGGGATCAGCGAGGCGTGGCCGGCCGTGGGCGGCGGGACAGCCGCCGAGGCAGCCGCCGAGGTCCGCAACCGTCGCACGGGCGTAATCCCCTTTGGTAGGTGTACAATGGCGGCCTCAACTTTCTCGTAAATATGGAGGAGACATCGTCCACTGCGTCCGCCCCCACAGACGTTCCCAGGCTTCGTCGTGTCTTGCGCCGGACGATATTCACGGTGGTCGATCCTCCCTTCCTGGCTGCGAGCCGTCTCGCAGCCACCGTCGATTAGAAGGATCAGGATAATGGCCGTACGCCTGCGCCAACCGCTTCTTGCCCAGGTCTTGCTCTTCATCAGCCTGACGGGCGCTCTCGGGTTCCTCGAGTACTCCACACTCCTCGCTTTGCGCTTCGAGGAGTTCGCCGAGGTGTGCACGCTCTTGCTTTTCGCGTGGCTCGCCGCCTCCACCAAAGTGGCGTCCTTCCGGAATCCTTACGTCTTCCTTCCGGCCCTCGGTTTGGTGTCGTTCGTGCTGCTGTACGCCTACGTCTTCGCCCTCAGGACCGGTGCGCCCCTGCTCCCTAGCATCTTCGCCCAGAGGTATTTCGTGTTCGTCTTGCTGGGCCCCATCGTCTATCTCCTATCCGTGAGGGGATGGGAGCTGGCGGACTTCCGGCGCGTCTTTATCCTCGCGATGCTCACGGCCACCGCGGGGTACGCCGCCTACGACATCATCCTGGCCCCCAAGTCCGCGCTCCTATCGGGGCAATTCTTCGTGCTGCAGTTGGGGTCCTCCTATCTCGAAGCCGGCGGTGAGTTGCGCCGGTTGAACGCCGTAAACCTCTTTCTGCTGCTGTACTTCGGCGGGAGGCTCTTCCAGGCGCGCCGCCTGTTGCCTTTCGCATCGCTGGTGGTCGCGGTATCCGCCTTGTTGCTGGCTATCACCATACCCCGCGCGCTGCTGACATCCGCCGTTATAGCGTTGATCCTGTACGTGATCTTCTTGCGGCGGCCCGGGCGCGCGGCCCTGACGATGATCATGCTGCCGCTGTACATCTTTGTCGTCGCGCTCCTGACCCCCGACCTGCGCGCCGCCTTCATCGGCGCGTTCAGTACGGACCTCTCTTACGAGGTAAGGATAGTCGAGGTACAAAAGGCCTGGCAGGTTATCCGGGAGTATCCGCTCCTCGGGTTCGGGCAGGACAGCGTCCAGTCGTTGTCCTACCAGGACATCTTCGGTCACCTCTATCCGGCCGATATAGGCTTGCTGGGCGTGACATTCCAGTTCGGGCTGGTGGGCCTCGCCTTGTACCTGGTCTTCGTCGCGTGGTTGTGTACGAACTTGCTTAGGCTGGTATGGGCCTACGCCGCTGCCGACGTGAGCCCGAGACAGCGCCTCTTCGTCTGGACGCTCTTCATCGTCTGCTTCATGTTCCTCGTCGCCTCGCCGTTGCAAGCCCGGTACATAATCCCGCAGGGCCAGGGGCTACCCATAGGCGCGGTGTCGTGGGGATTGCTGATGGCTTACAGGCACGGCCTAATCTCTACCCGCACTGCCACACAAGACGTTAGCCTGCCCCTGAGCCCCACCCCAACCTCGGTCTAGGCGGCCTCTCGCGGATGCCGAGGCGTAGGCCGCGTCACGGCGAATCGCATCGTCGTTCCGCCGGTGTTAGTATCGCGGTATCCCGTTAGATGGAGATAGACCGTATGACGATGCCCAACTTCATCATCATAGGCGCCGGAAAGTCGGGGACGACCGCGCTGTACCGGTACCTGGAGCAGCATCCGCAGGTGTACATGAGCCCCGTCAAAGAGACCAACTTTTTCGCGCTCGAGGGCGAGACGGTGGACTTCCGGGACCCGAGCGCCCCGCAGAGGATAAACAGCTGGTCCGTGACCCGGCTGGAGGACTACGAGGCGCTGTTCGACGGGGTATCTGACGAGATCGCTCTGGGCGAGGCGTCGCCCCTTTACCTCTACGACGCGCAGGCTCCGGGCCGGATCCGGCACCACGTGCCGGGCGCGAAGCTTGTAGCCGTGTTGAGGAACCCGGCCGAGAGGGCGCACTCTGCCTTTACCCACTTGGTCCGCGACGGCCTCGAGCCGTACGCCGATTTCGGCCGCGCGCTCGCGGAAGAGGACAGGCGCGTCGCGGACCACTGGTCTTGGATCTGGCACTACAAGCGTATGGGTTTCTACCACGAGCAGTTAAAGAGGTACTTCGACACCTTTGACAGAGAGCAGATCTCGGTCTACCTGTACGAGGATCTAAAGTCGGATCCCGCGAACGTGGCCGGGGACATCTTCCGCCGGCTCGGCGTGGACCCGCAGTTCCGTCCCGACACCTCCGTGAGGTTCAACCGCAGCGGGATCCCCAAGAGCAAGGCCATCCACTCGTTCTTGATGACGTCCAGCCCTCTCAAAGCCCCTTTCAAGCGGTTTATACCGACCCGGCTGCGCAAGCGGATGGTGGCCGATCTCAGGAACAAGAACCTGCGCGAGCCTCCCCGGCTCTCGCCGGAGATGCGACTGCGCCTTACCGAGGCTTACCGGGATGACGTGCTCAAGTTGCAGGATCTTATTCAACGTGACCTGAAGGGGTGGTTGGAGCCCTAAGTGGATCGCGCCCACGGGATCCCTACGGTCTACGGTGCCGGCGCGGGCCGCCCCCGCACGGCGTCGAGCATCCTCCCGGCCACGGCGTCCCACGAGTAGTGTGACCTGACCTCCGCCGCGCTTGCGGCCGTGAACCTCCGAACCTCTGGGTTCTCGAGTACGTCGACTATGGCGGCGGCGAGTTCCGCCGGGTCGTCGCTGCCAACGAGCGCCCCGTTCTTACCGGGGTGGATGGCCTCCGGCATCGCGAAGGCCGAGCGGCCGATGACCGGCACACCGTTCGCCAGCGCCTCCCTGTGGGCTATGCCGAACGCCTCGAAACGGGAGGGCATCGCGAGCAGGTCGTGTTCGCGGTAGAGGCGCGCCACCTCCGTGGTAGGGCGATCGCCCAGGAAGGTGACCCCCTCAGGAACGTCTCCAGCCAGCGGCCAGGCGGCGGGACCCGCAACCGTGAGCCCCAGCCCCGGGTAATGCTCGCGGCGCAACTGCTCGAAGGCTCGCACCACGATGTCTCCGCCCTTGCGGAAAAAGTGACGGCCGACGAACAAGAGCCGGAAGGGACGGCGGGCCTCCCCGGACCGAACGTGTTGCTCACGTACGGGGCCCTCTTCGAGGGCGTTCAACCCGGCGTAGACGACGGTGATCTTCTCTCGCGGGACGCCGCTGCGCTCCACCAAGACCTCGGCCAGCCACTCGCTCATGGCGAACACGCCGGCCGCCGACTCCCAAAGCTCGTGCTGGCGGTCCCGACGACGCTTGATGGTGTCCAGATCGATGTTGTAGAAGCCGGGGGCGCCGGTGACAGCATCGTAATGCTCCTCCAGTACGGCAAAGCTGAGATCTTTGTAGCAGTAGAACGGCACGTCGAGCCTACCGAGGTCCCCCACCTCTATCACGGCGTCGACCGGTGTCTTCTTGGAGGCCGCCTGAAGCCTCCTCTCGATCATCCTGTCCCGGCTCGACGACCATTGGTACGTGCTTCCCCAGCGTCCGTGGCGCCGACGGGTGTACAGGTACTTGGAGGCAGTCTGCACCGCCGAGTACTTCACACCGAGGTCGACGACCTCCGCCTGCCGTCCCAGGGCGAGACGCAGCCCCCACGGGGTGCCGGACCAGGTCCGCTCGGGCCGCCCTTTCCAGGCGCAAGCGAAACCTACCCTAGGGTTTTCCGCCGTCGTTTGGCCGTCCCGCATCTTCGTTCCACTTCCTTCCAGATCCCGCCTCGCACCCGGAAGCTTAACACGGTGGCGAAGCCCTAACGGCCGATCACGCAAGACGCAAATGGGGCCCGGATCGATGCCAGTGGGTTCCGTCGAAGATGCGCTCGAATCCGTCATACGCCGCCAGGGATAGGCCTAGGGTGAGGCATGCGACTTCGGCTCGTCGTGTCTCGTCAAAAGTCGAAATCGCCGGATACCAATGCGGATTAGTACTTTGGACTAACCGAAAAAAGGCCGTTTGGGGGATACTCTGGATGCCGCGTCCGCGTGTACAGTGAATGGTGCTATGGTCTTCGTCGTATACCACAGGGGACACATATCGAAACCGGAAGAGAGGCTGCCGGCCCGGCGGTTGCCATCGGAGTCCCTTCGAAGGCGGTGCGCCAATTCTCGACGTCTGGGTGGGACCCCGTGAAAGCCACGTACCCCAACTTCTTCATCGTCGGGGCGGCGAAGTCCGGTACGACCAGTCTCTACCACTACCTGAACCAGCATCCCGAGGTGTACATGTCGCCCATGAAAGAGCCGAACTGGTTCTCGAGGGTGCACGCCCCGGGACGTATAAGCTCCGTCGCCTCGGAGGCGGAGTACTTGGGGTTGTTCGAGGGACGCGGTGGAGAGCCCGTAGCGGGGGAGGCCAGCCCTTCGTACCTGTGGGACGAGAAGGCCCCCTGGCGGATCAAGGAGGCTGTTCCGGAGGCCAAGATCATCGCCATCCTGCGCCACCCGGTGGAACGTGCCCTCTCTGACTACGCGCAGACCGTCCGGTGGGAAGGGGAGACCCTCCCCCTCCTCGAGGCGCTAAAGCAAGGGTATTACGCCCAACCAAAAACCTACGGGGTCACGCGCTTGTACGTGGACCTCGGGTTCTACTCAGAGCAAGTGAGGCGTTACCTCGAGGCGTTCGAGAGGACACGGGTCAGAATCTTCCTGTACGAGGACCTCGAACGGGACCCCAGGGCGTTGCTCAGGTCGGTGCTGGAGTTCCTGGACATCGACCCCGAGTACGCGGGCTCCGTCGAGACGGGCGTGCAGTACAACAAGTACTCGATACCCAAGGGGGGACCTCTCGGGCTGATGACGGAGAAGGTTCTGAGATCCCGAACCTTCAGGTCCCCGCGCTTCAGGGCCCTTAGGGCAAGGTTGATACCGGATGCCAAACTCCGGTTCAGGATAAGGCAGTCCCTGCGCTTCAAGGAGGGCGCCAAACCCGAGATGGACCCGGAATCCAGGCGGTTCTTGATGGACCTGTACCGTGAGGATATTCGGGAGCTTCAGGGTCTTATAGGTCGCGACCTCGAGCACTGGCTGCAGCCAGAACACAGGAAAGGGTAGCCTCTCCTTGGAGTCTACCGAGAGGCAAAAGCCCAGCGTCGCCCGCGCGACGGACGGCGCGGAATCGTCGCAGGGGGGACGGGTTAGATGAACCACGTCCTGTCCTCATCGGGCCGCGGCCCATCGGGGCGCTACGTTTTCGTGGTGGGCAACAGCCGCAGCGGCACTACGATGATGGGCCGCATGCTGGGGGCGAACCCGTCTGTTTATACCCTGGGCGAGATGCATTTTTTTGAGCAACTGTGGACGACGGCGGACAAGGATCGTCACCTCGCAGAACCCGAGGCCGTCGAGCTGGTAGCCCGCTTGCTCGACATCCAGCGGCGGGGCTACCTGCGCAAGGGCGACCCGGCTCCCTTCGTGCGCGAGGCCGAGGAAGTCGTCGCCTCGGCGCGGTCGGGGGCGTTGACCCCGGCGGAAGCGTTCGGGGTCTTTCTCTCCTACGAGGCCGCACGCAACGACAAGACGGTCCCTTGCGACCAGACCCCGCGTAACGTCCTATACACCAAGGAAATACTCGAACTCTATCCGGGGGCGCGGATCGTGAACATGGTCCGGGATCCGAGGGATGTCTTGCTCTCCCAAAAGGGGAAATGGAAGCGCCGGTTCCTCGGGGCGAAGGGTATACCGCTGAGGGAGGCGCTGCGTTCGTGGGTAAACTACCACCCGATCACTATCAGCAAGCTGTGGAACTCCTCCGTCGCGGCCGCGGCCGGCGTCGCTGGCGAGGACCGGGTGCGCAGCCTCAGGTTCGAAGATTTGTTGGCGGACCCGGACGGCACGGTCAGGGAAGTCTGCGACTTTGTCGGCCTTCCCTTCAGCGCGGACATGCTCGCTGTTCCGCAGGTCGGCTCCTCCAGCGGGCGGGACCACCCCGAACAGGCGGGGGTGAACGCCGACAGGGCCGGAAGTTGGCGAAGGGGAGGCTTGAGCCCGACGGAGGTGTTCCTGTGCCAGAAGGTCACCGGACGCCTAATGAAAAGCCACCGTTACGCCCCGGTTCCGGTCGCGCCCTCTCCCGTGCGGACGGTTTGGAGCGTCCTGTCGCTTCCGGTAAAATTGGCGCTCGCCTTGCTCCTCAACCTCGGAAGGGTGCGGAACATCAGAGAGACCATCAAGAGAAGGCTGACGTGATCGCGCAGCTAGACCCCCTCTACTTGAAGACAAGGCCGGCCAAGGCGGTGTCTCGCCTCGTCAGCTACGCCCTCTTCGAGGGCCGTCCCATCACCACGAGAGGGCAATGGATCAACCCCCTCGTCTTCGCACATTTCGCCCTCGAGATGCGGCTGCCCCAGCTCAAACGGATCGAGAAGCCCATCTTCGTCGTCGGAACGGGTCGTAGCGGTTCCACGATCCTGGGCGTGCTGATGTCCATGCACCGCGACGTGGGCTTTCTCAACGAGCCCAAGGCGATGTGGCACGCAGCCTACCCACGGGCGGACGTTTTCGGCCAGCACTGGAAGGGGCCGGCACGCTACCCCCTGGGCGAGGAAGACGCCTCAAAAGAGGTCCGCCAACGGATGCGGCGGTTATTCGGCGCGTACTCGCGCGCGGTGGCGGCCAAGAGGGTGGTGGACAAGCACCCTGAGTTGGTCTTCAGGATACCGTTTGTGCGGGCTATCTTCCCCGACGCGCGCTTCGTTTTCCTGGTCCGCAACGGCTGGGATACCTGCCGGTCCATCGATGGGTGGTCCAAGCGGAAGGGTACGCAGGAGAATGGGGAGACCCACGACTGGTGGGGGACCGACAACCGCAAGTGGCGCCTGATGCTCGAACAACTGGTGCCGAGGGAAGAATCCCTCGCGCACGTCGAACGGGAGGTGCGGGGGCTCGACCGGCACGTCGACATGGCGGCGGTGGAGTGGATCATCACCATGCGGGAGGGGCTGCGTCAGCAGCGGTCGAATGGGAGCGGTATCCATCTGATCCGCTACGAGTCGCTCGTGGACCATCCTCGTCGGGAGCTCTCTTCGCTCCTGGACTTCTGCGAGCTTCCTCACGACGAGGTGTTCTTCCGTTTCGCAGAGCAGAAGGTGTCTCCGGTTCCGAGCGGCGGGCCCTTCGATCTGCACCCCGCGATCCGTTCTCCATTCGAGGAGACGATGCGGCTGCTGGGTTATCAACATGCGAGCCCGTAACCCCCTCCGGCTGAGGGCGGCGGTTGTCGAGCCCGTGGGCGGCCACGGCGGCATGGACTACTACGATTTTGGTCTGTGCGGGGGCCTGGCGGAGGCCGGGGTAGAGGTCACCCTGTATACCTGCGACGAGACGTCACCGAGCAAGGCGTCCGACGCCTACGCCGTCGCTCTCCCCTACCGGCGCATATACGGCGAGGACCCCGCATGGCTGCGCGGGCTTCGTTACGTGTCGGGCAGCGTCCGGGCGCTGACGAATGCCCGCTTTCGCCGGGCGCGCATCGCGCACTTCCATTTTTTCCACGTCGGCCCGCTGGAGCTGTTCAACGTGATCGCGGCCAAGATGCTGGGCCTCAAGGTCGTGATCACGGCCCACGACGTGCAGTCGTTCGTGGAGAGCCTCTCGGTGCCGTGGATGGTCGAGCGCGTCTACCGGGCCGCGGACCGGGTTATCGCCCAGAGCAAGGTTAGCGAGGAGGAGCTCAGGGCGGTGCTTCGTGGCTCCCCCGAAAGACTGGACGTGATACCCCACGGCAACTACCTGCACGCCATAGGGAACGTGCCGTCGCGGGAGGAGGCCAGGGCGAGACTCGGGTTGCCGATCGGAGGCCGCGTGTTGCTCTTTTTCGGGCAGATCAAAGAGGTCAAAGGGCTAGACGTGTTGCTCCGGGCCATGCCGGGGGTCCTTAGGGCTTACCCGGACGTGACCCTGCTGATCGCGGGCAAGGTATGGAAGGACGACTTTGCACGATACGAGCGCATGATGGAGGATCTGGGCATACGGGGCAGTTGCGTCTCGCACATTCGCTACATACCCGACGCAGAGGTGTCGCGCTACTACGCTGCGGCGGACGCGGTCGTGCTGCCCTACCGAAGAATCTACCAGAGCGGCGTTCTGCTCATGGCCATGAGCCACGCCAAGGCAACGGTGGTTTCGGATCTTGCCGGCATGACCGAGGTGGTAACGGACGGGGTCGAGGGTTATTCGTTCCCGGCCGGCGACGCCGAGGCCCTAGCCGCCAAGCTCGTGGGAGCCCTCTCCGACCCCGAGGAGTTACGGCTGGTCGGGGAGAGGGCCCGCTCTCTCGCGGAAAAGCGCCACGATTGGGGTGAGGTCGGCCGCGCAACCGCAGCCTGTTACCGGAAGACGCTGCGAACGCACCCGTGAGGCACCGAAGCGCGGCGTCGAGACACCGGCGCCACGCTTCGGCTACCTGAGGGTTGTTATCGCATCCAGCGGATAATCTTCCTTCTCGCGCACGGTAAGCATGAGCGCTGATCTCGGGAAGGTCGCTTGATCGACCGCGCGGTCGTCAGGCCATCCCTGCGGGGTATCCGCCGGTAAGCGAAGCCGGCCCTTCGCGACAGGGACGCGACCACCGCGGCGGAGGCGCCAGAGGCGCGTCGGCTTTGCACGCGAGGAGGGCATCACGCTGCCGCTACGTACGCCTGGCGGCGTCCTGAGGGTCCCGAGCATCCGTCTCCGCGCGGCCGTAGGCGTCTTCGAGGCGCACGATGTCCTCCTCCTCGAACTCGCCGAAGGAGATCTCTAGCACCCGCACCGGCCCCTCCCCCCCCGCCGACAGCCTGTGGACCGTCCCGCGGGGGATGTAGAGCTTCTCCCCGGGCCCCGGCGAGAGGCGCTTCCCGTCCATCTCCACCCGCGCCCCCGGGTCGAGCACCACCCAGAGCTCGTCGCGGTGGTGGTGGTACTGGCGCGAGAGCGTGCCGCCGGGGGCGACCGTGATGATCTTGACCGTGGAGGGCAGGTTGTGCGTGTACTGCTCGAACCTGCCCCAGGGTTTCTCGCGACGGACGATATCGCGTTCCGTCGGATACCCACGCCCCGCGGTCGGCGGCATCTACGCCAGCCCTCGGTCGCTGTCGAGGAGGTTGGTCGCCGCCTCGGCCGGGGCCGGCTCGAAAAAATAGAAGCCCTGGGCTTGCTCGCAGCCCATCTCGTGCAGGCTTGCCGTCTGCTCCGCGGTCTCGACCCCCGCCGCAACCGTGCGGATGCCCATGGCCCGGGCGAAGCCTATCATCGCGCCGACCAGCTTCGCCACGCCGTCCTCGTCCCGTCCGAGCTGCGCAACGAAGGAGCGCCCAATCTTGAGCAGGTCCACCGGGAACCGGCCGAGGTACGAGAGGGAGGAGCGACCCCGCCCGAAGTCGTCGGCGACGAGCCTGACGCCAAGCCCTTTGAGCCTCTCGATCGTGAGGGCCACGTGCGGCGCGTCACCCACCGAGAAGTCCTCCTCGGCCTCAAGCGCGAGGTTGGCGGGGTCGAGGCCCGAGTTTCGCAGCGCGACGGTGACATCGTCGGCCAGGCCAGGCTGGCGCAGCTGCTTCGCCGAGAGGTTCACGCTTACGAGCGGCGGGTCTTCGGGGTAGCGTTGCTGCCAGAAGGATCCCTGACGACAGGCCTTCTCCAGCACCTGGCGCCCGACCGCCCCGATGAGCCCGCTCATCTCCGCGCGGGCGACGATCTCCGCGGGCGAGACCTGACCGCGCCACGGGTACTCCCATCTGAGAAGTGCCTCCATGCCAACTATCTTGCCGCTGCTAAGGTCCACGCCGGGCTGGAAATGGACCTCAAGCTCCCCTCTCTCTAGGGCGCCTTTGAGGTCCTGCTCGAACCAGATGCGACCGCGAACGTCTTCCAAGGCTTCCTCGCGGAAAAGCTCGAAACGGTCCTTGCCGGCCCTCTTCGCCCTGTACATGGCCGCGTCCGCCTTCCGGATCAGGTCCTCCACCCCATCAGCACCGGGCTCTCCGGTGACCCCGCCGATGCTCGAGGTCACGAACAAGGTGTGGTCCCCCACCGCGACGGGCTCTTTCAGGGCACGCGCGAGGCGCTCCATGGTCCGGGCCACCCCCATAGGTTCGTCGCTGCCTTCGAGCAGCACCGCGAACTCGTCTCCACTGAGGCGGGACACCGTGTCACCGGGCCTCAGGGCGGCCTCAAGCCGCCGGCCGACGGCGACAAGCAGCGCGTCCCCGACCCCGTGGCCGAAAGTGTCGTTGACGGCCTTGAAGTCGTCGAGATCGACGAACAGTACCGTCACGGGCTCGCGGTACCTCTCGGCCCGGGCCAGGGCATGGTCGAGGCGATCCTCGAAGAGCGCGCGGTTCGGAAGGCCGGTGAGCAGGTCGTGGAACGCCCTGTACGCGAGCTGGTCCCCCAACTTCCGCCTCCCCGTAACGTCGTGCAAGTACACCGCCACGCCCCTGACGCCCGCGTCGTCGAGCAGGTCGGCCGCGACCGCCTCGAACCAGCGCCACGAGCCGTCGGCGTGGCGGACACGCAACTCGCAGGGGGACGATGGGCGCCCTGGCCCGCACCCCGGGCTGCCCGAAGCCGCGAACACGTCCTGTGCCCTGGCGCCGTCTTCCGGGTGCAGGAACACGGAGAGCGCATTGCCGGCGACGCCGCGAGGGTCGAGACCCAGGAGCCGCCCGACCGCGGGGCTCGCGTAGCGCACCACGAGGTCCGGGTCCAGCACCACCACGATCTCGGGGGCCTCCTCCACGAGCCGCCGGTAGCGGATCTCCGCTCCTCTGTCGTTCCACTCGGTGTCGCTCAATGTCACTACGCCCTAAGGATCCCTCCCCGTCGCGGGCGCCTCTCTAGAACGCGCTCCGGTCGGACATGAGCGTCTTGACCGTGCGGGCCAGCAGCACCAGATCCAGCCATATCGACCAGTCCCGCACGTAGTGGGCGTCCATCCGCACCCTGTCCTCAAAAGAGGTGTTGCTCCGCCCGCCCACCTGCCACGGGCCGGTCATCCCGGGGTAGACGCGCAGTATGTCGCTCTGGGTCACCCCTATATCCTCGGACTCCCGCGGCAAGTAAGGCCTCGGACCGACCAGGCTCATCTCGCCCCTGAGAACGTTCCACAGCTGCGGCAGCTCGTCCAGGCTCGTCTTCCTGAGGAACCGGCCTACTCGGGTGACACGCGGGTCCTCGCGCAGCTTGTGATACCTGGCGTATTCCGCCCTGGCCTCCGGGTCCTCCGCCAGTATACGGCGCAGCGCACCCTCCGCGTCGGGGACCATGGTCCGGAACTTGAGGCAAGAGAAGGGTTCCCCGTTGCGGCCCATCCGCTTATCCGCGTAGAAAACCGGCCCGCCCGACTCCAAGCGTACCAGCATGCAGAGCACCAACAGCAGGGGCAAGACAAGGATCCCGCCCGTGGCCGTAGCCAGAAGATCCAGGGCCCTCTTGATGCGCCGGACCCAAGGGTCGAGCAGGTTGTAGCGGATCTCTACCCCGAAGACCCCGGCCAGGTCCCTGGCGACTACCCCCGAGTTCGCCACACCGTCCAGGTTAGGCACCACCGTAACGTGCCGGAAGTCGAAGCTTGCCCAGTTGACCAACCTAGCCAAATGCTCCCGACGGGTGTGCGGCATCGCGAAGATGACGGTGTCCACCCCGAACCTTCGGGCCAGCAGGGTCGCGCTCTCCAAGCTCTGCTCGTCGGGTGTGGCCTCGTAGTGCCTTCTGTTCTGACCCGGATGGCTGCCGAATACGGCGAGTGGCTTGTACCCTAGTCCCCATTCCCGCGAGAGCAGCGCGGCGACCCGATTTCCCCGTTCTCCTGAGCTAAAGACCACCACCGGCTTGCCCCACAGCCCCGCCCGCATAAGCCACCATTTTGTGAACTGTCGAACGAGGGGGGCGAACAGCGAGAGCGCCAGGAACCCCGTGACGAGCACGAAACGAGACATGGTATTGCCGGCCTGCAGCAACACGGCGAAGGTGGCGGTTATCATGAAGGCCCCCAGCGTCGCGTAAGTCTGACGGCGCAACTCGTCTACCGCGTTAAGGCCGTACCCTGGGTACAGCCCCGAAAAGGCCCGCAGTACCATCCACACCGCCACGCCGGGGAGGACACCAGCGAGGATCGTGGTGCCCGAGACCGGCCCGGTGGTCCAGACGGCCCGGATCAGGATCGCCGCCTCCCATACTACGAGCGCGAGCACGACGTCGGAAAAGCCCAGAACGAGGTTCGTGGTCTTCTGCCTCCAAGCCTGCGTCCGCCGCCCCGGCACGGAACCGACGGCCCGCTCCGCCCCCACAGACCAAGCCAAGTGGTCCTTTTCGGCGTGGGCTACGCTCAAGGCATCCCGCCGTCCTTCGGATCTACTCAGCTCGGTATCCACCTCTTTCCGCATTAAAAGCATGTTAAAAAATTAGCCCCACCGGACGCATCAGCCATGTGGCACATTTGGCTGGGGCGAGACCTGCCGCAGGGTATTTCAATCCCTCTCGGCCCACGATGTTTCAACCCCGGCATGTCCTTTCCCTGGGCCACCGGCGCTGCGACCGCATGCTACGGCGAAGCAGCGGCAAACACCCAAAACCTGGCCCATGCGTTTGGCGGGGTGGCGATGACCGCTCTTACCATCAGTGGCCGACGTCGGTGGGACGAGCGTTGCGGAGGAGCACGTCGTATAAGGGAGGCGACGCGACGATCGCGCGGGAGAGCAGACCGCGCGATGGGCGGCAGGCGTCCTTAGAGGCGAGATAACCACAAGCCTCCAGTGGTAAGCGGAGGCCTATGGTGGGCGTGGGGATCCGGCAGGCGGGACCGCGGGCGGGGACCAGGCTAAGGTCGGCCCGGGGAAAGCCGGATTTCTTCCTCGAAGACGTCGAGCAGACGACCAACACCTACGCCGGCTGCCTAGGGGCGTTGGAGCACATGGGCTACCTGGCGCGTATCCGAGGCCGATCGTACTTCGATGCGCGGCCGGACACTTCTCGACCGGTGGACGCGAAAGCGCTGCAACGCCCCCCCCATGAGGGGCCAGCTGCTATTTCCGATGACCGGTTACTAATGTGCCAAACGGCACACGCGCGTCTGGCAGCGTGTTGGTACTTTTGGGTAGTTCTAGGAGAGTCGGTGCAAATGAGGGTTCTGGTCGCTCTGGAAGACGAATATCGCGCCTACCGGGAGGTGCTGGCAGCCGGCTTCCAGGCTCTACGTCCTGGCACCCGGGTCTCTACGACCGTGCCCTCCGGCCTAGAAGAGGAGATGGTGCGCTTCGATCCGCAGGTGATCATTTCCAGCAGGCCGGGCTCCGCGGACACCGGGAAATGGGTAACCTGGATCGAACTGCCCACGGACCCCTCCCGGCCGACGGTCGTGAGCTTCGACGGGCGCAGTTTCGAGCAGAGCAACCCGACCTTGAACGTGCTACTTGAGATCGTCGACGAGGCCGAACGGAGGCCAAGAAGAACAGGCTGAACGGGCCGGTAACGGGCGGCGCCGCGCCCGCCGACCGAACTAGAGGATGCCAATTTAGCGGTTTAGACGCGCTCTGCCTGGTTCTGGTGGGTTAGTCGGCCGTCCGTGGGCGAGGCGTTATCTGGGGCGTTCGGCTTTGCGAGAACGCTTCCCGTACAAAAAGGTCTAGGGGCCGATCGGGTACGCCACCCGGATGCTCGCCACGGAGATCGCCGCTGCGACGCCAGCCCCTTGTTTACAAATGAGGACGATGGGCGGTGACATCGATCATGTGCGATCCTCCTCTCGGGCGGTTGTTGCCTCACCGACGCAGCCCTCTGCTTTGAGCAGGGCGACCTCTATCTCGCGCTCCAGGTACTCAGTCTTGCAGGGCCATAGGATGAGGGTATGCCCCTCACCAGGCCGGGAGCGGGAGGCGGTGACGGGCACGAGCTCCAGGACGGGCAGGTCGCGGTTGTGGCACGCGGGCACGACGGAGGACAGGACCGTCTCGCGGTCCCACGCATCGAGCCCCGGGGCAACCAAGACCAGGCCGGGCTTTCGGAGAACCCGCCTTGCGTCGAAGGCGTGCAAGACCTCGAATCTCACATCGTACCCCGAGCCGCGAAGTAACAGCTCCAGAGCGCGGCCGACGATGGAGTCCTCGCCCACTACGACCACTGCCGCGGCGGGGACAGCACCAATCGCCGCCCTATTCGTCGGAACAGCACGACACTTCTCCATCACGTAGAAGGATGATGCGTCAGGCTCGGGTCTTTGCCTACCCGCCGGGTAGCACATTGTTGGTCGCCGGCGGGCGGCAGGCTAGCGGCGCGGGAAGTCGATGAGGCGCAGCTCGAGCGCGCGCACGACCGCCTGGGTGCGGTCCGAGGCCTCAAGCTTGGCGATTATGTGCTCGACGTGGTTCTTTACGGTGCCCACGCTTATGACGAACTCCTCGGCGATCTCCCGGTTGGTCTGCCCAAGCGCGACGTGCTCCAGCACCTCGAGCTCCCGCGCCGTCAGCGCCTGCGCGGGAGCGATACGCTCGACCCCGGTGCGCGGCGCCGCGGCGCCGCGGGCGTCGTTGGCCAGCCGCTTTAACAGCCTGGTGGCGAGCCTGCGGTTCAGCGTGGTTTCGCCTTCGAGCACCTTGCGGATGGCGGTGACGAGCTCGTCTTGCGGGGCGTCTTTCAACACGTAGCCTGCGGCGCCGGCCTTCACGGCCTCCAGCAGGTAGTCCTCGTTCTCGTGCATCGTGAGGATGAGGACGCTGATCTCCGGGAAGCTGCGCTTTATCGAGCGGGTCGCCGTCAGCCCGTCCATTCGGGGCATACGCACGTCCATGAGGAGGAGGTCCGGCCGCTCGCGACCGCAGATATCCAGCGCCTCCTGCCCGTCGGCCGCCTCGCCCACGATCCGCAGGCCGGCCTCCCCGGAGAGCATCACCTTTATCCCGGACCGGACGAAGGCGTGGTCGTCGGCGATGACGAGCCGTGCCGGCTCTTCTCTCTTTAGACGGGTTTCCACGCCTCTACATACGGTCTCTCGAAGCGATTGGATCGCCTTCCCTGTCTGGATCCTCCGGGGACAGAGGGACTTCGACCGTCACCAGGACGCCACCGCCGGGACGGCTCTGCACCAAGAAGCTGCCGCCGAGAAGAGCCACCCGCTCTTGCATGCTGTTCAAGCCCACCCTCTCCCCCGGGCCGTCCCCAACCCGGGGAACCTCAGGGTCGAAGCCCCGTCCCCAGTCGCGGATGTTCAGGTGGACCCGACCCCTTAGCCGGTCGAGCGTCACGCGCACGCGCCGCGTGTTGGCGTGCCTGCGGACGTTCGTGAGCGCCTCCTGGGTGATGCGGAAGAGCGCCGTCTCGACGGCCACCGGCAGCCTCTCGTCCTCGCCGAGGTTGTTCTCATAGTCGATCCGGTAGCCCTCGGCACGCAGACGGTCCGCCTCGATGCGGAGCGCGGTCCCGAGTCCAAAGTCGTCGAGCGCGGTCGGTCGGAGGTTGGCGATCACCCGTCGCGCCTCCCCCACCGTACGCTGGACGAGCTCCAAGGCCTGCGACAGCAGCGCCCGGCCGTCTTCGGAGCCCGGAGGGTAAAACCTGGCGAAGCCCTGCAGGTGCTGGTGGGCGGCGGCGGCGACCTGGGCGAGGCCGTCGTGCACCTCGTAGGCGACGCGGCGACGCTCCTCCTCCTGGGCGGTGAAGAGTTGACCGATCAGGTCCGCGAGCCGTCTCTCGCGCTCGGCGAGCTCCCCGTAGAGCCTGGCGTTCTCCAGCGCGCTAGCGGCCTGGGCGGCCAGGCTGCGCAGGATCTCGACGGCGTCCTCGCCGGCTAAAGACTCCGGGCCGTACGCCTCGAGCACGCCGGCGATCCGGTCTTTCATCCGCAGCGGCAGGCACAATCCCACGAGCTGGCCCGAGCTTTCTGGACCCCGCAAGCGGAAGAGCTGGTGCTCGCCGGCGTCCAGCACCGCACGCCGGGCCTCCTCGGCCTGCGGGGCGTAACGGGCCCGGCGCCACAGTCCCTCCAGCCCCACCTCACGCCAGATACGGGGCTGGCCAAGTTCGTTCTCGACGCTTATGACCGCTGCCGTCAAGCCGGAGACGCCGCGCATGATCATCAGCAGCCGGGTGACTATCTCCTCCGCCTCCAGGGTCGAGCCCAGTACCTGGCCGGCCTCGCGCAAAGCTAGCAGCACACCGAGGCTGCGCCTGAGGTTTTCCTCCGTGCGCTTGCGCTCGGTGACGTCGTCGACGACCACACACAGCACTTCAGTTCCTTCGTGGGGTACGATTCCCGCGTACTCCTCGACGCAGGCTAGGGAGCCATCCTTACGGCGGTATTTCCTCTCATCGATGTGGCTGCGCTTCTCCTGAAGCGTGCGGCGCACGTACTCGTCCACGCCGGCCCGGTCGTCGGCCACGAGGTCGTAGAGCGTCAACCGCCGCAGTTCCTCTTCCGTGTACCCTAAGGTCTCCTGTAAGGCCTTGTTGGCCTCGAGGACTCGCATCGTTCCCGCGTCCGCGAGGTAGACGCCCTCGTTGGTCTGATCGACCACCGCGCGGTAGCGCCCTTCGCTCTGGCGCAGTGCCTCCTCGGTCTCCTTTTGCTCCGTAACGTCCTTGAGTTCGGCCACCAAAGCGCCGACACCTGGCCCGTCAGGGGAGTCGACTATCTTCATCCGGAAATGGTGCCAGGACCCGTCCCCATGTTCTAGTCGCAATTCCGCAGAGACTTCGGCCGCGCTGCCCTGCCTAATGGCCGTTTCGAGGATCTCTCGGGCTTGCCTCCTGTCCTCCTGGTGTACGTAGCCCAGGGCGTCTCGCCCGACGAGTTCTTCGGGGGCGTAGCCGAGCGCCCTTTGGGCTGCAGGGCTGACGTACCTGAAGGTCGCATCCGGCTCCAGGACGGTCATAGCCCGCGTGGGGTCGCTGACGAGCATGAGGTTGCGTCTTTCGCCCCGGCGTGGCGCCTCTTCTTCTTGCCCACGCTCCGCCACGTCGTGGCCGTCGATTACCATGCCCTCGACGTCCGGGTCGTGGAGCACGTCGGTTGCCATGCTATCCATTCGGACCCAAGAGCTGTCCTTGTGCCGGTAGCGCAGCGTCAGGGGCTGCCTGCCCGGGACGCTGGCCGTCTTCTGCGTCTCCCGGGCGGCTAGCCCGAGATCATCGGGATGCACGACATCAGAGATGGAGACCCCGGTGAGCTCATCCGGCTCGTAGCCCAGGAGTCGCTCAACCGAGGGGCTCGCATAGCAGATGGTGTCGCCCGCCTCGTAGAGGATAATCGGGTTGGGACCGTTTTCGAAGAGAACCCCGTCTACCCGGGCAGCGTTGTTTCGTGCCTCGGATCCGGCCCCGTCTCCCGCGAGTTTCCGGAAGATCAAGCCGAACTGCCTGTCGCTGGCCCGCGCCGGCCGCGTAAACGCGACCCAGGCTTCGAAAGCGCCGCCTCCGCGCCCCACGAACCGGAGCTGTCGTGCCCCCCCCACCCCGCGTTCGGATAGAGCTTCTTCCCACGCGCGGTCGGTGGGATCCGCGACAGCGCGGAGGTCGGCCCTCAAGAGCTCCTCCCGGGTCCGACCGAGAAGCGCGCACGCCAGCGGGTTGGCGTCCAGCAACCTTCCCCCCTCGGAAACCATCAGCATGCCGTCGGGCGCGTCTTCGAAGAAGGGTCTGTACGTGAAATCCCGTTGGCCGGGAGCCGTCAAGAGAGTTACCTTTCTTCTCGCCGCCCCTGCCGCGATCGTACCGCGCGGTCGACGTTTACTCGGGGCAACCCACACCGGCACGATGATAGCAGAAAGGCGCGGACCGGACCCAGCGAGCACGGCCGCGTCCCCGTCCGGAAGCCATCTGTGCAAAACGGAGCAAAGCCTTGAACATTAGGTGAACCCGCTAGCAGGGTGCCTTTCGACGACCCGGCCGGGAAAGGTTTCTAACCGCCTCGGACCACCCATCAGATCATGCCTTAGCGCTCGGTTACGCGCCAGGGACGTTCCGTTCACCATGAGCTCCATCGGCCCGGCGGGTCTGGTTACACACGGTCACGATCCACGCGGTCGGGAGGAGCACCGCGAACCGTGTACCATGATGCTCGAAGGAGCGAGGGGGCAGCGAACGGGCGAAGCGAACAAACCGAATCTGCCGTGCGGGTACCGGCTTTACGAGGGGCAGCCCGATTTCGTGTTCTTGATAAGGCCGGATGGCTCCCAGGCAGCCGTCTTCGGCGGCTTGGGAGCGTCCAGGAGGGCGATCGGGGAGGCGGCGCAAGGAGACCTTCGCGACCAGCCTCTGGAAAACGTAAGGAACGAAGGAGGCTATGGTCGACCCGCTGTGACGGCCCATCGAAGGAGGGAAGACGGCGTTGAACGGCCCATTGCTTTCGAACAGCCGTTTCGTGCAACTCTGGGTCGGCCAAGCCGCCTCGTTCGTCGGCGACGCCGTGTCGATGGTCGCGCTCGTCGTTCTGATCGTCCAGACCACGGGCAGCGCGTCGGCGGTGGGGGGGGCACTCGTCGCCCGCCTGCTGCCGACCCTCGCCAGTCCTTTCTTAGGTGTATTGGCAGACCGGCTCGACAGGCGGGCCATCCTGGTGGCGAGCGACCTCGTCCGCGCGCTCCTGGCCGTGGGGCTGATCTTCGTCCGAGACCTCGCCTTCCTCTACGCCCTGATCTTCCTTATGGGAGCCGCCCGCGCGCTCTTCAACCCTACCGTGCGAGCCGCGTTCCCGGGCGTGGTCGGTGAGGGGGACCTCACGCGGGCGAACGCCCTCATCAGCGCCACCTTCAGCATCTCTATAACCGTTGGACCCGCGTTGGGCGGCCTCCTTGTGGCGGGCATAGGCGTGCGCGCCGCCTTCCTACTGGACGCTGCGACTTTCCTGTTCTCCGCCGCGCTCCTCTCCCGCATACCCCTCCCACGTGCGGAGGCGGAGCCAGGCGAAGGATTCCTCTTCGAGCTCAGGTCCGGGCTCGGCTACCTCGCGGGAGCACGCGTGCCCCTAGCAATGGTCACCGGCGCGTTTTTCACCGTGCTGGCGACCGACTTGGCGACGCCCGCGGAGGTGTTCCTCGCCAAGCAAACCTTCGGCACCGGCGACGCCGGCTACGGCCTGCTCGTGGGTATCTGGGGTGCAGGTATGGTGATCGGCAGCGCGGGCATGGGCATCTTGGGCGACAGGGTGCCCCTGCTGCCAGTCTACTTCGTGGGTGTCTTCGCGTGGGCCCTCGCCTTGGGCGGGGTGGGGCTCTCACCAGCCTTCGCCGTGGCGCTCGGCGCGCTAGCGATCGCCGGGGTAGCCAACGGCATAGACAACGTCGTTACGGACACGGTCCTACAAACTCGGGTGCCGGATGCCTTCCTCGGCCGTGTCTTCTCCGTGCGTTTCACAGGCTTTAGCGCGGCTGAGGCTCTGGCCTACCCCACGGGGGGACTCCTCGTGGACGCCTTCGGAGCGCGCCAGACGTACCTCCTCTCCGGGCTCGCAACAGCCGGAGCCGGCCTGCTCGTTCTGTTGTTCGTGATCGCGGCAACGGGCAAGCAGGCCCGAGAAACGTAACGACCGTAGACCGCCACCGTTGGTCTCCGTGATCGCCGGGGCGAGACGTTACGGCCAAAAGGCTACGAACTGCGGCAACGACACGGGCACGATAAAGCCTGAAAGGGGTAGAGTGTGTCCCGCGAGGAGTGTGTCCCGCGAGAAGTGGTAGCGTCTAGGCGCCCACGAGCGGTGCCTTATTCGGCAGCATGGGGTGAAGGGACCCGCCGGGGGCCCGCCGGGGGCCCCGCCGTTGCCGGCAGCGGTTCGCAGCGTGCACGGGGCGAACCGTGGCATCAAGGTATGGACGATCGGGGGGAGGTTAGATCGTGCTTTTCCGTCACAGGGCCCGGTAACCGCGCGGATCACCCCGGGTTTTTCGTGTTCCTTGCAGTGTACTAGCCTGTCCTGCCACAATACGGGGCGATGGCGACGGAAACCACGGTTGGCAAGAGGAGTTTGTGCTGTGAACGAAGCTCGCCTTAAAGCTCTTGTAGGAGCCTTGGCCGTGCTCGCCACAGCGCTGTGCGCTTCGTGGATCTACACCTACGGGGAGATGTTCGACCGGCGCCTGCTTCTGGGAGTCGCGATCTTCACCGGTTTTATCCTGTTTGGCGAAGCGTTTTCGACGCGCGTCAGCGATCGCGTCAGCAATCGCGTCAGCAATCGCGTCAGCAATCGCGTCAGCAATCGCGTCAGCAATCGCGTCACCGTGAGCCCCACGGACATCGGGCTTATAGCGGCGGTTGCCGTCTTGGGCCCCTTGTGGGCCGCCCTGGCAGCCCTCCCCGCCGACCTTTTCGTCGGAAGAGGTAGTTGGCTTAGGACGATCTACGAGGTGAGTCACACGGTCATCCTCGTCTTCCTTTCGGGTGTGGTCTTTTCGTTCGTCGCCGATCCCTGGTTGACCGGCGACCTGAAACCTTCTGCGGACCTCTTTTACGGGGCGCTGGTGGCCGGAACGACGCTGGTGGCGGCGAACGCGACGTTGGACAGCGCTTTGCTAAAGGCGAAGTACGGCCAATCCCTCTACCGGAGTTGGCGAGAGAGTACGCAACCTTACCTTGCCTCTAATGCCATAGATATACTCACGGCCGCCTTCGGGGTGATGGCCCTGGCAACCTACGGGCCGCTCGGCATCTTGCTTGTGTTCGTGGGCTCTTTGGGAAGCCGGGCGCTCGTGCACCATTCGCGGCAGCAGACAGAGAAGGTAGGACAGTTGCAGCGACGGAACGCCTCCCTGGAAGCGGCCCTCGCGACTTCTAACGCGGCGTTCGGGACCATGATGGTTCAGGAACTCGGACGCAGAGACGGTTACACGCACCGGCACGCGGCGGCCACCTCTGTGTACGCCGCCGACCTGGCCAGCGAGTTGAAGCTCGACGAGGTCTGTGTGGGACGCCTGCGTTTGGCCGGGCTCCTGCACAACATAGGCATGTTCGGGCTGCCGGAAGAACTGTTGTTGAGCGCGGGCAAGCTCAACTCCGTCGCAAAGCATCAGATCGCCGAGCACCCGACCCGCGGGGAGAAGGTCTTAGCCGCCGTACCCGAGTACGCGGAGATGGCCTCGTGGGTGAGGTGGCACCACGAGAGGCCCGACGGGCGCGGCTACCCGGACAAGCTCAGGGGATCCTGGATCCCCCTCGAAGCCAAAGTACTCGCCGTCGCGCAGGCCTACGCCGCGATGGTGCTCGATGGACCGCGACATCCTGGGAAGAGTCCTCCAGAAGCGAGGGGGGAACTGTGCAAGGGCGCGGATACACAGCTGGATGGGATGGTGGTCCGGGCGTTCTTGCGGATACTCGACATGGAAACCGAAGGCTACAGGATGGCCGACGACCATCGATTCGCTTTCCCGTCCCAGGGAAAGCGGAGGCGCCATGGGCCAAGCGGAAGCTTCGGGAGCGCGGTGGAGGCGCGGTGATCGACGGGCGCACCAAAGCATCGTCGCGGGCTATCCCGGGGTCGTGGGAGGGCCTGATCCGCACCGCGCTCGCGGCTACGGTGCTCTTTTCCCTGGGTCTATCGTGGACGTTCGAGGACACCATGTGGGCTTACTTGGCGGCGCTCTTCGCCGCGCTCTCCGGGCTGTTGGCGACCTTCCGGCCGGAGGTCCTTTGCCGGTGGAGGATCGTTGGCGTCACCGCGGACGCCTCGGTCGTGAGCGTCCTCGTCGCAGAGACCGGCGGAGGCGGCTCCGCCTTCTTCCCGTTGTATTTCCTGGCGGCGCTCTCGCTGATGAACCTCGCGCGCCGATCGGGTAGCCACGGGCGGGCCCGGATCGAGGGCGCCGGCGGGGCGGTGGTTCTGATCGGGGGGTGTCTGCTAGCGACACTCGTCGCGGAAGGATGGGACGGGCTAGGCTCGACGTTGTTCGCTTTCAGGATGACGCTTCTGACGATGTTCTGCGCTTCGGTGCTTCTCGTGGGCTTCAACGTACGCGCGCTTCGTGCAAGCGCGGCCGAAAGCTCGGCCGCCGCCGCGACAGAGAGGAGCCGAGCCGGCAGGGTCGCCGCGCAGGCAGACGCCTTGGGTCCGGCCCTCGGCGCGTTGGGCATCGAGTCAGCCCTCGAGTATGCGGCGGAGGCCGCGTGTGCGGTCGCAGGGGCCTCCTACGGGCACGTGACCTCACTCAGGGGCAACCTGCACCGCACGGTCATGCGAGGGAATTTCGACGCCTGTCCCAGTTGGTGGCACCCTTACGTGCAGCGCCTCGTGCTCTGGAGTTGTCGCGAGGGTGGCGCCGTGCGGCTGGAGGAAGCGGTCCACGGCGTGGAAGGCTTCGTGGCGGTGCCGGTGGGCGTGGCCGGAGAGGAGAGTTGGGGAGCCATAGTCGTCGGGGGCGGTCGGGTGGGTGCGCAAGGGGAACGTGACCTACTGCGGCTCGCGGCCGGCATCCGACCCGCGCTGGAGCGAAGCCCGGACGCCGCGGGCGGGCTAGATGTGTCGTCTGGCCTGCCGAACTCGGCTTCGCTAGGCCGCGTCCTGCGCCAGGAGCTCTCCGCGGGTAGTGCGCCGGCAGTGTTGGCCGTAAGGCTGGCTGCTGGGGCGTCGTCCTCGGTGGAGGACCTACTAGTTCGCCTCGGGGGAAGGCTCAGGATCGGCGGACGTCGGGCCTTCCGATACGGGGAGGCCACGCTCGTCGTCTTGGCGAAATCCAGCGGAGAGGCGGAGGCAGCTGGAAAGGCCCGCGCACTAAAGCGGCTCGTCGACCAAGAATCTAAGGGACTGGCCGGGCCTCGCGCGGAAGCGGCGGTGGCCTTCGTGCTGCCGGGGGCGGGGGCGAAAGGCGCCGATGCGCTCGTAGCAACGGCGCTTCTCGCGCTGGAGGACGCGTGCGGCAAAAAAGAGAAGGTGGCCGGTGCCGTGGCCGGTGCCGCCGTCGGCGCCCGAGAACCTTTCGGAGGAGGCCCCGCAGACGCGAGCCTGCCCTTCGTCCAGGGGTTTGTCAAGGCCATGTCGGCGCGCGACCCGTACCTGGCAGGCCACTCGGCGGGCGTTTCCCGAACCGCCGACCGCATCGGACGCGCCCTGTCGTTCGACCAAGAGCAACTCGACGCGCTCGCGGTCGGGGCCCTGCTCCACGATGTCGGTAAGATCGGTATGCCCGACCGGATCTTGCACAAGCCGGGCGCTCTAACCGACGAGGAGTACGCCGTCATAAAGCGGCACCCCACGATCGGCGCTGAGATAGTGGCACCTATCCCCGAACTTTCGCCCGCGTCGCCCGCGATCCTTCATCACCACGAGCGCTTCGACGGCCTAGGCTACCCCAACGGTCTGCGCGCCGAGGAGATCCCGCTCGTCGCGCGGGTGGTCGCCGTGGCCGACGCCTTCGACTCGATGAGGCGCGAGCGCCCGTACGGCAGCCGAATGTCCGTCAGGGCGGCCCTGGAGGAGATCGTGCGCCAAGCCGGTACTCAGTTCGACCCGAACGTTGCGGAGGCGCTGTCTCGGGTGGCCCTGAGGCCCTACGACCCGCACGCAGACGACCTCGCCGTGCGAGGGCGAGCCGCATCCAAGTGACGTTCGTTGACCGGCATCGGAGGTCGCGCTGACCCCGATAGGTTGGCCACGGTCCCACAAAAATGGAGTCGCCGGCAACGTGTCGTGGCAAAGAGCGAGGATACGGCTTGATCCAGCGTGAGGCGCCTTCTGGAGTTAGTAACGTACCAGGTCCGCGAGGGTCGGTCGATCGGGACTTCCGCAAACGGGATGTATACTTGCCGCTAGTAGGATGGGGGCCGGAGATGGAGCATTGGAACCCTTGAAGCGGAACCGAGAAGATCTCCCGAATGATGCCTCCAGCCATGCCGTCGAACCCGGGCATGCGAACGGTGCGCCGTGGGATGATGGGTGGGCGCGCGCTGCCGTGGAAAACTCTTCCGAGATCGTGAGCATCGTCGACCCGGACGGCACCCTGCGTTACGCCAACCTGGCTTGGGGTCGGGTCCTTGGCTACGATCCCGAGGAGATAGTCGGCACGAACGTCCTCGTCCACGTGCACCCCGACGACCTTTCTCACGTCCTCGAAGAGACCGAAAAGGCTCTGTCGGAGGTAGGCGTGGTCAGGAACAGGGTCGAGTACCGCTTCAGGCACAAGGACGGCTCCTGGCGGTGGATAGAGAGCGTAGGTACCTACCTCCTCGGCGACCCGGCGGTCGGGGGGGTGGTGGTCAGTTCCCGCGATATCACCCGACGCAAGAGGGCCGAGGAAGAGATCTACGCCTTGAGGCGAGAGTACGAGGAACTGGTCGGCTCCGTCGAGGCAATCATCTGGAAGGGGGAGGCCCGGACCCTGCGTTTCACCTTCGTGAGCGACCAGGCCGAGGCCATCCTCGGCTACGCGACGCAACGTTGGACGCGGGAACCCTCGTTCTGGCAGGATCACATCCATCCCGAGGACCGGGAGTGGGCGGTCTCTTTCTGCCGCAAGGCGGTGGCGGAGAAGAAGGACCACGATTTTGAGTACCGTATGATCTCCGCCGACGGCCGCGTCGTGTGGCTGCGGGACATCGTGCGTGTGGGCTTCGAAGACGGCGTCCCCTCGCAACTGTTCGGTGTGATGGTGGACATCACCGAGCGCAAATGGGCCCAGGAAGAGTTCGAGCGCCTAGGCCGCCAGAACGAGCTGATCCTCGACTCGGCCGGGGAGGGCATCTTCGGGTTAGACGCGCGGGGCAACACCACCTTCGCCAACCCGGCCGCCGCGCGCATGTTGGGATGGGACGCGAAGGAGCTCGTCGGCCGGTCCCAGCACGAGATCATCCACCACACTCGCCCCGACGGGACCCCATACCCGAAGGAGGAGTGCCCGATCTACGAGGCCCTCGCTGACGGGAAGGTCCACCACGTGGACGGGGAGACCTTCTGGCGCAAGGACGGGATGGGCTTCCCGGTCGAGTACACGAGTACCCCCATACAAGAGGGCGGCGAGGTGATCGGGGCCGTGGTGACCTTCCGCGACGTCACCGAGCGAAGGCGGGCGGAAGAGGCGCTAAGGAGAAGCGAGGAGCATTTTCGTTCCCTGATCCGCAACGCCTCGGACATAGTCACCCTCTACGAGGCCGACGGGACCGTCCGGTACGCCAGCCCGGCGCTCGAAAGGGTGTTGGGTTACGAACCGGCGGAAAGGGTAGGCGCCCTCTCCTTCGAGTTGATCCATCCCGACGACGTCGCCAGGGCGAGGGAAGCGTTCGCCGACATCCTGCGTGGACCGAACCAGTCGGTGGCGGTGGAGGTACGGGCGCGCCACCGCGACGGCTCCTGGCGGCACCTGCAGGCCGTGGGCACCAACCTGCTCGACGACCCGAGCGTCGGGGCGATCGTGCTCAACGGCAGGGATATCACCGAACGCAAAGAGGCCGAAGAGGCCTTACGCGAAGCCGAGGAACGCTACCGCACCCTGGTCGAGCAGATCCCGGCCGTGAGCTACATAGACTGGGCCGATGGCTCCGATAGGCCCCTGTACACCAGTCCGCAGATAGAAGAGATGCTCGGCTACACGCCGGAAGAGTGGCTGGAAGGCAGGTTGTGGACGCAGCGGCTGCACCCCGGGGACCGTGAGCGGATCCTGGCCGCCGACGAGCGCTTCGAGGCGGGGGGCGGGCGGTTCGACGAAGAGTACCGGCTGCTGGCCAGGGACGGGTCGGTAGTGTGGGTGCGCGAGCAAGCCGTGCTGGTAAAGGACGAGGCGGGAGAGCCGCTCTACTGGCAGGGCGTCCTCTTCGACATGACGGAGCGTAAAGAGGCCGAGGAGGCCGTGCAGAGAAGCGCGACCCGCCTGGCGGAGGCACAGCGCCTGGCCCACCTTGGGGGTTGGGAGTGGGACATACGGACGGGGGAGATCTCCTGGTCGGACGAGGCCTACCGCATCTACGGCCTCTCGCCCCAGGAGCTTGTCCCGAGCTTCGAAAGGTTCATGGAGATCGTACACCCGGACGACAGGGAGCTCCTAGAAGGGGTTATTAACGGCGCCCTAGACGGCCACCGAGCGTACGACGTGGAGCACCGCATCGTCAGGCCCGGCGGGGAGGTTCGGGTGGTGCACCGCCAGGCCGGGGTGGTTCGAGGAGAGGGGGGCGAGCCGCTCAGAATGGTGGGCACCGTCCACGACGTCACAGAGCGCAAGACGCTTGAGGGGCAACTCGAGCACCGGGCCCTCCACGATCCGCTGACCGACCTGCCCAATCGCACGCTTTTCGTCGACCGCCTCGAACAGGCCCTCAGGCGCGCCCGGCGCCAACGGGGGCGCAAGGTCGCGGTGTTGTTCGTCGACCTGGACAATTTCAAGGTCGTCAACGACTCCTTGGGTCACAAGGTGGGCGATTCGCTTCTCGCGGTATTGGCCGAGCGTGTGCGGTGGTCTTTGCGCCCGGGGGACACCCTGGCCCGCTTCGGCGGCGACGAGTTCACCGTGCTCGTCGAAGACATCTACGACCCTGCGGACGCCGTCCAGGTGGCCGAGCGGATCACGGCCGAACTCCGGAGGCCGTTCGTCTTGGAGGGCAGGGAGCTTTTTGCCTCCGCGAGCATCGGCATCGCCCTGGGGGAGTCCGCCACGAAGGGCACGGAGGATTTGCTCAGGGACGCGGACACGGCCATGTACCGGGCCAAGGAAGAGCGCTCCGGTTATTGTATGTTCGACCCGAAGATGTACGAGCGTGCCGTCCGGCGCTTGGAGCTCGAGAACGACCTCAGAAAGGCCGTAGAGTCGGGTGAGTTCGCCGTCCTCTACCAGCCCATAGTGCGCCTCGAAACCGGCGAGACCTGGGGCCTGGAAGCCCTGGCCAGGTGGGACCACCCCCGGCGGGGCCTGCTCGATCCCTCCGAGTTTGTGCCTGTCGCCGAGGAGAGCGGCCTCATAATCCCTATAGGGAACAGGGTGCTCGAGGAAGCGTGTCGCCGGACGAAAGGGTGGCAGGATAGATACCCCCGAACGCCCCCGCTCATCTTGTCCGTGAACCTGTCGGCCAAGCAGCTTCGGCGGCCCGAACTGGCGGAGACTACGGAGTATATTTTGCGAGAGACCGGACTGGATGCGGGTTGCTTGACCCTAGACGTTACGGAGACCGTCTACATCAAGGCATTGGAGGGCAACACGCCCGCGTTGGATGGGCTGAAGAAGGCGGGGGTGCGCATCTCCGTAGATGATTTTGGGGTGGGTTACTCCTCTCTCTCCTACCTCAAGCGCCTGCCGGCCGACATTTTGAAGATAGACAGGTCGTTCACCGCAGGCCTCGGGGAAGACATCGAGGATACGGCGATCGTGCGGATGGTCATCGAGCTTGCCCACACCTTCAGTATGAAGGTCGTGGCCGAGGGTGTAGAGAGCGAGGAGCAGGCGGCGAGCCTGCGCGAAATGGGCTGCGACATGGCCCAGGGCTATCACTTCGCCAGGCCGCTGCGCCCCGAAGAGGTGCCAGGGTTTTTGGCTCGCTAGATGACGAATCAACGCGAAGGCCCGATCGCACCCAGACGTGGGCCAGCGCGAGACCAAGAGCGTCGAGAGGTATACAAAAGTGGGACCCGCAGGCGCGACCTTCGGTACAATGGACGTGCTGCCAAAGCGACTTCGACAACGTGGGCACGACGGCCGGGAAGGACTTCTCGCATGCCAGAAAACGCGCAAAGCGACGGAGCGGGGGCGGCGAGGAAAGTGTCCCCGTCGGAGGCAGCGGAGGAGGAGCCGGCCGGGGGGGAGGCGCTTCTCTCTATGCTGGTTGGAAGCATCCCCTTTGGGCTTCTAGCGGAAGACGAGGAGAAGCGTATCCTGTACGCCAACGAAGTCTTTTGCGGGGTGTTTGCCCAGCTCCTACACGGAGAGAAGTTGGTCGGCTCCAACCGCGATGAGGCTCTCGGAGATGCGGGTATCCTATTCTCGGATCCTGGGGGTTTCGTCGGGCTCACAGAGGAAGAATTGACCGAAAGGCGCCCGGTTACCGGGAACGGGTTTCCTTTTACCGACGGGCGTGTCTTCGGGTGCGACCACGTGCCCGTGTTCGTCGGCGACGAGCGCCGCGGCCACGCCACTGGCGCTATCGGGACGTGAGCGAGCGCGGGCGGCAGGAGGGGGCGCCGTTCGAGAGCGAGGAGCATCTCCGCTCCCTGGTCAGCCACGGCTCCGACGTTACAGCCGTGGTGGGGGCTGACGGGTCCATCCGCTACGCGAGCCCTTCGGTAGAGCGCGTCCTCGGCTACGAGCCCGCAGAGATGGAGGGGACCAAGATCTTCTCCTACCTTCGCCCGGAGGAAGCGCGGGAGATCTCCGAGACGTTGTTGGTCCCCGGCGTCCACGAAGACGTGGAGTTCTCGGCGCGCCACAAGAACGGCTCGTGGGTGCGCCTGGAGGTCGTATCCAACAACCTGATCTCGGACGGATCCGTGGGCGGATTGGTCATGAACGCCCGAGACGTTACCGAGAAGAGGCGGGCCGAGGAGGCGCTCAAACGGAGCGAGGAGCGTTACCGCCGCCTGGTCGAGTCTTCACCCGAGGCCATAGCCGTGCACGATGGGCGCAGGGTCCTCTATGCCAACCCCGCAGCCGCCAGGCTCTTCGGCGCGGACGCCCCCGAGGAGCTCATCGGCAAGGATGTGGTCGATTTCGTCCACCCGGACCACCGCCGGGTGGTCGCCTCGCGCACGTGGGCGATCCTCGAGAAGGGCGAGGAGGCGCCACTTTTGGAGATGAGGCACCTACGCCTCGACGGCTCCGTCGTGGACGTGGAGGTCGCCAGCCAGCCCATAGTGTACGCCGGCAAGCCCGCCGTTCAGGCGATCGTGAGGGACGTCACGGAGCGCAGGCGCGCCGAGAAAGCGCTGAGGCGTAGCGAGGAGGAGCAGCGCCGCCGGGCGCGGGAGCTCTTGCTCTTGCACGAGGTGAGAAGCGCCCTCTCGCGCGAGCCCGACCCCGAAGGCGTTTGCCGCGCGGTGGTGGAGGCCGTGGCCGATGCATACGGCTACGTTCTGGTGAGCGCCTACCTTGTGGACGGCGAGCAGTTGACCTTGCAGCACCAGGTGGGTTACCGCGCGGAACTGAGACACATCCCCGCCGGCCGTGGCGTCATGTGGCGAAGCGTCCGGAGCGGGAAGCCCGTCCTGCTGAAGGACGCCCACGCCGATCCCGGGTTCCTGGACGCCATCCAGGGCATAGTCTCCGAGATCTGCGTACCCCTCGTTGACGGGGGTCAAGTGGTCGGCACCCTCAACGTGGAGAGCGCGTGGGAGACGTACCTCGACGAGGACGACCTGAGGCTGCTGGAGGAGGTCGGCGAGCACGCCGGTGTGGCGCTCGGCCGGGCGCGCCTGCACGAGCGGTTGCGGCAGGCCGAAGAACGCTTCAGGACCGCCTTCGAGAACGCCTCGACTGGCGTCGCGTTGGTCGGGCTGGATCGCCGCTACCTGCGGGCAAATCGCGCCCTGTGCGAGATGTTCGGCTACGAAGAGGGTGAATTGCTCGAGAAACGGTCGTCGGATATCACCCACCCCGACGACCAGCAAAAGAGCAGCGAGCGCACCGAACGGATACTCCGCGGGGAGGCGGAGGCGATCAGCCTCGAGAAGCGCTATCTACGTGGAGACGGGTCGGTGGTGTGGACGATATCCGACGCCTCCCTGGTTCGCGACTCGGAGGGTAGCCCCTCCCACTTCGTCACCCACTTCCAGGACATCACGGCCCGCAAGAAGACCGAGCAGGCGCTCCAGCAGAGCGAGGCGCGACTAAGGGCCGTCACCGAGGGGGCGCCGGTGATCCTGTTCGCGCTCGACGCCGAGGGGGTCATCACCCTCTCGGAGGGCAAAGGCATGCGGTCGTTGGGCCTTGAGGCCGGCGAGGGCGTTGGCCTCTCGGTCTTCGAAGCGTACCGGGAGCTGCCCCAGGTTCTCGCGTGCGTCCGGCGGGCGCTCTCCGGGGAGGAGGTGGCAGCGCAGGTGGAGATCGGGGCGCAGGCCTACGAGGCCCGCTACTCGCCGGTCAAGGACGGGATGGGCGTTGTGGCAGGCGTGATCGGGGTGGCGACCGACGTTACCGAGCGCAAGGCCCTAGAGGAGGAGCTCGAGCGGCAGGCCCTCCACGACCCTCTAACGGACCTGGCGAACCGCAGGCTCCTCGTCGGACGCCTCTCGCGCGCCCTGAAGCGGCCCGCGAGCCGGGTCGCGCTCCTCTTCTTGGACCTCGACGACTTCAAGGTCGTCAACGACTCCCTGGGACACGAGGTGGGCGACCGGCTGATCGCCGCGGCTGCCGAGAGGCTCAAGGGGTCCGTCAGACCCTCCGACTTGGTCTCCCGCTTGGGCGGCGACGAGTTCGTCATCCTGCTGGAAGACGCGGGTCTCGATAGGGCGCACCGGGTGGCCCGAAGGATCGCCGCGGTGCTCTCGGCACCGTTCTCGGTGGACGGGCGTGAGGTGCACGCCTCGGCAAGCGTCGGCATCGCCCTGGGCGGAACGAAAGGGCGCGAAGCGGGGCGCGAAGCGGGGCGCGAGGCCGGTCCGAGCGAGCTCCTGAAGGAGGCCGACGTGGCCATGTACCGTGCCAAGCGGAGCGACAAGGGGTCCCACGCCGTCTTCGATCCCGAGGCGGACGCCGACGCCCTCGAACGCCTCGGCCTGGAGAACGCCCTGAGGCAGGGGCTCGAACAGGACCGGTTCTCCTTGCGCTACCAGCCGGTCGTCTCGGTGGTCGGCGGGGAGGTGGTCGGCCTTGAGGCCCTTCTGCGTTGGGAGCACCCCGAGAGGGGCGTGCTAGCCCCCGCTGAGTTTCTGGCCGCGGCCGGCGAGGCCGGCCTCGCCGCGGATCTGGACGAGGTGGCGCTCGAGGGAGCCTGCCGGCTCCTGGCCGTCCGCGGCCGGAGCGGAGGGACGCCGCCGTGGGTCAGCGTGAACGTCTCCCCCCGAAGGCTGCGCGAGCCCGGGTTCGCGCGGGTGGTCGCGGACGCACTACGGGCGGCCGGCGCGGACCCCGCGCGCCTAGTCGTAGAGGTCACCGAGGACGCCGTGGTGGAGGTCGGCAAAGCCGAGGCCGCTCTCGGCGAGCTGAAAAACCTCGGGACGAAACTGGCGCTCGACGACTTCGGAACAGGCTACTCCTCGCTTTCTTACCTGGAGCGTCTGCCCACCGACCTTCTCAAACTCGACCGCGCCTTTGTCGAGAATCTTGGGTCGTCGCCAAAGAAGTACGCGGTGGTCCGCGCCGTCGTCGCCCTGGCCCACGCCACCGGTATGGCGGTCGTCGCCGAGGGGATCGAAACCGAGGGGGAGCTCGGGGCCCTGCGCCGGGCGGGGTGTGACCTCGCGCAGGGGCACCTCTTTAGTAAGCCCCTGGAAGCCGAAGAGGCCGCCTCCCTGATCGAAGGAAGAAGCTAATAAGGACGCCGTCTCCCCATGCCGTAAAATCCTCCCGGAACCATGCGATGCCCCTTCGGAGCTCAGGCGGTCGGCCTCGTGCGGGGCTCTTCCTGGAGGCCGGTTTAGGCGAGCAGGAGGCTTCGGAGCGCGGAGCTGGCCTACCTGGCCTTCAGCGGCTTCGTGGAACGCGCCGGCCGGAGCGTCCAACCGGCTGTGTTCGGCCTGGGGCGTATGGCCTCCGCGCCCGGATCGGCACCGCCCGGCACCTCGCCGGAGGAGCCCCGCTGCGACGACCCGGTCGAGCCTTCGGAGGTCCGAATCCCGGAGGTCGATGTTCCCGACTTTTGAGCCGTCCGCTTTTGCGGACGTTCGGGGGCTTCGGATCGTTTGCGCGCTCGAAGGTCTTGGGGGCTCAGGAACGCAATCGTTCGCGGTCGGTGGCCAGCCACTCGAGCAACGCCTCGCCCGGCAGGGGCTCTGCGAAGTGGTAGCCTTGCGCCGTCTCGCACCCCATTTCCTGCAGTCGGGCGAGCTGGCTTTCGGTCTCGACTCCTTCGGCGATCACGCCCAAGCCCAGGGCGTGCGCCAGGCCAACCACGCCGGATACGATGGCCTCATCCTCCCGGCTTCGTCCGAGCCCGGCCACAAAGGAGCGGTCGACCTTGAGGTGGTCGACGGGGAAGCGCTTGAGGTAGTTCATGGACGAGTAGCCCGTGCCGAAATCGTCCACGGCGAGCCCGACGCCCAGGGCCTTGAGCCCCCTCAGGGTCACCACGGCCTCGGGGGGGTCCCCCATAACCGCACTCTCGGTGATCTCGAGGGCCAGCGCCTCGGGCTCCAACCCGGCCTCCCGAAGGGCCTCGGTCACCTCCTCGACCAGCCCGCGGTGGCGGAACTGCCTGGCGGAGAGGTTGACGAAGATCGTCGGGGGCACCTCCCCGGCCCCGCCGACACCCCCGGGAAGCCGTCCTCGCAAGGCCCGCGCCTTGTGGCAGGCCTCGCCTAGCACCCAACGCCCGATGGGGACGATGAGGCCCGTCTCCTCCGCGAGCGGGACGAACTCCGAGGGGGGCACTAGGCCACGCTCCGGGTGTTGCCACCTGACGAGCGCCTCCACGCCGACCGTCCTGCCGCTCCTAAGGTCAACCTCGGGCTGGTAGCGAAGCACGAACTCCTCCCGCTCCAGCGCCCGCCTGAGGTCGGCCTCCAGCCCCAGGCGCTCCGAAGCCCTGGCGCGCATGCCCACCTCATACGCCGCATGGCGGTCCTTGCCGCCTTCCTTGGCGCGGTACATCGCCGTGTCGGCGCTGCTAAGGAGCCCCTCGGCTTCCGACCCGCCGGCCTCGCCGGGACCGCCGAAAACTATGCCGGTACTGGTCGTCGCAAAGACCTCGCGTCCGTCCAGGTCGAAGGGGGCGTCCAGCTCCCGCGCCAGCCCCTCGGCGGCGGCGACCGCGTCGGCGAGGCTCCCGACCTCCTCCAGCAGGACGACGAACTCGTCCCCCCCGAGGCGGGCCACCGTGTCCCCGGACCTCGAGCAACCGCGCAGGCGCCCGGCGACTTGGATCAGCAGCTCGTCGCCGGCCCTGTGGCCCAAAGAGTCGTTGACGTACTTGAAGTTGTCCAGGTCGGTGAAGAGCACCGCAACCTTGTCGGCTCCATTGCCGGCTCCATTGCCGGCTCCATTGCCGGCTTCGTCCCGCCGCCCGGCGCGCTCGAGCGCCGCTCCCAGGCGCTCCAAGAAAAGGATGCGGTTGGGCAGGCCGGTGAGGGGGTCGTGGTTGGCCCGGTAAGCGAGCTCCTCTTCGAGCCTCTTGCGCTCGGTGACGTCCTCGATGATGAGGGTCACCTCGCGCACCCGTTGCCCCTCGTCCTTGACCGGGTAGACGAAAGGCTGCAGCCACCTCGGTTCTCCCCCGCGCCCGGTCTCGGCCGGATCGTACAAGAGGGGCCGCGGGGTGACGGCCTCACCGGCCACGCCCTCCTCGATGTGGGGGATCAGCCCCGTGGCATGAAGCTGCTCGTCATCGAAGATGTTGTAGCCCTCTGGCTCCTCGCCCTCCTCCAGGTTCCACAACTCGTCCCAGGAGGCGTTCGCGAGCAGCGAGGTGCCGTCGGGGGAGAAGACGTGTATGGAGAGCGGGGACTGCTCGATTACGGTTCGGTAGCGGACCTCCAAGGCGAGCAGCTCCTCGTACGTCCGCCGGGGACCCTCGGCGGGTTCCTCTCTGAAGTCCTCTCTCACGTGCCGATTGTAGTAGATCTTCAGGGCAAGAGGCTGCGGGAGCGGGCAAGACGACCGTCTACCATTACTTTATCGCGGATGCCTCCCCCCGTTCCCTCTCCCCCGTTCATGCCCGGGAGCCGCCTGTACTCGGTTTTCGCGGCGACCTCGGTCTCGAGTTACGAGAAAAACCCACCATAGTTTGTAATCGCGTTGCAAGACGGGGTCACGTACAAGCTTGAGCCAATCCGACCGAACCCGGAAGCGCCAACCCGGCCCATTCTTTTATTCTCCCAACGGCGGAGAGGTGGAGATTATAGGAAGTTCTGGGGTGGGACTAGTACCCTGGGGCTAGCCGAGGATCGGCCCGAATACGGTCCTTTCGGCCGATGCGCCGCGACGGGCCTATCCCGTAAAGTACTCTCGAAGATCGGGAATTGGGTTCATGCCCCCCTCGAGTCCGTCCCGTGTCTTCTCTCATACCGGGCCCCGCGTTCGTTACCTATTGCCTGCGTGGGGCCCGAACTTTAGCGGATCGTTCAGGGGAGACGCGGCTACCCGTAGTCCTCCCACACCTTCGAAAACCGCAGCCCCCTCCAGAGAGCCCTCCATCTCCCCGCGCTTCACGCGCCGGTGCTTGCCGATCTCCGTGCACGGTACGCGCCCCGGCCCGTAGCCGGGGGGAGGCCCAGCTTGCCCTGCCCGTGCGCCTCCCCCGCCGTCGTCCTCCCCGCCACCGCTCCCCCTGCGCATCGGGTCCCTTTCCCAACACGCAACCGGCCACGGGGTGCCGAAGCCCCCGCGTGGCCGGTCGCGCCGCTGGCTCGCCCCGTCCCTCGGGCGCCCGCTTCGTCGGGACGGGGTTCCTCGCCCCCACCCATGGCCGGGTCTCGTGGTGGGGAGGCCGGGCAAGTGTCGCCCGGCGCCTATCTCGTAGGATCGGGATCCCGGACCCACGCGGGGCCCAGCCTTTACCATCGCAAGGGACGAGGGAGATTGGGGCGATGAGGAATGTGCCATCCGGCCTATGCGGGGCCTTTCCGCACCGTGCTAAGGTCCACGGTCAGTAAGCAAAGCGAGCGACTCTGGAGGGGGTTGATCTCTATGCGGTATCTCACCGCTGTTCTGTCCTGCTGTGCCCTGCTTTTGGCGGGCCTCGTCGTCTGGTCTCCGGCCGAGGCCGAAGCCCAGACGGCCTACGGGTCCGGGGAGGCGGCGGTCGCGGAGGCCCGCGCCTGGCTCGGGACGCCCTACGGCGCCTACGGGGCCGACTGCTCGGGGTTCACCTCGGCCGTGTTCGCGGACCTCGGCGTCTACCTGCCCGACGACCCGGCGGCCCAATACTCCTACGGATACCCCTCGGGGGGCGAGGCCGGGGACCTCGTGTTCTTCGACGAGGCGGGCTACGGCGTCTCCCACGTCGGCATAGCCACGGGTTACGGGACGGTCATCCACGCCTCGACCTACTTCGGGGCGGTGGTGGAGACGCCCATAGAGTACGTTCCCGGCTACGTCGGCGCGGTGGACGTCTACTAGGGTGGCGGGGTACTAGGGCTTAGGGGGCGGGGCCAGCACGGACCCCGCCCCCTTTACCCGATGGCGGGTACACGAGTTCTACCAACTCTGTCTACCGCTTGTTACAATGGTTCCGAAAGTACGCAGGTTGTCTACGTGAAGCGAGAGGCCTCTTCTCCGACCGTAAAAGGCATCTAAAGGAGGATAGAAGATGGAACACGGAAAGCTCGTCTTCGGAACACTCGTTGTTGCTCTCTTGCTCGTAGCTTCGCCGGCGTGGGCCGTGCTGCCGAAGGCGGCGGACTGGCAAATGAACGAGACGTCCGGGCAGATGATCGACTCGTCCGGCAACGGCAACGACGGGAACCCGACGGACGTGGTCCGAACGGGGTCGACCTACGTCTTCGACGGCTCGACCTCGCGCGTAGCCGTGCCGGACAACAACAGCCTCGACCCAGTAGACAAGGAGATCACGCTCAGGGCCTCCGTCACGGTACCCAGCGGGGCGATGAACGACGACAGCTACGACATCGTCCGCAAGGGCCTTTCCGGGACCACCGGCGGCGACTACAAGATGGAGATAAAGAGGACGAGCGACCCTACGGTCGGCACGCTCAACTGCTTGTTCAGGGGAAACATCGGAAGAGTCAACAGGGTGGCAAATGTCGACATCGTGGACGGAAATCGGCACACGCTCGAGTGCACGAAAACGAGCAACTCGGTCGTGGCGATGGTAGACGGAGAGTCCTACTCGAAGACGGGCACGGCCGGCTCGATCGCCAACGGCAAAGAGGTCCTGGTGGGAGCCAAAACGGCAGTCCCACTCGACGACGTGTTTGAGGGTTCGATGGACTTTGTGGGTATAGACATCGCCCAATAGCGGTGCTTCGACACCTTCAACGGCGTAACGCAGTTGACCCGGGAGATTTGCAATCCCTACCCCTGGGGCGTGGAGACCGGCCGTGATTTGCGGGGACGGGATAGCTGGGCGACACTTAGGCACCCAAAAGGACCGGACGTAGCAGCCTCGACGCCCTTTCGCTTGCCGATCTGGGGTAGTCCGGTCCAGGTGCTCGGTAGGTTTGGCAGGATCGCGCGAAAGGCCTCGCGGGCGATGCAGGTGCGCCCTCGCCCTCGGTAGGCGAACGGTGCGAGCATTGTGTATCCTTGGACCGGTGGCCGGAAGGCGTTGTTAGCAAAACTGTAGGGGAAAAACAGTCCAGTTGGGGTATTCATCCGAGCCTCTGCTTGAGGCCCTGAGCAGGCTAGGACAAGGTTTCTTTATCGCCGAGGGCGGGCGCATCCTCCACGCAAACGAGGCCTGCGCCGAAATATGCGGTTATAGTTCGGAAGACCTATCGACCTTGGGATCTTTGCTCGACCTGTTTGCGCCGGAGGGAAGGGTTGTTCTCCGTGAACGCCTACGCCGACCCGTGGACGAGGAGGGCGCGAGAGGGGGAGAGTCCTTCGAGAGTTCCGTACTCCGCAAGGACGGGCGGCGGATGGACGTGGAGGTCGCCGTCGCCCCCTCCGTGATCGATGGCGTGCTCTGCTTCGTCGTCCTTCTCCGCGACATCACGGAACACAAGCGGGCCGAGGAAGCGTTCAAGAAAGATGAGGAGAGGCACCGGCGCCAGGCCAGGGAGCTCTCGCTGCTGCAAGAAGTGAGGACCGCCGTGTCCGGCGATCTCGACCTGGGGGCCGTCTTCCGAGCGGTCGTGGAAGCCGTCGCCCGCGCTTACGGCTACACGCAAGTGAGCGCGTACCTGTTGGAGGGCGGGACCGAAGACGGCGAGCTCGTGATGCAGCACCAGGTCGGCCACGCGACCGTGCTCCGACGAATACCCGTGGGCCGCGGCGTGATGGGTCAGACCGTTAAGGCCGGGCGTCCCATCCTGCTCGAAGATGCGCGCGCGGCCCCCGACTTTCTCGGCGCCATCGCGGGGATTTGTTCGGAGGTGTGCGTGCCCCTGTTCCACGAGGGGCGGGTGTTGGGCGCCCTAAACGTGGAGAGCACGCGAGGTGTGGCGCTCACCAAAGACGACCTGAGGCTCATGAGGGAGGTGGGCAAGAGCGTCGGCGTCGCCCTAGGCAGGGCCTCCCTCCACAGCAAGGTCAAGAGGAGCGAGGAGCGTTTCCGCTCCCTGATCCGAAACGCCCCGGACGTCATAACGATCCTCGACGCCGACAACGCCGTGCTCTACGACAGTCCGGCCGTCGAGCGGGTATTAGGTTACGGGCCCGAAGACCGGATCGGCAAGAAGAACCTCGACTACGTCCACCCGGACGACGCGCGCAGGGTAAAGGAAGCGTTCGCCGAACTCTTGGATCGACCGGAGACCGACGTGCCCCTGGAGTACAGGATCCGCCACGCGAACGGCTCGTGGCGTTACGTCGAGTCGAGCCGCACCAACCTGCTAGATGACCCCGCAGTGCGGGGCGTCGTGCTCAACTACCGGGACATTACCGGGCGCAAAAGGGCCGAGGAAGCGTCGTCGCGGCTGGCCGCCATCGTGGAGTCCTCTGACGACGCGATCCTTGGCAACACGCTGGACGGGACCATCACGAGTTGGAACCCGGGAGCGGAGAGGCTCTACGGGTACACCGCCCGGGAGATCTTGGGACGGTCGGTCTCGATCCTTATGCCCCCCGAGCGTCAGAACGAGCTGCCCGGAGTCCTCCGTAAGAGCGGGCGGGAAGGGCGGACAAACCACTACGAAACCGTGCGGATGGCCAAAGACGGCAAGAGGCTCCGGGTGTCCGTGACCGCCTCCCCGATCAAGGACCGATCCGGCAGCATCGTCGGTACTTCGGCTATCGTTCGCGACATCGCCGAGCGCAAGAAGGTGGAGGAGGATCTCCGAGAGGCCGAGACCCGTTACCGCACGCTCATAGAGCAGGTTCCTGCCGTCACCTACATACAAGAACCCGGCCACCCTAGCGTCACGACTTACGTTAGCCCGCAGATGGAGACCATGCAAGGTTACGCGCCCGAGGAGATACTCGAAGACCCCGAGCATTGGACAAAGACGTTGCACCCCGACGACAGGGCGCGGGTGCTGGCCGAGGACGAGCGCACCAACGAGACGGGCGAGCCTTTCTCTATGGAATACAGGCAGTTCGCCAAAGACGGGCGCACCCTGTGGGTGCGCGACCAAGCGGTGCTCGTGCGCGACGACGAGGGACGCGCCAGATTCTGGCAAGGCATCATATTCGACGTGACCGAGCGCAAGCTGACGGAGGAGGAGCTTAGGGAGGCGAAAGAGGCCGCCGAGGAGGCGAGCCGGGCCAAGAGCAACTTCCTTGCCAACATGTCCCACGAGATCCGCACCCCCATGAACGGCGTCATCGGCATGACCGAGCTCCTGCTCGGCACCGGGTTGTCCCCGCAGCAGCGCGGCTACGCAGAGACCCTGCGCGACTCGGGCGAGACCCTGATGAAGGTCATAAACGACATCCTCGACTTCTCGAAGATCGACGCGGGTAGCGTGAGGCTCGAAGCCATCGATTTCGACCTGCGCGTGGCGGTCGAGGAGGTGACCCGGCTGCTCGCCAAGCGCGCTCAGGACAAGGGCCTGGAGCTTGCCAGCCTCATCGGGGAAGACGTGCCGACCGCGCTCAGGGGCGACCCCTTCCGTCTCAGACAGGTCTTGACCAACCTCACTACCAACGCCATCAAGTTCACTGAACAGGGAGAGGTCAGCGTGCGCGTGGTGTTGGCGGAGCCGGTGGGGGGCTCGGGTGAGAACATCACGGTCCGCTTCGAGGTCGCCGACACCGGTATAGGCATGACCGAAGAGCAACGGTCGCGCCTCTTCGAGGCCTTCTCACAGGCCGACGCCTCGACCACACGACGCTACGGGGGCACGGGCCTGGGCCTAGCCATCTCAAAGCAGCTCGCTGAGCTGATGGGCGGGGAATTGGGCGTAACGAGCGGGCCGGGGCAGGGCAGCAAGTTTTGGTTCACCGCGAGGTTCGCGAAGCGGCCGACGAGGGAGGCCGCCGCGAAGCCCCGCGCCGAGCTCGGGGACCTGCGCGTGCTCGTCGCCGACGGCAACGAAACGAACCGCGAGAGCCTGCGTCAGCAGGTGAGGTCCTGGGGGGCGGAGGCGGACGGCGCGGAAGACGGCCCGGGGGCCCTGCGGGCGTTGCGCGCCGCCGCCCGCGACGAGCCCTACGACGTGGCGATCCTAGACGCCGACCTGGCCGGCATGGGCGGCATGGAGATGGTCCACGCCATCAAGTCTATCCCCGGCATCGTCTCCACCCGGCTGGTGCTGCAAGCGTCTTTGGGCCGGCGCGGCGACGACGAGGAGGCGCGCAGGGCGGGCGTGGAGGCCCACCTCAACAAACCCGTGCGACGATCCGAACTGTACAACTGCTTGGTGGCCGTTTTGGACGTTCCCCTCAGGGCGGCGTCCGCGCCGGTACTCGACGATGCGCGGGCCCTAAACCGTACCGGTGAGGGGGACGGGGGGGAGTCTCGCGCCCGCGTTCTCGTTGCGGAAGACAACGCCATAAACCAGTTCGTCGCGGTGCGGCTGTTGGAGAGCCTCGGTTATCGGGCGGACGTGGTCGCCAACGGGCTCGAGGCCGTCGAAACCCTCTCGCGCACGCCCTACGCGGCGGTCTTGATGGACTGCCAGATGCCCGAGATGGACGGCTACGAGGCGGCGGCCGAGATCCGCAGGAGAGGGGGCACCGCGCACCGCGCACCCATAATCGCCATGACGGCCCACGCCTTGCGCAGCGAGCGAGAGAGGGCGCTAGAGGCGGGCATGGATGACCATATCTCCAAGCCCGTCAAGCCCGAGACGCTCGACGCGGTGCTCCGACGCTGGATCCGGCGCCCCATGCCGGATCCCGCTTTCGCCCCAGGACCGAGGGACGGCTCACAACCGGACGACCCGGTCGATCACTCCGTTTTGGAGGATCTCTCCGGGCTGCAGAGGGAGGGCGAGCCGGACATACTGGTCAGGCTGAGCAGCATGTTCCTCGACGAGGCGCCACCGCGTATGGTGACCATGCGGGAGGCGGTCAAGCGCGGCGACGCGCGGGCGTTGGAAGAAGCGGCACACGCCCTAAACGGCAGCTGTGCGAACCTCGGCGCTCGTGGAATGGAAGTGCTTTGCGCGGACCTCGAGAAGCTCGCCCGCGCCGAGGACCTAAGGGGGGCGTCGAACCTGCTCACGCGGCTCGAGGTCGAGTTCGAGCGTTTCGGCGCGGCACTGGAAGCCGAGCTGCCAAAGGATTATTAACATGAGAGTCTTGATCGCCGAAGACGATCCGCCCTCCCGGCTGATCCACCAGATGACCGTCGAGAAGTGCGGCTACGAGTGCCTTGTGGCAAAGGACGGCGAGGAGGCGTGGGAAATCTTCCACAATTCCGAGGTGGACGTCGTTCTCAGCAACTGGATGATGCCTAACGTCGACGGGCTGGAGCTTTGTCGCAGGGTCCGCGGGGAGAAGCGGGACGCTTACACGTACTTCATCCTGTTATCGGCGCGCGGGGAGAGGGAGCACGTGTTGACGGGCGTGGACGCGGGCGCCGACGACTATCTGACCAAGCCGCTCGACGTCGAGGAGTTGAAGGTCAGGCTGATCTCGGCTTCTCGGGTCACGTCCTTGCACCGGCAACTGGCCGAGAAGACGGCGGTCCTGGAGCAGTTGAACCGCCGATTGGAGCGGTCGAATCATCGGCTGTTCGAGCAGGCGCGCACGGACCCCTTGACGGGGCTCGGCAATCGCCTCCTGCTGCAGGAGGACTTGGAGACGATACGCGGTCGGGTGGAGCGCTACGGACACGAATACTCGGCGGCGCTCTGCGACATCGACTTTTTCAAGCGGTACAACGACTTTTACGGCCACTTGGCGGGAGACGAGGTGCTAATGAAGGTGGCGGACGCCGTGAAGGGGCACCTTCGCAGCGGTGATGCGGCTTACCGCTACGGCGGAGAAGAGTTCCTGATCGTCCTGCCCGAACAGTCCCCCGCATCGGCGAGCGTCGTCGCGGACCGCGTACGCCGGGCCGTCGAGAACCTCGGAATCCCGCACGAGGCGAAGACCCCGCCCGGGGTACTCACGGTCAGCGCGGGGGTGGCCGTGCTGACGCCGCACAAAGAGGCCGAGGTTGTGGCGCCGTTGAAGAACGTCGACGCCGCGCTCTACCGTGCGAAGAGGGCGGGTCGCAATCGCACCGTGGCCTACGATCCCCCTGTGGAGGATTGAGGAGCGGCGCAAGAGGAGGCAAGAGAGACGACGCGGCCCGTAGAGACGTAAGAGGATGGCGCGAGGAATCCGAAGCGCAGAAACCCGGCCGGCGCCGGGGGGACCGTTCCGGAAGCTTACGGGACCCACGAGATGTACTGGGCCGTCTCCGATGCTAGCTGTGTGTGCCGGTACCGCGACCCGGGGCGGCCCACCGCGCGGGCCTGCCGCCGGGAGGAGGGGGCGTGAACGCACCTCCTCCCTCAGCGCAATATCTGGGGTCCGCTACATTCACGATCGATGCGAGGCGTGTGCTTTCGACCCTGGCAAGCGGTCCGCGCCTCCCTGCTGCCAGCCCTGCTGCGGCGCGCATACGACTCCTGTTACGGCGTCGATCGAGCGTTTGTCCTCAATAGGGCCGGGGTAGTTACTGTAAAGATCGGGAATTGGCCCTCTTCGTAAAGGAGATTGGCGTGGCCCAGTGCGAGGTGTGCGGAAACGAGTACGACAAAGCCTTTCAGGTAACCCTGCCAGGACAAGATGCGCGTACGTTCGACAGCTTCGAGTGCGCGATCCACGCTCTCGCCCCCGCCTGCGAGCACTGCGGCGTGAAGGTGATCGGGCACGGCGTCGAGGCCGGCGGACGGTTCTTCTGCTGCGCCCACTGCGCGGGCATGGCCGGGGCGGGCGGCGTGCAGGACCGCGCCTGAACGGCACCCTGGGGCCGTCTCACCCTGCGTCTCCCTCGCGGGGGCGCAGGCAGCGGGCGGTGTCCTCCGCGATGGCCGTCTCCTCGTCCACCGGGATGACGTAGGCGTCGATCCCCGAGTGGTCCGCGCTGATCCTGGCGCCGACGCCCACGGCGACGCCCACGGCGCGGTCGTTGCGCCCCCCGTCCAGGACGAGCCCGCACCAGCCCATGCCGGCGCAGACGCGCGCCCGTATCGACGGCGCGTTCTCCCCGATGCCGCCGCCGAAGACCACGGCGTCAGCACCATCCAGCGCGGCCAGGTAGGCCCCGACCTGCTTGCGAACCCCGTAGCAGAACATCTCGAGAGCCAGGGCCGCGTCCGCGTCGCCCCCCGCCTCGGCCTCCAGCAGCTCCCGCACGTCGCGGGAAGTCCCGGAGACGCCGAGGAGGCCGGAGCGCCTGTTGAGCCAGCCCTCGACCTCCGCCGCGTCCACGCCCTCGCGGCGGGCGAGGTAGGGGATCAGGGCCGGGTCCACGCTCCCCGAGCGCGTCCCCATCACCAACCCCTCAAGCGGCGTGAAACCCATCGAGGTATCGACCGAGCGCCCGCCCTCAACGGCCGCCGCCGAACAGCCGTTCCCTAGCTGCAACGTGACGAGCCTGACGTCCTCGACCGGCCTCCCCGTGAGGCCGGCGTAGCGCCGGACCATGCAACGGTGGGCGGTGCCGTGGAAGCCGTAGCGCCGGATGCGGTGCCTCTCCGCGAGCTCCCGGGGGATGGCGTAGCGGGCGGCGCGCTCGGGCATGGTCCGGTGGAAGGCGGTGTCGAAGACCGCCACCATCGGGACGCCGGGCCCGGCCGTCTCGCGGGCGGCCCGTATGGCCGCGACCGCCGGACCGTTGTGGAGCGGCGCAAGCTCGCCGAGCCGGTGGATGGCGGACATCACCCCCTCGTCTATAAGGGCGGGCCCCGCGAAATGCTCCCCGCCATGGACGACGCGATGGCCGATGGCGTCCGGCCCGTCGCGGCCCGTAAAGCCGGCGGAAGAGAGACGGTCCAGGACCCGACGGATCGCGGCCTCGTGGTCGGGGGCCGCCACGGGCTCCCGCGCCACGGGTTCCCGCGTCGCGACGCCGTTTGTGCGAAAGAGCAGGGAAGGCCCCTCGCCCCCTATCCGCTCGACGACGCCGCCGGCCAATTCCCGGGCGTTCTCCCCCACATCGACGAGCTTGAACTTCAGCGTCGAGGAGCCGCAGTTGACCGAGAGGACCCTCAACGGGCGCTAGTCCGCGACGTGGGCCACCTCGCCGCCGACGATGGTCATGGCGACGGGGACGTCTTTGATCTCCTCCGGCCCCACCTCGAACGGGTCCGCCTCGAGGACCACGACGTCCCCGAGCTTGCCCTCAGAGAGCGTTCCTTTCCGGCCCTCCTCGAAGGCGAGGTAGGCCGCGTCCACCGTCATCGAGCGCAGGGCGGCTTCGACCGGGATGGCCTGCTCGATGCCGAGCACCTCGCCCCCGCTCGTGCGGCGGCTGGCGGCGGTGCCGACGGAGAGGAGGGCGCTGACCGGGGTGACCGGGCTGTCGTTGTGGAGGCCGAACCTCATGCCGCGGCGCGCGGCGGAGGCAAGCGGGTCCATGCGGGAGGCCCGCTCCTCTCCGAGGAAGAGCTCGCGGTGGCGGTCCCCCCAGTGCCAGACGTGCGGGGCAAAAAAGGAGGCCGTTACCCCGAGGTCCCTCATGCGGTCGAGCTGGTCCTCGCCCGCGGTCTGGCAGTGCTCGACGCGGTGCCGGTGGTCCGTGCGTGGGACGCCGGAGATGGCCTTCTCGTAGGCGTCGATGATCGAGCCTATGGCGGCGTCGCCGTTGCCGTGCGTCCAGATCTGCCACCCGGCCGCGTGCGCGTCGGCGAACATCCGGTCGAGCTCTTCCTGGGGCCAGATCACGTGATGGTCGGCCGGCTCCGTCTCCCCGAGATACGGCTCGCGCAGCGCCGCGGTCTTTATCTGGATGGACCCGTCCTGGAAGAACTTGACGGCGAGGGGGCGGACCCTGTCGGGATCCCCCGGCCAATCGAGGCCCGGTCCGGCCCCTCCCTGAAGCTCCTTCCACACGTCGTACATGATCGCCGCTCCGTACCGCAGCGGCAGCCCCCCGTCGCCCGCGACCTTCGCGTACACCTCGGCGTCCCGAATCCCGTAGTTGAAGCCTATGGCCGCGTCGACCACGGACGTGACGCCGGCTGCCAGGTACCGCCCGCTCGCGTTGTGCAGGTAGCGCACGATGTCCTCCGTGGCGGGCTCGGGGAGGTGCTCCTGGAGGAGCATCCGCGCCCACTCCCAGAGGACGCCGTCGGGCCCCCCGCCAGCCTCCCGGCCTATGCGCCCGCCCACGGGGTCGGGCGTCTTGTGGGTGATACCGGCGAGTTCGAGCGAACGGGAGTTTACGACCGTGCAGTGCCCGGTGATGTTCCTGAGCATTACGGGGTGGTTCCCGCTCGCCCGGTCGAGCTCCAGGCGGGTGGGGTGGCGCGACTCTTTCAAGAGGGTGTGGTCGTAGCCGTTGCCCACGACCCACTGTCCCGGCGGGGTCTCCCTCGCCCGTTCCCCCAGCAACCCGACTATGTCGTCGAGCGACGTGGCGTAGCGGCAGTCCACCTCTTCCAGGTAGCGCCCGTAGTAGATGGGGTGGCTGTGGGACTCGACGAAGCCGGGAAGGGCCACCCGGTTCCCGAGGTCTATCGTCTCGGCGTTCGGCCCGGCCTGCCGTCTCGCCCCGTCGGCGTCCCCGACGTAGGAGATCTTGCCGTCGCGGATGGCGAGGGCTTCGGCTGTGGGGTTCGAGGGGTCGAGGGTGTGGATCTTGCCTACAAGCACGCAGTCGCCGTTCATGGGGTGCTCCCTTCGGTGGGCGGGTTTCCCGGTTGCCTGGAGGCGGCTATGGGGGAGAGAGACGCGGTGCCCTTGGTCGCGGCGCTCACGGCAAAGACCACGGCGAAGTTGATCAGGAGCGCCACCAGCCCGATGTTGACGCCGCCGAGGCTCACCCCGAGGCCGTACAGCGCGAGCACGGAAACGTCGCCGACGATAAGGCCAACCGCGATGCCCGTGGCGGTGAACCGGCGGACGAAAAAGACCCCGACAAACGCCGGGAGGAACTGCGTAAAGCCGTAGTACGCCGTGTTGACGAGGGCCAGCATCAGGGTAGGGGCGAGGATGGTGAGGCCGGCGGAGAGGATGAGGTACAGGGCAACGACCACCTGCACGAGCCGCCTCTGGGAGGAGCCAGGCATGTTCGGCGCGAAGTTGCGCGAGACGACGGCGCCGACGACGAGGCTCAAGCCCGCGAGCACCAAGAGGCCCGAGAGGGCCGCGGCCCCGGCCACGAGCCCCAGCAGCCAGCCCGGCAGCACCTCGACCGCCGTCACGAAGAGCGCGGCGTTAGGCTCCTCCAGGTTCGGCGAGGCGCCTATGGCGTAGTACGCGGCGATCACGAGGAACGGGAACATCAGCATGTAGAGGGGCATCGGGATCAGGGTCCGCCTGACCGTCCCCTCCGAGCGCCCGGTGAACAGGAACGGCACCGTGAGCGGCGTCACGTAGAACCCGAGAGCCTGAAACACGATGGTCGTCAACGCGAACGTCATCGCCTCGCCCCCGCCGACCGAGAGCGTGGCGGGGTTCGCCTCCCCGGCCCTCTCGAAGACGTTGCCCACGCCGCCCGCGGCGGAGGCCGCCGCGACGCCGACGATCACGATGGCCCCGAAGAGCAAGATGTCCTTGAGGATGGAGACGTTCGCCGGGGCCCTCACCCCCGAGACGACGATGTAGGCGAAGGCTATCACCGCCGCGATCATCACGGCCACGGAGGGCGAGATCTCGAACCCAAGAGCCCCGAGTGCTACCTGCAAGCCCGTGAACTGGAGCTGTCCCCAGGGGATCAGGAAGACCAGAGCGCTCACCGCCGCGACGACCTCCAGCACGCGGCTCCGGTAGTGCCCCTTGAACACGTCCGGGACGGTCATGGCCCCGTAGCGCTTGCCCGCCCGCCACATTAGCGGCCCCAGAAAGTAACCCACCGGGTAGGCGAGCACGATGTAGCCGAGAAACCAGACCCCGTAGGCCGCGCCCTCCGCGTAGATGCCCCCGGGGAGCCCCACCATCGTGCCGATGCTGTAGATCTCCCCGACCGCCAGGAAGAAGAGCAGCATCCCGGAGAACGACCTGCCCCCGACCAGGTACTCCTCGATCTGGAGCACGTCCTTGCCGCGGCTCGCCATGAACGCAACGAAGAGCGAGAGCGCGATGATCGCGCCGAATATGACGACGGTCATCTATCGTCCTCCTCGTCCTCGTAGTACCGACTGTCGAAGACGTACCAGCTGACCGCGAGGCACACCGAGGTGAGCAGGAACCACACGAAGATCCAGAGAAACGCCACCGGCATCCCGAGGACCAGCGCCTGAGACCGGCCCAGGACCGCAACCCCGCCCACGACGGCGAGGAACGGAACCACCAGCCCGACCACGACGCTCCACGGGTTGAAATACCTCACGCGCCAGCCCCCTCTCCGGTCCCGCTTTTATGAGGCAACCCCAGCCACTTCCTCGTAAAGACGCGCCGGTAGCCCACCAGGTAGCCCACCAGGTAGCCCACCAGGTAGCCCACCGGCACCCGCGCCCCGCCGGCCTCGATGGCGGCGGCGCAGTCCACCAACATGGGCGCCGGTTCCCTGCCGGTGCGCCCCACGTACTTCGCGTAGGACGCGCGGACGCGGTCGCTGACGGGCCCGGCCTCCGGTGCTTCGGCGGGCCGTATGCCGGCGGTTGCGCCCTTCGGTTGCAGCGCCCTACCCGCGGTCGTTGGCCGGCGACGTGGTGGCCGGCGTCTGCTTGGGTCCCAGGAAATAGCGCGGCACGTAGGCCACGAGGAGCACGGCGAGGCTGATGACGCCGAAGAGCAGGGGCCTCTGTTGGTCCGGGATAAACGCCATCGCCACGACGATGGAGACCATGCCGAGGATCGCGAGGATCGTCAGGTACGGGAAGGCCCACATCTTCACGCGCAGGCGTTCGGGGCTCTCCCGCTCCAGCCTGCGGCGTAGGAAGAGCTGGCTGATGGCGATCAGGACGTAGACGAAGATGGCGACCGTCCCGTAGGAGCTGACGAGAAAAGCGAACACGGTCTCCGGAGAGATGTAGGACATAAAGACCGCGACGTACCCGAAGACCGTGCCGGCGAGTATCGCCAGCACCGGAACGCCGTTGCCGCTCAGCCTGGAGAACAACGCGGGGGCGTCGCCCTTCCTCGCCAGCGCCATCAGCATCCTCGATGAGGCGTAGAGGCCCGAGTTCAGGGCCGAGAGCACGGCGGTAAGCACGACCGCGTTCATGATGTTGGCGGCGGCGGGAATGCCTAGCGCCTCGAGCGCGCTCACGTAGGGCGTCTCGATGGCGCTCGAGTTCCAGGGGATGATGCAGACGACGAGGAAGACGGAGCCGACGTAGAAGATCAGGACGCGCGTGATCACGGAGTTCGTGGCCTTCGCCACGGCGTTCTCTGGCTCCGCCGACTCGGCCGCGGCGATGGTGACTATCTCCGCGCCGAAGTAGAAGCCCGTCGCCGCCACCGCGCCCGTCAGTATCGGCGCGAGGCCGTTGGGCGCGAAGCCGCCGTTGCCGGCCAGGTTGGAGAACCCGACGTTCGCGTCGGGCCACAGGCCGAGCACGAACAGGGCGCCCAGGAAGAGGAACACGACGATCGCCGCGACCTTGATGGAGGCGAACCAGAACTCGAACTCGCCGTAGTTGCGCACCGAGAGTAGGTTCGTGATGGTGAAGATCACCATGAGCACCAGGGCAAAAATCCAGGACGGCACGTCGGGTAACCAGTACTGCAACAAGGTCGCCCCTGCGACCGCCTCAAGTGCCACGACTATCACCCAGAAGTACCAGTACATCCAGCCGGTCAGGAAACCGGCCAGGTTGCCCATCGAGAGGCGGCTGTACTCGTAGAACCCGCCGATGGCCGGGTAGGCCACGGCCATCTCGCCCAGCATCCGCATCACCAGGATCACGAGCACACCCGTTATGATGAAGGAGACCACCGCCGCCGGGCCCGTCTGGCTCATCACCACCCCGCTGCCGACGAACAGGCCGGCCCCGATCACACCCCCAAGCGCGATCATGGACATGTGCCTGCGCTTCAGGCTGTGCTGAAGCCCACTCCCTTGCGGTCCCTGACCCTCCATGCCACCTCCCAGGCTATCTGTCTACTCCACCAGTAGAGATTACGAAACCGCGGACCGTCTTGCCCACGCGAGTTTTAGACCATCGCCGGCTCCGAATCTTCGGCCGGAGGTACAAGAATTCGTCCCTTCTCCCCTCAGGCGACGGGCGGCCTCACCGGCCTCTCGCCGCCGGAACCCGCGAAAACCTCCTTCAAGGTGCCGGTCATGAACGCCAGGTCGTCGTCTGTCAGGTTCAACGGGGGGCAGATCGTGACCACGTTGCCCAAGCCCGGCGTGGTGTCGCCGTTCTTGCCGACGATAAGCCCCCGTTCCTTGCAGCCCGAGATGATGCTGCCCATCCTCTCGGCGGTCGCGGGCTGGCGGCCCTCCTTGTCCTCCACCACCTCGATGCCGAACAGGAGGCCCTTCCCCCGAACCTGCCCGACGTGCGGGTTACCTTCGAGCCCGGCCAGCCCCGACCCCAGCTTCTCGCCCATCTCGGCGGAGCGCCCGACCAACCCCTCTTCTTCCAAGATCCGCAGGTTCCTTACCGCGACGGCGCAGGCGGCGGGGTGGCCGCCGAAGGTGTTTATGTGGCGCAGGCGCCCGTACTCCTCGGTGCCCCCGAACTTCTCGAAGAGCTCGCGCTTGACGGCCGTGGCCGAGAGCGGCATGTAGGAAGACGTTATCCCTTTGGCCATCGTGACGATGTCCGGCTTTATGCCGTAGTGCTGGTGGCCGAACTTTTTGCCGGTCCTGCCGAAGCCGCAGATGACCTCGTCGACGATGAGCAGGACGCCGCTCTCCTCGCAGATCCTGGCGACCTCCTCCACGTATCCCTCGGGTGGGACGAGGACGCCGCCGCCGGTGATGATGGGCTCTATGATGACGCCCGCCACCGTCTCCGCGAGCTCCCAGTTGATGACGCGCCCTATCTCCTGCGCGTACTTTAGGGCGCACGCCCTGCCGCAAGTCCCCCCGCCGTCGCAGTAGATGCAGCGGTATCCGTCGGGGGGCGAGACGTGCAGGAAGCCGGGGGCCAGCGGCTCGTAGCTGTACTTGCGCTGCGCGTGCCCGGTGGCGGCGAGCGAACCCAGCGTGTTGCCGTGGTAGCCCCGGTAGCGGGCGACGAACTTCCAGCGGCCCGGGTCGCCGTTCTGCTGGTGGTACTGGCGGGCGATCTTGAACGCCACGTCGTTCGCCTCTGAGCCGGAGTTGGAGTAGAAGAACACGTACTCGTCGTCGAGCCACTCGTTCAGCTTCTCGCCGAGCTCGATGGCCGGCAAATGGCCCTGGATCATGGGGTAGAAGGGCATGACCTTGAGCTGGTCGTAGGCCGCCCGCGCGAGCTCCTCGCGGCCGTACCCCGCGTTGACCGACCACTGCCCGGCCATGCCGTCCAGGTAGCGGTTGCCGTTCGAGTCCGTCACCCACGCCCCGTCGGCCTCCGTCACCACCATCGTCGCCGCCTTGGGGTTGTGCCCCGTCATCGCGTGCCAGACGTAGCGGCGATCCCTCTCCAGAAGCTCCCTGGTGTCCTGCATCGTCCTCCGATCCCTCTCCGGCCGGGACGTTTTTTACGAAGAGGCCCCGGCCGGCTCCTTCGCCCAGTTGCGGTGGTCGGTGCCGGCGTACTTCTCCAGGAAGCGCTCGGGCATCTTGAGGGCGTCGCGCCGGAACGGGGGCGCCAGTTGCGTCCCGTCCACCCGGATGTCCAGCACGGTGGGCCGGCGGGAGCTTATGGCCTCCGCGACCGCGTCGCCGACATCGTTCGGGTCCTCCACGAGCACGCCGTCGGCGCCCATGGCCCGGCCGACCTCGGCAAAGTTGGGGCCGTCTATCTCCGAGCCGACGAAGCGGTTGTTGTAGAAGTCCACCTGGTTGCGCTGCTCGGCCCCCCACTTCTTGTTGTTGAAGACGCACGCCACGACGGGGAGGTTCTGCTCGACGGCCGTCGAGACCTCGTGCAGGCTCATGCCCCACGCCCCGTCGCCCACGACGGCAAGCACGGGGTCTTCGGGGCGCGCGATCTGGGCCCCGAGCGCCGCCGGGTACGCGAAGCCGCAGTTGCCGAACGTAAGGGCGGCTATGAACTTGCGCGGCTGCGTGAACTCGAAGTAGCCGTTGGAGGTGGAGCAGACGTTGCCGATGTCCGTGGTCACGATCGCGTTCTCGGGGAGGACGCGGGACATCTCGAGCAAGGCCCGGCGCGGGTGGATCGGGTCCCCGTCCTCCATCGCCAGCGAGACCTGTTCCTCCTTCCAGGCCCTCTTCTCGGCCTCGATCCTCGAGATCCGCTCCCGGTTCGGGCCGCCGTTTTTGGACTTCGTCTTGAGGCGGACGAAGATCTCCTCCCCCGCCTCCCTCGCGTCGCCCACGATGCCGACCTCGATGGGGTGGGTGCGCCCGATCTGCTTCGGGTTGATGTCCACCTGAACGATCTTCGCCCCTTTGGGGAACCAGTCCACGTCGTACTGCGGCACGGTCCCGAACACCGAGAGCCGGCACCCGAGCGCCAGCACCACGTCGGCCTCCGAAGCAAGCTTCATCGCCGCCTTGGAGCCCATGTACCCGAGCGGCCCGACGGCCAGGTGGTGGTCGGCCGGGAAGGCGTCGTTGTGCAGGTAGGATGCCGCCACGGGGGCGGTCAGGTACTCGGCCAGGGCCTTCACGGTCGCGACGGCGCCACCGTCCACCACGCCCTTGCCGGCGATGATGACGGGGTTTTTGGCGTTCGCGAGGAGTTCCGCCGCCTTGTCCAGGGACTCGGGGGAGCCCTTGCTGCGCATGTCGGCGCGGTACTGGTCGGGGCGCAGGATCTCTTCTTCGAGCTCCCCGTAGAAGTAGTCGCGGGGTATGTCGTAGAGGACGGGCCCGCGCTCGGCGTAGGCGATGCGGAAGGCGGTGCGTAGAACGTCGGCGGCCCTCCTGGGGTGGGTGACCTCGACGGTCGCCTTGGTGATGGCCTTGAAGATGCTCACCTGGTCGCTCTCCTGGAAGCCGTCCCAGCCGATGGTGCCGGTGCCGGCCGACGGCGAGATCACGACCATCGGCGTGTGCGCCATGTTGGCCGCGGCCACGGAGGTCACCATGTTGGTGATGCCGGGCCCGTTCTGCCCAACGACCACCCCGGCCCGCCCGGTGATCCGGCCCCACGCGTCCTCCATGTGCGCGGCACTCTGCTCGTGGCGCACCGGCACGAAGTCTATGCCCGCGTCTGGGAACAGGTCGAGCGCGTCCATGAACGCCGACCCCACTATCCCGGAGACGTGGTCCACGCCCTCGGCCACCAGCGTCTCTACTATCGCCTCACTGGGCGTCATTCTCACCTTGGCCACTTTCGATCCTCCTCCTGTCTCGAACCCGGTACCCGACCGGTCCCCCCCGGTACGGCCCAAAAATCATCATCGTCCGCGGGGGTTTTTGTGTCAAGAGCTACATTCATCGGCTTTTTGTGGGTCGCCATCGGCCACAGTTATAACCTCACACAATGGGACCGGGCACCCTCGCACGGGTTCATTGTTCACACCGAACGTGCACAACGCACGCTAGCAGAACGGCCGGTGGGCCGTCAAGACGATTGCCGCTGCCGCCAGACTTTGCTACCGTGGTGGCGGAGAGTGAGGAGACCGGGGATGTTGTTCGGGCAGTTGGAGTGTTTTCTGGCGGTGGCGCGGGCCGGCAGCATGAGCCGGGCCGCGGAGGAGATGTTCCTCGCCCAACCGTCGCTCACGGCGAGGCTCAAGGCGCTGGAGCACGAGGTCGGCGACCAACTCTTCGTGCGCACGCGCTCGGGGATGCGGCTCACGGAGGCCGGGCGGCAGTTTCTCCCCTACGCCGAGCGCGCCGTCACGAGCGTCGCGAACGGCAAGCAGCACCTGGAGGAGCTGCGAAAGGGCACGGGGGGGCACCTCAGGCTCGGCGCGCTGCCGCGGGTCAGCACCTACGCCCTGCCGGGCTTTCTGGAGGGCTTCTCGCTCGCCCACCCCGGCGTCGTCCTCTCGGTAAAGACCGGGCACTCCGAGGACATCCTGGAGATGGTCCTTAGCGAGGAGGTGCAGCTCGGCCTCGCGCGCTCCATGCGCCACCCCGAGGTCGAGAGCCTGCCGCTCTACGAAGAGGAGCTCGTCCTCGCGGTGGGCAAGGGGCACGCCTTCGCGGGGAGGCGGGACGTGGGGCTTGCGGAGCTCGGGGGGGAGCGCCTGATCCTCTTCGACCGCGCCTCGACGAGCTACGAGCTAACGAAGTCCCTCTTCCGGGACGCCGGCGTCGCCGGGCCGGACGTGGTGGAGCTGGACAACATCGAGGCGGCCAAGAGGATGGTCGAGCAGGGGCTCGGGGTCGCGTTCCTGCCCGAACCGGCGGTCCTCCGGGCGGTCGCCGCGGGCAGGCTCGCCACGGTGAGGATAGACGCCTGCCCGAAGCTCGGGAGGACCATCGTGGCCCTGCGCCGCAAGGACGTGCCCCTCACCGGCACCGCCGCGGCCTTCATGAACCTGGTCGGCGAGATGGGCCAGGGGCCGGGGCGGGTTCCGGACCAGGCCCGATAGAGGGGGCCTCTACCGCCATAGGAAGAAGCTATTGTCGCCAGAACGCCGGCGCGTCTATGATCGCCGTGACGGGGCAGGAGCTTCTACGGGAGAGGCGGCGGGGTGACCAACTACGGTTTCATCATCGACAACCGCAAGTGCATCGGGTGCCACGCCTGCACGGTTGCCTGCAAGGCCGAGCACGAGGTCCCCGTCGGCGTAAACCGCACCTGGGTCAAGTACATCGAGAAGGGCGAGTTCCCCGACACCCAGCGGGCCTTCCACGTGATGCGGTGCATGCACTGCGAGGACGCGCCCTGCGTGGAGGCGTGCCCGGTGACGGCGCTCTACATCAGGGACGACGGGATCGTGGACTTCAACTGGGACCGGTGCATCGGTTGCAAGGCCTGCATGCAGGCGTGCCCCTACGACGCCCTCTACATCGACCCCGATTCGCACACGGCCGCCAAGTGCAACTACTGCGCCCACAGGGTCGACGTGGGCCTGGAACCGGCGTGCGTGAACGTCTGCCCCGAAGAGGCGATCATCAGCGGGGACATGGACGACCCCGAGACCCCGATAAGCAAGCTCCTCGCCCGCGAGAAGGTGACGACCCGCCGCCCGGAGAAGGGCACGAAACCGAAGCTCTTCTACATAAACGGCGACGAGGCCGCCCTTACCCCCGACGACGCCCCCGTCTCCTCGGACTACATGTGGTCCAACCAGCGCCGCGGCGTCGGGCACCACGCGCCAGACGGCAAGGGGACCAAGGCCTCCCTCGCCGGCGGCGTCATACCCCTGGGCAAGAAGCCGGGCGGGGGCAACCCCCAACCCGAACGGCAGCCCGAGAAGGCGCGGCGCACCTACGACGAGCCGAACAAGGGCGTGCAGTGGGGCAAGGAGGTGCCGGCCTACGTGTGGACCAAGGCCATCGCCACCGGGTCGGTCGCCGTGCCTTTCCTCGCGGCGGGGCTGGGCTTCGGGGTTCCGGGGGCGGCTTTGTGGGCCGGCGCGATCCTGGGCCTCGTCTTCATGGCCGCGACGGGCGGCCTGCTCATCCTCGACCTCGACCGCCCCGATCGCTTCCACTACGTGCTCCTGCGCCCGCAGTGGAGAAGCTGGCTCACCAGGGGCGCCTACATCATCACCGCCTTCGGCGGCGCGCTCTCCCTCTGGGTCCTCTTGGAACTGCTCGGCGTCCCCCGGGCGACGGCGGTCCTGGCCTGGCCTCTGGTAATCCTCGCGCTCGCGACGGCGGTGTACACGGCGTTCCTGTTCGGGCAGTCCAAGGGGCGCAGCTTCTGGCAGAGCCCGGCGCTGCCGCTGCACATGCTCGCCCACGCGGCCGTCGCGGGGGCGGCGGCGCTGTACCTGGCCTCGTTCTTTGTCGGGGGCATCGGGCCGCTGCGGGGGGCGCTTGAGGTCACGCTCGCGCTCGGCCTCGTCGTGGGCGGGCTCGTGCTGGGGGCCGAGCTCGGGATGGAGCACCCGGACCGGGACGCCGGGCGGGCGGCGCGCATGATCTACGCGGGCCGCTACAGGGTGCTCTTCTGGGGGGGCTCGGTCGTGCTCGGGACGCTGGTTCCGCTCGTCCTGCTGGCGAGCGGCGCGCCGGCGCTCGTGGGGGCCGCGGCGGTGCTCGCCCTGGCGGGGATACTCGTCACCGAGCACGCCTGGATCGAAGCCCCCCAACTCGTCCCGCTCGCCTAGAAGGAAAGGTCAAGATGCGCAAAGAGCCCGAGAGGTCGTTCGTGGAGAGGGCGGCGACGAGGCTTGGCCTCCTCGCCGGCGTGGACAAACCGGAGGACCGGCCGGATCGGCTTGTCCCCGGCTCCGGGCTGGTGGACTTCCCGCCCCCGGAGCGGTGGGACGACTGGACCGAGTACGAGGCGCGGGGCTGGACGCGCAAAGAGAAGAAGAGCTACCAGATCGTGCCAACCGTCTGCTTCAACTGCGAGGCGGCCTGCGGCCTGCTCTCCTACGTGGACAAAGAGAACGGCGAGATCCGCAAGTTCGAGGGCCACCCTTTGCACCCCGGCAGCCGCGGGCGCAACTGCGCCAAGGGTCCTGCCACCATCAACCAGGTAAAGGACCCGGAACGCATCCTCTACCCGCAAAAGCGCGCGGGCCCGCGCGGGAGCGGCCGGTGGGAGCGCGTCTCCTGGGAGGAGGCGCTCGCGGACATCGGCGGCCGGATACGCAAGGCCATATCCGAGGACCGCAGGGACGGGGTCATGTACCACGTAGGCAGGCCCGGGCACGAGCACCAGCACATGGAGAGGATCTTCCGCGCCTGGGGTGTCGACGCCCACAACTCCCACACGAACGTCTGCTCAAGCGGCGGCAGGTTCGGCTACCAGCTCTGGGGCGGCTTCGACCGGCCCTCGCCGGACTACGCCAACGCCAAGGCCATAGTCCTCATAAGCGCCCACCTGGAGAGCGGCCACTACTTCAACCCGCACGCCCAGAGGATCATCGAGGGCAAGATGAAGGGCGCCAAGCTCATCGTCATGGACCCACGGCTCTCCAACTCCGCCGCCATGGCCGACCACTGGCTCCCCACCCGCCCCGGCTCCGAACCCGCCGTCCTGCTCGCGATGGCGAAGGTGATCCTGGACGAAAACCTCTTCGACGGGGACTTCCTGCGCGACTGGACGAACTGGCAACAGTACCTGGAGCACCTGCACCCGGACGACCCGAAAGGCTCCTTCGAGGCGTTCGTCGGGGCGCTGAAGGAGGACTACGCCGGCTACACGCTCGAGTACGCGGAAGAGGAGAGCGGGGTCCCGGCGGAGAGGATCGTCGAGGCCGCGCGGACCATCGGGGCGGCCGGCCCCGCGGTGGCGGCGCACAACTGGCGGGCGGCCGCCGCGGGGAACCTGGGCGGCTGGCAGGTCTCGCGCTGTTTGGTCTTCCTGAACGTCTTGACCGGAAGCTGGGGGCGCAAGGGCGGCACGAGCCCGAACGGGTGGAACAAGTGGCTCCCCACATACTGGGAAGAGGCGCCCCCCCAGGACGTGTGGAGCGGGCTCCTCTACCCAGACGAGTACCCGCTCGCCCAGTACGAGATGAGCATACTGCTTCCGTACTTCCTCATGGAGGGCAGGGGCAAGCTCGACGTCTACTTCAGCCGCGTCCTCAACCCGGTGTGGACCTTCCCGGACGGCTTCGCCTGGATGGAGGCGCTCCAGGACGAGGAGGCCATCGGCTGCCACGTGGCGCTCACGCCGACCTGGAGCGAGACGGCGTACTTCGCGGACTACGTGCTCCCTTTGGGCCACGGTCCCGAGCGCCACGACCTGATGAGCCAGGAGACCCATTCGGGCAAGTGGCTCTCCTTCCGCCAGCCCGTCCTGCGGGAGGCGGCGCGGCGACGGGGCGAGACGGTAGAGCGCACCCACGAGGTCAACCCGGGCGAGGTGTGGGAGGACGACGAGTTCTGGATCGACCTCTCCTGGCACATCGACCCGGACGGGGAGATGGGCATCCGGCGCCACTTCGAGAGCCCCTACCATCCGGGCGAGAAGCTTACGGTCGAGGAGTACTACCGCTGGCTCTTCGAGAACGCCGTCCCCGGCCTCCCCGAAAAGGCCGCCGAGGAGGGCCTCACGCCCCTCGAATACATGCGAAAGTACGCCGCCTTCGAGGTTCAGAACGAGGTCTACGAGCGGAACATGAGGGAGCTCTCCGATGCGGAGCTCGAAGGGAGCAGGGTCGAAGCCGACGGCACCGTCACCACGGAAGAGAGCCGGACGGGGGGCGTCATCCGGGCAAACCGGCTCGTGCCCCACGTCGGCGTCGAGGTTGGGGGGGAGGCGCGGGAGGGTTTCCCGACGCTCTCGGGCAAGCTGGAGATCTGGTCGCCCACGATGGACGCGTGGGGCTGGCCCGAGCACGCGGCGCCGGGTTACATAAAGAGCCACGTCCACCCGGAGAATTTGGAAGAGGGGCAGCTCGTCCTGAACGCCACCTTCCGGTTGCCGACCCTCATCCACACCAGGACCGGCAACTCCAAGTGGCTTAACGAGATCTCCAACAAGAACCCCTTGTGGATCCACCCGAAAGACGCGAGAGGGCGGGGCATCGAGACCGGCGACCTCGTGCGGGTGACGACCGAGATCGGCTTCTCCGTCAACCATGCCTGGGTGACGGAAGCGATAGCTCCCGGCGTCGTCGCCTGCTCCCACCACCTCGGCCGCTGGCGCCGCCGGCAGGACGGCGCCGACCGCTGGACCAACTCCCTCGTGGACATCAGCCGCGACGGGCGCGGCTGGCGCCTGCGCCAGCTCGAGGCCCCCGGCCCCTACGAGAGCGCGGACCCCGACACGAGCCGCATCTTCTGGAGCGACGGAGGGGTCCACCAGAACCTCACCTTCCCCGTCCACCCCGACCCCATAAGCGGGATGCACTGCTGGCACAACGCCGTCTACGTGGAGACCGCGAGGCCGGAGGACCGCTACGGCGACGTCTTCGTGGACACGGCCAAGAGCCGCGAGGTCTACCGCCGCTGGCTCGCCATGACCCGCCCCGGCCCGCGGGAGGACGGCCTCCGCCGCCCGGAGGTGTTCGACAGGCCATACAGGCCAGCCCGAGAGGCGTTTTACGAGGGCGGGGGCTAGGGACGGCGGGACGCCGTTGAACCACTGGTCCCTGGAGGCGCTCGTCCCGGCCTACGGCTGGCTCGGGGCCTACAGGCGGGAGGACCTGCGCAGGGACCTCTCGGCGGGGCTGGCGGTGGTGGTCGTGCTGGTGCCGCAGGGCATGGCGTACGCCGTGCTCGCGGGCCTGCCGCCCGTCCACGGCCTCTACGCCTCGACCGGGCCGGCCGTCGTCTACGCGCTGTTCGGCACCTCCCGGCACATGCCGGTCGGCCCACCGGCGTTGATGGCGCTCCTCACCTTTACCGGGGTCTCGGCTGTCGCGGAGCCGGGGTCCGGCGAGTACATTGCCTACGCCCTGCTGCTCGCCCTCATGGCGGGCGCGCTGCAGTTGGCCCTAGGGCTCCTGCGGATGGGGTTCGTCACCAACTTTATCCCGCGGCCGGTTCTCAGCGGCTTCGTGTACGCCTCGGCGATCATCATCGTGCTCGCGCAGGCCGGGAGCTTTCTCGGCATCCCGGTCTCAGGCGAGGAGTCCCCTCTTGGCACCGTGGCCGAGCTCTCGGGCAGCGTCGGGGAGACGAACCCCTTCGCGCTGGCGATCGGGGCGACGGGCGTCGTGGCGCTCGTCCTTCTCGCGAAGAAGTTCCCGCGGCTGCCCGGCTCCCTCCTGGTGGCGGCCGGGTGCGCCGTCGCCGTTTACGGGCTAGGCCTCGACGGTCGGGGCGTTGAGGTCGTGGGCGGGGTGCCGGGCGGGCTGCCGGGGTTCTCGGTGCCGCCCCTCGACCCGGGGGCCCTCCGGGCGCTGGCGCCGGCGGCGGTGGCGGTGGCCCTCGTGGGGTTCGTGGAGTCGATCTCCGTGGCGCGGGCGGTAGCCGCCAGGGAGAAGTACAAGATCGACTCCGACGCGGAGCTCCGGGCGCTCGGCCTCGCCAACGTCTGCGCAGGCTTCTTGTCCGGTATGCCGGTCGCGGGGTCGTTCTCGCGGACCGCCGTCCAGTACCAGTCGGGGGCGAGGACGCAGATGGCTTCTGTCGTCTCGGCGGCGGGGATCCTGCTGACCCTCCTCTTCCTGACGCCCCTCTTCTACTACCTGCCGGACGCAGCGCTCGCCGCCATCGTGGTGGTCGCCGTGTACGGGCTGCTCGACTTCGGGGAGGCCAGACGCGTCTTCGGCGTGAGCCGGACCGACGGCTACGCCATGCTGCTCACCTTCGCCTTGACGCTGCTCGTGGGCGTGGAGGAGGGCATCATCGCGGGCTCCCTCTTCGCCCTCCTCGCCTTCGTGCGGCGCACGGCCTACCCTGAGGTGACCGAACTCGGCTACGTGCCGCGCAAGAACGCCTTTTTGGGCCTGAGAAGCTATTCCGAGGCCCGGACCTACCCCGAGGCCATCATCGTCCGGTTCGACGCCAGGCTCTACTACGCCAACGTGCCCTTTCTAGAGGAGTGGCTGATAGAGGCGGTGGCCGACCGTCCCCGCCTGCGCTGGATCGTCATCGACTGCCGCGGCGTGAACGGCATAGACGTCACCGCCGTAGAAGGCCTCGAAAGCCTCGTCTCCGGCTACCGCTCCGACGGCATACGCGTCGTACTCACCCACGCAAAGCTGCAGGTCCGCGAACGCCTGGAGAGCGCCGGCTGGCCCGACAAGTTCGGCGACCTCCTCTACCCCACCACGCGGGACGCGCTACGCGACATAGGCCTCCTCGAACGGCGCCCGCCAAGAAGCGAACCGGCCGAACCCCTCCAGCCTTCTTGAGGCCCGGCGCCCGAGGGCATCCTTACCAGTTTTGCATCGACCCGCGGAAGATCTCGGCCAGGTCGTCGCGTCCGGCCTCTTTGGGGGCGATGGTGAGCTGGCGCTGCTGCTTGATCGCGCCCTCCACGAGCCCCTCCACGTCCCCCTCGTCGTAGCCCAGCTCCAGCAGGCCGCCCGGGGCCCCGACGTCCTTCATCAGCGAGATCAGGACGTTCGGCAGCGTGTCTTCGTCGGCGTCGGGGAAAGGCTTTCCGGCGATCAGCTCGGCGGCGCGGCGGTGCTTGTCTGGGTCGGCGGGGTAGGTGAACCTGAAGGCGGCGGGCGCCGTTACGATGACGGCGAACCCGTGCGGGACGAACGGCTCCTCCGGGTAGCCGGGCGACCGGAAGGCGTGCTTGAGGCTCGCTATGGGGTAGGCGCAGGCGTGCGGGATCGCGGTCCCCGCCGAGCCGAACCCTATCCCCGCGATGGAGGCACCTAGCATCATGCGCCCGCGCGCCTCGACGTCCCCGCCGTCGGCCACGGCCCGCCGCAGGTACTCCCCGGCGTACTCGAGCGCCGTCGAGGCCCAGAGGTCCGAGACGGGGTTGGCCCCCTGGAACGGCGGCCTCTTGTCCGGCGAGCCCGGTGCCGGGCGCGTGTGGAAGGGTTTGGCGGTGAACGACTCGACGGCGTGGCAGGCGACGTCGAGGCCGCAGGCGGCCGTAACGTCGGAGGGCATGGACGAGGTGAGCAGGGGGTCCACTATCCCGTGGTCGGGGCGCAGGAAGCGGTGCGAGATGGCGGCCTTGGTCCTGAGGTCCGGCAGGTCCATCACGGCGATGGTGGTCGCCTCCGAACCCGTCCCGGCCGTGGTCGGCACCGCCAGGAACGGCTTGAGGGGGGACGGCGGCCTGCGGCCCGCTCCCACCGGCGGGAAGATGTAGTCCATGACGGGGGCCGGGTGCGTGGCGATAAGGTTCGCCACCTTCGCCGTGTCCAGGCTGGACCCGCCGCCGACGCCGACGAAGCCGTCGAAGCCGCCCTCCGCGGCAAAGTCCGCCGCCTCCTGCATCGAGGCGAGCGAGGGCTCGACCTTTACCCGGTCGAAGACCTCGCACCCTATGCCCTCGGCCTCTATGATGCCGCGGATTCTGTCCGGTATCCCGGACCGGGCCACGCCGGGGTCCGTCAGGATCAGGGCCCGACTCACCCCGAGTTGCTTCAGTTCCCAGCCGGCCTCCTCGGAAGATCCCGGCCCGAAGGTTATGGGGGTGGCCTCTAGCTTGAAGCGGCTCTCGCGGCCCGCGTCCGTCATAAAGGAGTCCTTTCGCCTAGCTCTTCGCGACCGGCCGGGCCGGCCGTTCCTCGGCCACCGGGTAGATGTCCCTGCGGTACGTCTCGGGCGCCAGGGAGAGGGCCGCGAGGCTGATGAGGGTCACCACGACCATGTACCCCACGAAAAGCCACGGGGAGCCGCCCGAGTACGCCACGAGCGCGGCGCCGATGACCGGCGTCAGCCCGCTCGCGAAGACCCCGGAGAACTGGTAGACGGCCCCGACACCCGTGTAGCGGATGCGGGTGTGGAAAAGCTCGGACCAGAACGCGGCCAGCGGGGCGTAGATGGCGGGGTAGATGATCCCGAGCGCGACCACGGTGGCGAGCCACATCCAGAGCCGCTGCCCCGTGTTTATGAGCAGGAAAGAGGGGAAGGCGAAGAGCCCGAAGGCAACCGCTCCGGCGCCGTAGACCGCCTTCCTGCCGAAGCGGTCCGAGAGCCCGCCGTAGACCGGTACGAGGACCACCCCGAATGCCGCCGCGATGGTCACCCCGATAAGGGCGGTGAGCTGCGGCAGCTCGAGCTGGTTGACGGCGTAGGAGATCAGGAAGACCCCGTACGCGTTGAACGCCAACCCCTCGACCCAGCGCACGCCCATCCCGAGGACAAGCTCCCTCGGCTGGGTGCGAAGCAGCTCCACGAAAGGTATCCTCGCCTCCTCCTGCGTCTCCCTGACGCGCGTAAAGGCCGGGGTCTCGAGTATCTGCAGCCGGATGTACAGCCCGACCACGACCAGCGCGATGCTCGCGAGGAACGCCACCCGCCAGCCCCAGGTGAGGAAGGCCTCCTCGGGCAGGAGCGAGAGCAACCCGAACATCCCGGAGGCAAGCAAAAGCCCCGCCGGCACCCCGACCTGCGGCCAACTCCCGTAGAAGCCCCGCCGGCCTTCCGGGGCGTACTCGACCGCCATGAGGACGGCCCCGCCGTACTCGCCGCCGACGGCGATGCCCTGCAGGACGCGCATCGCCACCAGCAAGACCGCGGCCCAGCTGCCGATCTGGCCGTAGGTAGGCAGGAGGCCTATGGCGAAGGTCGCGGCACCCATGATGAAGAGCGTCAGGATCAGCATGGTCTTGCGCCCGATCTTGTCCCCGTAGTGGCCGAAGATCACGCTCCCGATAGGACGGGCCAGATAACCCACCGCGAACGTCGCGAACGCGACTATGCCCCCGACGACCGGGTCCAGGTTCGTAAAGAACAGCGCCGGAAAGACGAGCCCAGCCGCCGTGCCGTAGATAAAGAAGTCGTACCATTCGATGGTCGCGCCTATGGAGCTTGCAAGCGCCACCCTCGCCGGGGAAACCCTCTCGCCCATGTTCTCGCCGCCGAGCTTCTCGACACCCTCCACCGGCCTCCTCCTATCCCGCCCGGAACCGGCTCGCGACCCCGCAGACGCTCGCGTCCACCGAAAGGGTGTCTATATACCCCACGGATCCCACCACCCGCCAAGGATCATAGGCAGGAGATATTGCCGTGTCAATAACGGCCGCATAGAAGCTTTGGGCGCAGCGATCGCCTTTTCCTATGGGCGGCGCGGCCGGCAAGCGACGCCGGGCCCTCCGGCTAGCCCGTCCTCTTCTCGGGCGCGGGCAGGTAGCCCATCACGGCGCGCAGCCCGAAATCGCGCGGCAGATCTGAGGTGAAGCGCCGAAGCCCGAAGGTCTTTCGGGCGTCGAGCGTCACCTCCCGACCGGCGAGGTGGGGAAAGATGGCGCGGGCGGCGTAGACGGGATCGTCCCCCTTTATACGGACGAGCCCCTTGCGCCGACGGGCCCCCTCCTCTCCCGTCGCGTAGAGGCTCATCTCCCCGGCCCCGGCGCAGCAGATCGCCATCCGGTGCCAGTCCAGCACCAGCGCCTCGCCCGGACGCAGAAGCCCCCGCGCCCCGGGAGTCAAGCGCACGCTAAAGGAGTACCGGTCCACGCCACGATCCTACCAAACGGTCCGCCGCCCCGCCTTCCCGAAACCGGAGGCCCCCTAAAACCGGAGGCCCCCTAAAACCGGAGGCCCCCTAAACCCGCTGCGCGTTCCGGATAAAGCGGTGCGGGTAGGTGTCCTCGGGCGCGCCGGCCTCCGAGATCCTGTCCACCTGGTCCTCGTCGAGCTCCCAGCCGGCGGCGCCAAGGTTGTCCTCGAGTTGTTCGAGGGTGCGCGCCCCGACGATGGGGGCCGTGACCGCCGGCTGGCGGAGCAGCCAGTTCAGGGCGATCTGGGCGTAGGACTTGCCCGTGGCCTCGCCTATCTCGCCGACGACGTCGAGGACCGCCCAGTTGCGTTCGGTGGCACGGCGGTCCCAGTACTCCTCCATGGATTCCTCGGCTTCGGAGATGCGAGAGCCCCGCGGCGGCGCCTCGCCGCGACGGTACTTGCCCGAGAGGAAGCCACCGCCGAGCGGGCTCCAGGGGATCACGCCGAGGCCCTCCTCCAGGCAGGCGGGCAGGATCTCGTACTCTACGTTGCGCTCGATCAGGGAGTACTGCGGCTGCAGGCACACGAACCGCTCCAGGCCCAAAGCGTCGCTTAGGGACACGCTCTTCATGATCTGCCACGCCGTGAAGTTCGAGACGCCGATGTACCGGACCTTGCCGGCGCGAACGAGGTCCGTCAGGGCGCCGAGCGTCTCCTCGAGCGGTGTGGCCGCGTCCCAGCAGTGGACCTGGTAGAGGTCGATGTAGTCCGTGCCGAGGCGGCGCAGGCTATCCTCGCAGCCCCGGGTTATGTGCTTGCGGGAGAGGCCGACGTCGTTCGGGCCGTCGCCCATAGGGAATCGGACCTTGGTGGCGAGCACGACGTCGTCGCGCACGGACTTTATGGCGCGGCCGGTGATCTCCTCGGAGACGCCCCTGGTGTAGACGTCCGCGGTGTCCAAAAAGTTGCCGCCGGCCTCCAGGAAGCGGGCGACGAGCTTTTTGGAGTCCTCCTCGTCGGCCTCCCGGCCGAACGTCATGCACCCGAGGCACAACTCAGAAACCATCAGCCCCGTATCGCCCAAACGCCGGTATTTCACGCGATCCTCCCGAATCTCCTCCGTCAGAAGGCGCTACTGTAGCATCCGAAGCCCTCCCGCGAGACTAGCCCCGCGGGGGGCCGCTTGGTACGATGGGGGCAGCAGTTTTTGGAGGGCGGTTAGTGCAGGTCACGGACGTTTCGAAGTCGCGTACCCCGCGTGGCGCGGGGGCCACACGCGTGGGGGTTTTCGCGTGCTGGTTTATCGGCGCGCTCCTCTTCGCCGCGTTTCCGGCCGGTTCTGGCGGCCGGTATCTGGTGTCGATCGTGCTCTACCTCGGGGCGGCGGTCTTCGCCTCGTTCTCGCTGGGGCGGGCCATCAGCGGCGCGGGCGGGCGGCAGCGTCTGCTCTGGGGCCTGCTCGGCGCGGGCGTGGCCGCCAACTTCCTGGGAGATCTGGGTTGGTCCGGGTTGCAGGGCACCCCGCTCGGCGCGCAGGGCGCGTCCTACCATCACGCCGCTTACCTGGTCTCGTACCTCTTCTTCGCCGCCGCCATGCTCCTCCTGGTGGGCCTGACGACCAGGAAGATCACGCTCGTCACCGGCCTCGACGCGTTGTGCATCATGCTCTCCACCGGCGTCCTTACCTGGTACTTCTTCCTCGGGTCCGCGGTCTCGGCCACGGGGGCCGCGGGCTGGGGGGAAGTCCTCTCCGTTCTCTCGTGGTTGCTGTTCGACGCGGCGCTGCTCTTTCTCTGCCTCGTGGTCCTCTCGTCGGCCGGCAAGCCGCCGTTCACGGGCTCGCTCACCCTGAGCTTCGTGGCGTTCGCGGTGGCCGACGGCCTCTACCTCGCCTCCAGGGCCTCCGGCACCTACGAGGGCGCCGGCTGGCCCGACATGATCTGGGTCCTCGGCCTCGCCTGCCTGGGGCTGGCCGCCCTCGGCGCCGCCCCGGTGGCCTTCGTGGAACGCGCCAGGATAGAGCCGTGGCGGGTCTTCGCCTTCTGGTTCGGGCCGCTCTCCCCGGCGGTCCACCTGGCCGCCGTGCTCCTCTGGGGGGCGACCCATCCCCCCCTGCCGTCCTACGCGGCGGTGGGCGCCGCCGCGGTCTTCCTCTACCTCGCCCTGCGCGTCGCCCTCGTCTCCTTCGCCTCCCGGCGGCTCACGGAAGAACAGGAGGATCTGGCCCGCAGGCTGGAGGGGGGTCGGGTCCTCTCCGAGATGCACGACACCGTAAAGCAGGGCGTGCACGGCGTCTCCCTGACGCTCCGCGAGGCCCTGGACGCCGCCCGCCGCGGCGAGCACGACGAGGTCGCGCACATGGTCTCAAACGCCCTGCGCGCCTCGCGCGAGACGGAGTTCCAGGTCTCGCGGCCCTACGAGGAGTTGCAGACCTCGATACACGGCGAGGGGGCCATGCGGCCCCGCGAGTACCTCCGCCACCGGCTGGTGAAGTTCGAGGAGTACTTCGGGATAAAGACCCACGAGGACCTCCAGGCCCCGCTGGACGGGCTCTCCGCGATGGAGATCGCCGCCGTCTACCGGTTCCTCGTCGAGGCGTTCTGGAACGTCGCCAAGCACTCGGGCGCAGGCAGCCTGCGCCTGGAGTCCCGGCGGGTGGGCGACCTGCTCATCGTGCGCGTCCGGGACGACGGGCGCGGCTTCGACCCCACGAACCCTCCACCCGGCCTGGGCCTCGGCTACATGCGCCAGCGCGCGCGAGAGGTCGGGGCGGAATTCGACGCCATCTCCGCCCCCGGCCGCGGCACCACGGTCCAGCTCAGGTTCAGGACCCGTTAAACGCCCGCCCGCGTACTCCGATAAGGATTAGACACGCCCGCCGGGCTGGGCGAGAATACGAAACGTAACCCCGCGAGAGGAGGGCGCGCTTGGCGACAAACGTTCCGCAGTCCCCGCAAGAGAGCGAACCGGATGCGTCCCTGCTCGTCCAGACCCGGGGCCTGACCAAGCGCTACGGCGGCCTTACGGCGGTGGACGACCTCGACCTCTCCGTCCGGCGGGGCGAGGTGTACGGTTTCCTGGGTCCCAACGGCGCGGGCAAGACCACGACCCTCAAGATGCTGCTTGGCCTGGTCCGCCCGTCCGGCGGCTCGGCCAGGGTGCTCGACCGGAGTCCAGGCACGCCCGGCGGGCTCGCGAAGATCGGGGCGCTCGTCGAGTCGCCGGCCTTCTACCCCTACCTCTCCGGAACAAACAACCTCAAGGTCATGGCCCGCTACTCCGGCGTCCCGAACGGGCGGGTGGCCGAGGTGCTGGAGGCGGTGGAGCTGGAGGCGGTGGAGCTCTCCGGCCGGGCGAAGAGCCGGTACAAAAAGTACTCCCTTGGCATGAAGCAGCGCCTCGGGGTGGCGGCGGCCCTGCTCAAGGACCCGGACCTTCTGATCCTCGACGAGCCGACCAACGGCCTCGACCCGAAGGGCGTGGCGGACATGCGCTCCCTCATCCGGCGTCTGGGGACCGGCGAGCGCACGGTCCTCCTTTCGAGCCACCTCCTCGGCGAGGTCGAGCAGGTCTGCGACAGGATCGGCGTCATCCACAAGGGCAAATTGATCTCCGAGGGCGCGGTCGCCGACCTGCGCGGCGGCGGGGCCCTCGTCGTCCGGGCAGAGCCGATGGAGGAGGCGGCGAGGATAGCCGAACGCCTGGAGGGGGTCGAGGGGGTCGAGGCGACGGACGGGGTGCTCAGGCTCAAAACGGACCCCGGGCGGGCGGCGGAGATCAACGCCAAGCTCGTCTCGGCGGGCCTGCGGGTGAGCGAGCTGCGGCCGGCCGAGCGTTCCCTGGAGGACGCTTTCCTGGAGATGACCGGCGGGGAGACGGTCTAGGGTGGGCGCGAGCTTCCGGGCGGAGTCGCTGAAGCTCCGCAACCGGCCGGCGGTCTGGATCCTCGGCCTGGTCTGGCTGGGCCTGGCCGTGGTTCTGGGCTACGTCGCCGTTTACGCCTTCGTGGCGAACGCCCCGCCGCCCCCGGTGCCGCAAGACGTCCCCGAGCAGGAGAGAGCGCGGATCCAACAGCAGGAGAGGCAGTTCCAGGAGCAGCAACTCCAGTCGCTGCTGCCGGAGAACGCCCTCTCGGGCGCCCTCTCCTCCTTCGCCAACCTGGGTGCCGCGGTGGCGCTCATCCTGGGCGCCCTGGTCGTCGGCGGCGAGTACGGCTGGGGCACGCTAAAGACCATCGTCACCCAGCGCCCGAACCGCCCGCAGGTCTTCGCCGGCAAGCTGCTGGCCCTCCTCGCCGCTCTCGCGGTGTTCGCGGTCCTCATCCTGGCCGCCAGCGCCGCCGCCAGCTACGCGGTGGCCAGCCTGCAGGAGAGCCCCGTGGACTGGCCCCCGGCGGGCGAGTTCGCCCGGGCGCTCGGGGCGGGGGTCCTGATCCTCGCCCTCTGGGCGGCCCTCGGGGTGTTCCTCGCGACCCTTTTCAGGAGCACCGCCCTCGCGGTCGGGCTCGGGCTGGTCTACCTCCTGGTCCTCGAAGTCCTCGTTCTGAGCCTGCCCATCCCCAACGAAACCTACCGGAACGCGGGAAGGTTCTTCCCCGGCCAGAACTCGACCTTCCTGGCAAACTCCTTCGCCGGGGGCGGCGCGGTCGGCGGTCCCGGCCAGCCAACGGGCGCGGGGCAGGCCGCGCTCGTCGTGGCGGCGTACGCCATCGCCCTCGTCGTGCTGGCGGCCCTGATCTTCCGCAGGCGGGACGTCGCTTGAGGGGCGGGGCCGCGATCCGGGCCGGCGGGCTCCGGAAGGCCTACGGCCGCAAGGAGGCCGTGCGGGGCGTGGACCTCGAGGTGGAGCGTGGCACGCTCTACGGCTTTCTCGGCCCCAACGGCGCCGGCAAGACCACCACCATAAAGATGCTCGCCGGCCTCCTGCGCCCGACCGCGGGAACCGTCGAGGTCGCCGGCGTGGACGTGTTGAAGGACCCGACAGGGGCGAAGAGAAGCCTCGCGCTCGTGCCCGATCAACCCGCCCTCTTCGAGAAGCTGACGGCCAGGGAGTTCCTGCGTTTCGTCGGCGACGTCTACGGCGTGGAGCCAGGGAAGGCCGCGCGCCGCTCCGGGGAGTTGCTCGAGATGTTCGACCTCTCCGATGCCGCGGACGAGATGCTCGGCGGCTACTCGCACGGGATGAAGCAGAAGGCGGCGCTCGCCGCGGCCCTGTTGCACGAGCCCGAGGTGCTTTTCCTCGACGAGCCGACCGTCGGCCTCGACCCGGCGAGCGCCCGCCTCATAAAGGACCTCCTGCGCCGCCTGGTCGAGCGGGGGGGGCACGGTCTTCCTCACGACGCACATCCTGGAACTGGCGCAGGCGCTGTGCGACGAGATCGGGATCATACAGCACGGCTCGATGCTCGCATCCGGCACCGTAGCCGGGCTGCGAGGGCGCGCCCACGCCGACGAGGACGAGAACCTCGAAGGCGTCTTCCTGGAACTCACGGGCTCCGGCGAGGGCCGCCAACTCGCCGAGTACCCGAGGGATTAACCGTGGGCGTCGCAGGCCTCTTCCGCCAGGTCCGCGTAAAGACGTTCTGGCGCTCCATCTCGCGCGCGAAGGGCGCCCGGAAGGCGCAGTACCTCTTCTCCGCGCTTTTCGGCCTGCTGGCGTTCGCCTCCGTCTTCTTCTTCGCCCTCCTCGGGTTCCGGTCGTTGCTCGCGGCGGACGCCGGGCTGGGGGAGGGCCTGCTCGCGGGCATCTGCACGGCCTCGGCCCTGGCCCTGGTCGTGGCCGGGACGGCCACCGCGATCCACACGATGTACCACTCCGATGACCTCGACCTCCTCGCCTCCATGCCGCTGCGGGAGAGGACCATCTTCGCGTACAAGTACTGGGAGACCCTGATCGGCGGCTCCGCCGTCTTCGCGATCTTCGCGCTCCCGGCGCTTGTAGCCTACGGGGTGGCCGCCGGGGCCAACGTCGCCTTCTACCCCGTGCTGGCGGCGACCTCGGTCCTCCTCTTGATGGTGCCCACGGCCCTGTGCGTGGTGCTCGTCGTGCCCCTGATGAGGGTCCTGCCCGCCTCCAAGGCCAGGGAGATCGTGGGCGCCCTCGGCCTGCTCACGTTCGGCGGTTTCTACGTGGTCCAGCAGTGGTTCCTGAACCGGAGCATGCCGCGAAACGCGGGCGCCTCCTCGTCGCTGGAGACGCTGGCGGAGGCGCCGCTCCTGAACGTGCCGCCGGGCACCTGGGCCGCCGACGCCCTGGCCGGCGCGGCCTCCGCGGAGCCGGGCAGGTTCCTCTCCGGCCTGCTGCCGCTCGCGGCGCTGGCCGCCGGCGCCTACGCGGTGTGCCTCCTCGTGTCCGGGTGGGCCTACGCCACCGGGCGGGCGCGGGCCGCGGAGTCCGGCGGAAGGGTGCGGTCCTCCGGCTGGGCTACGGCGCTCTTCAGACCGCTGCCAGCCGACGTGCGGGCCGTGGCCGCGAAGGAGCTTCTGGTACTTCCCCGGGACCCGCAACGGCTGGCGGTCATGCTCGTTCCCATCGCGATGCTGGTGCCCGTCGTCTCTATCAACTCAGACCTGTTCTCTTCGTTCGGCGGCGCCGCGCCCGCGGCGCTGCTGCTCGTGCCGCACCTGGGCGTGGGGGTCCTGGGCGCCCTGATCTCGCTGCAGGTAGGCTCCCTGGCGGTGAACCTGGAGGGCCGCTCGTACTGGTTCCTGGCCGCCTCGCCCTGAGCCCGTGGCGCCTGCTGGCCGGCAAGTGCGCCGCGGCGGCGGCCCCGGGGCTCCTCGTCGCGGTCGCGGGCTCCCTCTTCGTCTCCGCCTTCTTCGGCCTCTACCCGCCCGGGTTGCTGCTCGGCCTCGTGGGCGGGGTGGCGGCCAGCGCGGTCGTCTCCCTCTACGCCGTCGGCATCTCGGCCCTCTTCCCCGCTTCGACTGGGAGAACCCCAACCAGGCGGGCACGCCGGCGGCGGCCATCCTCGGCATGGCGTGCCTCCTCGGCCTCCTGGCGGGCCTGTTCATAGCCGTCGCCCTAGGCTTCGGGGACCCCCTTCCCGTCTGGTCACGCCTCCTGGTTGCCGCCGCCCTGTGGTCCGTCGTGTCGGCCGTGCCCGGCTACGCCCTCTTCGCCGCCGGCGCCGCGAACCTGAAAAAGCTGGAGTGGGAGTTGTAAAGCGTCGAGATCGTGGTTGGCAAACCGCTAACCTTTGCGTTCCGAGTAGCGGTTGGTGATGGGCATGCGGCGGTCGCGGCCGAAGGCGCGGCCCGTCACCTTTATGCCGGTCGGGGCTTGCCGGCGCTTGTACTCGGCGCGGTCGACGAGGCCGACTATGCGCCTGACGTCGTCCTCGTCGAAGCCGGCGGCCACGATCTCGGAGATGCCCTTGTCCTCTTCGATGTACGCCTCGAGGATGGGGTCGAGGACCTCGTAGGGGGGCAGCGAGTCCGTGTCGCGCTGGTCCTCGCGAAGCTCGGCGGAGGGCTCCTTGTCGAGGACGGAGGCCGGGATCATCTCCCGCCCCTCCACCCTGTTGACCTCGCGCGAGACCCTGTAGACGAGGTTCTTCGGGACGTCCTTTATGACGGCGAAGCCGCCCGCCGAGTCGCCGTAGAGGGTGGAGTAGCCGACGCTCATCTCGCTCTTGTTGCCGGTGGAGAGCACGATCCAACCGAACTTGTTGGAGAGCGCCATGAGGATGTTCCCCCGGATGCGGCTCTGCAAATTCTCTTCCGTCACGTCTTCTGGCAGGCCCTTGAAGACGTCCCGCAGCATCTCCCGGTAGGCGTCGAAGGCGGGGCCTATGGGGACGGTCCGGGTGTCCATGCCGAAGTTCTTGGCGAGCGCCACCGCGTCGGTGTTGCTCCCCTCCGAGGTGTAGCGGCTCGGCATGAGGACGCCGGTGACGTTCTCCGATCCGAGGGCGCGCACGGCGACCGCCGCCGCGAGGGAGGAGTCTATCCCCCCGGAGAGCCCGAGCACGGCGCGGGAGAAGCCGTTCTTGCGGAAGTAGTCGCGCAGGCCGAGGACGAGCGCCGCGAGCACCTCGCCCTCCTCCGAGGGGTACGGCTCCACCCGCGGCTGCGCGGCGTTCTTCGTCCCGGCCGTCCGGGGGTGGGGGACGGGCACGATCTCGGGCTCCCGGTCCGGGTTCTCCTTGCGGGGACGGGGGTCGTGGAGGCGCTGTATGAGGGACTCGGACGGGCGGAGGTCCGCGACCAGCAGATCCTCCTCGAACTGCTTTGCCCGGGCCACGAGGCGCCCCTCCGGGTCGAAGACGACCGAGTGGCCGTCGAAGACGAGCTCGTCCTGCCCGCCGACGAGGTTGCATAACACCACGTAGGAACCGTAGTCCGACGCCCGCACCCCGAGCATCCTCTCCCTGAAAGCCCCCTTCAGGCGGTGGTAGGGCGAGGCGGAGATGTTCAGCAGCACGTTCGCGCCGGCCAGAGCCTGCTCGCGGGCCGGCCCCCCCGGGTACCAGATGTCTTCGCAGACGCTGATCCCGACGAGCGTCCCGCCCGTCTCGAGCATCGGCGCACCGGAACCCTCCTTGAAGTAGCGGTTCTCGTCGAAGACGCCGTAGTTCGGCAGGTAGCGCTTGTGGTACTTGTGCAAGACCTCCCCGCCGGAGACGATGGCGCAGGAGTTGAAGAGGTCCCCGTTAAGATCCACGAAGCCGGCCGCGCAGGTGATCCCTTGCGGCACGATCCTCGCGAACTCCTCCAGGCCCTCCAGGTTCTCCTGGATAAAGCTCGGGCGCATGAGCAGGTCCTCGGGCGGGTAGCCCGTGACGGTAAGCTCCGGGAAGGCCACGAAGTCGGCGTCGGCCTCCACGGCCCGCTCCAAGGCGTCCGTCATCTTCCCGACGTTGCCCCACACGTCGCCGACGGTAGTATTGATCTGCGCGAGCGCAACCCTCATGGGGTCAATATATCGCGCCGGGTGGTTTCTTGCCCGCCGGTTCGCACACAAACGCAACATAGTCCCGCACGCGGGCGGCTTTTCGAGCAACGGGGGCAAACGCGCAAGCCACCATCCGCGATGGCCGTCAAGGACCCGGCCGCGCCGCCGAATGGCGCGGGCGCAAGCACGAAGGCGGCGAGGTTCTCGGGGGCCCGCAAGCCCTCCGGCCGATGCCGCCGCCCGGGTCCGGATGCTCGACCACCACGAACACACCAGGCAACGGCCCGCCCGTTCGCACAGTGACGCCCCTCAAGCTGTAAAGTGTTCGCGAGGCCGGAGGCGTCTCGTCGGAGAAAGAGCTGATGGCCGAAAGCTGACGGCGCGGTTCGGGAAGCGAATCGCCCAGACAGGAGCCGTGCCGTGGCGCGAGCGGGGCAACCGCCCGAGGGGATCAAAGACCACGCAGAGGTGGCCGCCCGGCACGCGCGGCCCTGGGTGGACGCCGTGGCCCGGTGCGGCTACGTGGCCAAAGGGGTGGTGTACGCGACCATCGGCCTCCTGGCGATGTTGGAGGCGCTCGGGTTGGGTGGCAAGACCGCGAGCCCCGACGGCGCCATGCAGAGCATCGGGACGCAGCCGCTCGGGGGTTTGCTGCTCGTCGTGCTGGCCGCCGGGCTTTTGGGGTACGCTGCCTGGAAAGTCGTGCAGGGGGTGATGGACCCGGACGACAGGGGTTCGGACGCCCACGGCGTCGTGCGCCGCGGCTGCTACGTGGGCAGCGGCGCGATCCACGGGCTTCTGGCCTTTACCGCGGCGCAGTCCGTCTTCGGGGCGGAGGACAGCTCCGAGGACGCGATGGCGGTGAGCGCCATGGCCTACCAGCCGCCCGTCGGCAGGATACTGGTCGCGGTGGTGGGCCTGGGCGTGATCTGCGTCGGCCTCTACCAGCTCCACGCGGCCTACAAGGCAACGTTTCGGGACGATCTGAAGTTGCACCAGATGGACGGCATAGAGCAGTTCTCGACGATGCTCGTGGGCCGCGTCGGGACCGCCGCCCGGGCCCTCGCCCTCGGCGTGGCGGGCGCCTTCCTGCTCGTGGCCGCCTACCAGTCCGACCCGAAGGAGACCCGCGGACTCGGCGGGGCGCTCGAGACCCTCCAACATCAGCCCCTCGGGTCGTACATGCTCGGTGCCATGGCCGTGGGCTTCGTGCTCTACGGCGCCTTCATGTTCCTCGTCGCCCGCCACCGGCACATAGACTCGTCCTAGAGGTTCCCAGGGGCTTCGGGTCGGTTAGGTGGGCGGCATCGGAAGGGGTTTGGGGTGAAGCCGGGGTCTTCGGGGGAGAAGGCTAAGGAGGGGGCGCGGCGGGCGGCCAGGGAGGCGAGCCCCTGGATCGAGCGCGCGGCCCGCTTCGGGTACGCGGCCTACGGGGTCGTCTACGTGCTGGTCGGGGTGCTGGCCTTCCGGGCGGCCTCGGGCGGGGGCGGCGAGGCGGCGGGCCAGGAGGGGGCGTTGCGGACGATCCTGCTCGCGCCGTTCGGCAGGGTCTTGCTCGCCCTCGTCGCCCTCGGCCTGCTCGGGTACGCGGCGTGGCGCCTCTTCCAGGGCGTCATCGACCCCGAGAACGAGGGCGGGGACGCCGGGGGGATCGTCAAGCGCTCGGACCACGCCGTAAACGGCCTGTTCCACGCGGCCCTGGCCGCCAGCGTCGGAGGGGTGGCGCTGGGATCGGGCGGCGGTGGCGGCGGTCCCGACGGCTGGACCGCAACGCTCTTGCAGCAGCCCCTCGGCCGCCTCCTTACCGCGGCGGGCGGCGCGGGGATAGTCGTCATAGGCCTCTTCCAGTTCTACCGGGCCTACGACGCGAAGTTCATGGAGAAGCTCAAGCCCGGCGAGATGGGCCCCCGGGAGAGGGCGTGGACCAGGCGGGGCGGCCGGCTCGGGCACGCCGCCAGGGGCGTCGTCTTCCTCGTTATAGGCGTCTTTCTCGTCCAGGCGGCGCTCCAGTTCGATCCCGAGGAGGCCCGCGGCCTCGGCGGCGCGCTCTCCGCGCTGGCGGGCCAGCCCTTCGGTCCCTACCTTCTCGGCGCCGTCGCGCTCGGCCTGGTCTGCTTCGGCCTCTTCATGTTCGTCGTGGCCCGCTACAGGCGCATAGACGCGGGGTAGCATGGCCGGCCTCGGGCTTCTCCGTGCCGGGGACGTATTCGGGCTAGAATGTCGCGATGGTCCCCGGGTACATCGATGTGGCGGCGGCCGGCGTCCTGGCCGCGGGCCTGCTAGCGGAGGCGTGCCGGTCGGGAACCGGGGACGACCTGCGTCTGGAGACCGTCCGGGGGCTGGCCGAGGACCTGGGGCGGCGGCTGGCGCCCCCGGACGAAGCCGCAGAGGGCGGGACGCCCGACTCGCCCGTCGAGGCCGCGCTCGCCTGCGCCGACCTGGCGACGTTGGCCGTCTGCAACGTACCGGGGCTGCCCGAGGGCGTCAGGCCCCTCGGCGCCGCGGCCACGCACCTCGCCGCCGGCGCCACCCACGCGCTGCTGGCCCTGCAACGGCACGAAGAACCGCAGGACGCGCACGCGGAGAACATCTGGCGGGACGCCAGGAGCGCGGGCTGGAAGGCGGATCTTGCCGTCCGCCAGCTCGGGGAGATGGCCTAGAAGGCCCTCCCGGGCCGTTCCCCGGCGAGAGCCTGCCGGGCCGCGAGGGACACCAGGCGCAGGTAGTCGTCCGGGTACGGGACAAAGTCCCCGGGGCCTACCCGCGTGTCGAAGGGCGCCCCGTCCGGGTACTCGCGGGCCGGCGCGTGGCCCACGCTCCACAGCGCCCCGGCATCTTCCAGGTCGATGCGGAGCACGGCCTCGACCTCTTCCCGCTGCAGCCGGAAGCCCTCCGGGTTGGTGTCGTCCACGAGGAGGAACACGTCGTGGAGTTCCCGGTCCAACCCGCCCGGTATCTCGAGCTCGGCGCGGCGCGCCCCGAGAGGCACGATCCTCCCCGGGTCCACGCGCAGCCCGAGCTCCTCCTCCACCTCCCGCACCCCGTCCAGGGGCTCCTCCCCCGCCGCCAGGTGTCCGGCCGCGGTGACGTCCAGGTACCCGGGCCAGGTGTCTTTCTCCGCGGCCCGGCGCTGGGCGAGCAAGAACGGGCCCCCTTCGTCCGTCGCGGGCGCGCAGATCCAGCAATGAAAACACCGGTGCCACAACCCCCGCCGGTGCGCCTCGCTCTTCCAGACGACCTCGCCGGTCCGCCCGCCCGTATCGTCCAGCACGTCGATCCGCTCGTCCACACGCCAAGGTTAGCACGCCGGCCGCGCCGGCTTTCAGCCTGTCATCGTGCCGGTTGCCTGCACGCGAAGGCGTTCGTGCCGATGTATCGGGACGATTACGAGCGCGTCTCCAGGCTGGTCAAAACGAGCACCCGCCGGCGGCAGTCCATAACGCTCTTCCCTACCCTCCGGTGCCACGACCCCGACGCGGCCCGCAGGTCGTCGGCGCGCCGGCTCATCGAGTAGGCTATATCCTCGGGATACCGGCGGTAAAATCCGATCGCACCTCCCCAGAAGAGGTGCTCCCCACAGGCAGGTGTCGCGGGAGCAGACGGCACCGCGTCACGCAGCGGTCTAAGCTGACAGGCTCAGAGGCACCGAAGGCGCCGTTGTGCCAGGACGAAGGGAGACCACTTGACGACCGTCGTTATAGCCAGCTTCTTCGAGGACGAGTTTGTCCGCCGCATTCGGGAGGTGGACGACCGTTTGGAGGTCCTCTACCGGCCCGACCTCGTCCCGCCGCCGCGCTGGGAGGGCGACCACAACGGCCCCGAAGGTTGGGGGCGGAGGCCGGAGGAAGAGGGGGAGTTCCTGGGCATGCTCGCGCAGGCGGAGGTGCTCTACGACTTTCCGCGCGGACACGTCGAGGATCTCTTGGAGGTAGCGCCGAAGGTGCGGTGGGTGCAGGGAAGCATGGCCGGGGCCGGGGAGGTGGCGCGGATGGCCGGCCTCGTGGAGGCCGACGTCGTGGTGACGACGGCTAGCGGGATCTACTCGGGCCCCCTCGCGGAGTTCGTGCTGATGGGCATGCTCCAGCACGCCAAGGGCCTTGACCTTTTGAGACGGGACAAGGCGTCAAAGACCTGGCGGCAGGGGACGACCGGCACGCTGGAGCGCAAGACGCTGTGCGTCGTCGGGACGGGGAGCATCGGGCGGGCCATAGCAGACAGGGCCCGCCCCTTCGGGATGCGCGTCGTCGGCGTGAAGCGGGCGGTGCGCGAGAGCGACGCCGCGTGGGACTCGTTCGACGAACTCCACGAGACCAAAGATTTGAAGGAGGCTCTGGCCGGGGCGGACTTCGTGGCCCTGACGCTCCCCGGCACGCCGGAGACCGAGGGGCTGCTCGACGCGGAGACCGTAGCCGCCATCAAGCCCGGCGCGTTTTTCGCCAACGTCGGCCGCGGCAAGGTGGTGAAGGAGGAGGCCCTGGTCGAGGCGCTGCGGGGCGGCCACCTCTCCGGGGCGGCGCTCGACGTGTTCGAGGTGGAGCCCTTGCCGGAGGAGAGCCCGCTCTGGGAGATGGAGAACGTCACTATAAGCGCCCACACCACCGACGTCGTGCCCGAGCTCATAAACGCCGCGCAGACGGACCTCTTCTGCGAGAACCTCAGACGCTACCTCGCGGGCGAGGATCTCGTCAACGTGCTCGACAAACGGCTCCTGTACTAAGGGGCGGGTTTGGCCGGATGCCGGGGATGGTATAGTCTGCGGCGGATCTAATGGACGTTGACGAAACACCGAGTACTAGCGCGCCCCCCGTCCGGGGGCGCCACCCATCCCCCGAGGAGTCATCCTGGACGTAGTCGTATCCGCGGGCCTGCCGATCCTGAGAATCTTGGCGGCCCTCTTGCTTGTCGCCTTAAACGGCCTATTCGTGGCGGCGGAGTTCGCGTTCGTGAGGATACGGGCGACGCAGGTGGACCGGCTCGTGGCGGAGGGCAAACCTTCGGCCGGCCTGGTCAAGGTCGCCCAGCGGAAGCTCGACCAGTACCTCGCCGTCTGCCAGCTCGGCATCACGGTCTGCTCGCTTGGCATCGGCGCTTTGGCGGAGCCGGCCATCGCGAACCTTATCGAGCCGCTGCTCGGTAGGTTCGGCGTCTCCGAAGCCCTGCTGCACCCCATAGCCATAGCCATAGCCCTGTTCATCGCCTCGTTCTTGCACGTGGTCTTCGGGGAGTTGGCACCCAAGACGTTCGCCATCCAGAAGGCGGAGGGGACCTCGCTGTTCGTGGCGCCGTTCATGAGGTTCTTCTACTACCTGCTCTACCCCTTCACCATCGTCTTCAACGGCACGGCCAACGCCATCACGGGCGCTTTGGGGGTGGCGCCGGCCTCAGAGGGCGACGACACCCACTCCGAGCAGGAGATCAGGCAGCTCATAGCGCAGGGCACCGATCGCGGCATCTTCGAGAGGGACGAGGAGAGCCGGCTCTCGGGCGTCTTCAACCTCGAGGATACGCCGGCGCGCGAGATCATGGTCCCAAGGCCCGACGTCGTCGCGGTACCGGCGCACCTGAAGCTCAAGGACATGATCCCGGTGGTGGCCGGCGGCCACCACACGCGCTACCCGGTCCACGAGGACCACGCCCCGGACAGGATCGTCGGCGCGGTCCACGTCAAGGACGTCCTGCGCGCCGTCGGGCCCGAGGGCGACGTCGGGGCCGACGTCACCGCCGGGGACCTCGCCCGCGAGGTCATCATCGTCCCCGAGAGCCGCTCCATCGAGAACATCCTGGAAGATTTCCAGAGGCAAGAGATCCAGATGGCCGTCGTCATCGACGAGTGGGGCTCCTTCGAGGGCCTCATCACCATCGAAGACATCCTCGAGGAGATAGTGGGCGAGATCCGGGACGAGTTCGACGACGAGGAACCGGCCCTCGAGAGACTCCCCGACGGCTCCTACACCGTGGACGGCCGCGCCCCCATCCACGCCGTGAACGACGCCCTCGGCTCCCACTTCGAGAGCGCGGACTTCGAGACCGTAGGCGGCCTCGTCCTCGGGGCTTTGGGCCGCGCCCCGGTGGTCGACGACGAGGTAAGCCTGGACGGCCACCTCCTGCGCGTGGACGAGATCGACGGCCCCCGCGTCGCGAGGGTGGTCGTCAAGGAGAGGGACGAAGAAGGTTCTTAGGTTCTCTTCTAGGTTTTGAGGCTCTGGGCTAACGCCGTAGCGTGTAGCCGGCCTCCTCTATAGCTCCCCTGAGATCTTCGTCCGTGACCCTGCTTTCGTCGTAGGTCAACTCCACTTCGCCCGTCGCGTGGTCGGCTTTGGACCGCTCGACCCCTTCTAGTTCCTCCAGGGCTTCCTGCACGCTCATCTCGCAATGCCCGCAAGTCATATCCGGCACCCGCAACAACCTGCTCCTCGTCATGCCCGGCCTTCCTCTCTTTCGTCGTCCCAACAGCTCAAAACCTAATGCCTCAAAACCTTAAAACCTACCGATCCAGCTTGATGAACCGCTCCACGGCTTCCGCCAACTCCGCTATCTTCTCGTCTGCCTTCTCGTTGTCCGTGACGGCCTCGCGGACGCAGTGGTCCATGTGGTCTCGGAGGACCAGCGAGGCGACCTTCTCCGACGCGGCGATGTAGGAGCTGATCTGGGTGAGGATGTCTATGCAGTAGGCCTCTTCTTCGACCATGCGCTGCACCCCACGCACCTGGCCCTCGATGCGCCGCAGCCGGTTCTTGAGCTTCTCCTTGTCCCCCTCCTTTATGTAGCCGTGCGACTGCTCTACGTGTTCTGTCACTGTCCCTTTACCTCCCCTGAAGTTGGTCGATCTTATCTTCCCGACGCCTCACTCGCCGGCCCCGTGTCCGCCGTTGCCGGAGCCGTCCTGCATCGCGCCACCGTTCGGGGCCACGCCGTCCTGTTGGGCCGGCGCCAGGAAGAGGGCGGCGGTCCCGATGCCCGCGGCGGCGAGGGCGATGGCGCCCAAGTAGGCGACCTCGGAGAGGCGGGCGCGCAGCGGGGGGTGCAGGATCTCCCTGGCGCTCCGTGGCCTCTCGAAGGAGCGCAGGCGCAGGGCGTTCGTCACCACGCTCACAGAGCTCATCGCCATCGCGGCGGCGGCCAGCACCGGGCTCAGGAGGACGCCGAAGAACGGGAAGAGGGCGCCGGCGGCGACCGGTATTAGGGCGACGTTGTAGGCGAAAGCCCAGAACAGGCCTTGCTTGATCTTGCCCACGGTCCTCCGCGAGAGCGCGATGCCGGTGACGATGTTGCGCAGGTCTCCCCCGACGAGCGTGATGTCCGAGGCGGCCATCGCCACGTCGGTGCCGGTGCCTATGGCGATGCCGAGGTCCGCCCGCGCGAGCGCCGGGGCGTCGTTGATCCCGTCCCCGACCATCGCCACCGTCCTGCCCCGCCCCTGCAACTCCTCGACCTTCGCCGCCTTCTCCCCTGGCAATACCTCGGCGAGCACCCGCTCCGGGCGTATGCCGACCTCTCCGGCCACGCTTCCGGCGGTGGCACGGTTGTCGCCGGTGAGCATCCAGACTTCGAGGCCTAAAGCGCCGAGCTGCTCCACGGCCTCGCGCGACTCCGGCTTGAGGGCGTCGGCGACGGCCACGAGGCCGGCCTCCTTCCCGTCCACAAAGACGTACATCGGCGTGGCCCCCCCGCGCGCCAGCTCCGCCGCCCGGTCTTCTGCCCCGTTCGGGTGAGCACCCAGCTCCTCAGGCAACGCCCGGTTGCCGACGAGGACCCGGTGTCCGTCCACGACGGCCTTCACGCCCTTGCCCGTGATCGACCCGAAGGTTTCGGCCTTCGGGAGATCCAGGCCCGCCCGCTCCGCCCGCGCCACGATGGCCCCGGCTAGCGGGTGCTCGGAGCCTACCTCCGCGGCGGCGGCGAGGCGCAGAAGCTCCTCTTCGCCGAAACCTTCTGCCGGGAAGATGCCGGTTACGACCGGCTTGCCCCGGGTCAGGGTGCCGGTCTTGTCGAGGACTATGGCGTCTATCTTGCGGGTGGTCTCGAGCGCCTCGCCGCCGCGGACCAGGATGCCGTTCTCGGCGGCCTTGCCGGTGCCGACCATGATGGCCGTCGGGGTGGCGAGGCCGAGGGCGCAGGGGCAGGCGATTATGAGGACCGAGATCGCGGCGGTAAGCGCGAAGATCGGGGACGGCCCGAAGAGGAGCCACGCCGCGAACGTGAGAGCCGCCAGGACGAGCACCGCCGGCACGAAGAACCCCGAGACGGTGTCCACCAGCCGCTGCATCGGGGCCTTCGAGCCCTGCGCCTCCTCCACCATGCGCACGATCTGGGCGAGCGCCGTCTCCCCGCCGACCTTCTCGGCCCGCATGACGAAGCCCCCGGTCTCGTTGAGGGTCGCCCCGATCACCGCATCGCCCACCCCCTTCTCCACGGGCAAACTCTCACCGGTCAACATGCTCTCGTCGAGCGCGGACGAACCCTCCACCACCACGCCGTCCACCGGCACCTTCTCGCCGGGCCGCACCCGCACCAGGTCCCCGGCCCGCACGCTCTCTACGGGCACGTCCCTCTCTGATCCGTACCGGATCACGCGCGCCGTCCTCGCCCGCAGCCCCATGAGCGCCTTTATCGCCGCACCCGTCTGCCTCTTGGCCCGCGCCTCCAACCACCGCCCCAGCAACACGAGGCCGACCACGATCGCCGACACCTCGAAGTACAGGTAGAACGGGAAACCCCACCCGGCGCTCAGGTCCGGCCAGAGCGTGACGAAGGCGCTGTACCCGTAAGCCGCGCTCGTCCCGACCGCGACCAGCGTGCTCATGTTCGTGCCGCCGTGCCTGGCTGCGGCCCACGCCGTCTTGTAGAAGGCCGCCCCGGCCCAGAACTGGACCACGGTCGCCTGGATCAAGAGCAGAGGAGCCACGACCTCCATGCCAGGCCCGAACGGCAGGTACATCTCCGCCATCATCAGGCCCCCGAGCACCAGGCTCACGACCCACCTGTTCCTGAGCCCCTTTAGCTCCCGCTCCCGTTCGAGGTCCCGGGCATCAACGCCGCCGTCGTCTACCGCAGGCCCCCCGGCCCCGGACTCGGACCCCCCCTCGACCTCGCCGACCCCGTACCCGGCCCCCTCCACCGCGGCCCGCAACTCGTCGATACCAGGCCCGTCCACCGGGTCGTAGGCGACCTTCGCCTTCTCCGTCGCCAGGTTCACCGCCGCCGAACCCACCCCCGGCACCTTCAGTAGCGCCTTCTCCACCCTCCTCACGCACGAGGCGCAAGTCATCCCCTCGACCCGCAACGAGACCTCGCCCCCGGCCCCGCCACCCGCCTCCGTCCCGGTGGCCGCAAGTGGAACGTCGCGCACCCCGTAGCCGGCCTTCTCGACGGCCGCTTTCAGATCCTCCGGGCCAACGGCCACCGGATCGACCACCACCCGCGCGTTCTCGGTGGCGAGGTTCACGCCCGCCTCCTCGACACCCTCCACCCGGCCTAAAGCCTTCTCGACCCGCCGAACGCACGAGGCGCACGTCATCCCCGTCACCGGAAACTCGATCGTGCTCCTCTCGTGATCGTTGGGCACCGCAACCTCCTGCTCTCCTGCTTCCAGTATACCCCCCTACCCTATCTTGAAGGATGCTTACCGTCAAGTTCGCCGGGTTGGGCCCGCGGGGTTCGGTCGCGGGCTCCGTGCCTGGCGGTTGGCGAGGACGGGCGCGTCCCCCGGTAAGCGTGACCCGACGGAGGCGTTATCGTCTTCGGCAGCGGGTACAGAGAAGGTGTTGCACGCTAGAGAAAGGCACCCGAATGGGTAAGAAAGGCGACAAGGACAGGAACGAAGGGGCCATGGACAAGGCCAAGGGCCGCATGAAGGAGGCCGGCGGCTCCCTGACCGGCAACAAGGACAAGAAGTCCGAGGGCCGGGCGGATCAGAACAAGGGCACCTTCAAGGAGAAGAAGGGAGCCGCCAAAGACCTTTTGAGCTAGCCGCTAACCACCGACAGGCGCGAAAGGCCGGGTCCCCATATCTGCGGGGTCCGGCCTCTCTTGCCGCTGTTGTGGGGTTTGTCCTGCCTCCGACCGAGAGGGGCGCCAGACGTCGGGCCTCACCGGGACGTTTTGCGGGAGGGTTTGCGGTGCAGGTAGGCGGTGGTCCTCCACGCCCCGACGGCGCCGCCGAGGGAGCCGACAATCGTGTCAGTAAGCGTGTCAAGCGGCGGGTTGTACACGATCGGGAACAGGGAGTCGGCGATCACCTCCAGCGTCTCCCACACGACCCCTCCGGCCAATCCCGCTACCGCGCCGGCCGCCAGCGCCCGGCCGCCGGGGACGAGGAGCGGCAACGCGCCGCGTTGCTGGGCCAACTCCGCGGCGAGGGCAACGAGGGCGAAGGACGTCAAAAAGTGCGCGAGGTTGTCGTAGAAGAGCCCCTCGTAAAAGAGCCCGAAGACCAGACCAGTCAGGTCGAACGCGAGGCTGACTATCACCGCCGCGAGGACGAAACGGGACGGCTTCTTCAACCATCTAGCATTCCCCATCTGCCTGCCCTCTCCGTTTTCGGGTACTCATCAGGGCCGCCGACCTTCCCGCTTCCGGGGTTGCCCGCGCCCTTTGCAGCCGCGCTCGGGATTCTTCCATCTGATGCTTGGAGTAGACATCGGGGTTCGGCCCGACTCGCGAGATGTTACCCGCCCGGCGCCCGGCCAAACCGTACCCCCGGCCGGCCTCCTGGCGGGCCTGTTCGGGCGGTCTAGCCGCCGAGGGCGAGCGAGTAGAGGCCGTAGACGCACGCGAAGGTCGCCAGCGCGATCGCGACGGAGGCGGAGAGTTGGGCCCAGGCGGGCAACCTCGCGAGGGTCTTTCCGAGCGGTTTGAAGAGCCTTCTGGCCCTCACCTCCAGCCAGTCCATCAGGCGCGCGGCCGGGTAGAACTCGCCGGCGATCATGCCCAGGCCAAGGACGGCGGTCCCCCAGCCCAAGACCGGCAGCCAACCCAACAGGGCGCTCGGCACGATCAGCGCCACGCCGCCGAGGATGTGCAACAAGCTTGCGAGGCCGAACCCGCCACGCCTGCGTTTCCGACGGGACCGGTACCGCTCTCGGAAGCGGAACCCCGGCCTGCCCGCCGCGAAGGTCCGCCAACCCGTCTTTGTGCGCCCGATCATAGCCCTGGTCTCGTATTCATGCCGTACGGAAATCCTAGCACGCCGGGATGCGCGAGCCGGGACGCGCACGCCGGGACCACGTAAAGCGCCTCGCGGGCTCGCCGCGGGTGTAGCGTCAGGCTCCGGCCTACGCCGCGCCTTGCGCGAACGAGACGTAGATAAAGACCGCGACGGCGGTCAGGACTATGCTTATTATCAGCAGTTCTTTCAAGAGTTCTCCTCCCTACGGCTGGACGGGGTCGCGTTCCTGGAGGGAGAGGAGCCTCGCGTAGAGGCCGCCGGAGGAGGCGAGTTCCTCGTGCGTCCCCGCCTCGGCGACGTGGCCCTCTTCGAGGACCAGGATCTGGTCGACGTTCCTGACCAGCCTCAGCTCGTGGGCGATGACGAAGGTCGTCCTGCCCGCCGTGAGCGCCCGCCAGCTCTCCTCGACCGCGTTCGCCGCCTCGGCGTCGAGGCCGGACTGGGGCTCGTCCAGGATCAGGATCGGGGTGTCGCGCAGCATCGCCCTCGCTATGGAGATGCGCTGGCGCTGGCCCCCCGAAAGGCTCTCCCCGCGCTCCGAGAGGAGCGTGTCGTAGCCATCGGGCATCTCCCGGACGAAGTCGTCGGCGCCGGCGAGGTTGGCGACCGCCTCTATCTCCTCCCGGCCCGCGCCGGGCTTACCGTAGGAGATGTTATCGGCGACCGTCGCCCGGAAGAGCATCGGGTCCTGGGGGACGAAGGTGATCTCGTCCCGCAGGGACTTTAGCGTGAACTCCTTTATGTTCCGCCCGTCTACCGAGACCTGCCCCTCCTGCGGGTCGTAGAGGCGGGCGATGAGGCTCGTCACGGTGGTCTTGCCCGCGCCGCTGACGCCCACGAGGGCTACGCGGCTGCCGGCCTCCACCTCGAAGTCCACGCCCCGCAAAACCTCCGCGGCCTCGTCCTCGTAGGCGAAACGCACGCCCTCGAAGGAGACCCGGCCTTCCAGGGGCGGGGCGGGGACGGCGCCGGGCTCGTCCTTAACCGTGGGGTCGGCGTTCAGGAGCTCGATGATGCGCTCGCCCGAGACAAGGGACTTGCCGATCTGGTTGACCTGGCGGCTCAACGCCCAAAGCGGAGAGAGAAAGAGGGCCAGGTAGGCTATAAAGACGGTCAGGTCGCCCAAAGAGAGGCTACCTGCGAGCACCTGCCTCGCGCCGAAGTACACGACCAGCGCGGTGCCGATGCCGCCGACGACGCCGAGCACGGTGCTGAACTTGGCCTCTATGACGGCGCTGTCCACGCTCGCGCTCAAAGAGTCGCGACTCTCCTTGCGAAAGCGCTCCATCTCGTCGTTCTCGCGGGCGAAGAGCTTGACGGCCCGGATGCCGGTTATGGCCTCCTGCATCACGCTCGCGATGATGCCCTCCTTCGTGCGGACGACCCGCATCCGCTCGACCAGCGCCCGCCGGTAGCGGGTCACGGCCAGGAACAGGAATGGGACGGTGATCAGGGCGAGCAGGGTGAGCTGCCAGTCCAGCCAGAGCATCACGACGAGCATCCCGAGCAGGATCATGAAGGAAGAGAGCACCTCGACCACGGAGTCCACGAGCAGGGTGCGGACCTCCTTCACGTCGCTCGTCACACGGGTGATGGTGTCGCCGGTCCTCTTCTTGCCGTGGTAGTCGAGGCCGAGGGCGTGGACCTTCGCGTACAGCGCCTCGCGCATGTCGAAGACCGTCTCCTGCCCGAGCTTCTGCAGTAGAAAGCGCCGGAACGAGGCCACGGTGCGGGTGAGCGTAAAGATGAGCACTATGAGAAAAGCTATCGCGGCGAGCAGGATCGCCTTGTCCTGCAGGAAGCCGGGCAGGTAGCCCGGCGGGCGGGCGTTGGGCGTGAGGACGTAGTCGATGGTGAGGGCGAGCGGCCACGGCTGGGCGAGGCTCGTCCCGGTCTCGAGCAGCAACACGAACAGGGCGAGGAGCAGGCCCTTGCGTCGGGTCTTCAGGAACGGCGTGAAGTTCGAGAGCGTCTCTCTCGTGCGCCGCAGGCCGGCGCGGGCTTCGGTCAATCTTTCCACGCGAATAGGATACCGCAACCCCGCGGGGTAGAATGTGCGAGGCATACCAAAAAGAAACGTGGAGGCGTACCGACCTTGGCGAGAAGAGTAGTCGCGGCCGTAGAAGACCTGCTGTTCCGGAGCAAGATCTCCGAGACCGCCACCCAACTCGGCATCACGGCCTCCTTTCCCCGCAACCCGACGAAGCTCGAAGATACCCTCCGAAGTTCCCCCCCGGACCTCCTGATCCTGGACCTCAACTCCTCCCGCTTCGAGCCCCTCCGGATCTTGCAGACGCTAAGGTCCGAGGAGGCGACGAGGGGCGTGAAGACGGTCGGCTTTCTCTCCCACGTCCAGAAGGACCTCGCGGTGGCGGCTAAAGAGGCCGGCTGCGACCGCGTCATGGCCCGCAGCGCCTTCACGAAGGACCTGCCGAAGGTCCTGGCCGAAGGCGAGGCCGCCGACACGGTGGACGAGGCCGGCGTTGGCTGAAGGCGCCTGGGAGCGCCTCGGCGGCGAGCGGCTCCTAAAGACCCCGTACTTCAACCTCCGCTCCGACCGGCTGCGCCTGCCGGACGGCTCCGTCAAGGACCCGTACTACGTCCTCGAGCGGCCCGACGCGGCCATCATCTTTCCCGTCACCGGGGAGGGCGAGGTCGTCCTGGTGCGCCAGTACCGGCCGCCGATCGAGAGGATGGAGCTCGGGCTGCCGGCGGGCCTCGTCGAACCCGGCGAGAAGCCGGAGGCGGCGGCCCGGCGCGAGTTGGCCGAAGAGACCGGCTACGGCGGCGGGGAGTGGGAGCCGCTCGGCTCGCTCGCCTCGTCGCCGAGCCTGAAGGACAACTGGGCCTACCTGTTCCTCGCCCGCGGCGTCGATGAGGTGGCCCCGCCCGACCCGGACGAGCACGAGTCCATCGAGGTGGTCCGCGTGCCGCTCGACGGGGTTTCGGGGCTCGTCGAATCGGGCGAGATCGTCTCCTCCAGCGGCGTCGCCGCCGTCATGCTCGCCCTGCGGCGGCTGGGGGGAGGGGCGCGTTGAACCTGGGGACGAGGCGGGATCCGGAAGACTTCAGGTTCTCCGAGGTGCTCTCGGCGCTCTCCTTCGGGCTGGGCCTCGCGGAGGGCCAGCCCGAGGGGCGCACCATCCGTTCGTGCCTCATCGGGATGAGGATGGCGGATCGCATCGGCCTCGACGCCGAGGGGCGTTCGGCGCTCTTCTACGCCCTGCTGCCCAAGGACGCCGGGCGTTCGAGCAACTCGTTGAAGATGTCCACCCTCTTCGACGCCGACGGCATGTAAGCAAAAAGAAAAGTGAAGACCGTGGACTGGACCAGCCTGCCCCACGCGGCGCTCTACGCGGCGCGAAGGCAGATTGTAGGGCCGCCCCGCGAAACGCCCCTACGCAAAAAGAAAGCCCGAGGCTCAAAGCCCCGGGCTCACGATGTCGCGTTGTCGTCCCTCTAGCAGGTAAAGGAGCTGCCGCAGCCGCAGCCGCCCTGGACGTTCGGGTTGTTGACGGCGAAGCCGGCGCCCATGAGGCCGTCGACGTAGTCGAACTCGCTGCCCATGATGTAGGGGACGCTCATGGCGTCGATGGCGAGCTTCACGCCCTTGGTCTCGAAGACCTCGTCGTCCTCGGCGATCTCGTCGTCGAAGTAGATGTTGTACTGGAAGCCGGAGCAACCTCCGGGCCTGACGCCGATGCGCAGGGCGAGATCCTCTTCGCCCTCCTGGGCCATGAGGCTCTTGACCTTCTCTGCAGCGTTGTCGGTGATGTTAACGATAGTGGTCTCTTGCTTCTGCTGCATCAGCACCTCCCGTGCTGTAGTGGGATGGTTTGTTCGGGCATTATTACACCCCCCACCGTATACTTCAACGCCCCTTTCGGAAGACCCCGTGGGCCTTTGCGCGCAGCGCCTTGCCCGCCCGCGTCCTGACCGCGGCGAGGCTCTTGCCCATCCGGGCGAGGAGCGAGGACGGGTTCAGCGCGGCGAGCGTTCTTTTCCAGAGGGGTAGCCCGCCGTAGGCCCGCAGCGCGCGGCGATGGGCTGCGGAGACGGCCCCGGCGTCGCCGGCCGCGGAGTAGAGGTGGTCGGAGTAGGCCCGGGCGAACCGGCGCACGGGCTCTTCGGCCACGCCGGCGGCCCCCGCGAGCAGCAGGACCCGCTCGGTCGGGGTCAGGGCCGGGGAATCCGCGACGGCGGCGGTGTTGGGCGGCAGGGCGTCGCGCAGGCGCCCGGCGAGGTCGCCGTAGAGGTCCTCGGGCCTACCCCGGGCGGCCAGCGCCCTTTTGGAGATCGGGGTGGCGGCGACGAGCAAGGCGGGCCCGAAGACGAAGAGCGGCCACAGCGGGAGACGCTCTTCGCCCGAGGGCGCGGCATCCCGCCCCTCCTGCCGGGCGGTCTCCCGTTCCCGCTGCTCCGGGGTCTGGCGTTGCTCGCCTACTTGCTGGCGCAGGGCGAAGTTGTTCTCCTGCGGGCCGAGGGGGGTGGAGGGGACCGGGATGCTCGGCCTGGGGGCGTTCGCCTCCATCGTGGAGGGCATCGAGAAGCCGGGGGTGGGGTTGAACGGGTACCAGCCGACGCCGGGGAAGTAGACCTCGACCCAGGTGTGCATGTTGGAGCCGGTCACGACGTACTCGCCGTCCTCCACCCTTTCCCCGCTCGTGGCGCCGTAGACGACGCGCGAGGGGATGTCCATCTCGCGCAGGATAAGCGCCATGGAGGTCGCGAACTGGGTGCAGAAGCCCTCCTTGCCGTCGCCCAGGAACTCCTCGACGGCCTTGTCCGCGCGGCGGTAGCTCACGTCCAGGTTGTAGATGAAACCGCCGTCGTAGATCAGGTACCGCTCCACGGACCGCGCGGCGTTGTAGGGCGTGCTGGCGTCGTAGTCTCCCCCCTCATCAATCTTGCGGGCCGTCTCGCCGACGATATCCGGCGTGCTGTCGGGGAGCTGCAGGAACTTCCTCTCGACGGAGGAAGGGTAGGTCGTGCCCGCGGCCTGCAACTGGCCCTCGGAGGGCTGGGGTATCTCGGAACGAACCCTGTAGGTGCTGCCCTCCTCGAACGGCTCGTCCATCGACCAGGAGGAGTCGGAGTTCACGTCGGCGTAGGGCTGGTCGGTCTCTACGATCTTGTATCCCCCGAACAGGACGTCGGTCTTCGCGTTGAGTACCTCTACCTCCTGGTCAACGGTCCTGGTGGGGACGCCGGGGGCGAGCTCCGCCCCGTCGTCCTCGACGGGCGTGGTGGTGTCCGACCACCGGACGCCGTCGAACGAGTCGAGCGTCCCCCCGCGCCACAGGAGCGGTTCGGAGCTCTCGACCCTGAAGAGCTCCGCGTCCCTGCCGGCGGCCAGGTAGTCGCCCACGTCGGCCTGCACGTCCAGCCGCGAGGTGCCGCCCGTGCCTATGCGGGTCCAGTCGATCATGCCGGGGCTGATGGTGGCGTCGTTGAAGGGCAGCCGGGGCACGAGCAGCGCGAGCGCCACCACGGCCGCCCCTGCCACGAGCGCCGCCCGCCCAAGCCCCCCGGCCCCCACGGACCCCGCCGCCAGCAGGAGCCCGACGGCGCAGGCCAGGAAGACGGCGAAAAACGGCCCCGCGCCGTCCTCGAAGCTCACGGTCGAGAGGACGCCTATGGTGAGGCCGAGGACCGCCACCGAGAGGACCGGGCTGCCCTCGTACAGCGCGGCCGAGGTGGCGAAGGTCGCGAGGACGACGACGGCCGGCAGGATCATCACGAAGATGCCGGGGGCGAGGTCGTAGGGCACGGGCTCGGCGTACATGGTGTTCGCCGCCGCGATGACGTCGTTGCCGATCCTGTACCCGAAAAGCCGCCACTCGCCGGGCGAGAACACCGGCGGCACCCCGTAGACGGCGACGATGGTGTACAAAGCCCCCGCCGGGACCAGCAGGACGAACCGCCACCTCCCCGCCGACCCGACCAGCGCCCCCACCGCGGCGGCGAGGAGCAGGGGCAAAAAGGCCCTGTCTCCCGCGATGATCGAGACGATCGAGAGGTCGCCGAAGCCCGTCTCCGGCTCCGTGTACGACTCGCCGGTGAACAGGATGGAGAAGGCCGACCCCGCCACCAGCACGGCCGCGTAGAGCCAGTACCTCATCCGATCCCCCCCGTTCCTACCGCCTTCCGCCCGCCCGACAGCCCGCCAACGCCCGTCGGGTGGGCGACCACGCGCACCGTCGCCCCGGCGGCCTCCAGCAGCCGCAGCGCCCGGTCGAACTCCTCCCCCCGTCCCTGCGCGGTCCCCCCGGTGCCGGGGGGCGTGCGGTAGGTGTAGGTCGCGAGGGCCACCACGACGACGGAGAGCCCGGCGTCCCGCAAGGACCGCACCGCCCCCGGCAGCCCCTCGTCGCGGGTGCGCGAGACGAGCACGACGCCCTCGCCCAAAGCGCCGCGCCCTTCGAGCACGACCTCGGAGAGGGGGCGCGTACCGTCGGCCCGGACCCGCGCCAGGAGCCGCATGGACTCCCAGTACGGGGCGTCGTCGCGGCCGAACTCCGTGGCGTCCACGGCGGCGTTCGCGCAGAGGAGGCGCAGCGGCAGGCGCTCGCGCGAGAGGTGCCGCAGCACCGAGCCGGCGGCGGAGACGGCGTCCTCGACCTCGTCCTCGTTGATCCTTATGCCCTCCCTGCGGGCGTCGAGTACGATCGTGTGGCGGCGCGGGGCCTCCAGGGAGAACTCCTTGACGAAGAGCTCGCCGGTGCGGGCCACGCTCTTCCAGTGGATGTGGCGCCGGTCGTCCCCCCGACGGTACTCGCGCAGGCTCGCGAACTCGTCCCCCCGTTGACCGCGGGACCCCCGCGAACCCGCCTCCATGTCCCCGCCGCGCAGGGGGAAGCCGGGCAGGGCGTGGGTCTTGGGGTAGACGACCACCTCCGTCTTCTCCGGGAAGGTCCGGGAGAAGCCCAGGAGCCCGAACGGGTCGGAGACCCGGGTCTCGGCCGGGCCGAGGTCGTAGACCCCGCGCCGCGGGAAGGAGAGCGGCGCCTCCAGCACCGCCGTCCGGCTCCCCGCCGCCGGGGGCGGAAACTTGAGGACGCGCGGTTCGGGCAGGCGGTCAACGACCTCGGCCCTCGACGAACCGAAGCGCGTGCGCGAGAGCTCCAGGACGACGCCCGAGGTCTCCCCGGCCGTCAGGTGCGTCCCCGGCGGCACCGAGCGCGAGAAGCGGACGCCGCGGCTCCCGGCGACCCCGAGCACGAGGGAGGCCACGGGCAGGGCCAGCAACGCGTAGGCGAGCTGGTGGAACTGCGTGGTGCCTAATAGCCGGGCGACGAAAAGGACCGCCGCCCCGGCCGCCAGCACCTGCCAGCCGGCGGAGGTGGGCCTGACGGAGAGGCGCGGGCCGTCGCCCCCCATCCGCCGCAGCAAGGCCTCTACACCGCCTCGGTCACGGGCACGGAGGAGAGGATGTCGTGCACGATCTCCTCGGCGGCCTCGGAAGAGCCCCCGTCGCCCGTGCCGCCGGCCGGGACGATCCTGTGCCCCAACACGCCCGGCGCCATCGCCTTGACGTCGTCCGGCGCGCAGTAGGAGCGGCCGTTGGCCGCGGCGCGGGCGCGGCCGGCGGAGAGGAGCATCCGGCTCGCCCGCGGCGAAGCCCCGAGGTTGATCCCGCGGTGCCCCCTCGTGGCCGACGTCACCGAGACCACGTACCTCAACACGGCCTCGCTCGCGTAGACCTCCTCGACGAGCCTCTGCATCTGGAGGAACTCCTCGACGTCCACGACGGGCGAGAGCCCGGCGACGGGGTCCCGGGAGAGGCGGAGCATCTCCGTCTCGGCGTCCTCGTCCGGGTAGCCTATCCGCATCTTGACCATGAACCGGTCGAGCTCCGCGTGCGGGAGCGGGTAGGTCCCCTCGTGCTCGACGGGGTTCTGGGTGGCCACCACCCCGAAGGGCCGGGGGAGTTGCCGCGTAACCCCATCGACCGTCACCGACCCCTCTTCCATGGCCTCGAGTAGGGCGCTCTGGGTCTTGGGCGAGGCGCGGTTGATCTCGTCGGCCAGCACCACGTTCGCGAAGACAGGCCCCGCCCAGAACTCGAAGTTCCCGTCGCCCTGGTTGTAGACGTTCAACCCGGTAACGTCAGCCGGCAACAGGTCAGGCGTGAACTGTATCCGCCGAAACTCCGCCCGAACGGAACGCGCCAGCGACTTCGCCAGCAGGGTCTTCCCCACCCCCGGCACGTCCTCGATAAGAACGTGCCCCCCCGCCAGCATCGCCACGACGGCCATAAAGACGCTCTCGCGCTTGCCGGACACGGCACGCTCGACGTTCCCGACGATACGTCCGACCCTCTCCGAGAAACCGTTGTAATCCAAAAAAATCCTGTCCGTGGCCCAGCGACGAAAGAGGATTATATCCTCTCAGCACGCTCCGGCTACGCCCCCGCTCTCGGCACGCCGCCTCCGGAGGCGTGCTAGGAAGCCGACAGGCCTCCGTAGAACTGGTCCACGTAGCGGCGCTGGACCTCGTTGAGGTCCCGGGAGTACCAGACCATGACGACGTAGCGCGGTTCTTTGGGGGTGGTCTTGGGGTACATGCCGCACTCCATGGGGAGGCGGCTGCCCTTGCGCGCGTTGCACTTGGTGCAGGCGGTTACGACGTTGTCCCAGGTGTTGAGGCCGCCCTTGGAGATGGGCTTTACGTGGTCGCGGGTGAGGCGGTCGCGGCGGCCGAGGTCGTTGCGGTGCTTGCCGCAGTACTGGCACTTGTAGTTGTCCCGGGCAAAGAGGATGGCGTTCGTGACGTGTTTGCGCAGGCGGCGCGGGATCTCGACGTACTTGACCAGCCGGATCACGAGCGGGTAAGGGTACTCCGACCTCTCGGAGCGGAACCTCTGCTTCAGGTTCGCCTCGACGATCTCGGCCTTTTCGGAGACGACGAGGACGATGGCCCTCTTGACCGGCACAAGGGCCACGGGCTCATAGCTGGCGTTGAGCGTCAAGCATCGTGCCACGGACGGGATTCTAACATAAGGGGATGCTTGGGCGTGTAAAACGAGGGTTAATAAAGGTCTTCGGCACGCCGCGCCGTACCGGCTAGCTCCCCAGTACCGCCTCCAGAATCGGCCCCACCGAGTGCCGGAACGGGTCGGCCGTCGGGAGCCCGGTCTCGTCGGACACTTTCTCGACGAAGTGTTGCGCCTCTTCGTCCGTGAGGCCTTTGGTGTTGGCGCTTACGGCCACGACGGGGGAAGGTTTGACGAGGGCGGCGGCCTCCTCGTAGAGCCTGGCGGCGCGGGCGGGGGACGGCCGGGGGACGCCCGCGTAGCCGGGGCCTCTATCGGGGGAGACGCAGAGGACGAGGCAGTCCGGGCAGGAGCCGTGGAGGAGACCCAGCGTTACGCCGGAGTAGGCCGGGTGCGAGAGGGCGCCCTGGCCCTCTACCAGGACCAGGTCCGGCATAGATTTTGCCGCCCTGAGTACCAGATCCTCGGCCACGCCCGCCACGAAGTCCGAGACGACGGCGTCCACGCACGCGCCCCACCCGGCGATTATGACGCCGGTCTGGCCGGTCGGGACGAACGCGGCCTGGACCCCGGCCTCCCCCGCCGCCCGCGCTATCTCAAGGGTCGCGGTCATCTTGCCGATGGCCGCGTCGGTCCCGACGGTCAGCGCGACCTTCGGTTCCACCCCGAAGCCCTCGCCGGAGAAGATCGGCGCCTCCGCCGGCGGCTCGCGTACGTCCCAAACCCGGGCCTCCGGGAACTCCGGGGCCAGGCGCTGGTGCAGGCCGCCCACGATCTCGAGCCCCGCCCCGGCCGCCGCGCGCAGGGTCTCCATCCACTCCCCCGGCAACCTCCCCCCGGCCGGGGCGACCCCGACCAGTATGGAGGTCGGCGAGAGGACGAGCGCCTCTTCTAGGGTCGCCACTATCGGGGCGTCGCGGCCGGGATCCGGCACGAGGCCCGGCATCGTCCCGCGGACGCTCCCGCCGGCCAGCGTCGAGTCGAGGACGGCCACGACCTCGTCCCGGCCGTAACGCAGGACGCCGTGGGCGGTCTTGGCCTCGCGGAGGCGGCCCTCGGCCAGGACGACGTAGCGGCGTTTTGGGGTGCTGTTCACCGCGGCTCCGTCGGCCACACGCCGAGGCCGGGGGCGTCGGGAAGCAGGATGCGGCCACGCTCGTACTCCGGGCCCGCGAACGGGTCGTCGGCGAGCAGCATCGCGCCGTCGAGGTCCACGAAGTCGAAGAGGCCGGAGAGGTGGGCCGCGGCGGAGATCCCGAGCGAGGTCTCCACCATGCAGCCGAGCATGAGCTTCATCCCGTGGGCGCGGGCCGTGTGGACCATCTCCACCGCCCCCCGGAGGCCGCCGCACTTGGCGAGCTTCACGTTCACCCCGGAGACGGAGCCCACAAGCTTCGGCACGTCGCGGGCGTCCACGGCGCCCTCGTCGGCCACGACGGGCACCGGGTGGGCCGCCTCGGTGACCGCCCGCAGCGCCTCCGGGCCGTCCGAGGCGGGGACGGGCTGCTCGATCATGCCGACCATCCCCCGCAACCCGCGCGCGAGCTCGACCGCCTCGTCGGCCGAAAACGCCTCGTTCGCGTCCACCCAGAGCTCCGCCCCGGAGACCTCCCGCACGGCCCGCAACGTCTCCACGTCCTCCCAGCCCCCGATCTTGACCTTCAGGATCGGGTAATCTCTCAACCTCTCCGCGTCCGCGACGGTCGTCTCCCTATCGGCTATCCCCAGAGTGTAGGCGGACACGGTCTCCGGCTTCCCGAGCCCGAGCAAACGGTAGACCGGCACGCCGAGCCTTTTGGCGACGAGGTCGTGCAGGGCGCCGTCCAGCGCGCACAGCGCCGACGGGGGCAGAACTGCGTTGTGCCGCAGCGTGCCTTCGATGTCCCACGGGTCCCGGATCTCGACATCTTTCAGCGCCGCGACGACGCCCCCCGCGTCCTGGTCGTAGCGGCCCGAGGGCGCGGCCTCGCCCCGGCCGGTAAACCCGTCCTCCTCGATCTCGAAGACCACGCGCTCGAAGGTGTCGTTGGAGGATCGCGCGATGGCGAAGGCGCGCCTGGTGTGCACCGTCAGCTTCCGCACCGTCGTCTGCAAGATGCCCCCTCCGCGCGGGTCCCGTCCGCCGCATTGTAGCGACGGCGAGGGTGACCTTCCCGGTCGCCCGTCGTTTGGCCGTCGGGAAGCACGGGGCGTACCCGCCGGGCACGCCGCGATCCCCTCCGGGCTGAGGTCGTGCAGGGCCGTCTTCTCGAACAAGACCTCCCGCCGGGCGGACTTGGAGCACGCCCGGCGGGAGGGTGTTCAGGGTAGGCGGCGCGCGCGAACCCGCGGCAAAGTGGCCGAGGGAACGGGCGCGCCCGTGGCCCCTGCTTGTGGCCCCTTCTAGCGCTCGGCGCGGGCGTCGGTCGGGCGGCCTATGGGGTCGGAGCCCCGCCCGCCCAGCAGGCCCCCGAGCATCGACGCGAGCGCCGAGAACAGCAGGCCGAAGAACGCCCCGATGGCGCCGCCCCTAAGGGCGGACTCCGCCTCCTGCGGGCTGACGTTGGGCGCGGCGCCCTGCGCGCTGTTGGCGGCGCCGCTCAAGGCGCCCGGCCCGACCTGGCCGGCCACGTTGCCCAGGGCCCCGAAGAGCTGGCCGAGGCCGAGGACCGAGAGAAGCAGTATCAGGACGGTCCCCAGGGCCCACACCATGAAGCCGTTGAGCAGGCCGGATCCCGGGCCCCTGATGGCGCTGGTCATCCCGGCGACCGCGCCGCCGGTGAAGAAGGCGATCAAGCCTATGAGCGCGGGCACCCAGCCGCCGCCCCCGTCGGAGCCCGGGCCGACGTCGACCAGCCCGAGGCCTATGGCCAGGAGCTGCAGAAGCAAGAAGGTGGTGAGCGCCGTGATCAGGCCGGCCCAGATCGGCCCCCACCGGATCGAGTCGCGCCGCGACGGGGAGAGCTCCGCGGTCCCGCCGCCGCTGCTGTCGTGACCGCCGCCCACGCGCCGGGGGGCGGAGCCGGTGCTCCCGCGGGAGACGTTGACGTCCTCGTAGCGCTCCCGGCCTCCCGTCGTGCCCCTCGTCGGCCCCGAGGCCGGTATGTCAGGCCCCAGGCCCGCCGGGTGCTCGCCGGGACGGTGCACCTCGTAACCGCCCGACGCGTCGCCCGACGTGCCGCCCGAGCGGTGCACCTCCACCGCGTCGGGGTCGTTGCCGTGCGCCCTCGCGTCCCCGGGCTCCACCGGCCTGCCGCCGTCCATGTCTCTGCCCCTGCCCATCCGCGCTTACCTCCTCTCGGGAACCCGCGGGCCACCCGATCGATTTTCGTCCCTCGCGGAACCCTTCTTGCCGCCCGCCGACGTGGCGGACCCTACCGCCCCGGCGTGGCGCTCCTGCCGGGCGGGGTTACGCTAACAGTATCCGGAGGGCCTGCCCGGTAAACGGCATTGTGGGGTCGCGCGGCACGAACCCCGGATTTTCGGTCCTAATGATGCAGGCCCCGTGGTCCGAAAGGGCCAGCCTCGGACGCGTGCCGACCGTTTGGGGAAGGGAAGCTGCCACTTGCGGAATGCTCCGGGCGAGGCCCCGAGAAGGCGCTACGAGGATCTCGACCGGCACGGCAGCGCGGGCGTATCCCGGGTCGGGCTACGGGCGTGTGGCGACGCCCCCCCGAGACGGGAGCGCTCCTCTAGCCGGCCCTCCGAGAGCGTCCGCGCGAAACACCGACCTCTGTTTTATTCATATACAGAGCGATCAACGCCTTACGGCCACCGCCTCCAGGTAGTCCGACGGCACGACGAGCGTGCCGTCGCCCGAGACGTTCCGCTCCTCCAGCAACTCTTTGAGGTCGCGCGCGAGGGCGCCTTGCCCTTCCGCGTCGAGGGCCGCGAACGCCCTGATCGTCGGGCCGTAGTAGTCGCGGAACCACTCGACGAAATGCTCGGCCGACGGGTACCGGAAGACGTAGCTTCGGCGCGTGGCCTCCAGTGAGGGGACCGCTTCACCGAAGAGCTCGCGCAGCCGATCTTCGGTACCCCAAAGGGAGGGCGGCTTTACGCCTGGTGGAGGCGGGACGTGCTTGCCGACGGTGCGCAGCATGTTGCCCGTGAAGCCGTCGGGCGTCCAATTGGCGGCCCGATCTTGCCCCCGGGTCGGCAGACCCGCAGCAGTTCTCCGACGGCCCTCTCCTGGTCCGGGCAGAACATAACCCCGACGGTGGAGAGGACGACGTCGAAGGAGGCGTCGGGGTAAGGGAGGTCCTCGGCGTCGCCGACCTCGAAGGTTACGTCCATGCCCTCGGCCTCGGACGTTCGCGGGCTTGTTCTACGGACTCGGGGGCGAGGTCCATCCCGGTCACCGCGCAGAAGCGGCGGGCGGCGGAGAGGGCGGTATTGCCGCTGCCGGTCGCCACGTCGAGCACCCTGTCCCCCGCGCGCAGGTCTACCGCCTCGCAGAACCTCTCGCCCATGATGACGAGCGGGTTGCCGATCTTCGCGTAGTCCCCGGAGGTCCAGATCTTTTGCATGCGCTCCTTGATGGCGCCCATGCCGGGCCCCTGGGTTCGCGCTCCCATGGCGTTCCTCCTTCGTGTCGTGGTCGGCGAATAAGCGTGCCGCTCCGAACTCCTGGCGTTCCTCTCGCTCCTCTACTAGTGACGTCCGTACCATAGTCCGCCGGAAGGACCGACGAATCCCCCGAATGGACTAATCCAGGGGTATTTCGGGCCGACTCCAGCCCGGCGTGATCCCGCGGGTGCTGCTCTCCGGGAACGGCGTGGGGCTTTCCGTACCGTGTACGAAGGGTGGCGTCGCCCCGGGTGTTCGACGCCCACCGTTAAATGCTGGTTAAAAAACTGAAGCGCAGAAGGGGGCCGTTTATACTGCGGTGTGTCCGGTCGGAACAGCAGGAGAGGGCACGTTTTGGTGACGAGTGCGGCGGAGATCCTGATAGTCGAGGACGACGAGGTCATCATGAGCACCCTCGCCTACAACCTCTCCCGCAACGGCTTCGGGGTGAGCCAGGCGACGACCGGCGCCGAGGCCTTGAGGATGGCGCGCAAGCTCAGGCCCGACCTGATCCTGCTAGACATCATGCTCCCCGGCGAGTCCGGGATAGAGGTGTGCGAGAGGATACGCGAGCGCGACGCAGGCGTGATGATCGTCATGATCACGGCCAAGGACGCCGAGGAGGACAAGGTCCGCGGCTTCGAGGCAGGGGCCGACGACTACGTGACGAAGCCCTTCGGGATGAAGGAGCTCGTCGCCCGCATCAACGCGAACCTGAAGAGGGGCGAGACGGGCGGGCGGGGCAAGGTCATCGAGGCCGGCGACCTCCAACTGGACACGAAGAACTTCACGGCCCGCGCGGGCGACGAACCCCTGGACCTGCGCCTCAAGGAGTTCGAGCTCCTGGCCGCCCTCGCCTCGACGCCGGGTGAGCTCCGGAGCCGGGAGGAGCTCGCCAAGGAGGTGTGGGGGCACGCGGGCGTTGGCTCCTCGCGCACCATAGACGTGCACATACGCCGCATCCGGGCGGCGCTCGAAGAGAAGAGCGCCTACGAGTACATCCACACCGCGCGGGGCCTCGGATACCGCTTCGAGGCCAGGCTTAGGGCCGGCGCCGGGCAACCGGGGTAGCGTTTGGCGCTGGAGAGGCACAACCCCCCGGAGCCCGATCCCCCCGGTCGCGGGACGGCGAGGCCTGGTCCCTTCAACCCGGACGAGTTGCAGAGGGTCAACAAGATCCGGCGCGACTTCGTCGCGAACGTCTCCCACGAGCTCAAGACCCCGGCCACCAGCCTCAAACTCCTCGCCGAGAGCCTGGAGGAGAGCCTGGACGAGGACCCGGTACAGGCGCGCCTCTTCGCCGCCCAGCTAAAAAGGGAGACCGAGCGCCTCGCCAACCTGATCACGGACCTTCTGGACCTGGCCCGGCTGGAGAGCCAGGAGAAGACCGAGTACCCGACCCTCGTGGACGTCCGCGGCGTCCTCATGAGCGTGCTCTCGGGCATGAGGAGGGTCGCCCGCAGAAAAGACATCACCCTCCAGTGGAAGCGCTTCGGCAAGGCCGCCCGCTACACCGTGCGCGGCGACGAGACCCAACTCAACTCCATGTTCACTAACCTGGTGGATAACGCCGTCAAGTACACGCCGGCGGGCGGGCGGGTCGAGGTCACCGGGGGGACAGAGGGCTCGGAGATCATCATCAGCATCACGGACACGGGCATAGGCATCCCTGAGGGGAAGCTCTCGCGCATCTTCGAGCGTTTCTACAGGGTGGACAAGGCGCGCTCCAAGGCGACCGGCGGGACGGGCCTCGGCCTCTCGATAGTCAGGCACGTGGCCGAGAACCACGGGGGGCGGGTTAGCGTGGAGAGCGTCGCGGGCGAGGGCACCACCTTCACCGTCCGCCTTCCGCGCGCCTGAGTCGCGTAGGTTCTGCCCGGGGGCATATAGTCCTTTATATTCCGTTCTCGTAGAATACGCGTCGAACAATACGCGTCGAACGTGTGGGGCCGGGAACGCGGAAGGTCGCGGACGAACGGTGGTCCGACGGCGCCCGAGGGGTAGAGCATGACGATAGCGCGCAAGCTGTGGCTGGGGTTCGGGGTCTTGATCCTGCTCTTCGCCGTCGCCTGCCTCGTCGTCTTCCTTAGCCAGAGGTCCATCGACACGAGCCTCGAAGAGATAGTGAGCGTCGAGGAGCCCACCCGCGCGGCCTCCTTCGAGGTGGAGATCAACACGGTCGAGATCAGCCGCGACGTCCTCGACTACCTGGAGACCGGCGAGCCCCGCTACCGCGAGCAGTTCGCCAACGACAGGGCGGACTTCGATAGGTTCAAGGCCCGCTACGACGAATTGGTCGAGACCCGGGAGGGTGGGGTGCTCGGGGACCGCATCGACTCCATCTACGCGGAGTACGTCGCGCTGGGCAGGGCCCTGATGGACGAGCGGGCCGGCCAAGCGAGCGACGTGGACGGCCTGCTCAGGGAGGCCGACGCCGCGCTCTACGAGGCCAAAGGGACCGGCAGGAACACCGTCAGGGCGCACCCGAAGGACCGCAACGGGGCGCCCCTCACGTCCCGGGAGCCGCCCGGCGATACCGAAATGTGGAGCAGAACAGCGCCGGGGACGCCTGTATTGTCCATAGTCCGGCGTAGGGCCGTCTATCCGCCGGAGCAGCAGGACGTGGGAGGAGCACTATGAACGATGTAGGCGTGGTGGGGATGGGCTACGTGGGCCTGCCGCTCGCGATAGAGTTCGCCGAGGCCGGGCTGCGCGTGACAGGCGTGGAGAAGAGCCAGGACAAGCTGTCCGCCCTGGCCAAGGGCGAATCCTACGTGGAGGACGTGGCCGACGAACGCCTGGCTCCACTCGTGTCCTCGGGCGCGATACGGGCAACCGACGACTACTCGGCGCTTGGCGGGGTGGATGCGGTCATCATTTGCCTACCGACGCCGCTGGATGCCAACCGCGAGCCGGACCTCTCCATGCTCGTCGCGGGCGCCCGCGAGACGGCGCGCAGCGTCCGGCCCGGGGCCCTGGTCGTGCTGGAGAGCACCACCTACCCGGGGACCACCCGCGAGGTGCTGATGCCGATCCTGGAAGGGGGCGGTCGCCGGGTCGGGGAGGACTTCTTCCTCGCCTTCTCGCCGGAGCGCGTGGACCCCGGCAACAAGCGCTACACCATCCGCAACACGCCAAAGGTCGTCGGCGGGATCACCGACGAGTGCACCCGCCGGGCGGCGGCGCTCTACGAGACGGTGGTCGACGAGGTCCACGTCGTCTCGGGGCCGGAGAGCGCCGAGTTCTCCAAGCTTCTTGAGAACATCTTCCGCGGGGTCAACATAGCTCTTATCAACGAGATCTCCCTTCTGTGCAACAGGATGGGCGTGGACGTGTGGGAGGTCGTCGAGGCGGCCAGGACCAAGCCTTTCGGGTTCATGCCGTTCTACCCAGGGCCCGGCCTCGGCGGCCACTGCATCCCGATAGACCCGTTCTACCTCTCCTGGAGGGCCCGCGCCTTCGACATGACCACCGAGTTCATCGAGCTGGCCGGCCGGGTGAACGTGAACATGCCATACCACGCCGTCTCCCGCATCTCCGCGGCCCTCAACGTCCGCAGAAAACCCCTGAACGGCAGCCGCGTGCTGCTGCTCGGTGTCAGCTACAAGCCGAACGTGGGCGACACCAGGGAGAGCCCGGCGCTCAAGATCTTCGAGCTGCTGCGCGAGGCCGGGGCCAGGGTCTCCTACCACGACCCGCACGTCCCCGAGCTGGCCGCCGAGAAGGCCTCCTCCACCCCGCTCTCGAACGGGGAGCTCACCGGCGCCGACTGCGCCGTCATCGTCACGGACCACGACGCCGTGGACCTCGGCTCGGTCGTCCGGGAGGCGCCCCTCGTGGTGGACCTCCGCAACGCCGTGCGCAAAAGGTTGGGACGGCTGCCGAAGAACGTGGAGGTCCTCTGATGCGACCCATCACCGGGGACGATGCTACCGAAGGGGAACGAGCGGTGCAGCAGGATAGCGGGGACGACACGGACCGCGGATGGTCGGGCGGAAGAAGGCGTGGCCTGGGGCAGGACGGCGGCATTCCCCCGTCCTGAGAACCGGCGACTCCTTTGCGAGCATGTCGCACCTGATCCGCATGCCCCTCAACGGGGTCATCGGGGTGACGGAGCTCGCGCCCCGCCAACCCTCCGGCCCCAAAACGCCGTTCGGACCCGACACGGAGAAGACGACGTGAGCCCCCGGGGGTAAGCGGTATCACCCCGGGGGCCGTTCCGGCCCGTGTAACATACCGGCGCGGGCTGCCGGTGGACGTCATCCGTGGGCCGGGCACACCCGTGGTAGTGCGGGCGGGCTAAGGGCAACGTGTGGCATGTCGGTGGCACCCGGGAGGAATCTTTGATGCAGAGACCTGATGAGCAGGCGCGGACGTACCTGGTGACGGGGGGCGCCGGTTTTGTCGGCTCCCATTTCGCGGACGTGCTGCTCGCCGAGGGGAACCGGATCGTGGCACTCGACGACTTCTCCACGGGCCGGATGGACAACATAGACCACCTCCTGGACCATCCTGGCTTCGAGCTCGTGCACGGCGACATTACCGACGCCGACCTCGTGGACGAGCTGGCGTCGGGCGCCGACGTGCTCATCCACCTCGCGGCCTCCGTGGGGGTGAAGCTCATCCTGGAGCAGCCCGTGCGCACCTTAGAGAACAACGTCGTCGGCACGGAGACCGTCTTGAAGGCGGCGCGGCGCCACGAGAAGAAGATACTCCTCGCCAGCACCTCGGAGGTCTACGGGAAGGGGCGCAGGGTCCCCTTCTCCGAAGAAGACGACGTGGTGCTGGGCGCCACCTCCGAGAGCCGCTGGGCCTACGCCGCCTCCAAGATGATGGACGAGTTCTACGGCCTGGCCTACCACCAGGAGTACGGCCTGCCGGTAGTCCCCTTCCGCCTCTTCAACACCGCGGGTCCCCGCCAGACCGGCCACTACGGCATGGTCATCCCCCGCCTCGTAAACCAGGCCCTGGACGACGAGCGGATAACCGTCTACGGCGACGGGACCCAGCGGCGCTGCTTCTGCGACGTCGCCGACGCGGTAAGGGCCATAGCCGGCCTCGCCAAGCACCCCGACGCCCCCGGCAAGGTCTACAACGTCGGCAGCACCGAGGAGGTCTCCATCAGGGAGCTCGCCGAGCGCATCAAGATAATGACCGGCTCCTCGTCCGAGATCGTGCTCGTCCCCTACTCCAAGGCGTACCAGGACCCCGGCTACGAGGACATGGAGCGCCGCAAGCCCGACACCCGACGCGTGAACTCGCTCCTCGGCTGGAGCCCCGAGAACACGCTCGACGACATCCTGAACCGCGTCATCTCCTACGTGCGCGAGCAGAGGGCGGGCGCGACGGCGTCCCGGCGGTAGCTTTATGGTGAACCGGTAGTAAAGGCCGCGGCGGGCGGCCTCGTCCCGGCCGGTACGCTGATGGTGGCGCTGGTGGTCCTGCTCCTCTCGGGGGGCGACGCCGGGCACGGCGCCGAGACGGGCGCCCGCATCGTCGCGTTCGACCCGGCCAGCGGCGTCCGCCATCCCGGGCAGGCGGCCAGAACCTCAGGAGGCCCTAACCGCCGCAAAGACGCCGCCGACACAGAACAGGCAGGTCTTGCCCACCACAAAAACATCCCACGGCGGCTTGCAGGGGAGATGCTCTGGGGGAAGCTTCGGGCCACGGGCCCCAGCAACAGCCCCAAACCCCAAAACCTGGCACCTCAAAGCCTCGTGCCCCGCAGCACCTCGACTTTGCGGATTATCGTCCCGTCGATCAGGAGGCCCAAGGTCGCTGAAAGCCGCTGTCGGGTGGGCGTAAAATGGTCCGCGGTACGCAAACCAGGATGGGAGTTCCTTGACCTATACCGGCGCGCGCGAAGGATTCACGGCCGAGCTCTGGCGCTCGGCCGAACCGATCTACGCGGAGATCCTGAAGCACCCGTTCATCGAGGGCCTCAAGGACGGCTCCCTGCCCGACGGGTGCTTCCGCCACTACGTCCTGCAGGACGCCCTGTACCTCAGGGACTACGCCCGCGCCCTGGGCCTCGCCGGCATACGTTCCCCGCAGGAAGACGCCTTCCTCATGTTCGCCGGTCACGCCACGGGGGCCATCGCCGTCGAGAGGAGCCTGCACGAGGCCTTCCTCAAGGACTTCGGCCTCCCCGAAGACGTGGTGGACAGGACGCCCAAAGCGCCGACGACCCTCGCCTACACCAGCTTCCTGCTCCGGACGGCGGCGCTCGGCGAGTACCACGAGGTACTCGGGGCGGTGCTGCCGTGCTACTGGATCTACGCCGAGGTCGGCAAGGCGCTCGTCGAAGGCGGTTCCCCGGACCCGCGCTACGCGCGCTGGATCGAGACCTACGGCGGCGAGGAGTTCGGCGCCACCGTCCAAGCCGTCCTCGACCTTACGGACCACGCCTGCCGAGACCTGGACCCGGCGAGAAGGGCCGCGGCAACGGAGGCCTTCACCACCACCGCCCGCTACGAGTGGATGTTCTGGAACATGGGATGGACCCTCGAAGAATGGCCGGTGGGTTAAAGCACACCACCTTCCGGCTGCGCGCCGAAAGCGGAGGCCCAGGCGTGCTGACTAGCCCTCCTTGGAGACCCAGTTTCCGTTCTCGTCTTTCTCGTACTTCTGCTCCACCGCGCCCCAGGCCACGCGGTGGGCGCGGCTCTCCTCACCGTACTGCTCCTCCGCGGAGTTGAAGGCCTCTTTGTAGATCTCCCGCGCGTGCTTGGGCAAATTGTTCTTCACGCCGTCCGGCAGTTGCGTGATCATCTTGTAAGGCACACCGTCCTCCTTCTGTCGCCTTCCTAATCGATGCCCGTACAGGCGTCGACAAATCATCGACCCAACCCGGAAGCTGGAATGCTGAAGGCGGGAGCCCGAGAGGCTCCGCGTGCTGCCACGCTCTAGGCGAAGTGGTCCCAGCCTGAAAGGTGATCGACCGGGTCGCCCCCGCGCCGGAAGTCGATGCCGGACCCAGCAATCTCCCCCACGACTGTTACGGGTATATCTACGGTTTCGGCGAGGGTTCTCAGGACCCGCTCCGGGGCGGAGACGAGGAGCTCGTAATCTTCGCCTCCGGTTGCGGCGAGCAACGCGGGGTCGCGCCCCAGGGACGCCGCGAGCTCGCGCGCGTCGTGCGCGACGGGAAGCAGGTCGAGGTCCACCCTGCACCCTACGCCGCTCGCTTCGCAGACGTGGCGGACGTCGGAGGCGAGGCCGTCTGAGAGGTCGATCATGGCCCCCACCCCGAGCCCCGCCGCCGCCCGCCCGGCCTCTGTCCTCGGGAGGGGCCGCAGGTGCCTCTTCTTTAATCGTCCAAAACCCTCTCTCCCTTCCTCCAGCGCGAGGAGCCCGGCCGCCGAGGCGCCGAGCTCTCCCGTGACGGCGAGCAGGTCCCCCGGCCTCGCCCCCGAGCGCAGGACGGGCGCCGCCCCCAGCTCGCCGAGGATGGCGACGTCCACCGTGAGGGCGTCGGCGCGCGTGGTGTCGCCACCGAGCGGGTAGACGCCGAACGCCCCGCACGCCTCCGCCACCCCCTCGAAGACGCCGAGCGCCATCTCGGGATCGGGCGCGGCGCCGGAGACCAGGACGAACCGCGGGATCCCCCCCATCGCCGCCACGTCCGAGACGTTGACGGCCACCGCCTTGTAACCGACGTCCGCGGGGGCCGCCCACCCCTTGAAGTGGCGTCCCGAAACGAGCATGTCCGAGGCGGCGACCCACGTCCCGTCCCCTAGCCTCAAGACGGCGCAGTCGTCGCCGATGGGCACGAGGACCTCCGCGGGCGCGGGCGGTAAGAGGCCGGAGAACTTGCGGATCACGTCGAACTCGTTCATCTGCGCCCCCCGAAGAGCCTGCGCGGGTCCAGGCTTCCCCGGTAGCGCCGGAACACCTCCCGCCCGAGAAGGACGGCGGAGGCCCAGAACGCCACCTCCCCCGCCACGAGAAACGCCGACGTCGCCCACACCTTCTGCGTCCCCGAGAGAGGAAGGAGCAGCACGGCCGCCGCCGCTACCCACATCAGGACCGCGAACGCCATCAGCGCTATACCGAAGAACCGCGCCCTGCCTGGTCTCCCGCCGGCGGGGGGTTCCGTTCCCTCTTCCTTTAGATCCTGCGTCCCGTTCACCGGCGCATCTCCCGGATCTCCGCCCACAACACGTCCGAATCCCTCTTCGTGTACCAGGTGGGCAGGCCCCGCCACTCCCCCTCCGTCGCCCACAGGTAGGCGTCGTGGGCCGAGTCCTCGAGCTCGACCTCACCCCCCGGGTGGCGGGCGAGGAAACCGACCCCGGCGTACAGCTCGGGGTCGTCCGGGGCCTTCCAGGGCTCGACCCGCGTCCACCAGGCCGACAGGGGGCCTTCGATCTTCACGCCCGTCTCTTCCCCCGCCTCACGCCGGGCGCAGGCCTCGAAATCCTCGTCGGGCTCCAGCACCCCTCCCGGGTTCTCCCAGAGCCCCACGGGCGGCTTCCGGCGGCGCATGAGCAAGGCCCGCGGCACCGGCCCTTCGAGATCCGCTACCACCACCCCAGCGCCCAGGATGGCGTTGACGACGCCGTCCTCCTCCCCACCCCCCGGCGGCGCCGGCCTCGGCAGGGGCGCTTCGCGAAGCGCCCTCAATGGTCCCGCCACGCGGCGGATGTTCTGCGGGCTCCACCAGCTCGGCAGCGCGAGCCACTCATCGAGGGTCACCCACCTGTGATCCAGGTGCTCGTCGGAGAGCCTTACCTCCCCCACTTCCGTCCGCCCGATAAAGGTCACGGCGGCCAGCGAGCGGCCGCCCGGGGCATCGCCAACCCAGGTCGCGAGTATGCGCCGCGGGGCGACGAGCATCCCGGTCTCCTCGTATAGCTCCCGCACGGCTCCGGATTCGAAGCACTCCCCGGGACGCAGCCGACCCGCCGGCGGCTCCCAGGTCCCCGCCGGACGTTGCAGCAACAACATGCGCCCGTCGGGGCGCACCGGCAGAATGCCCGAGACGAGATCGGCCCTCATAGAACGAGATCCTTGTAGACGCCGGCCATCCGGGGAGTATATCTTTCGGTGGGGGCGCAGGGGTCTGGGTTATTGGCCTTCAGCCCCGCGTCGCCAGTCCAGCAGCGCGCGCAGTTTTCGGGCGGCATTCTCCGGGTCCTCGGCGTCGAGGACCGCGCGGACGACGGCGAATCCGGGGGCGCCGGCCCCGGCGACGGCGGGGGCGGTTTCGAGGGTCACGCCGCCGATGGCGAACCACGGGACGGAGAGGTCCTCGCGGGCCAGGGCCCGGATCAGGGCGAGCCCGGCGACATCCCCTTCGGGCTTCGTCGGGGTGGCGTGAACCGCCCCGACGCCGAGGTAATCCGCGCCCCCGCGAACGGCCTCCAGGGCTTCGGCAACACCCCCGGCGGAGCGCCCGACCACGACGCCCGGGCCGAGGACGCCCCGGGCGCGCGGCGTGGGATCGTCGTCCTCCCCGAGATGCACCCCGTCCGCCCCGACGCGCCTGGCGAGATCCACATCGTCGTTGACGGTGAACAGGACGCCGGCACGCCCGCACACGTCCTTGAGTTCCTCCGCGAGCGGGATCAACTCTTCTCTCGAAGCCTTCTTGTCCCGCAGCTGGACTATGTCGACCCCGCCCCGGAGGGCGGCCTCCACGCGGGCGACGAGGTCCGGGCGCGGGTCCGTGACCAGGAGAAACCGGGCGTCGTCGATCCTCAAGATTCCAACCTCCTCGGGGGCCAGGCGAGCACGTCGAGCCGCTCCGAGAAGTGCAGGAGCGGCGGGGTGTCGGGCAGGGCGACCCCGATCTGGCCGGTCATCCGGAGCGTCTCTACCTCGGCCTCCGCGGGGCGCAGGGGCCAGAGCTGGTGGTGGATGTCCCCCCGCCGGACGTTGCCCCTCCCGTCCGCGGCGTAGAGGCAGTAGCGCTCCGTCAGGAAGTTCTCCAGCGACCCCGGCCGGCTCTCGAACGGCCCGCCCGCCGGCCGGTAGCGGCCCACGAACTCCGCCGGCGGGGCGCCCCGGTGCGTGCGGGTGCTGCGGTAGTGGATCTCCTCGCCCTCCTTCCGGGAGGACATCCGGGCGTCGAAGTACGGCAGCTTGAAGGTGGCGCGCGCGAGGCGGACGGCCACGGGGTTGTGGGCGTCCAGGGAGAAGAACCAGATGCCGGGCTTTCCGCCGGCGCTGACGTACGTGCGGAGGTTCAGCTCGGGGAAGCCGGAGAGCCCGGGCACGGCGGGCATAAGGCGGGGCCTCACGCCGCTCATGCGGAACGGGACGACGCCGAGCCAGGCGTCGCCGTCGAAGGTGTCCAGGTTCAAGGCGGACGGCACGAGCGGGCGCAGTTGGTCCGCGGGGACGGGCCAGTGCATGAAGAGGAGGTCGTGCCAGCTCATGCCCAGGGCCCAGGGACCGGCGGGCACCGGGTAGGCGCGGTGGTCGGAGTCGTTCAGGATTTCCTGCGCCCGGGGCGTCCGCTTCATGCCCCAAACATACGCCTCCTCGTCCCCCCTTTCAGTGAACGGCGACCCCGCCGTTAAGCTCCTCACCATCTTCATCACGCCTGCCCGGACCTTCTCAAGATCTTCAGGACCCCGTAGCCGATAACGGCGCCGGGGACGCTGGAGAAGGCGAAGGCGATCATCAGGGCGATCAGGCCGCCCCCTGCCGCCCCGAGGAACGGCGAGATCAGGACCGCCCCGAGCGTCGCCCCGACGAGCACGGTGCCGACCGGCTCGAACAGCGCGGCCTCGTCCCGGCGCAGCAACCGGTAAGCGAAGCCGACCGCCAGCGCCCCAAAGGGGCTCCCGGGAAAGGCGAAGAGGCTCCCGGTCCCGAGGGAGAACCTCAAGGTCGCGGTAACGAGCGCCGAACCCGCAGCCCACCACGGGCCGAGCAGGACCCCCGCGACGGCGTTTATGGCGTGCTGGAAAGGGAAGACGCGCGACGCGCCGACGGGTATGGCGAAGGAGGAGAGAAGGACACCCAGCCCCGCGAAGAGCGCGGCGAGGACGAGCCTGCGCGTGGCGCCCCCCGCGGTGCTCCCCGCGGTGCCCCCCGCGGTGCTCCGGGGGCTACGCAAGGGGCAGATCCTCGACCACGAGGCGCCCGTCGAGCTCGTCGGGGTCGGCGGCGAGGGCGGCCAGCGCGTCGAGCAGGCGGGGCTCGAAGGTGCCGGGGCCTTCTGACCCTTCTGCCGCGGCCTCCCCCGCCCGGCCGAAGAGGGCCAGGGCGCCGGCCACCGTCTCCGAGCCGCCGCCCCCGACGGCGGCGAAGCACCCGACCACGGCCGTGGAGGCGCAGCCGCTCCCGACGATGCGGCCCATCAGGGGGTGGCCGTTCTCGACGGCAAAGAGGCGTTCCCCGTCGCACACGTAGTCCACCTCGCCGGTCGCAGCGACCGTCGTGCCAAGGCGTAGGGCTGCCTTCCGGGCGGCCTCGCGGGCGTCGCCGCCGATGCTCTCCACCCCGCGCACCTCCGCGGCGAGGCCCGCGAGCGTCGAGATCTCCCCCGCGTTCCCGCAGACGGCGGCGAAGCTTATCTCCGAGAGGAGCCTCTCGGGCGTCTCGGTGCGAAAGCGGGTGGCCCCGGCGCCGACGGGGTCGAGGATCACCGGGATGCCGCGGCGGTTGGCCTCCTTGCCGGCAAGGACCATGGCCTCCACCCAAGCCCCGTCCAGCGTCCCCATGTTGATGACGAGCGCGGAGGCGGTCGCCACCATCTCCTCGACCTCCTCGACGGCGTTGGCCATCACGGGCAACGCACCCGTCGCGAGCGTCGCGTTGGCGACGAGGTTGACGGTGACGTAGTTGGTCAGGTGGTGGACGAGCGGTCGCTCCTTCCCGAGCCGTCGCAAGACCTCAGAAGCGTTCATCGCCCTCCCCTTTCCAGGATACCGCCTAAAGCGTGCACCGGGCCCGCGCCGGCCCCGATCTCCCCGAGCCCGTACCCGACCGCCTCGGAGGCGACCGCCCGGGCCCGCCGGGCCGCCTCCACGGGATCGAAGCCCCGCGCCAGAAAGCTCGCGAGCGCCGAAGAGTGCGTGCAACCCGCCCCGTGGGTGTTCTCCGAGGGATGCACGGGGCCCTCTATCCTCTCGAACCTCCCGCCGTCGTAGAGAAGGTCCGCACCCGCGGACGTATGCCCGCCGGTGATGACCACGACCTCGGGACCAAGCTCGTAGAGCGCGGCCGCGCAGTCCTCGATCTTCGCCTCCTCCACGGGCTCGCCGAGGATCGCGAAAGCCTCGTTGACGTTAGGCGTCACGGCCCGGGCGAGCGGGAAGAGCCCGTCCTTGTACGTCTCCACCGCCGCCGGCTCCAGCAGCGTCGCCCCGCTCTCCGCGACCATGACCGGATCAACCACCAGGTTCGGCAACCCCAGCCGCCGCACCGCCCCGGCCACCGCGGAGATGATGCCGGCGTTGAACAACATCCCGGTCTTGACCGCATCCGCCCCGATGTCCCCGGCGACGGCCTCTATCTGTTTCACCGCCACCTCCGGCGGAAACGGATATATGTCCGTTACGCCGACGGTGTTCTGGGCGGTCGTGGCGGCGATGGCCGTCGTGCCGTAGACGCCGCAGCGCAAGAACGCCTTCAGGTCGGCCTGGATGCCGGCCCCCGCCCCCGAATCGCTCGTCGCTACGCTCATAACCCGTTTCAAAGTCCCTCCCAAGAGCCGAAGCCTACAATCCGATGCCCGAAAGCTTTAAGCCATCACCAGCCCGCCGTCGCAGGTGATGTACTGTCCGGTCACGAAGTCCGACCACGGTGAGGCGAACATGAGGACGGCGCGCGCGAGGTCCTCCGGGGTGCCGAGGCGGCGCAGGGGTGTCGAGGCGGCGACCAGTTGGCGGACCTCCTCGGTGGTGGGGGCGCTCGCGTCCGTCTCGTCTATGAGGCCGCCTGCGACCATGTTGACCGTTATGTTGTGGGGCCCGAGCTCGGCGGCCAGGTTGCGGGAGAAGCCGAGCAGGGCGCTTTTGGCGGTCGTGTAGTCGTGGTAGGGGACGACGGGGTTGTTTATGAGGTTGGAGAGGATGCTCAAGATCCTGCCCCCTCCCCCCTCCACCATCCCGGGCACCACCGCCTGCGAGCAGTGCAAAGCACCCTTGAGCCCCCCGAGCTGCTGCAAGAAGTCTCCCCACCCCACGCTCCCGAAGTCCTTGCGCCCGACGGGGTCGAACCTGTAATCGGGGAGCGCGTTGTTCACGAGCACGTCCACGGGGCCAAACTCTTCGGCCGTCCTCTGGACCATCCCCTTTACGGCGGCCTCGTCGGTCACGTCCGCCTGATGGGCGACGGCCCTGCCGCCGCGACCGCGGATGCCGCCGGCGACCTCCTCCGCGAGTTCCCCGCTCCTCAGGTAGTTGACGACGACCGCCGCGCCCTCGTCGGCCAGCGCGTTCGCTATGGCGGCGCCAACCCCCCGGCTGGCGCCGGTGACGAGGGCGACCTTTCCCGCAAGAACGCTCAAAACGTCTCCCCTCCCCCGCCCGGCATCGTCCGGGCCTCGTCTCTCCTCGTCTCGTGGATCACGAGCAGGGCGCCGCCCTTCACGGCAACCCTGGCCTCCTCCCCGAGCAGCTCGTTGTGGAACCCTAAAGTGTCGCCGGCCCCGATCCGGGCCTCCCCCAGCGGGTACTCGAAACCCTCCAGGGTGACGCCCTCCGCAACACCGGAGACCGGAAAGACGGAGACGCTCTCGCCCGGCACGCCCCCCACCGTCCTGTGGCCGTCCTCCACCACGAACATCTCCCCCCATTCGGCGGCAACTGTCGCCCGAACCCCCATCCGCTCCGCCGCCAGCAGCAGGTGCGGCAGCGCGAAGACGGCGCCGGGCCGTCCGCCCGCGGCGCAGAGAAGGTCGAGGTCCGTGACGCCCCTCTCCCGGGCCGCGAGGACGGCCAGGTGCCCATCCATCTTGTCCTTCCGGGACGGGTGGCGCTCCAGGGAAGCCCCCCGCCCCTCGACCCGTCGCGCCCCCTCGTCCCCCAGGGAGTCCATGTCGCCGACGACGAGGTCGGGGACGACCCCGGCGGCTAGGGCGTGCAGGGCCCCACCGTCGGCGGCGACCACGAGGTCGGCCCGGGCGGCGGCGCGCCGGAGCAGGTCGGGCGGGTCCGGTGACCCGTTCAGGAAGACGGCGGCGCGCAAGCTACGACGCGGTGGAACGCCGGTACCGGACCTGGCGCGGCGACGGCTGCGCCCCCTCCAGCGCCCGGAGCAGCACCACCACGACCACGAGGGCTATTGCGAGGCTCGGGACCAGGTAGGCGGCGTTGTACGCGCCGGAGTAGACGTAGGGGTTCCAGCCCTCGGGCGCGTAGGAGGCGAAAAAGACTACGCCCGAGACGAAGTGACAGACGAAGCGGGCCAGCACGGCGACCGTGGCCCCGATAACCGCGCCCCGCACGGTGGGCCGGAAGAAGCCGGCGAGCCCCAGGGCGCCGAAGGCCAGCGGGTAGTCGAAGAGGACCTGAACCGGGTGCACCACGACCGGCTCCACGGCGAGGTTCAAGAGGCCGTAGGCGGCACCCGCGATCACGCCGACCACGGGCCCCTGGCGCAGGGCGAGCAGTATCAGGGGGATCATCTCAAGAGAGATAGAGCCGCCGAAGGGCAGGTCGATCCCGATGAAGCCCAGAACGAACGCGAGCGCGATGGCGAGCGCCGCCTCGGTCAAGACCCTCGTGTCCCTGAAATCGTTCAAAAGCGCACCCTCCTAACGATAAGCGGGGATGCGCCGACGAGACTCTCTTATCTCCCTGCGCCGGCATTACCCGGATCAGGTTCAGCGGGTCGGCACCGGACCTCTCGGTCTCTCTGCCCTCTCAGCCTCGCGGCTCCCCGGTTGTTTGCCCCCCTAGTCTACCGAAGGAGCGCCCCCCGCGCCACGCCCCGCCTCCCACAGCAACCCGAGGACCGTCGCCGCGTCCGAGATGCGCCCGTCCCGCACCATCCCCAGAGCCTCCCCGAACGGAACCTCCACCACCCGGATAAACTCAGTAGGCTCGGGCGCAGGCCCCCGCCCGTCCCTCACCGCCCGGCACCCGAAAACGTGCCCGACCTCCGTGCTGCGCCCGGTGCTCGTGTGCACGCTCGTCAGCCGCTCTAGCCCCTCGGCCCGGTAGCCGGCCTCCTCCAGAAGCTCCCGCCGCGCCGCCCCCGCCGGCTCCTCCCCTTCCTCGACCCCGCCGCTCGGCAACTCCAACGTGAACGCGCCAAGCGGCTGCCGCCACTGCCGCACCAGCACCACCTCGTTCTCCCCCGTCACGGCGACCACGGCCGCGAACCCCCCGCTCTCCAGGACCCCGTACTCGATCTCCCGCCCCCCCGGCAGCTCCACCCCGTCCACCCGAAACGCGCACCACGGGCTCCGGTAAACGTACTCCCGCCCAAGCGTCAGCCAGCTCCCATCCTCCATGCGCCGGAGTATATCCCCGCAGCCTGTATAATCTTGCTACATGGAAGTAGCAACACAGAACAAGGCGAGGGAGACCGAGTTGGCGGCGGCCGTCTTCGCGCCGGTCGCGCCGGAGGACTTCTACGGGGCGGTGCTCGACGTGCGAGGTTTCCCGGCGTGGGCGCCAGGCGTGCAGCGGGTCGAGGTGCTGTCGGGGGAGGGAGGGGTCGGGATGGTCTCCGAGTGGGAGATCTCGTTCCTCGGCTTCAAGAAGAGGGTTCTCAGCGTGTTGGAAGAGGCGGAGACCCCGTGTCGGTTGCGCTGGACGTACGACGGACCGGTCGTGGGTTGGGGCGAGTGCTCCATAGGGCGCGTCGGGGACGGCGCGGTCGCCTCGTTCGTTACCGCGCTCGCCCCGGCGGACCCGTTTCTTGCTGGTCTCGCGCGAGGCGCGGTGGCAAAGCGCGCGGCCCGAGACCACCTCAAGCGGTCGCTAGGCCGGCTCGGCCGGTTGGTGGCGGGCGACGACGCGCGGGTCCTGGTGGGTTCGCGCCCCGTGGGGGATCAGAGACCGGCGCAGCTCTCGTCGGTGGCCTCCATCCACCCCCGCGAAAACTTGAGGTAGTGCGCCGTGACGACCACTTTGCCGTCGCGCACCACGCGCACGGTTCGTTCGTCCCGGCTTTGGGTGTTACCGGCGGTTTCCACCACGTCGCCTTCCCGGAGCGCACCCGCGTTGCCGCGCCGGAAGGTCTCCACGGGTGCGCCCTTCTGCTCCTCTGTCTCCTCTTTCGTGAAGGGTTCGATCTTCTTAGACCTGCCCCCCGGGCAGTCGAGCTTCGTTGACTTGTAGCCGGAATCGCCCGCGAGGACCTGTATGGTCCCGACCTCCATCCCGAAGAGCCTAGCCCTCCCCAGGAGCGGCCGAAGCAGTCGATCTGCACCTTGCCGGGCGGTACGTTGGCGACGCGCTCGCTCTCTCCGGGCGGCACGCTCCAGCCCACGCCCCCGCCGGGATGGCCCACCGAGAGGTCCGCGCTCCCTCCAAGACGGTTGTCGATTGCGAGGTGTACCCCATCGGCGCGCGGCCACCTTCGGCGTCAGCACGCGAACCCCATCGCCACTACACACCACGCGGGCCGCGGCGGGGTCCCTCTCCGTGCCAGGGGTCTCTTCCCCCTTGGAAGGAGAGGAGCGATCCTCTTCCCCTGACCGTGCCACGCAGCCGGCCAGGAGCGCGACGAGCAACGAGAGGTAGAGGGCCAACAACACCTTCAAGAGAACCGCCGCCGGGAGAAACAGAAGGAGGGGCCCGAAGGCCCCTCCCCTGTCAAAGCGTGTGCCTTGCCGCTACTCGAAGTAGTTTGCGGCCTTGGCGATGTAGCTCTCCTGGTCGTCTGGAACCTCGTCCTCCGGAAAAATGGCCTCGACCGGGCACTCGGGCTCGCAGGCGCCGCAGTCGATGCACTCTTCGGGGTTGATCATGAAGTGGTCACCCGCGTCGTAGATGCAGTCCACCGGGCACACCTCGACGCAAGACTGGTCCTTCGTGCCGATGCACGGCTCCGTGATCACATAAGTCATCTCGCTCCTCCTCTCGTATTTCTCTCGTCGTGGCGGCTTTATAGCAGCCGCACGACGACCAAACCACCCGCCGTTGACGCCCATCATCGCTGCCCATGACCGGGATCATCGCGCTGCGTGATCTGGATCAAATCACCAGCAAAACCGCCCCTTTTTGGGAACGATTCTCAGGTTCTAAGGCTTTGAGGTCTCGGAAAACGGAACCCCGCCCCGCCAAGCGCCCCTAAAAACCTAGAACCTCAAAGCCTTATGCCTTCCCTTCAAGTACGGGAGCGAAGCTCGGCGGGTTGGAGGATGGTTATGGTCTTGCCGTCGAGGTCCAGGATGTCTTCCTGGGCGAGGCGGGAGAGGGCGCGGGAGAGGGCCTCGCGCGAGATGCCCGTAGCCTCCGCCATCTCCTGACGGGAGAGCGAGGGCTCGAAGACGACGCCCCGCTTGGTGACGCGGCCCTCCTCGGTGGCGAGGTTCAGGAGCATACGGGCCACCCTCTGGGGGGCGCTGCGGAACACGAGGTCGCCGACGAGGTCCTCCAGCTCGCGCGCGCGGGCGGCGAGGACCCGGTTGAGGCGCACGGCGCCGGCGGGAAAGCGGCCCATCACGTCGAAGAGGTCGTCGCGGAAGACGGCGTAGAGCACGCAGTCGGTGAGCGCCGTGGCGCCGTGGCTCTGCGGGCGGCCCTCAAGGGCCGCGCCGAGTCCCAGGACCGAGCCGTCGCCGACGACGCCCAGGATCTGGTCCCGCGCCTTCGGCCCGCCGACGGAACGGTAGAGCTTCGCCCGCCCCTCCCGCACGAAGTACACGGCCCCAGAAGGCTCGCCTTCCCTGTAGAGCGCCGTGCCCGCGCCGAGCTCCAGCACCTCCGCCGAGATCGCGAGCGCCTGGAAGAACCCCTCGTCGATCCCCTCAAAGAGCTCGAACTCCTTGAGCCCTTCGAGCTTCGTCAGGTGCTCCACCGCCCGGCAACGCGCCCCAGGAAGCCGCGCCCAGGACGGCGGCGCGTTCTCACCGCGCACGGACCGGGTCTCCTTCTAAAAACGGCCGCTTCACGATACCTTTATACGCTACGTGGTGAAGGATTGCATTTCGGGCGACCTCCGCTCTCAGCCCGTCAGCTTGTCATCCGGGGCGTTCGTTGCGCACGGGGCGCACTGCGGGTTCTGGTGACACAGACGTTGCCGTGTCTTACGGGGATAGGTTCTCGGGCAACAGTCAGGGCTGTAAGGGTTTAAGCTGACGGGCTGAAAGCCGTCGTCAGGCGGCGTGCTGAAGGGCTGACAGGCTGCCGAAAGGAAGAAACGTGCTAGAAGGCAAAGTGGCGCTGATCACCGGCGCTAGCCAGGGGCTCGGGAAGGCGCTCGCCCTCGCCTACGCGAAGGAGGGGGCGTCGCTCGTGGTGAACTCCCGCAGCGAGGAGGGCATCCGGCCCGTCGCCGGGGAGGTCGAAGGCCTCGGCGTCGACGTGCTCGCCGTCGCGGCGGACGTGTCGAAGGGGGAGGACGCGCGGAGGCTCGTGGACGAGGCGGTCGGCAGGTTCGGCGGGCTCGACGTTCTCGTCAACAACGCCGGCCTGCTAGGCCCCCGGGTCGCCATCGAAGAGTACCCGGAGGACGAATGGCGGCGCGTGATCGACGCCAACCTCACCGGCCCCTACCTCGTCTCGAGGGCGGCGATTCCTCACATGCGAGAGGGCGGCTCTATCGTAAACGTCGTGAGCGGCGTCAGCGTCGAGGGACGGGCCGGGTGGGGCGCCTACTCCGTCAGCAAGTTCGGGATGGAGGGCCTCAGCCAGATCCTGGCCGCCGAGCTGGAAGGACGCGGCATCCGCTCGAACGCCGTCGACCCCGGCGGTATGCGCACCGGCATGCGCGCCGCCGCCTACCCCGAAGAAGACCCCCAGACCCGCATAACCCCCGAGGAGAACACCGCCGTCTTCCTCTACCTGGCCTCCGACGAGTCGAGAGGGGTCACGGGCCAGCGCTTCAAGGCGCAAGAGTTCGGAAAGGGCTGAGGGCCACCGGCCCGGGCAGCTACGCCGCCTTCTCGGACGTGTCCGTGAGCTCTGCCTGGATAACCAGGCGCTGGGAGTAGTCCGGTAGGGTGCAGGTCTGGAGGGTGAGTATGTTCTCGCCCGGCTTGGTCTTCGTTACGGAGGTGTCGGAGGGGCCGACGGTGAACTCTTTGAAGACCTTGTAGGTGTACTCGGTGCCTTCGGCGTCGGTGACGAAGATCTCGTCGCCCGTCTCGACCCTGTCCATGTCCCAGAAGGTGAGCCAGCTCTCGGTGTTGGGGAAGCCCAGGCGGTGGCCGGCGATGTAGACGTTCGCCTCGTCCTGCCAGGGGAAGCCCGTGCCTTCGAGGTGGATGGCGGCGTACTCCTTGAGCTTCGCCTCGTCGCCGCCCGTGGTGCTCGGGATCTCGTCGTCCTCTATGCGGGACATCGCGGGCACGGTCAGCTTGAGGGTCTTGTCTTCGGGGCCGGCCTGGGTCGTCTCCTCGTTGTTGCCCTGCGTGGTTTCGAGCCTGGGGACGTTGAAGCCGCCGGGGTCCTCGCTGTTGGTCGCCGTGCTGTCGAGGCGGCCTGCCAGCAAGAAGGAGGCTATAAGGGCCATGCCGGCCAGGAGCATGATCGGGCTGAGCACCCACAGGACGATCTTTTTTGCCCGGCTTCTCTCCATACCGCACGAGATTGTAACACCGGGCTTGCATTCCTTCCCGACGGGGGCCTAACGCTCGGCGGGAAGGTCCTCCCTAGCACCCCACTCGTTCCACGAGCCGTCGTAGTTGGAGAGGTTCTGGTAGCCCAACCTGTGCAGCGCGAAGAGCGGCACGGTCGCCGCGACCCCGCCGTTGCAGTAGGCGACCACGGGCGCGTCCCTGTCTTCGGGCACGCCGGCCGCCCGCAGCTTCTCCTCCAACTCCTCGTCCGGGAGGAAGGTGCCGTCGGGCCCGAAGAGGCCGTCGGCGTGCAGGTGCTTCGCGCCGGGAACGTGCCCCGGCCGCCCCTCCCCCCTGGTCACCGTTCCCGTGAACTGCCCCTCGTCGCGGGCGTCGAGCACGAGGGCGTCGCCCTCGCCCGCGGCGAGCACCTCCGCGGCCTCCTTGCGCCAGCCGGCCGTGGGCCTCGGGGTGAAGCGGGCGGGCGACGGGTCCGGGACCTCGGCGGTGGCGGGGCGGCCTTCGGCGGTCCACTTGTTCCAGCCGCCGTCGAGGACGGAGGCGCGGTCGTGGCCGTAGTACGCGAGCGCCCACCACAGGCGCGTGGCGAACTGGCCGCCCGCGTGGTCGTAGACGACGACGTGGGTGTCGTCGCCGATGCCGAGGGAGGCCATGAGGTCCGCGAAGCGGTCAGGCGGGGCGATCTGGGCGGGTACGGGGTCGCCGGGGTCGGTTATGTCGCGGGTCCAGTCCACGAAGACGGCGCCGGGAACGTGGGACTCTTCGTACTCCTCGCGGGCCGGCAGGTACTCGGCCATCTGGCGCCCCCCACCCGGGTCGGTCTTCTTCACGTAGCCCCGGATGTCCACGACGCGCAGGTCGGGGTCTTGCAGGTGGTCCTGCAGCCAGCCGGTCTGCGCGAGCGGATCGAAAGCTTCCAAGTTCCTACTCCCCTCCGAAAACGTCGTGTTCGCGGGCGAAGGCTTCGGCCAGTTGCCGGGCCGTCCGCGTGTCGTCCTTGCCGAGGCGGCCTTCTATGACCTCGCCCTGGAGGTGGTCTTTGACCGGCTTGATCCAACGCCCCGGGCCGCGCCCGAAGAGGCTCATGAGGTCGTTGCCGTCGAGCGGGCTCTCCAGCCTCTCGATGGTGTCCTCGGCCCGCACCCCGTCCACCCGGTCCTTGAGGCTCCGCCAGGAGGCCTCGGCGACGCGCCTGCGCCTTGGGGCGCTCCCCGTGATGTCTGCCCGTGCGAGCCTTAGCAGCATGTCCACGTCGGCAAGCACGTGCTCGCCGCGGGACAGGTAGGTGTCCCTGACGAAGCGCCTGACCGCCGAGTCGCTCCACGGGTCGCGCCCGACCGCGTAGCCCATCGGCCGCATGTGGTGGGAGACGAGGTGCGAGACGGCGTCGATGTCGTCCTTCGGGTAGGCCAGGCGCTTCATGGCCCGGCGCGCTATGGCGGCGCCGGCGTTCTCGTGGCCGTAGAAGTGGACCTTTTTCGGGATCGTGCGCCCGCCGCAGCGTCCGCACTCCCCCTCTTCGGCGGTCTTCTCGGTGCTCTTCGCGCCGCAGTAGGTGCAGCGGTGCTCGTAGACGAGGGTGCGGGGCTTGCCTATGTCGTGGAAAAAGGCCGCCTTGCGCAAGACGGGCGTGTTCTCGACGTTGTGGACCACGATCAGGGTGTGCTCGAAGACGTCCTTGTGGTGGAACTCGGACTCCTGCTCCACGTCCACCGTCTCCATGAACTCGGGCACGATGTAAGGCATAAGCCCCAGGCGCACCAGGGCGCGCAGGCCAGCGGAGACGTTCCCCGAGACCAGGACCTTCTCGAACTCGCCCCTGATGCGCTCGGCGCTTATGCTCTCCAGCCAGTGGGCGTTCTCCCGGATGGCCCTCTCGAGGTCCGTCGTGAGGGCGAAGGGCCTCTCCGGTTTGGACAGGGTCGTCTCGAAGCGGACGGCCCGGAGCATCCGTAAAGGGTCGTCGCGCATCCGGTCAAGCGGGTCCCCTACCGGCCGGATCACGCCGTTCTCCAGGTCCTTCCTGCCCCCGAAGGGGTCGGAGATCTCGCCCGTGAGGGCGTCGGCCGCGACGGCGTTTATCGTGAAGTCCCGCCGGGCGAGGTCCTCGACGAGGCTGTCCCCGAAGCGGACCTCCGGGTGCCGGCTCCCCTCGGTGTAGAGGTCGCTCCTGTACGTCGTGACCTCGACCGCGTAGCCGCCGACCGTGGCCCCTATGGTCCCGAAGCGCTCCCCGACGTCCCAGAGGTGGTCCGCGAGCGGCCCGAGCACGCGCTTGATCTCCTTCGGCCGCGCCCCCGTCGTCGCGTCCGCGTCCAATCCCGCCCCGCCGAGCAGCCCGTCGCGCACGTACCCGCCCACCAGGTACAGCTCGTGCCCCGCCTCCCCAAACGCCTCGCCTAGACGAAGTACGGGTCCGGGGACCTTCAGCTTTTTCACGTCGGCCATCACAACCATCAGATTCTAGTACGCGACGGACCCGGGATCACGTAAGACGAGAGGTTATTCGGCGTCGGCCGGGAGAAGGCGGAACGGCCGGTCGTGTGGCCCCCTCAGGACCCGAAAGTGCCGTTCGTCGAGCGTGAGCACGTCCAGGGTATCGTAGCGGTTCGCCAGCACGACGTTGGACGCGTCGGCCAGTCCGGCCCCGAGGCCGGCATAGCGCTCGAGCACGCCCACCACCTCCACCATGTCGTCCTCGGTGAACGGCTCTAGTCGATACGTTCCCCGGCCTACCTCGCCCAGCAACGCGACCTCCGCGTCCCAACCGACCCGCGTCGACAATAGGTAGTCCAGTTCCGCCAGAACGAAGGGAGAGAGCAGCAGCGTGCCTTCGTAGCCGGCGAGCACCCTCTTGGCGGGCGCGTGGAAGCGTTGGGTGCCATCCAGGGCGGCGAGCAACCCGCTGGTGTCTAGTACGAGCAAGAAACGCCGATCCGGCCTTACTCCCCGAAACCCCGGAGCTCCTCGTCTACCCTCTCTGCCAACGTGGGATCGTCGCTGTGGAACAGCGGCAGACGCGGCCTGGGCCTCTCCGAGCCCCGTACGAGATCCCCAACCGCCTCCCGTATGAGCTCCGCTTCGCTTTGCCCCCTCTCGTCCGCGACACGTCCCAGCGCGGCTTTGAGGTCGTCCGGTAGATAGACGGTCGTCTTCTTCATGCCATACACTGTACCATACGTTGAAAAACCGCCTTCTCTAGGCGGTGATGGCGGCTTCGCGGGAGGGGAAGATCTCGAAGAAGTCGTGGAAGCCGGTGACGGAGAAGATGCGGGCGACGGCGTCGGAGGGGGCGGCGAGGCGGAGGGAGACGTCCCTTTTTCCGAGGGCGTCCTTGGAGCGGACGAGGGCGGAGAGCGCGGTCGAGTCCATAAAGGCTACGCCGCTCATGTCCACGACGACGGCCCCTACTACGCCGTTGTTCTCCGAGGCGCGCTCGATGGCGCCCTGGACCTTCGGGGAGGTGTGGAGGTCCATCTCGCCGCGGACGGCGACCACGGAGTAATCGTCCGCGTGCTCGTCGATGCTGACCTCGAAGTCCGTGAGGATCCCCTCCTCTCTAGCCTGCGTGCGGCAAAGCCTACGGATATTAACCCAGTTGCCCCACGGGGTAAACCGCGATTTCTAAAGGGACGCCGGATATTTTCTGCTAGTATTCGCGCGATGGAGGGGCGGGATCTCGGCGGGCGGGTGGCGGTCTTCGTGGACGGGGCGAACCTGTACCACTCGATCAAGAGCTACCACAGGGGCGTCCTGGACTACTCCCGGCTCCTCGAAGCCGCCGTCGGCGACCGCAAGCTCCTGCGCGCGACCTTCTACATCGTCGAGAAGCAAGAGACGGACGAGGGGCAAGGGACCTCCTCGACCCGCCCGTTCGTCTACAACCTCAACAAGTTCGGCTACAAGGTGCGCTCCAAACCCCTGCAGGTCCACGAAACCATCGCCCCCGACGGCGAACGGACCGTCTCCCACAAGGGCGACTGGGACGTCGGCATAGTCGTGGACATGATGCGCCTCGCCGACCACGCCGATACCTACGTCCTCGTCTCCGGCGACGGCGACTACGTGGAGGCCGCCGAGTACCTCCAGAGCGAGAAGGGCCTCCGCGTCGAGGTCATAAGCGCCGGCCAGTGCACCTCCCAGGCCCTCCTGGACGTCTGCGACCGGCACACGGACCTGGCGGATATACCGGACCTATTCCGGGAGAAGGCTTCGGGTTTTAGGCATCAGGCTTCGGGTGGGGTTGGTTAGGTTGCGCCTCCCGTACACGCAGCGTCCGGGCGAGACGGGCTAGGGCGGCGATCCGTTCGGCCGCGCCCTGGCACTCCGCAACAACTCCTGGATCGATGCTTCCTTCCGTTCTGAGTACTTCAGCAGGGTAGAGACGCCTTGCGAAACCAGCTGCTGTTTGCGTCGCCCGTAACGGCGTGCTTCTTCCGGGTTGGCACGCAAGAAGTTGCGTAGCAGCAAGCTGTCTTGCCAGAGCCGGCCGTTCCACCCTACCGCCGCGATATTGTAAGCCGTCGGTCCTCGCTTGCGAAACGCCAGTCGTCCCGAAACCCCGGCTTCGCCGAGATACTCGTAACCCAGCCGCACCAGGGCAGTCATTTGTTTCTCTCGCAGTTCGGAGACTCGCAAACCGACCAGGATGTCGACGATGGGCTTGGCCGCCATACCAGGCACGGCCGTGCTACCGAAGTGCTCGATAGCGACGACAGCGTCGCCAAGCGCCTCCCCAACGCGCCGCCGTTCCCGATCAAACGCCAGCGGCCACCCCGGATCGTATCCCACGACCGCAACCGGTTCGTCCACACCCACCCCTGGTCGCGCCTCCCCTGATCTTTGTCCGCCCTGGAACCCTACGGCTCGCCGATCACCCGCACCTCGGACTCCAGCTCCACCCCGAGCTTCTCGCGGACCGTCCTGCGGACCAGATCTATGAGCTCCAGCGCCTCCTCCGCGGTGCCGCCGCCGAGGTTTACGAGGTAGTTGGCGTGGACGGGCGAGACTTCTATGTTCCCCACCCTCGTGCCCTTGAGCCCGGCGGCCTCGATGACGCGGCCGGGAAAGTCCCCGGGGGGTCGTTTGAAGGTGGAGCCGCAACTCGGCTTGTTCGGGGAGCCGTTCATGCGCTGCATCCGGAATCCTTTTATGCGGGCTTTAAGAAGCCCCGCGTCCCCGGGCCCCACGGTGTAGCCGGCCCGCAGGACGAGCCAGTCGGGGTGCTCGTGGAGGATGCTCTTGCGGTAGGAGAGGTGGAGGTCCGAGTTCTGCATCCTGACGACCTCGCCTGCCTCCGCCCGGAAGACGTCGGCCCAGTCGAGGACTTCCCCCGTCTCTGAGCCGTAGGCCCCGGCGTTCATGTAGACGGCGCCGCCGACGGTGCCGGGGATGCCGGTGGCGAACTCCAGGCCGGCGAGGCCCGATGCTGCGGTGGTGTTGGCGAGGACGGGGTAGAGGACGCCGGCGTCGGCGACGACGGACATCCCTTCCACCTCGACCTTCGTCAGGGACTTGGCGAGGCGGATGGTCAGGCCCCGGATGCCGCCGTCGCGCACGAGCACGTTCGTGCCGCCGCCGAGCACCGTAACGGGCACGCCGTTCTGGCGGGCCTCGCGCACGGCCGACACCAGCTCGTCGACGCTCTTCGGTTCGAGGAGGGCGTCGGCGGGACCGCCTATCTTCCAGGCCGTGTAGCGCCGGAGCGGTTCGTCGAACTTGGCCGCGGGGAAGAGCCGGTGTAAAGTGCCATCGTGCACGGGGATGAATATAGAGCACGGGCGGGCGGCCTGCAGCGGGGGCTGACGGTCGGGGACCTCCGGCGTCAGGTTCGGAAGCCCAAGGCGGACAAGGGCTTCGACGTCACCCTGGAGCAGAGGCTCGCCTACCTGACGAGCGAGGTCGGCGAGGTGGCCGCGGGGGTGCTCAGGCTCTCCAGGGACGGCAACGCGGACGTCGGGACGATGGAGACGGAGGAGGCGAGGACCGTGAGGGAGAACCTGGGCGGGGAGATCTACGACGTGGTGTGGAACCTCCTCGACCTCGCGGACCTCGCCGGTGTGGACCTTGAGGACGCCTTCGAGAAGAAGGCCAGACGGAACGAGGGCAGAGAATGGTAGGCACACGATGAAAGCCATGGCGCTCGCGGCGGGCAAGGGCACCCGCCTCTTTCCCCTGACCGGGGAGATCCCGAAGCCTCTAGCCCCCGTCGTGGACACCCCCATCATCGGCCACATTTTCGGCCTGCTGGCGAGGCACGGCATCGACGAGGTCCACGTCAACGTCCACTACCTCGCGGACGCCCTTCTCGACGCCTACGGCGAGGAGTCCCGCGTCAACGGCATGAAGGTCCGCCTGAACAGGGAGGACGAGCTACTCGGCACGGCCGGCGGCGTCAAGCGACTGGCCGACCGCTTCGACGACACCTTCGTCGTCGTCTCCGGCGACGCCCTCACGGACATAGATATCGGGGAGCTCGTCCGCTTCCACCGGGAGAAAGGGGCGCTCGCCACCATAGCGCTGCGTCGCGTCTACGACACCTCGGATTTCGGGGTGGTTGACGTCGACGAGGGCTCGGACATCCTCGGTTTCCAGGAGAAGCCGGACCCCACGGAGGCCATAAGCACCCTCGCGAACACCGGCATCTACGTCCTGGAGTCGCGGGCGCTCGACTACGTCCCGCAGGACACCTTCTTCGACTTCGCCAAGGACGTGTTCCCGAAGTTCCTGGAGAACGGGGAGCGTTTCGTCGGCTACCAGGGTGACTTCTACTGGTCGGACATAGGGACGCTCCAGGCCTACCGGCAGGCCCAGTACGACGTGCTCTCCGGCAAGGTCGACGTCGAGATCCCGGGCGAGAAGCGCGGCGAGGGGTTGTGGGTCGGCGAGGACGCCCAGATCCACCCCGCCGCCAACATAGAAGGCCAGGCCGTCGTCGGCCGGGACGCCGTCGTCGGCCGCGGCGTCACCCTCTCGGGGGACGTGACGGTCGGCACGGACTGCTGGGTCAGGCCGGACGCCACCATAAAACGCTCGATCCTACTCCCCGGCTCCATAGTCGGCGACGGGGCGTACCTGGAAGACTGCATCGTCGGCCACGGCTACAACGTCAGGTCGGGCGAGACGATCCGGGGCGGGGCGCTTATAAAAAGGTCTTGAGGTTTTAAGGCGTCAGGCAGAAGCGGGCATCACGAATCCGGCAACGCTTTGTGAGCACCGGAGTCGAGGTCGTCGTCCTCCGGATCCTGCCGCCGGAGTGAATCCTAAAACCTCAAAACCTAGAACCTTAAAACCTCAGCTACCCGCCGGCCTCACGAGGCGGTACCCGAACCCCCTCACCGTCTCTATCAGCTTCGGCTCGTTGGGGTTGTCGCCGAGCTTGTTGCGCAGGCGCTGGACGTAGACGTTGACGGTGCGTTCGTCTATGAACTCGTCCTCGCCCCATACCTGCCTCAAGAGGGCGGTGCGGGGGAAGACGCGTCCCGGCGAGCGGGCGAGGGTGTGGAGGAGCTTGAACTCGCGGGGGGAGAGGGCGATCTCGCGGTCGCCTTTTCGGACGAGGACCTGGTCCGGGTCGATCTCCAGGTCCCCGACAAAGAGCCTGCCCGAGTCCTCGTCCCCGCCGCGTTCCCGCTTGCGGAAGATCTGCTTCACACGCGCCACGAGCTCCCTCGGGTTCACCGGCGAGCGCATGTAGTAGTCCGCCCCGAGCTCGATGCCGACGATGCGGTCCATCGTGTCCTCGTCCCGAAGAAGCGCCACGGTCGAGACGTTCGGTTTCTGGACGGCGCTTATGACCTGGAAGCCGCGTTCGTCGGGCAGTCGGTTGTCCACGACGGCGATCTCGAAGTCTTCCCGGCTCGCCATCTGGCGGGCCTGGTTGCCCGATCCGGCCGGGATCACACGCCACCCCTCCCCCGACAACGCCCGCCTCAGGTGCAGCCTCTCCTCGTCATCCCCTATGACCAGCAGAACCGACCCGCTCAATACCCCGCCTTCGACCGTCGGACCACAACCACCCCGCAAGTATATCCACAAAACCGCACCACATAGGCGCCTGCCTTGAGAGATACCCAACGCGACGGTATCATAGGCCTTCCGATGCGCTCGTAGCTCAGCCGGATAGAGCGCCTGACTACGAATCAGGAGGTCGCAGGTTCGAGTCCTGCCGAGCGCGCCACGGAAATACCTGCAAACCGCAGGAAAAGCAAAGGCCCCCGGTATCGTCACCGGGGGCCTCTGGCAGCAGTAGGGCAGCAATAGAGGATTCGGCGTCTATATTTCGTGGACAATCCGCTGCGCAGACGGCGGGTAACCCAAGCTCATGTAACCAATTTGTCGGACTTCGCCCTTCTCGGTTGCGGTGAACTTCGTCTTGAAGGGGTTCTAGGAAGTTCGGCCACCGAGCGACCGCCAAAGATACCGCATTTGTGTGATATGAGACGTTCGCCCTGTCGCTAAGATGTGCTCGCAGCAATCCGAAGCCGGCGGGGGCCTTCCCCCGCGGAAGGGAGTGCGAAGATGCCCAAGCTCATCCTGGCCACCGTCACGTTGCTACTCGGGAGGTCGTCCTCCGCGCATGCCGCTGCGGACTCGTCGGCTGCCGCGGTCCACTCGGCCATGCATGCGAGGACGCGGGGCCGGGACGCCACCCGACGCCTGCGGGCGACGGGGCACCACGATCCACGCTTCGATCTCGGCCCACTGTCCTTGACGAGACGGCATTAGCCCCCGGGGTCGGGCCACACCGCTCCGTAACGCTGGCGTGGCCACGCTCAAGGGAACGACCATGCCACCCGACAATCCCCTCGTCGGCACATGGAGGCTCGTCTCTTGGAAGAACAGGGGCGTCGGCGACGGCGGGGTCAGCCACCCGCTCGGCGAGGACGCCGTGGGCTACATCATGTACAGCCCGGACGGCCACATGTCCGTGGCCATCTCGCGGCCCGACCGCGCGAGGTTCGCCGCCGGAGACCTCCTCGGCGGAAGCGCGGAGGAGAGGGCCCAAGCCGCCGAGACCTACGTCTCCTACTGCGGCCGCTACGAGTTCAGGGGGGAGACGGTGGTCCACTTCGTGGAACTCAGCCTGTTCCCCGACTGGGTCGGCGCCGAGCAGGAGCGCCTTGTAGAAGTGTCGGGGGACCGGTTGGTCCTTGGCACGCGGCCGATGGTGCTCGGGGGAGTCCAACGTACCGCCCACCTGATCTGGGAGCGCGTCCGAACGGCCGAGCGATAGGCTCGCGCGGTCTATCCACCCAACGACGTGGAAGGATTGTTATCCGAGCTTCGCCAAGGAAGTTCCGAGGACGCCCATTTA
>CADCVH010000101.1 GCA_902806085.1 uncultured Rubrobacteraceae bacterium | reverse complement strand
CCCGGGCCGTCCCGGCGGCGCGGCCCCCGGCCGCTGGTCGTGCTCGCCGCGCTCCTCGCCGTGGTCGGCGCGGTGGGCTGGGGCCTCGGGGCGGGGGCGATCGGGAGGGGCGCGGCCGGGGTCCCCGGGGACGTCGCCGAAAGGGCGGGCGGCGCGCTCGGGGGGCTCGGGCGGGCCCTGCTGGGCCCGGAGGAGGTCGCCGTCCCCGACGTGGAGGGCCTGACCCAGACAGAGGCGCGCGGTCGCCTCTCCGCGGCGGGCCTCGGGGCCGAGGTCCGGTTGCGCGAGAGCCCCGAGGAGGACGCCGGCAAAGTGCTGGAGCAGTCCGTGCCCGGCGGCAGGAAGGTGGAGGAGGGTTCGAAGATCCTGCTCGCGGTCGGCGAGCGTCCCCCGGCGGCGGGCACCCCGGAGGGGGGAGAAGCCCGCGGCGGGCGGATGCCCGACCTTATCGGCCTGCCCTACCCGGAGGCGGAGAGGGCCCTGGAAGAGGCGGGCCTCGGCATCGGCGGCGTGGAGGAGGCGCCCGGCGGGGCCGCCCCGGCGGGCGTCATCGTGGGACAGGACCCCGAGGCGGGCGCCGCGGCGGCCGCGGGCACCCCAGTGTTCCTGACGACCAGCACGGGACACGCGGACCGCCCGACGCCGGCGTCGGCCTCCGCGTCGGTCCCCCCGTCGGCGTCCGCGTCGGCGTCCGCCGGCACTTCCGCGTCCGCGTCGGCCGCGTCCCCCTAGAGATCCGACGGAGGGGCGCGGGACGAGGAGGTCCCGGCCGATCCTTGCCCACCGGAGCGCGTTCGCTTTCGGCACCCGGGCCGACAACCGTTCTTGTCGGTACGACGGTAGCAGACGGGCAATCGGCAACGGTCCCCGTCTCCCCCAGCAACGTGCCACGGCGCGGTACGGGCCGTCGGGCGGCGCGGGCCGGTCCTCTCATCCGCCCCTCGCCGGTCCCCCGGTCGATGCTAAGGGTCTTGAAGGTCGTTGCCTTTTACCCGTCTGTGGCTCGTCCGGAAAGTAAGTGGCGTTTTCGGCCTAACGCCTTGGGGACGGCCTGTCCTTATCTTTGCCAAAAGCCCTTCTGGATTTGCGGTAGCGAATTTAGCGGATGCGCCATCTGCTACCGCAACCCCGTTCTTGAAGATCGGCGGGCCTCGGGTGCATCATCGTTCGCGTGGGAGCGACGAGCGACCGTACGAAGGTCGGCGCGGGCCGCGGCGCGAGCCGCGAGACGGGCGAGCCCGACGGTCCCCATTCGGGCGGTCGAGAGCCCGGCGGCGTCCCCGACGGTGCGCGAAAACCCGAGGGGAGTTGCGGCTTCAGGGGCGAGTACGTCGGCAGGCTCCGTAGGGTGCTCCGGGCCGGCGACGTCGACGTCAAGAACTTTTCGGCGCGGCTTGCCGGCGAGCCGGTCGAGCAGGGCGTCCGGGCCGACGAGCAGCCCGAGCTCCCAGGCGAGCCTCGCCCCGGCCTCCCCGCCGAGCTCGACGGCGATCGCCAGCAGCGCGTCCTCCAGCCGGGCGGTCTTGCGGGCGTGCGCCGCGACGCCGGGCAGGCGCTCGCAGAAGATGCGCCCCTCGCAAGGCGAGGCGTCGCAGAAGAACCTGCGGGCGCGGACCTCCAGCGTCACGGCGATCCCGCGCCAGGGCAGGTCGGAGACGACCCTGGCGTAGCGGCTATGGACCCTCTCCGAGATCCTCCCGCACACGGGGCATCCGGCCCGAAGGTCGGTGCTCGTCGCCCGGATGGTCACCGCGCGGCCGTCCAAGACCGCGTGCTCGAAGCGCAGTCCCCCCGGCCCGTAAGGTCTGGCGTCTCCGAGGTACATGCCGTGCTCCCTTCGCGCCGCGGCGAGCGGTGCGCGAGGCCACCGGGTTAGAATGTTGGCGGCATGGAGGACACGCCGCGAGCCACAAGGCGGACCCCCGAACGCCGCGTGCCCGCCGCCCGGGCGGCCCTTTCTTGCCTCCTGCTTTGCGCGCTCGCGGTCGGCTGCGGTGGGGGTGAGGAAGCCTCTTGCGCGGCCCCCATGCTGGAGGCCGAGCCGGCGCGGGCCGCCCCCGGCGAGCCCTTCCGGCTCCGTGGGGAAATCTTCGCCCGCGGCGGATGCGACGACGTGGGCCCCGGTTTGCGGCGGAGCCGGCCCGATCGCGGGGTGCCCGTGAGCTTCGGGCAGGGTCCCAGGACCTGGAAACTTGCCACCGTCGACGCGGGCCGCGACCTCTCCTTCGACGTGCGGGTGCGAGTCCCGGCCGGCGCGGAACCGGGCAAGGCGGTCGTCGAAGCCCGAGGAAGCTCGTTCGCGCCCGAAAAGCGGTTCGTGGTACTCGGGGGAAGGACCGACTAACGGACCGGGGCCGTACCGGTGGGCCGAGGCGGTACGGCGACGGGGAACATGGCCTTCGCCTCACCAAGAGTGCGGGAGAGCCAAGCTCCGATACGCCCGCGTGCCGCGAGGTCGGCGGTAGGCCACGCAGCAGCAGCCCCGCGTTCGACGGAGATCGGTCCAAACTGGCCGCAAGCAGGACGTTGTAGCATCTTCGGTTCCCACGGATGCGTGGCGAGGGGGGAAGATGGGCCGCAGGGAACGCTGGACCTGGGATCGTCGTCGGGGTCGTTTTAAGAGCGGAACAGCGGGGCTTCGGGGTCGGGCAGGGCGACGGCAGGAAGCCCCTCGGACAGGGCCCCGAGCACGGGCCCGGGCCTCGTGGCCTTGCCGAAAACGGTGAGCTGGTCGCCGGGATTTCCCTCTCCGCCATCGTCCCGGGCAATGAGGTACTGCGTCCTCAGGTCCACGGTCTCGGTGACGCGCGGCCCCCCGTTTGTGGATTCCGCCGCGTGCGAAGCGCGAATCGGCACAGGCCTCCTGGCCTCCCCGTGCCGGACGAGGGCGTTGTCTCGTCCGGGGTTGTGTTCCGTCGTTTACTCGAGCAGGTGGCCGGACGATTCGAAAGCGTGTCGCGTCGCTCCGTCCGCTACGCTCACTCCCCGGGAGGAGGGGGAACCTCCATGCCGTACTTCGGCGCCGCGGCGACCGCCCTTTCGATCTCCTCCGGTCCCGGTGGCGGCGCCGTCTTCCCCTCCTGCGCCGGTTGCCCCACCGCTTCGAAGAACCCCTCTAGCCCCGCGGGCGTTGCCATTATCAGGAACCTGGCGGTCTTCGTCCCGACGTTCTTGAACCCGAGCAACGTACCCTTCGGAATGAAGACGAACGAACCCGCCTCCGCCACGAAGGTATGGTCTGCTTGCAGGACCTCGATCTTCCCCTCCAGCACGTAGTAGGCTTCGTCTTCGCGGTGGTGGATGTGCGGCGGGGGACCGCCCTGAGGCGGCACGCTCGCCTCGAAGAGCAGCAGCGAACCGCCGGTGTTTTCGGCCGTGCCCTTGAAGGTGTAGGTGTCGCCTATCGCCCACAGGGACTCGCCCTTGCCGGGCGGCACGTGGACGGCTCCATCGCCTCTGGCCTCACCGTTGACCTGCATCGCCTTGCTCCTCTCGCCGGTTTCCCGTCGACCTCTGGAAGCAGCGTCCCGAGGATACCCCCGGGGCGTGACCGGAGCGTGAAAGGACGCCGTGACGGGGTACGGCAGAACTAGAGGGCGAACCCCGGGTCGTCTTCGGCCGGTTCTCCGGTCGCGGTCCAAATGCGGAGGCCGCCGCAACCTACCGCCGACCTCGCGGCACGCGGGCGTATCGGAGTTTGGTTCTGGCGGCCTTTTGGTGATGGGCGGAAACCGGGGCTCGAATCCGCCCACCGAACGCGCTCGGAAGACCGTCAAGCAGTAGCAACGCGTTCCTAGCGTGTCTCAAGCGGACGCGGATCGAGGCGTTCCGGCTCGTCTAAGCCCATCTTCACCAAGATGTCGACAGAGCCCGGAGTTTATGTCCTAGTCTGCTTCGTGTCCTTGTCCGCAAAGCTCCTTATCGTGCCGTATGATGACATGGTGCATTACTATTGATGCGGTGAATTGGTAACTGCCGGACCAGGGAGTTCTCCGGTTCGGTCCTTGGCCCCGCCTTCGGGCTCGGCATCCCATTCTCGGGCGAGGCCGCGCGACGCCGGGGCGCTGGCGGACGTGGCCCGCCGGGCCGCAGACGGCCGCCTCCGGGTGACGGTGGGCGAGACGTACCCGCTGGAAGAGGCGCCGGCGGCGCAGGAGTCGGTGGCGACCGGGCACGGCCGAGGGAAGATCGTCCTGCTGGTGGACTGAGCCCGCGCCCGATGGCATCGGCGCCTTCCTCTATCGACAATTCCAACCAAAGGACATCTGACGAGCAGACCATCCACGCCCAAAGCGTGGGTGGCGTGGTTTACGGGGGGCGCCGGTCCACCCTACGGCACCCGTGGATCGGAGGGCCACCCGTGTCCCAGACGCCGTCTCTCTCAGCATGGCCGTCGCGGCGCTGGAGGAACCCGAAGGCCCCGTGACCTCCGCGTAGCCCTTTGCGGAGCAGCCGAGACTGGCTGGGAATCCGCTGCGCCTCTCGACGTTAGGGGGTAAACAGCTTCCAGTGCCCCTCGGAGACGACTTCGACGGCGCCGTCAACCACTTTGACGGCGGTCTGGTCGTCGATCGCGTACGCCGGACCCGCGATCTCGGCCGCCCACCGTTCCGCGCCGGCCATGGTGTTCTCCGGCAGATCCTCGTGATCCAGGTGCGGGAAGACCGAGAAGCCGACGACCCCCAGCGTGCCGTCGCCGCCGGTGGGCGGCTTCCAGCCGACGAAGTCCTCCCCGATGCGGGGGGCCATCGCCATGCTCCCGGCGCTCAGTCCCACGTAGACCGCGTGGAGCGATGGCAGGAGGTCCGCCAGCCCGGACTGGCGCATCCAGTGGCACAGGTACAAGGCATCGCCGCCTCCCACCAGCAGGACGTCGGTCTCCCGGACCAGGGGGACCCAGAGCTCTTCGTCGATGCTGGGCAGCGCGGTGAGCTCCAGCACGCCCAACGACTTCCAACCCAACTCGCACATGGGGGTCCTGGGCTCCGATCCGCTGATGAACTGCCATGCCCTGCCGGGACCGGCCATGGGGTGCCCGTACATGGCGGTGGGGATACAGAGGGCGCTAGAATCGGCGATCGGTTTGCCCAGGAGCCCGACCAGCGCGTCGTGGATGCTCGCGTTCTTGATGCCCGCGGATGTGAGCAGCAACCTCATCATGTCCTCCCTCGGCCCTCCCGTCGCCCTGCTTGCCGCGCCTACCTCTTTATGTGAAACCGAGCAACCGCCCGCCTCCTGGCCTCCCCGCCGGCCCCCGCTAGGCTCGCGCGCATCGCTCGCAACCGACGCACGAAGGGTACGGAAAGTGTACGGTGTTCACAAAGGCCAAGACCGCCGGCAAGGGGCCGGGTCGGTGCGCCCGATCGGTCATGCCCGGCGAAGAGATCAACAGGAAGACCTTTCTCAGCGTGGCGACGGCCATGCGTCGCACGGTTGGCTCTGGCGCGTTAGTGGCGAGGTCTGCGCCGTCAAGTGGGTACTCTCAACGTTAATGCGGAGGTCTATCCCGTACTGCCCGGATGTTGGTCTCTGAGGTGGTTGCTACCGATCCTTTTACTACCTCAGAGGGCAGGATGCCCAGGCTCAGGTGTACTTCGAGATAATCGACGACGATGTGGCCGAGCTCGTGTGGATAGAGGAGCCCACGTGAGGGCCACAGCCGACGTTCGCGTACCGCCGACCGATACGGATCTTGAGACTTCCAGACTGGAAAGCAGCTCGGTTTTACAGTGCGAGGTTTGCAGTTCGTCGGATTCAGAACCGCGGCATCCGGGGCGGGGCGGTGCTCCAGAGGAGGTCTACCTCTTCCGGGATGAGGCCGTAGGCTTCGTTGACGAGACCGGAGAGGCGGCGCTCCAGACGGGCGGCCTCGTCGCGGGCCTCGCGGATCGGGGCCGCGCCCTCTCCGTAGCCGGGGCGGAGGTCGCGTAGAGAGGCGGGGGTAAGGCGGCCCTCGCCTCTCGGGCGGCGCTTGCGGACCTCCTCGACGAACGCGTCGGCGCAGATCCCACCGACGCCCAACCGTCGGAGGGTTCGGTAGTGGCGCAGCAGGGCGCTCACGTCGGCGTGCCTCCCAGATCCTCCCTGACCCAGCGGTCGAGCTCCGCCTGGTGCTCGGGCTTGTCGGCGGCCGTCGCCACGACGGCCCGGTCGCCCCTGTCGACCACGGTGACGGTCGCGGTGTACATGTTGGAGGCCCCCTGCCGCGCGCCGAGGCTCACGACGAAGAGCACGGCTGTGAGCAGCTTGCCCAAGAAGCCCCTCTCCTCCTCGACCAGCGTCGACGCCTGGTTCGCGTTGCGCGAGTAGTGCCCGCCGTAGGGCCACCGCCGCAAGTACGCCTCCGTTTTCGACAAGCATTCTTCCGGTGTGGCATTTACCTCGTAGTCCATGCGCCCCTTCTATGCGATCGGGTAGGCCCGGCGTTCGGTTCTTACCCTCGCTGTACCTTTTTGCCACCGCCTGCGCACTCCCTCACCGGATGCCGCCTTCCGCGCTTTCTCTAAAAGTCACTTCGGCGCCCCTCTTCTCGGTGCCGTCGGGCAGGACGCACGTCTCCGGTGTGGCGATCTGGCGCCCACAATCCTGGCAATACTCCGGCAGCTGTCTCATGCTCGGGATGTTAGCAGCGCGGGGCCGGGGCGTGGACCGTCCGGGGTCTTCCCGCCATAATGCGCGTCGTGTCCGAGGCTGCGAAAACCGACGCTGCGTCCGGCGGCGTCGGCGCCGAGCGCGCGAAGCTCGACGGCCCGGACCCCCGATCCCACTACGTGGAGCTCGACGCCTTGCGGGGCATCGTCATAACGGCCGTCGTCGCTTGCCACGTGACCGCCAGGTGGTCCAACAACAACCTCGGGGGGCCGCTGACCGTGCCCTTCGTCGGCGTGGACGCCCTCGAGGTCCTGTGCTTCGGATCCTACGGCGTTTCCCTGTTCTTCCTCCTTTCGGGCTACCTACTCGCCTGGACCGAGGGCGGTAGGGTCGACAAGGCGCGCGCCTCGGGCCGGCGGTACTCGCTGCGCTCCTACGCCGCGAGGCGGGCGCTGCGCCTCGTGCCCGCCTACTACGTCTCCATCCTAGGGGCGGCGCGAGTTGGCCGACTGGATACGCCAGACGCCCGTCAGCCAGAGATGAGGAGACGCCGGGCCACCTTGGAGTCGCTCGTGGCTTCCAAAGCATGAGGAGAACCCTCGGCGGCTCCGATACAATCCCGTCATGGCTGTGTATCGCGTCAAGGACAAGCGGACCCGCAGAGCGGCGCACGACTTTATCATGGCGATGGCTAAGCACGGGAGCGACTCGTTCCAACGGCACTACGGCTACCGTTTCAGAACGGACGGTGACGTGAAGCGGTTCTTCGCCGAGCAGGGCAGAAATTTCAACGACGTGCAGTTGGAGTGCCGCAAGAAGGACGCGCAGCTGCCCTTCGAGAACCTTATCGGCGGCGGTTAGACGTTCCACGCCGGGGACAGCGGGTACACCAGGTACACGGACTCGACGGGGCACGAGCACGACTTGGGAGGCGAATCAGGTTGGTTCCACACCGCTCCCTACTGGGCACTTTTCGACCAGGCCGTTGAGGATTTGGAGCGGAGCATCGAAACTGGCGTCTACACGAACCTTCTCTCGTGCGCGTCGAACGGGGTGGGCAGCGTCGAAGCGTACTTGGGGGCGAAAGTGGCAGCGTACAACAGAAAAAACCCAGATAAGACGCTCGTAGACAACAAGCACCAGAAGGTCGGTTTCGACAAGAGGGTGAACGAGTGGATACCCGCTATGACGGGCGGAAAGAAGCTGGACAAGAATAACCAGCAGCGGTGGGATCACTTCAAGCGGATACGGGCCGTACGGGACACGCAGCAAGCGCACTCGAAGGAAACTGTCATGCGCGGCGGCTACGCCACGCTCGGGGCCTTGCTCAACTGCTTCCGTACAGGGATCGCGGGCCTTCTTTTGGACCTGCACATTGTGTTTGGGGACGACACGCCTCCGACCATCGCCAGGCGCGCGTACTTGCCGGACATAGAGTTCGTGGGCGAACCCTAACAGGCCGACGCTCCGTCGCAACAGACGCGCCGCCCCTATCCGGGTGCCTTTTCCGTCGGCTGGTCAATCGGAAAGAAGCTCTCGGGCCTCAACGTCGAGGGCGGCGAGCTTGAGGATGGTGGAAACAGCGAAGCCCGCTCAGGCCGGCCTTCCTTGTAGAATTGAGGCAGGCCACGAGGAAGGTGGACGACCTGCTCGGGAAGCGTCCCGGTTAGGCGCCCGGGCGCACGTTTCTCGTCAGATCGTGCCGTCGGGCGTCCGAATCGGCGCAAGTAAAGGTCGCCCCTACGCCGTGCCGGCGTGCTGCACGTAGAAGGCGGTCTGGTAGCTCGGGTTCTTGTTGATGAACTCTCACGACTACAAAAGAACGCTGCGGTTCCGCGCGCTTCTGAGTACGGAAGCCGGAAGCGCGAGCCAGGTGGAGTTGGTTAGCGCGTGAGATATGAATTAAACTACACGATCAACAGTATCATATATCCGACAACTCCGAGAAAGGCGATGGGAGTCGGCCAAATGCATATCGCGGAGAAGTTCGAGCGCCTACTAGACGCTTACCGTCACCCGGACGGTCGCAGGTGGAGCGGCGCTGAACTCGCGAAGGCCACAGACGGTGTCGTACACCGTTCCTACGTCACTAACCTCCTCAAGGGCCGAATAGAGAGCCCGGGCTACGACAAGATGGGGGCCATAGCCGCGGCGATGGACTTTCCGCCAGCACTGTGGTTCGAGGAGGACCTCGCTGGTGGGTCAAATGCGGGGCCTGACGGCGACCTCGTGGCAGCGCTGAGAGACGATCTTGTCCGGGCCATAACCCGGGAAAGCTCGCGCCTGCCCGGGCGCGATAAGGAGATGGTCCTGGGTATCGTGCGGCAGTTCGGAGAAGCTGGGACGCCGCGTGCGGGCAGATAGAGGATAGGGGGAAGCGCGGGCCAATGAAGAGCCTACCTTCGTCAGGGGAAGCCCGGGTGCAACAGGCGAAGCGCCGCCTAGTGTTGGATATCTTTCTCGCGCGCGGAGTGGCATGGGAGCATGTTAGGGACATGCGTAGACGCTGGGAGATCGAGGCCCAAACCCAGCTGCCTCCTCCGCATCCTCGTTCTGTGTACACTCCCGAGTCGCTCAGCTCGCCGCCTGGGACAGAGTTTGCGGAGCAAGCGGAGCGATGGCATACAACCTTCCAAGTGTGGGTCAATGACTTGGGGGGTCTTTATAAGGCACTTGTTCCCGAAGAGGCTCGCGATCACGAGTATATAGTCACAGGATGGTACATTTTTCTCTCTATGTGCGTGCTCTTCGATCCACCCGAAACTCGGCTAGAGGATTTTGCGGAGTCGTTCATGTGGGACTACCCGCATACCATTCCCCGCAGCCAGTATGAGATGTTTGCTTCACCGATTGTGTGGCGACGCGATAGCAACCAAGTAGAAGCAACGTGCGTGGAGTACTACGAAGGCTTGTTGACGGCCCTCCTCGAGAAGTACGTTCATCCTCAAGGCGTGACTACTGAAGAAGCGGTCGGGGACATCAAGGAGGAAAGGCCGGAACTCTTCGAGCGCTGGAAACAGCGGCTACATGCTAACGAATCACGCCCTCTTATAGACGTGCAGCCCTACCATAGGCGAGAAGATATCGAGTCAGCATATAAGGCCCTTTCTACCCGGCGCGAAACAGGACCGACTACTGGACGAAAGAAGCGGGATGAGCTCACCGCCGTGCAATGCGCTGTCCTACACGACCGCCACAATTTTCCAGACCAAACGGACAGGCGGCGACGAACGTGGACGCATAAGCGACTGGCTGAAGAGTTCGCACTCGATTCTGCACGATCTGCTAAGGCACATGTACAGCTTGGAAGAGAACTGCTAGACCAATATAGGGGACAATAAACTCCGCGCAATTCTTCGCATCTTTTTACCTATAAGTATGCGGTTTACGCTGTGCCTACATGGACAGCGTGATGCACATCAGCGAAGCTGCTAAACGTCTCAACGTCAGCCCCCAGCATCTCAGGATGTTGGAGTGGCAAGGCCGTATCCCGCCCGCGCGCCGCGACTTCAACGGTCGGATCTACACCGACTTCGACGTAGCCTTGCTCAGAAATATGGGTGTTGGCAGTCGTCCCCGGAAACTCAAACAGCCCGAAGAGGTCCTCGGTGTCTAAGCCGACTATCGCTTACGCCCCACGTCCAGACACCACGGCCGAGGGCGAATTGGCTTCTCTCGCCTCCGTGTACAAGCTCATTCTCGATACCGTGCAAAAAAAAGAGGCGGCCCCCGAAAGCCGCCCCAACGACGCGAAAGAAAGGTCTGTGCATGACTCTCGCGCCTCAACCAATTGTACAGGATAGGCCGCCGGAGCCCCTGGCAGTATCGCCAGACGGCATCCCCGACGAACTCAAACTCCGGCCCCAATGGGTCGCCTGGAAGTACGCTCGCAGCGGCGAGAAGTGGACGAAGCATCCCCACGATCCTCGCAACGAGCGAAAGGCTTCCAGCACGGACCTCCTCACTTGGAGCCCCTTCGATAAGGTGTTCGGGGCTTACGAGACCGGTGAATACAGCGGCGTCGGATTCGTCTTCTGCAGCGGCGACCCTTACGTGGGGGTGGACCTGGACGGCTGCAGGGATCCGCGAACCGGCGAGATCGAGTCCTGGGCATCGGAGATCATCGAGAGTCTGAACTCTTACGCCGAGCTCTCCCCGTCTAGCCGAGGCGTGCATGTCATCGTGAAGGGCAAGGTCCCGACGCCCATCAAGCGCCCACGAGTGGAGATCTACGGCATCGAGAGGTTTTTTACCTTCACGGGTCAGCCGGCGTGATCCAGGAGCGCAACGAAGAGCTTCTGCGCCTGCACGCGGAGCACTCCCCGAAAGACGAGCCAGTGCGGACGAACGTACAACGCCCCGTCAGCTCGATTCTGGGCGACGAAGAGATTATCGGGCTGTGCCGCAGGGCCAAGAACGCTCCGAAGTTCGAGCGCCTCTTCGACCGCGGCGACACGACGGAGTACGGGCACGATGCCAGCAGCGCCGACCTCGCCTTACTCGGCATCTTGGGCTTCTATACGCAAGACCCCCAACAGATCGACGGCCTCTTTCGCCGTTCCGCGTTGTGCCGCCGCAAGTGGACCGACCGGGCCGACTACAGGCGTACGACCATAAGCAAGGCGCTGGCCAGGCAGGCGGAAACCTACGCTCCGGCGCCAGAGATCGAGGCCGGCAAGGTGGCCAAGATTTATTCCGCCGCCCTTAAGGAAGAGGTTCCGGCAGAACGAATTATCGCGTTCAGGACGGCCCGAGAAGTCGCGGCTCTCACGCCTGATAAGACGGAGTGGATAGTCCCGCCCTATGTGGCCGTGGGCGCGATAACCGAACTTGACGGCAAGATCAAGGCCGGCGGCAAAACGACGTTCGTCTCGCACATGCTCAAGAGCGTCGTATCCGGCTCTACGTTCATGGGGGAGCCTACGAGGCGAACCAAGGTGCTCATGCTCACGGAGCAGTCTCCTACGAGCTTCAGGAAGGTCCTAGAGCGGACCGGGCTGACGGACTGTGAGGACCTGCTGGTCCTCTTCTGGCACGACGTCGCCGCGCTCGCATGGCCGGAGGTGGCGGCCTTGGCTGTGGAGAAAGCCCTGGAGGTCGGAGCGGAGCTCCTGATAACCGACACGCTCGGGCAGTTCGCGGGCATCAGGGGCGACGGCGAGAACAACGCGGGGGCCGCGCAGGAGGCGATGGGGCCCCTACAGAAGGCCGCGGCGCGGGGTCTCGGGGTCCTCCTCACCCGCCACGAGCGCAAGGGCGGAGGGGAAGTCGGAGAGTCAGCCCGGGGCAGTTCCGCATTCGGCGGCGCCGTGGACGTGATCCTCTCGATACGCCGCGGGGACGGCAACACGCGACCCACGGTGCGGGTGCTAGAGAGCCTGAGCCGCTTCGACGAGACCCCCGACAAGCTCGTCATAGAACTGACCCCCGACGGCTATAGGTCCCTCGGAGACGCCAGCGCGTTCGCCGAAGAGGAGGCCGCGCAGGCGATCAGGGAGACCCTACCCACCAAGCCCGACAACGCCATGACGACGGGCGAACTCACCGACAAGCTCAAGGAGCAGGACGTCAAGCGCACGTCCTCGCAGGCCGCGCTCTCGAAGCTACTACAGGCGGGCACGGTCACGAGGATAGGGGGGGGCAAGAAGGGCGATCCTTTCCGGCACTTTCTTTCTGCCGAAACCCCCATCCCTCCCGGCAGAAAGCAAACACACGGGTCGGCGGTGCCAGAAGGGACACCGACCCGTGATGAACAGATTCATTCTGCCGAAACCTCGACCCTATACGCGGCAGAAAGAAAATCCGAGCGAGAGGAGCTTGTTCTGTGAACGCCCTGAAGCTTTATCACGGCCTGAAAGCCAGGGGCGTGAACCTCGAAGCCGACGGGGACGCGCTCCGCGTCGATGCTCCCGCCGGTGTGCTCACCGAAGAGGACCGAGCGGCGCTGGTGGAGTGCAAGCCGGCCCTCTTGGGTTTCCTCTCTCGGACACGAAGGGAGCCCGAAGACGACGGCCGCCGCTTCCGGGCCAGGCCGAGCTGTTACCCCGGCTACACGTCCCTATACGACCCTATCGGGGACGAGTGGCACGACTTCCCCACCAAAGACTGCTACCCGTCCGTCGTCGCGTTGGCGGGCGGTCGAAGGAAAGGAGGCGCGGCGTGAGATTACCGAAGGAAGGCTGGGAGATAGGCCGCGGCGAAAGCGTCGAGGGCGAGTTGAACCGCCTCATAGAGAAGCGCCACGACCGGCGCGTGACGGACCAGGGGGAGAGGCCGGCCGAGGAGGTGTTCATGGAATCCGAACGGGCCTATTTCGCCCGCCTGCAGGCCGAGCGGCGGGCGGAGTGGTGCGAGTACCACCGGGGCCAGGCGGAGTCTCTGAGACGCGCCCTCGCCGCGCTCGTGGCCGAGCACGAGGCCGCGGCGGAGAGGTTGGGGGCGTGAGGGGGAACGACGTCCGGAGGGGCGGGACCTTCGAGGGCCGGATAGGGGACGCCGCGGGGGTCCCGCCGCCGGCCGACGCCGAGCGTGCGAGCTTCTTGGCGCGCGACCCGGACGGCCTTAGCTGCCGCTCGGCGGCGTGGATCTTGCGGGCCCTCACCCGCCTCGACGCTTCGGTTTGGGTGGAGCACGCGGAGGCCGGGCACCTCCAGCTCACGGACGGGGGACGGTGGACGCAGGGCGGGCGCGAGCTGTGGGTGCGCTTCTACCGGGGCGAGGTAATCACCGTGGCGGCCACGGGGCCACAGTCGGACGAGGCCCTCGCCGCGTGCGTCGAGATGGCCGCCCTGGACCCCCCGGAGCGCAAGAGGCACTACCGGGTGCGCTACTCGTCCGGACGGCCGGCGGGGGCCCGGCGGAAGGCGTGCCCCGTTTGCGAGCACCCCGAACGGGGCGCCATAGACGAGGAGCTATCGAGCGGGGCCTCGCCCCGCTCCGTCCGGTCCCATTTCCCCGGGCTCACCCGCGCGGACCTCACGGCGCACCGCGACGGGTGCGCGTGAACATTCACGGGACAAAAAAGAACCGACCAAAGGAGAGCATCGTGGACGAGTTGGTGACGCTGGCGAAGCCCGGCGGCGAGAAGTGCGTCACGTACCTGGGGCCTTCGGGGCCCGTGCGGTTCGTCGAGGGCAGGGCGGACGTCCCCCTGTCCGTGGCCCTCGAGCTCGCGGGGCCAGGCTGGTCCATACATCGTCCACGAGTGGGCCGTGGAGACCGGCGAGGGAGGCCACCACGAGACGCCCGCGGGCATCCTCCGGATCTTCGCCCACGAGCACGACCCTGGCGCCCTCCTGGAGAAGGGCAGCGGCCTGCCCTTCCTGAGCAAGGCCGTCTCGGGCATCAACCTAGGCGCGGGGGCGTGTGAGAGCGGTGGGGCTTAAGGACCGAATCAGGCGCCTGGAGAAGGAGGCCGAAGGGGAGATGGTGCTCGTCCCGCAAAAGGACGGCACGGTCAGGCGCTTCCCGCAAAGCGCGCTGCAGGAATCGTTCATGACGAACATGAGACGACTCAAAGGCGAGGACGTGCCGCACCACCCGCTCGGGGTGGCAGCGGCCGAGTCGCCCGACCCCGAGTGGAGCCGGTCGTTCTACTCGGCCGCGTGGACGGACATCGTCGCCCCCGTCGAGGACCTCTCCGAATGAGCGCCAGCCGCGCAGAACCCGAAGACGGCGCACGTCTCCTTCGAGCACTGGGTCGACTCGGACCACGACGACCTCGTCCTCGCCGTGGCGATGGCCTGCTGGGGCGCGACCTCGCGGCGGCCCAGGGGCACCGTGCGGGTAATCCGCTAATGGAACCCGTTATGCTAGAGCAGGAAAGAGTGTCTATGGGCGCCGGTGACGCGCTCTTGGTTTCGGTACTTGGCGCTAGTCCTGTGTACCCCTACAATGGGTTAAGGATAGCTCATGTTCGTGTAGTGAAGTCGTTTGGCTGGGGTTCATGGTAGAAGCAGTTTCGGGAATCAACCCTAAGGTTCTCGCGTGGGCTAGACGACAGGCTGGACTCTCCGCGGTTGAGGTCGCAGATCGGCTGAAGAAACATCCGTCGGATATAGAGAGTTGGGAAGCAGGCGACTCTGCTCCGACCTACGCGCAACTGGAAACCCTTGCATATAAGTTGTTCAAACGGCCACTGGCGTTGTTCTTTTTTCCCGAACCGCCGGATGAACCGGGACCGGAACGCTCTTTCAGGACTTTGCCCACCCCCGAAGCTAGCGGACTCAACGCCGACACCCGCTACAAGCTCAGAGGGGCCCGAGCGTTCCAGCTGTTCCTCTACGAACTCAACGGTGACGCGAACCCGGCGGAGCGCAGAATCCTCGACGACGTTGCCGTGCGTCCGCAAGATTCAGCGTCAGACGTGGCGGCCAGAACCCGCCACTATTTAGGATTAGAAGTCGAAGCGAGGCCGCAGAGTTCTTCAGCCTCTGATTGGTTCAAGGAGTGCAGAACGCTGATCGAGGACGCCGGCATCTACGTCTTCAAGAACAGTTTCAGACAGAAAGAGGTTTCTGGCTTCTGCTTGTACGACGCGGTGTTTCCAGTTATCTATATCAATAACAGTTCTGCTGCAGTGCGCCAAATCTTCACACTCTTTCATGAGCTAGCCCACCTTCTGCTGCGCACCAGCGGCGTTACCAAAGTGGATGATGATTACATAAGTACTCTAGAGAATGAGATGAGGCGCATCGAGGTATTTTGTAATCAGTTTGCGGCTGAGGTATTGGTGCCGGAAGAAGATTTCTGGATCCGAGTCGGTCAGGTGCCTCCAGATGTAGATCTCATCCAGGATTTGGCGCGGGTGTATAAAGTTAGCCGCGAAACGATACTGCGCCGCTTCCTCGACGGCGGTCGTGTTTCGAGTAACCTCTACGAGGATCTGACGATGCAATGGAACCAAGAGTACGAGAGCCGTTCTAAGGGTTCCGGTGGAGATTACTATGCAACCCGAGCGTCGTACTTAGGCGACAAATACTTGGGCCTTGCGCTCGGACGCTACCATCAGGGAGGAATCTCTGAGCAACGGCTCGCCGAAATGCTGGGCGTGAAAGCACGCAACCTACCCGCTCTTGAACAACAGTACCTTCGGCGAGCTTCTAGCTGACCTTCTATGCCCTACGTTTTCGATACCAACAGTTTCCGGGTGTTGGAGAATTACTACCCGGAACGCTTCCCAACGTTCTGGGACAACTTCAACGAGGCGATAGGTGCTGGAATGGTGGTGTCTGTCAGCGAGGTCTACAACGAGATGGAAAGTGTGGTCCGCCCCACGTGGCTTATGGACTGGGCAAAAGAACGTCGCGCTGCGTTTCTAAAGCCCAATTCGGCCGAAATGGCATTCGTGGCGGAAATCTTCCGGGTTCCACACTTCCTTACGCTCGTGGGTGAAACTCAACGTCTCCGAGGCTCAACCGTGGCAGATCCTTTCATTGTAGCCTGTGCCCGGGTACAAGGAGGGTGTGTGATTGCAGAGGAAGCCCACAGACCCCATGCGGCTAAGATACCTAACGTGTGCGAACATTTCGGTGTCGATTGCACAAATGTAGAGGGGTTCTTGGACCGCTTAGGCTGGCAATTTTAGTCACGCACCCTTGCGACTTCCTACGACGCTACTGCACGTATGCGTACTGCAGAGGAGGCCACTTCCGCGCGCTCGGCTGGATGGGACCCAAGTAGGCGCCGTGTGGCACCCTTACCCCCTGAAAGGGTTCGATTGTAGAAGGGGGTCCCCATGGTCAAGCTCACGGTGCTCTACAGGTGCCCGGGTCGTCGAGGCGCCTTCGAAGATTACTACGCCGTCACCCACATGCCCATGGTCCGAAAGATGCCCAATCTGATCAGGTACGAGGTGGCCAAGGCCGTCGCCACCCCCGACGGGAGCGAGGACGGGAGCGAGCCGCCCTACTACCGCATATTCGAGGGGTACTTCGAGGACATGGAGCAATTGCATAGCGGCATGTCCTCACCCGAAGGGCAGGCGGCGTCCGCGGACATCCCGAACTTCGCCACCGGAGGGGCGTCGATCTTTATCGCCGAGATAGACGCGTAAGCGACGCGCGAAAACTCGACCACGCCTGCCATGTGACGCAATCTCGGAGAAGACGGACGGTTGACCCGTTTTCCGAGGGGATACAAGACCTCCCTCCCCCCGTAACTGCCGGAGTAGCGGCCGCTTCGTTGATAGATCGGAGCCCAACCGTTACCTTTGTGCCGGTCCAACGAAGCCACACGAGAGGAAAGCAGATGAAGTTGAAGCCGCTCGGGGCTAGAGCATTGGTCAAGATGATCGAGCGCGAGGAACAGACCGCCAGCGGGATCGTCCTGCCCGACACGGCCAGGGAGAAGCCGCAGACGGCCGAGGTCGTCGCGGTGGGCGCCTCCGACGAGGTGAAGGTGAGCGCCGGGGATGTGGTGGTGCTGGCCAAGTATTCGGGGACGGAGGTGAAAGTAGAAGGGGAGGATCACCTGATAGTGGACGCCGACGACATACTGGGCGTAGTCGAAGGCTAACGGGAAGGATACGGTCTCGGCAGGAGCGAGGACCGGGGTCGTAGGATGGTCCGTAACCCGATCCGGGGAGGCAGGATGTCCGAGAGAAGCGCCCAAAGCCAGCCGCCGGGGCGGTACACCGTGGAGATCGTCTCGGGCGAGATGAGGCAGAAGAGCCACCAGCAAAGCGTCCAGCGCGCTCTCGACGAGGGGAGCGCACACGGATGGCGGCTGGTGAGCGCCACCACCACGAACGCCAGCGGTTCTTGGGTCACAGGCGTCTACTGGGACACCGCGCCGGAGAGGTAGTCAGGCAGCATGAGGCCCGGCTCTTAGGGGTTGCACGGTTGACGTGTTTTCGGAGGGGGTATAAGACCCCCCTCCCCCGTACTGGACGCACCAGCAGGGTAGGCGCTAACAAGCCAGGAAGCCCAGACGATAGGATCGGGGGCAGGGCAAAAAGCCGGGCCCGGGTGTAGGTAGTCGATGGGTAATGAAGCCGGGGCCCGGCCTGAGAGAAGACGTGGGATGGACCCTAGGGGGGATGGGTCCTCTCCCGATCTTCGGGGACACCCTACAAGGGGCAGAAGGTGCGGTGCATCGGCCGAACGGCACATCTCTTGCAAGCCGAGGCGCCAGGAGCAACACTTCTTAACGGAACCGTATCCGGCATGCAACCATGCCGGTGGCACAATACTAAAACCTGCTTCGGGCACTTTATCCCCCCTCCAGGGTTCCGAAGCAGGTTTATCTCGACCATAACACTCGGGTGCACGGTCGTCACCGTGCACCTCTACCGTACGTGCAGCGGGCGAAGCTGTAGTAGAGGGTCAGGCACACAGCCACGCACCCGACGACGCCTGGAGCGAGAAGGCCGGGTAGTAGACTGCTGTCAGGCTAACCGGCTCCTGAAACTCGCGCTTTTCTACACCGTATGGGGACCTACCCGCTACTCCTCCGGGTGGTACATCCAGTTGACCTTGGCCCAGGGGTAGAAGATGGACTGTCGCTCGGGCTCGCCCTCGATCTCGGACTCGATCTCGACCACCTCGCCCTCGGGATCGGCCTCGAACTCGACCACCTCAGACTCGACCTCGACTATCCCGTGCCGAACGACCACGCCCCTGTCGTTCACTTCCTCCAGCGTGCCCACCGTGTCATCCCCGTACATGTCAGTTCCCATAATCACGGTCTGATCTATCCAATCATCGGGTCTCGCCATCGTCGCCCTCCCTGGTCGCTTTCCCGCGTCGCTGCATGTTAACCCCTCGACGGGGTGGTCGCTCCTGTCAGCGGCGCTCTCGTCGGCTTGCAACACAGACCGGCCCCAAGAAGCGTGCCCCCGAACGCGTGTACGCGAGAAGGGCCGGAGCCCCGAAGGACCCCGGCCCGATAGTACCCACCTAGGCTACTCTTGTTAGCCCTGGATGCGGGGCACGAGCATCTCCTTGGCCTGCTGGGCTGCCTTCAAGTTGTTCTCGAGGATGCCGTTGAAGAACTGCGCGAGCTCCTGGTCGCCGTCCTGTTCGGCATCCTGGATGTAGGTCTTGAGCGACTCGACGTTGTCCGAAGAGTGGTAGAGCACGGCGATGAGGTTGTAGTTCTTGTCCTTGGGCTGCCTAGACTGTTCGGTCATCTTTTGCCCCTCCGTTAGGTTCGTGTGCCTGCACCCGCCTTCTACCCATACTCAACCGCCGCACAAACGTCCGGGGGCCGGGACGCCCCGAAGGATACCCGGCCCGGCTGTTGCCAATGGGCGGCGGCTATGGTCGCAGGCCGGCGGCCCTCTCCGGGGGCTCTGACGCGGGCGCGAGGCGCCCGTGGTGGCGGCGCATTATCGGGGGTTGACCCGACGTGCCGCGTTCCGGCCGCGCGTGGCCTTGTCCGGCGCCACGCGCTCGCCCGGTCGGACTTCGTAGGCGTAGGCGCGGGCGATATCCCACATCTCGCCCTCCTCCAAGTCGAGCCTATCTTCGAGGCCGCTGAGACCATACAACTCGTCGTTGTCGGTGTCCGCCATGCGGTTGATGAACGCCCAGCCGTCGAGGCCGGCCTCTTCGGCGGTCTTGCCGCACCGGAACGGGGAAACCTCGATGCCCCGCTTCTCCAGAAGCTCGCAGACGACCTCGCCGAAGGCGGTGTTCCTCAGCGCGGCCGTGCCGGCCTCCACGTTGCGCCTGATCTCCTCGTCCGTGTGGGGGGCGTCGGCCGGGTTCGGGGACGGACCCTCCTCCGAGCCGTAGGAAAAGACCATCGCGAGCCTCATCCTCTGGCGGTCGTCGAGGGCGAGCCCTTCCGCGATATCGTGCATGAGCTTGGGCGCCGGCGCCGGCTTGGTCCAGTCGTCGGCCTTCTCGTGCGTGTCGGTGATCTCGGCGTGGAGCCAGTCGCGGGCCTCTTCCCCGTAGGCGCCGCCCGCGAGGTCGGTAAGGTCGGACGCGAGGCGCATCCAGTCGTCGCCCCGGAACCCGGCGAGCTCCGCGAGGATGCGGGCTACGGGCGTGGGGTAGGAAAGTCCGGCCGTCTCGGTGTGCTTCGTCATGCTTCTCCTCTACTCGTCGTCGGTACAAAACGGCCAGCGCTGGCCGTTTCGGAATGCGCGAACGTTCGCGCGTTTGGCGGGCCCCTCTGCCTGTTCATCGGCGAATGATACGGTCGGTACTAGAGCCTCCCAACCCTCCGAAGGTGCTCGTTGTGCTCCCAGGTGAGCTCGTAACCGTCCCAGTAGCCGGGCCGGTACTCCCCGAGCCCTTCGGCCTTAGCGCGCTCGCGGAGGATCTCCGTCCAGGCCTCGGGGACCTTGTCGAGGTTCTCGGCGACCACGGTCTTCACGGCGTCGAGGACGATGTTCCTGCGCTCGCCGGCGAAGACCGAAGAGAGCGTGCCGAGCTCGATGCCGGTGAGCTCGGAAAGCTCGCGGCAGAACTCGGGATCGACGAAACGGGAGCGCCCGTCCTGGGCTAGACTCTTGGTGTCCACAGTTCCTCCTTAAGGATGTGGGCCGGGTCCCGGGGAGTTGCACCTCCTGCGGGGCCTCTTCTTTTGTCCAACACGGGCAGTATACGCGCATTGCACACGGTATGCAACTAGTTTATACTATGTATACACTTAATTTTGACTAAGGGGTGCGAAATCAGTACACAGGCGTTGATGGAAGTAGATGGGCAGAAGCTCCGCAAACTGAGAAGCCGACGGCTTTGGCTGATCGGTGACTTGGCCTCCGAGAGTGGCGTTCATAGAAACGTGATCTCCAAGCTCGAAAATGACAGGGGCGGCGCATACCCGGAGACCATCCGAAAACTCGCCACAGCCCTCGGAGTAGAACCCGCCGAACTAATAAGGGGCTAACCGTGCCGAACACGAACGGCCGCGGCCCCAAGAAGGCCGTCCTCTACGCCCGCGTTTCGACGGACGAGCAGGCCCGCTCCGGTTATTCCCTCGCCCAGCAGATGGAAGCCCTGCGCTCGCATGCGGCCACTGAGGGCTATGAGGTCCTCGAAGGGGTCACGGACGCCGGCTACTCCGGCGCGAGCCTGGAGCGGCCCGGGATGGACCGCGTGCGGGAGCTCGTCGCCGGCGGCGGGGTGTCCGTGGTGCTCGCGCAGGACCTCGACCGCATCAGTCGCGAACCCTGGCACTACGAGTACCTGCGCTCCCTCTTCGAGGACAACCGGACGGAGCTTAGGTCCCTCGACGACTCCGGCGACGACTCGCCGATGGGCGAGTTCATGCGCTACATCCGGCGCGGGGTGGCGAAGTTGGAGAAGCAGGACATAGCCAAGAGGACCCGCCGTGGCAAGCTCCAGAAAGCGCGAGAGGGGAAGATAGTCCCCACCATGAAGGCGCCCTACGGCTTCCGCTACAACGACACCAGGGACGGCCTCGTGGTCCATGAGGGAGAGATGGGGACCGTGGTGGACATCTTCCGTATGGCCTCCAAGGGACTCGGCCCCAACGCGATACAAGGCAGGCTCTACACGCTCGGCGTGCCCGCCCCGCGCGGCGGCCAGACGTGGCGCAGGGACGTCATAAAGCGCGTGGTTATGAGCGACATCTACCTACCGCACTCCTGCGAGGAGGTGCGGGCTCTCGTCTCACCGAGCGTCGCGGCTGGACTGGAGCCCGGCGAGAACTACGGCGTGCGTTGGTGGAACCGCCACGAGAAGAAGACGAGCTACGTCCCGGATGGGCCCTCGCGCAAGAGGACCCGCTACCTCCCGCGAGACAAGGACGAGTGGATCGCCGTCCCCGTCCCGTCGAGCCCGCTGCTCTCCCGCGAGACGGTTGAGGAGGCCCGCGAGCGCATGGCCGCCCACAGGGCTCCCGAGCGCAAGCACCTGGCGCGGCCGTGGGAGCTGCGCGGGATGGTCCGTTGCTCGTGCGGCATACTCATGGGCACGCACACCGTCAGGGCCAACGCCTCGAAGGGGCGCGTCTACCACTACTACTTCTGCCGTGGCCGTCGCGACCGCTCCCGCGACTGCCAGCAGAAGATGATCCGGGCGGAAAGGCTGGAGGCCGACGTGTGGGAGCTCGTGAGCGGACTCTTGAAGGACCCGCAGAAGCTCGCCGCCGGCATGGACCGCCTGATAGAGCAGGAGGCGTCCTGGCGCGCGGACGGCCCGGACCGGGAATCGGAGATCCTCCTAGGCAAGGTTAGCGAGTGCGCCCGCTTAAGGGCGGCCTACCAGGAACAGCAGGCGTCCGGCCTCATGACCATGAACGAACTCGCGGACAAGCTCGAAGAGCTGAAGCGCGCGAAGACCTTGGCGCAAACCGAACTCGCTAACCTCTCCGAGCGGCGGCGAAGGGTAGAGGAGCTCGTCCAAGACAAGGAGGCCGTGCTCGCCTTACGCTCGGAGGCCGTGGTCCGTGGCCTCGATGAACTCGCTCCGGAGGAGAAGTCGGAGGTCTACAGGTTGCTCAAGCTGGAAGTCACGCCGACGCTGGAGGGGATAGAGGTAAGCGGCGCGCTTTTGTACTCGGAATCTTTGCCGTTCGAGAAAGCGTCTCGGTTCGCGGTCTTCAGCGAGGCGTCCAGCGGCCTCTCCCAGAACTTCGCGTCCCCGACGGCGAAGGAGCTTCCCGCCAGCAGATCGTCCGTTAGCCTCAGGTCCTTGTTGGCATCCCGCGAGGCCGCGTCCCGGTAGAAGACGTAGTCCGGGCGCTTGGTGCCTTCGGGGGTGGCGAGGGCGGGCTGCACCTCGTAGGTTCCCTCGTGGCCGCGGGCGCGGAGCACGGGCCTGACGAGGTCCTCCTCGGTCTGGGCCTCGTTCTGGCTCGGCGCGTGGGCGTCGAGGACGCGCGAGATCTCTGCTAGCACCACGTTCGCCTCCCCGGCGAGCGCCTGCCAGTCCGGCCGCCCGGGCGGCGTGACGTTCAGGTAGTGATCTGAGAAGAGGCCGTGGTTGCGGTGGGGGCGACCAGTTGGGTCCGTATCCGGCATAGGATAAGTATAGTGGGAAGGCGGTCACGGGCCAGAGCAGGCAATAGACTGTGCGGAAAAGGCTAACGAGGGAGATTGCATGAAGGTACTGGTGGCGGGGGCGCAGGGCAAGACGGCGAGGCACCTGGTGCGGATGCTGGTGGGGAACGGGCACGAGGTCAGGGGCCTCGTTCGGAGAGAGGAGCAGTTGCCCGACGTGGAGGCGGATGGCGCCGAGGCCGTGCTCGTGGACCTCGAGACCGAAGAGGTCGATGGGGCCATCGGGGAGGCGGTCGCGGGCTGCGACGCGGTAGTGTTCGCCGCCGGGGCCGGTCCGGGCAGCGGAAACGCCCGCAAGGAGACTATGGACTTCGGCGGGGCGGCGAAGCTCGTGGAGGCGGCCGAGAAGAACGGGGCGGGCCGCTACCTGATGCTCTCCTCGATGGGCGCCGGCGACCCGGAGGACCGCGACGAGGCGATGCGGCCTTACCTGCGGGCCAAGGGGCGGGCCGACGGGCGGCTGCGGGAGAGCGGGCTGGACTGGACGGTCATCCGTCCCGGCAGGCTCACGGACGAGGACGGGACGGGCAGGATCGACGCGGCGGGGTCCCTCGGGCGCTACGGCGAGATCCCCCGCGAAGACGTGGCCGCGACCTTCGCCGCCGCGCTGGAGTCGCCGAACACGTCCGGTAAGACGTTCGAGATCCTGGCCGGAGAGAGGCCGATCCGGGAGGCGCTGGAGGGGCTCTAGCGGGTGCCGGAACGGGGGCGCGCCCGCCGGCTCGCCGCCGCGGCGCTCCTGGGCGCGGGCGGGTTGCTGTACGCCAGGGAAGTGGAGCCCCGCCGGCTGGAGGTGGTTCGTCTGGGGCTTGCGCTGCCCCGGCTGGCCCCGGAGTTCGACGGATACCGGGTCGTCCAGATCGGGGACCTCCACCTGGACGACTGGTCGAAACCCGCCCGCCTGCGACGCGTTGCGCGGATGGTCAACGCGGAGCGCCCCGACCTTATCGCCGTCACCGGCGACTTCGCGAGCTACTCCCCGAGGCGCCTGGACACGCAGACGCTCGTCGGGGCGTTGCGCGACCTCTCGGCACCAGACGGCGTGGTAGCCGTCCTGGGCAACCACGACTACCTGACGGACGCGAAGCTCATCCGGCGCTGCATCCGGGAGGCCGGCCTCACGGAACTGGTCAACGACGCCCTGACGCTGAGACGGGGCGGCGCGGAGCTCCACGTCGCCGGCATCGACGACGTGATGGAGGGCCGTAGCCGCCTGGACCTGGTCCTGCGCAAGCTGCCGGAGAACGGCGCGGCCATCCTGCTCGCCCACGAGCCGGACTTCGCCGACGTCGCCGCCGCGACCGGGCGCTTCGACCTGCAGCTCTCAGGGCATTCCCACGGCGGGCAGGTGCGGGTTCCCCTCCTGGGAAAGGCGGTTCTGCCACCCTTCTCGCAGCGCTACACCCGCGGGCTGCACGAGGTTGGGGGGATGCTGCTTTACACCAACAGGGGGCTCGGGACCGTCCACGCGCGGTTGCGGTTCGGGTGCAGGCCCGAGATCACCGCGCTAACCCTCCGCCCGCCGCAAGCGTAGAGCGGGGCATCGAGGTTTTAGGCTTCGGGCCTACAGGCACACGCTCCGGCCTTTGAATCTTACGGTGGCCTGCGGGGAGGCCGCAGGCCGCAGCGATAACCACAAAACCCAAAAGCCTGGAACCTCAGAACCCAAAACCGAGGCTTCGAGCGCGGCGGTGGCGGGTAGAATCTGCGGGACGCGAAACCCCTCACGGACGTGGCCGGTGTAGATGACGTTTGGAAAGAACAGACCGCCCCTCGTGCCGGACCCGGGCCAGCAGGTGGAGTTGCTCGCCGAGAACGGCGAGACGCTGCACGGCTTCCGGGCCGTCTCCGGCCCCCTCTCCTACGAACGGGGGGGCGTCGTGATCTGGGTGGCGACGGAGGCGGAGTACCGGAACGCGAAGAAGGAGGGACGTCCCGCCGTATCCATGCCCTGGCCCGCCGGCAACGTCACGGTGTACGTCCCCTGGTGGAAGTGGCAGAGGTGGTTCACGAGCCGTTACTGAAACCGCCGGCGTAGGGACGCCGCGAGAACCGCGGAACTTCGCGAACCACCCGCCAGGGGCGCGGCAGGGTTTTCCGGGCCCCCTTACGCTTCCGCGGTCGTCGGGTCGATGGTCGAGCGAACCTCGGAGACCTTGTTGGCCGGGAAACCGCCTTGTTCGGCGTGCTGGCGGATCATGGCCTCGTTCGGGGCGATGTAGGTGCAGTAGATCTTGTCGTCCGTTACCTGGCTCTGGACCCACTGTATCTGCGGGCCCATGTCGTTGAGCACGCTGCAGGAGGTCTGCGAGATACCCTGCAGCTCCTCAGCCGATAGGTCTCCGGCCCCCGGCAGTTCCCTCTCGATCACGTACTTGGGCATTGCGTCCTCTCTCTCCGGACCTCCCGGTCCTGTTTGCTTGCTTGGCGGTTGAAGGCTACCTGCTAAAACGGATAAACCACCATCCCCAAAGCGCCGAGCGCGTACCACACCCCGAACGCCACGCCGAGCACGCCGAGCACCGGCGCGACCCTCTCGAAATTTCGCCCGACGGGCCCCCCCGCTATGGCCAGGCCGAAGGCCGTGGAGAGCAGCGCCATGGAGGCGGCGGTGCCGGCGGCGAAGAGCAGCAGCGCGCCGGCGGCCTGGGCCTTGTCCGAGATGGTGGACAGGAGCAGGAGCGTGAGCCCGCCCGAGCCCCCGATGCCGTGCACGAGTCCCACCCCGTAGGCCCCGAGGGGCGTCCGTCCGGCGTGGGCGTGTTCGTGGGCCTCCTCGCGCGCGTGGGAGTGGACGTGGCGGTGCGTCTCGCCGTCGTGGGAGTGGGCGTGGACGTGGAAGAGGCCGCGCCGCCAGCGCAGGAGCAGCCTCACGGCGAGGAGGATTATTATCGCCCCGATCAAGGTCTCAGCGACCCGCTGCACGGCCTCCGGCAGGTAACGGTTGAAGACCACCAGCGGCAGCCCGATGAACACGAGCGCCGTGCCGTGCCCCGCGCCCCACAGGAGGCCCATCAGGCCTGCCTTTTCCATCCCGCCCCGGTCCTCCTCGGAGGCTATGAGCGTGGTTACCGCAGCCAGATGGTCCGGGTCAGTGGCGTGGCGCAGCCCGAGAAGCGCGCTTATCAAGAGTATCGTGCCCAGGCTCGCCGGGCCGTGCATGAAGCCTTCTAGCCAGCCGTCTACCGCTCCCACTCACCCCTCCTCTCGCTCGTGTTGCCTGGCCGTTCCGTCAGGCCATGGACGAACCCGCCGCGCCTTCGCCCCCGCCGGCGCATTCGGCGCAGATCCCCCGGGCCATTACGTGCAACTCTCGCACCACAAAGCCGCCCGCGTCGGCGTCTAGCGCCTCCATCATCCGGCGTCCTACCTCCGGGTCGGGGTGGAGGATACGGTCGCAACCGTCGCACACGAGGTGCGGGTGCGACGCCGGACGGGCCTCGAAGACCTTCGGCTCCCCGGGCAGGCGGCTCTCCGATACGAGCCCCGCCGCCCGCAGGGCCTCCAGCGAGCGGTAGACCGTCGAGAGCTCCAGGCCCGGCAAAAAACCCCCCACCCTCTCCCGGATGCCCTCCGCCGTGAAGTGGTCCCCGGTCTCGACCAGCACCCGCCAGATGTGGGCCCTCTGCGGCGTGACCCGCACCCCACGCTCGTGCAAGGCCTCCACCGGATATCCTCTCGCTCCCACATGCGAATTATTGGCAGAAGCCAAACACCGGCGCAAGTGTCGACCCCATGTCATGGAGCGCCACGGGGAACGCGTGGTCGCCGATCGCGCAGGGCGGGGTGCTCGAAGAGCCTACCATCACCCAGATCGCCGAGAAGGCCCGCAAGACGCCGCCGCAGGTCGCCTTGCGGCGGCACATCCAGCGAGGCGCCATCGTGTTCCCGAAGTCGGTGACGCCTTCGCGCATGAAGGAGAACTTCGGGTTGTTCGACTTCGGGCTCGATCCCGGCGACATGGACGCGATCTCCGCGCTCGACCGGGGCGAGGACGGCCGCACCGGCCCGAACCCGGACACGTTCGCCCGCGTCCCCCCGGGCTGACCCGCCCCCGAAGGCGCCGCAGAACCCCTCCGTTCGTGATCGGACCGAGGCCGACGGCCGGAGGCCGAGTGCGCGGTTCGGGCCTCCGCGGGGCATCTAGTCCCGGCCTTCGAGCGCCGTACGGATCGCCCTGCGGTCGTGCTCCCAGGCGAAGTCCGCCGTGTCGAGGTCGTCGGCGGAGATCCAGCGTATTGCCGCGACGTCGTCGGCCGGCCGTGGCTCCCCGCCCGAGATGCGGGCCCGGAAGCCGATGGCCAGCACCCAGGTCCCCTCCGGGCCGTAGGTGTGGGGGGCAAGGAGGATGGGCGTCGGGTCCACTTCCAGCTCGACGCCCAGCTCTTCGCGCGCCTCCCGGACGATCCCGTCCGCCGGGTGTTCCCCGGGCTCCAGGAAGCCGCCGGGCAGGTCCAGGCGGCCCTTCTCCGGGTCGCGGGCGCGGACGGTCACGAGGGCCCTGCCGCCGTCCACGATCACGGCCCCGACCGCCGGGGCCGGGTTGCGGTACCACGACCGGCCGCAGAGGGGGCAGGAGGCGCCCCCGCTCGGGCGCGGGCCTTCTAGCCGCGTCCCGTCGGCCGGGCAGAAGCGGAAAGGGTCGGTGGGGGAGAAGGGCGGGTCTTCCGTCTTCTCCACCCTCACGCCCGGGCTTTGATGAGGCCCTCGGCCACACCCCCGAGTTGCTCGACGGTACGGACGACCTCGACGCGGTCGCAGATCGGCTCGTAGAGGGGCATGTCGCAGGAGCCCAAAGACCAGCCCCAACGGGGCTCCGGCGTGATCCAGACGACCTGGCGGGCGTGCTGCGAGATCTCTTCGAGCGCCTGGGGGTTGGCCCACTTGCCGTTGTTGCGGCCGTCGCCCAGGATCACGACGGTCGTGCGGTGGTTTATGGTCGGCAGGAACCCGTCGCGGAACTGGCCCGCGGCCTTGCCGAAGTCGCTGTTCACGTCGGCGTCGATGATGCGGCCCGAGAAGATTTCGTCCACCGCCCGGTTCATGTCGTGCTCCTCCAAAACCTGCGTAACCTCGGCCACGTCCGCGACGAACACGAACGTCCTCACCTTCGAGAACAGGGACTGCATCTGGTAGATCATGTGCAGCCAGAACCGCGCCAGGTTCCGGGTACTCAAACTAATGTCGCATAACAATGCTACACGCGGCTTGCCTTCGCGTTTCCTGCGGAGCACGGGGTCGAACGGGACGCCCTCGTAGCGGACGTTGTGGCGCAGGGTGTGGGGCACGCTGATGCGCCCGATGCGGTCTTCTTTGAGGCGCCGGGTCCGGGCGCCCTGGATCCTGCGCGCGATCCTTCGCACCGCCGCCTCCATCTCCCGCTGCTCGGAGGCCGAGAACCGCAGCATCTTCCGCAAAGCCCGCCGCCGCACCTCCGAGTCGTCCCCGGCGTCCTTCTTCAAGAGCTTGTCCCGCCGCTGCATCTGCTTTATGAGCTCAGGCAGACCTTTCAGGATGTTCTCTGCCTGGGCCTCCAGCTGCTCGACTATCGCCTCGTCCACTTCAAGCTCGTGCAGGTGCCCGATGAGGTCTTCGAGGTCGACCGCGGAGACGTCGAGCGGTATCTCCTCGCCGCCGGGGTTCGGCACGAGGCCGCCGGGGTTGAACATGTTGCGCGAGCGGCGGAGGCGCATGTGGTAGGTGAGGCGCTGGAGGGCGCTCTCCATAGCACCCGGTTTGCGGTTCAGGATCAACTCCTGCGAGAACATCGAGAGCCGCATCCGCTCGGCGTCCCCGTGCACGTCGTTGGAGGGACGCATCCGCTCCTCTTCAAAGAACCGGCGCATCTCCGTCGACTCGTCCTTGTCGTGGGTGTGCCCCGCGTCGTCGGGCTTCTGCCCGCCTGCCTCCTCCCCGAGCTCCAGCCGCGCCGGCGGCGGGCCGTGGTCGTGATCGTGGTCGTGACCCCTCACCCGCGCCCCCGGCTTCTCCACCACGGGCCGCATCGAGAAGAACAGGTCGAAGAGCCGGTCGAAGGTGCCGGCATCCTCCCCGTTCTTTACGAGCGTAGCCCGCAAGGTGTCCTTCACGGTCTCGCGCTCCCCGATGCCGGTGTTCTGTAAAGCATTCAGGGCGTCGATGCTCTCGGCGGGGGAGACCCTGAGGCGGTGGTCCCTCAGGACCTGGACGAAGTCGTTGATTACGGTGTCCACGCGACGACCCCGCTAGTGCGCGTGCTTGTGGGCGGAGCGGTGCATCTCGTACATCGCCTCGGACGGGTTCTCGCCGGTCGGTTCGGTCTGGCCGAGGTGCTTGGTTTCGGCGGCGTTCACGCCGAGGTGGTCTAGCATCTTCTCGGCGTCGCGGTCGTGCTTGGCGATCACGCTGATCGTGCTCTCGATCAGGTCTTTGGAGAGGTCTTTGGCGTTGAGGACTACGAGGCTCTGGGCCCAGTCTAGCGTCTCGCCGATGCTCGGCGCCTTGCGCAGGTCGAGCTCCCTTATACCCTGGATGGTCCTGACGAGTTCCTCGGAGAGGGCTTCGCCGATGCCCGGGGCCTTGAGGCGCACTATTTCGAGCTCGACGTCGCCGCTCGGGTAGCCGAGTTGGAGGTGCAGGCAGCGGCGCTTGAGGGCTTCGGAGAGCTCGCGGGTGCGGTTGGAGGTAAGGATGACGACTGGTGGGGCCTTTGCCTTTACGGTGCCTATCTCCGGTATGGAGACCTGGAAGTCCGAGAGGAACTCGAGCAGGAACGCCTCGAATTCCTCGTCCGCGCGGTCTATCTCGTCTATCAGGAGCACGGAGGATTCTTCCGAACGAAGCGCCTGCAGGATCGGGCGCTCGACCAGGAAGTTCTCGCTGAAGAAGGTGTCCTCCTGGCCGCGCAGGATCTCCGCGGCCTCGCTGAGGTCCTTGGCCGGCTTGAGGACCTCGCCGATCTTCTCCCGCAATACCTGGGTGTAGAGGAGCTGCTTGCTGTACTCCCACTCGTAGAGGGCCTTTGCCTCGTCGAGACCCTCGTAGCACTGCAGCCGGATCAGGTCCCTCCCCGCCGCCCCCGCGAGCGACTTCGCGAGCTCGGTCTTCCCCACCCCCGCCGGCCCCTCGACGAGGACGGGCTTGCCCAGGCGCGTCGCCAGAAAGACCACGGTCGCCAGCCGCGCGTCGGAGACGTATTCCTGCGCGGCTAACCTCTCCCTGACTTCTTCGATGCTCTCGAACAAAATGCTCCTTCTGAAATGTGAGCTTCGTCAAAGGGCGGGAGCGGACACGTAGCCCGCCCCCGCCTGTTCCCTTGCCTTACGGCGTCGATGCGGGCTCGCGGCCGGCGCCGGGGGATTCCCCGCGGCCCTCGTAGCCGTGGAGGCGGCGGCCCATCGCCGGCGCCGCGCCCCAGATGTTCTGGCGGTAGCCGTTGGAGGTCTTGCGCTCCATCGGGTCGTACATGCAGTCGCGCAGGACCTCCTTGGCGCCATCGACGGTGAGGTCGCGCGGGTTACCCGGCGTGCAGAGGTCGTTCATCATGTGCTCGGCCATCTTCTGCAGCTCGTCGTCGTCGCTCTGGATGGGGCCGGAGGACTTGCCCTCGTAGTAGCCCTTGCCCATGCGCGTCTTCGGGTACTCGGAGACCTGGCCCCAGTTCTCGGGGATGCCGCAGTCTTTGGCCAGCCGGATCACGGCGTCTATGGCCTGGTCGGCGGCCTGCACGGGGTTCATCCCGCTCGTGTCCTCGCCCATCGCCGTCGCGATGTCCGCGTACTTCTCGACCGCCGCCGGCTGGTTGTACGTCCAGACCCTGGCAATACCGATGCCGTTGTTGAGGCCGTGGTGGATGTCGTAGTAGGCGCAGACGGCGTGCGAGAGGGAGTGGAGTATTCCGAGCAAGGCGGAGCTGAACGCCTGTGCGGCCATGTACTGCGCCCAGACCATCCCCTCCATGGCCTTGAAGTTCTTCGGGTTGTACGTGGCCTCGCGCAGGTTCTCCGTCACCATCCTGACGGCCTCGAGCGCCACCGGCGTGCAGGAGAGGTGTTGCACCCGCCCGACGTAGGCCTCGGAACCGTGGGCTATCGTGTCGAAGCCCGTGTAGGCGACGTACTCCGGCGGCTGGGTCATGCAGAGCACGGGGTCGTTGATGGCGAGCGTCGTCGTCATCGCCCGGTCAAAAGCAACCCACTTGTGCGGGGCGTTCTCCGATGAGAGGTCCGTGATGACGGCGGCCGGCGTCGTCTCAGAGCCCGTCCCCACGGTCGTGTTGATCGCGATGTGCGGCGGGTTCTCGAGCTTCTCCGAAGCGTTGACGCCCTGGAACTCGTTTATGTTCCTGCCGTCGTGGGCCGCAACTACCCTCGCACCCTTGGTCGTGTCGTGCGGGCTGCCGCCCCCTATCGAGACGAAGCCGTCGCATTCGGACTCGCTGAACGCCTTGTAGGCGTCCATCACGTTGTAGTCCTTCGGGTTGGTCTCGACCTTGTCGTAGACCGAGACCGAGACGCCCGCGTTCTCGAAGTTGGTCTTGCACTCGTCGATGATGCCGGTGCCCCTGAGCCCCGTCGTCACGAACAACACGTGCTTGAGCCCCATCGCCGCCGCCTCGGGGCCGGCGTTCTCGTAGGCCCCCGCGCCGAGCAACGACCTGGGCTGCTTGAAGAACTCCTTTACCGGAAACTCGAGAACCCTCGAAAGATCCATAAAGCCTACCCGCTCCTTTCCCCTTACCCCTGCAAGACGCACGCGACGCCGAAAAGCGTCCCCCTAAACCCTCTCCTCGCTCCTCACCCCCCCTCCGCGGCCCTTTCCCGAAGGCCGGATCGTTCCCTTGGCGGGCGCCCCGGTCCCCTACTCCGGAAGCTGTTACTATAGCTGTTACTATAGCTGTTACTACAATATAACAGCCTGCTTGTGCCGGGTCTAGCGACCGGAAGCCGGGGCGTGCTTTATAGCACCGGCGTCGGCGCCGCGCTACCGTTGACGGGGGTGACGACGGGGGTTAACCGTGAAGATTGACACAACAATACTTTGATGCTACAGATGGTTATATGCGGCCGTTGTCACGATCGAGCGCGGGGACTTTGTACCACCAGATCCTGCTGGGTTTGACGGGGCGCATCGAGTCCGGGGAGGTCGGGGTTGGCGACAGGTTGCCGAGCGAGGCCGACCTCGTGGCGGAGTTTGGGGTGAGCCGAACGACGGCGCGGCGGGCGCTGGACGAGCTCAGGCGGCAGGGGCTCGTGCGGCGGGAGCCGGGGCGGGGGACTTTTCTCGCGAGCCCCAGGTTGCGGTCCAACCTGGCGTATTTGCACAGCTTCTCCGAGGAGATCGAGCGCTGGGGGTACAGGCCGGGTGCCCGGCTCGTCTCGCGGGAAGAGCGGGCCGCCGGCGAGGAGGTGGCGGCGCGGCTCGGCGTCGAGGTGGGCGAGAGGGTGCTGTTCGTGCGGCGTCTCAGGCTGGCGGACGAGCGCCCGATCTTCGTGTGCGACTCGTACCTGCCGATCGGCCGTTTCCCGGCCCTCGAGGACGCGGACTACGGGACCGTCTCCCTGAGCCGGCTCCTGGAGGAGAGGACCGGCCGCAGGATAGAGCACGCGCGGCAGTGGATCGGGGCGGCGACCGCCGACGAGGACGTCGCGGGCTTGCTTGAGATACCGGCCGGCGTGCCGGTACTGAAGATCCGGCGCATCACCTGCGTCACCGGCGAAGAACCGGCCGAGGCCGTCGAGGCGTACTTCCATCCGGAGCGCTACCAGCACTACAACGAGCTCTCCGTGGACCCCGTCGAGCTCGGCGTCTGGTGCCGCCCGGGAACCGCGCCGTAATCCTGTAGCATAGGCCGGGTTCGTTACGGCAAGCGGAGGGTCGGGGGCGGCTTTGGGAGAGGCGGGTCGGGATGCTGTCAGGGAGGCCCCACGGACGCGGGATCGATATCCCCACTTCCTGACCATCGCGACGCGCTGGATGGACAACGACGTCTACGGCCACGTCAACAACGTCGTCTACTATTCCTACTTCGATACGGTCGTGAACGAGTACCTGATCCGGACCGGCGTGCTGGACATCCAGGGGAGCCCGGTCATCGGCCTCGTCGTCGAGACCCAGTGCCGCTACTTCGAGCCTGTTACCTTTCCGGATACGGTCCACGCGGGGCTGCGCGTCGCGCGTCTGGGGCGAAGCAGCGTGCGGTACGAGATCGGGCTCTTCAAAAACGACGCCGAAACCGCCGCCGCCCAGGGCCACTTCGTCCACGTCTACGTCGAGCGCGAGGGCCGCAAAGCGACCCCCCTCCCGCAAGAGATGCGGTCCGCGCTCGAAAAGATACTCGCCGGTTAGGAACCGGCGAGGGAGGCGACGCGCGGGGCTACGACGCCGGCGAGATCCTCCAGCAGCGCCTCGTCTTCCGAGGTAAACGCGCCGACCGTGTCGGAGTCGATGTCGAACTGGCCGACTACCTCCCCTCCGTGCCGGATCAGGACGACTATCTCCGAGCGGGTGTGGATGGAACAGGCCAGATAGTTCTCGACCTCGCGCACGTCCTCGACGACCTGGTTCTTGTCCTCGGCAACCGCCGTCCCGCAGACGCCCTCCCCGACCTCGATCCGGTCGTGGTCCGCCGGCGCGGTGCTCGGTCCCAGCACGAGCACGCCGCCCTTCATCAGGTAGATGCCGCTCCAGTTCCAGGACGGGTGCGCGTCGTGCACCAGCCGCACCGCCTCGTTCAGCGCCTCCTCGTCCGGCGCCTCCGAGGCGACGAGCCTCTCCACCTCCGTCCTGAGGTCCTGTCTTAGCCCTGTTCTCTCGCCCATCGGCTGCTCCTCTCTGCGGTTTATATGTAGACCATAATAATAACCGCCGGTCGGCTAGCGGTCCGTCATCCGGTCCGGTGTTCCGAATGCGTAGGATCCGCCCGAAGTTGTCAGCACGGGTTGCGTAGAAAATTCCTGATCGGTTCGATCAGGCGCCCGGAAGCTCGGCGAACGCGAGCGCGTTGCCGTCCGGATCGGGGACCTTCACCTGCCGTACACCGTTGGAGTAGGTCTCGACGGGCTCGTGCCCGATGCCCTGCCCGGCGAGGCGCTGGAGCAAGGCGTCCAGGCCCGTGACGGCGAGCGTGATCCGGCCGCTGCCGGCCCGCGCCGGGTCCGGCTCGATGAACAGCGTGGCGTGCTCGTCGACGTCCCAGAGGATCTCTTCACCGACGCGCAGGTCCGGCTCGCGGCCGAAGAAGCGCGCGTACCAGTCGATTCCGGCGTCGAGGTCCGAAACCGGGACGCCGGCGACGAGGTGGGTGATGGCGCCGCCGGTCATACGCCCGCCAGCCAGCGCATACCGCCGTATCCGACATGGTTTCGGACCTCGAATCCGAGAGTGGTGTGCGGGAGGAAGGTCATTTGGATGGCGATGACCATAGCAGTCATTCTACGTGCGGCCACGCAGAAAACGCTAATCGCAGCTCTCCGCCCGGGGGTTACTGGCAAGGAGGCGCACGGTTTACCGACATTTCACTTACAACCTCGGGCGGATCCTACAGAACGCATGCACGCCACAAACGAAATCACCGGCCGAAAGTCTGTGCACGTTGCACAAAGACCACGTTCCCACCGAGCCTTAGTATGGAGGCCTGTGTCCCGAAGGCTTAGGAGGTCTTGCAATGTTCCGGAGAGAGGGTAGTTGAAGGTGGGTCCGATTCGGCCGAGGTTCGCCGTACTCGCGGGAGTCCTGTTGATGCTGATCGGCCCGGTAGCGTGTAGTGGGGGCGCCGAGGGAAGCGCCGGCGGTGGTGGTAGAGGAGGCACGCTGACCGTGCTCGCGGCGTCTTCGCTCACGGACGCTTTCGGGGAGCTGGCGAAGACGTTCGAGGAGCAGAACCCGGGCGTCGAGGTGCGCCAGAGCTTCGAATCCAGCTCCACGTTGCTCGCCCAGATCCAACAGGGCGCCCCCGCCGACGTCTTCGCCTCCGCCTCCGAGGAGGAGATGGATACCGCGGCAAGGGACGGCCTCGTCCGTGGGGAGCCGGAGGTATTTGTCAAGAACCGCGAGGTGGTGATGGTCCCGAAGGACAACCCGGCGGGCATACAGGATTTCGGGGACCTGGCCAAGCCCGGCGTCAAGCTCGTTCTGGCCGAAAAAGGGGTGCCGGCGGCGGACTACGCGCTGGAGATACTCGGCAAGGCCGACGAGGAGTACGGGGCCGGTTTCGAGAAGGACGTGCTCTCAAACGTCGTCTCGCGGGAGGCCGACGTGCGGGCCTCCGTCAACCGGGTGGTCGTGGGGGACGCCGACGCGACGTTCGGCTACGCCAGCGACTTTACGCCCGACGTCCGGGATCGGGTGGAGGTGGTGCCCATACCGCCGGGCCTGAACATAACCGCGACGTACCCGATAGCCGCCCTGAAAGACGCCAGGGACCCGGATATCGCGCGGAAGTGGGTGGATCTCGTAACGGGCGAGGAGGGCCAGCGCGTGCTGGATAAATGGGGATTTAAGCCCGCGGCTTGATGAGGCGGGGCAAGGACGGCCGGCTCTCCCGGCGCCCCGGGTCGGGCGACACGCTTGCCTCCGGGCTGGCCGTGACCGCGCTTGCGTTGCTCGCGGGGTTCATCAGCCTGCCCATCTTGAGCCTCGTCATCTGGACCGTAAGCGAGGATTCGTGGCGGGCGATGGCGTCTCCCGTGGCGCGGGACGCGCTGCTCCTGAGCATCAAGACCACCTCGATCTCGATGGGGATCATCCTCGCCGTCGGGACGCCCGCGGCCTACGTGTTGGCCCGCGCCGAGTTCCCGGGAAAGCGGATCGTGGAAACCCTGGTGGACATTCCGGCGGTGCTCCCGCCCTCCGCCGCCGGCATCGCGCTGCTGCTGGCCTTCGGCCGGTTCGGGCTCGTGGGCCAGCACCTGCAGGTCTTCGGCGTGACCGTCACCTTCACAACAGCGGCGGTCGTCATAGCCGAGGTCTTCGTCGCCGGCCACTTCTACGTGCGCCAGGCCGCCGTGGGCTTCGCCGGGGTCAGGCGGGACGTGGAAGAGGCGGCCCTGGTGGACGGGGCGGACCGCCTCTCGGCCTTCGCCAGGGTGACGGTGCCGCTGGCGTTTCCGGCCCTGATCTCCGGGGCGATGATGGCCTGGGCGCGCGCCTTGGGCGAGTTCGGGGCGACCATCGTCTTCGCCGGCAGCTTCCGGGGCGTCACCCAGACCGTCCCGCTCGCCATCTTCGCCGAGTTCCAGGGCAACATCGACGCGGCCGTGGCCCTCTCCGTGCTGGTCCTCGGTTTCGCCTTCGCCGTGATCCTGACCGTCAGATACCTGACGAAGAGGGCGGTCGATTACGAGGCTTGAGGCTACCTGCTGATGGCCCTAGGCAAGCCCCTCGTCGGTCAGGACCATGACGTCGGTGGCCTTCACGAGGGCCGTTACCTGCGTGCCGACCTCGAGGCCGAGTTCGTCGGCGCTCTCGCGGGTTATGAGGGCGACCATGTGGTTGTCGCCTACTTGCAGGGAGACCTTCGCGGCGGCCTCGCCCTTGACTATCTCCGTGATAGTGCCGGGTAGCCGGTTACGGGTGCTCAACTTCATCTTTGCTGCTCCTTTCGGTTGTGGTCGCCAGCAGCCCGAGCTGCAGCGCGAGCCGCGCCCGGGGGTCTTTCAAGTCTAGCCCGGTAAGCTCCTGCACGCGCGCCAGCCGGTAGGGGAGGCTGTTGCGGTGCAGGTAGAGCCGGTCGGCCGCCTCGCTCGCGTTGGCGTTGGCGGCGAAAAAGGCCCGCAGGGTCCGGATCAGGTCGCTGTTGTGCCCGCTGTCGTGGGCCTCGACGCGCCCGATCAACTCCCGAAAAGGACGCAAGTCCGCCGAACCCGCCAACGCTTCGAGCATGGGTTCCGGATCCAAAACCCTCCATCATATTCGAGGCCTCCCCGACCGCCCGCAGGCTCTACAGTCTGCCCGCGACCGCGACCGAATAAACCGTCCCGTAGGCGCCCGTTGCGCGGTTGTTACTACAATGCTACGGTTCGACACGGTGGTGTGGTTGGCGCGGGCTGCGGAGCGCGGAGAAAGCGGCCTGTGCTACACTGCCCGCACTTCGGCAAGAAAGGGGAAAAGGGCATAGAATCGCCTTGTACGGCAAGGAAAGTGTGCTGTATGTGATCCCGTTGACGGCGGCCCGGTGGCGGTGAGGAAGACTGCCTTAGGGTGAGCGGCGTCTGGCCTTGGGTGTGGGGAAGTCGTGGGGAAGGGAGAGAACAGGTGCGAAGGATTCAGGTAAACGTAAACGGCGTCACCTACGAGCATGAGGTCGAGCCTCGGTTGCTCCTGGTGCATTACTTGCGTGAGGGTTTGAACCTGACGGGGACGATGGTCGGGTGCAACACCTCCAACTGCGGGGCGTGCACCGTGTTGTTGAACGGGGAGTCGGTCAAGTCGTGCACGCTGTTCGCGGTGCAGGCCGACGGGCACGAGATCACGACGGTTCAGGGCCTGCAGACCAACGGCGATTGGCACCCCATGCAGACGGCGTTCCACGAGAACCACGCCTTGCAGTGCGGGTACTGCACGCCCGGCATGATCCTGGCCTCCGTGAGCTACCTCAAGGAGAACCCGAACCCGAACGAGGAAGACATCCGGGAGGCCCTCGAGGGCAACTACTGCCGCTGCACCGGTTACGAAAACATCGTCAAGGCCGTGCAGCAGGCCGCCGGCCAGACGAGTTAGAAGGAGGCGCTTGCAGTGACCCAGGCACCGGAACGCTACATGGGGAACGGGATACCCCGCAAGGAGGACCCGAACCTCGTAACCGGGAAGGCCAATTGGACCGACAACATCAAGCTGCCCGGCATGGTTCACATGACCATGCTCAGGAGCCCCTTCGCCCGGGCGAAGGTGACGAAGCTCGACGTCTCGGCGGCGCTCGAGAGGCCCGGCGTCGTCGCGGCCTTCACGGGCGCCGACCTCGCGGAGGAGTGGCCCGGCGGCGTGCCGTGCGCGGCGGTGGTCACCGAGGAGCAGAAGACCCCCTTCTTCCCGCCCATCGTCACGGACGAGGTGCGCCACGTGGGCGACGTGGTGGCGGTGGTGGTGGCGAGCGACCGCTACGCCGCGCAGGACGCCCTGGAGTTTATCGAGGTGGACTACGAGCCCTTGCCTGCGGTGGTGAACATGGAGGACGCCCTGAAAGAGGGCTCCCCGCTCGTGCACGAGGACTTCGGGACCAACGAGTGCTTCACCTACACGGCGAACGTCGGGAACACGGACGAGCTCTTCGACCGGACGGACGACCCCGGGGACGCGGGTGCTGAGATCCGGGGGCCCGAGGTGCAGGGGCAGGGGGACACCGACGAGGCCTTCCGGCGGGCCAACGTGGTCATCAAGGAGCGCTACATCCAGCAGCGCCTGCTACCGACCGCCATCGAGCCGCGGGCGTCCGTCGCCTACCCCGACCCGGGGCACGATGGGTACGTCATCTACACGTCCACCCAGGTGCCCCACCTCGCCAAGATCGTGATCTCCCTGGCCACGGGGATACCGGAGAACCAGATCCGGGTCGTCGCGCCCGACGTGGGCGGCGGGTTCGGCTCCAAGCTGAACATCTACCGCGAGGAGATACTGGCCGTCGTGCTCGCGAAGAGGCTGGGCACCCCCGTCAAGTTCGTCGAGGACCGCTCGGAGAACTACCAGGCGACCATCCACGGGCGCGGCCAGATCCAGGACGTCGAGCTCGCCGCCGATAGCGACGGCAAGATCCTCGGGATGCGGGTGAAGCTTCTCGACGACATGGGCGCCTACCTGCAGCTCCTGACCCCGGTCATCGCGATCAGCGGGGCGGCGATGTTCCCCGGCGTCTACACCTTCGACGCGTTCTCCATCGAGATCAAGGGCGTCTTCACCAACCTGACGCCTACCGATGCCTACCGCGGAGCCGGGCGGCCCGAGGCCTGCTACGCCATCGAGAGGGCCATGGACTCCCTGGCCCGCGAGTTGGACATGGACCCGGCCGAGATCCGGCGCAGGAACTTCTACGAGCCGTTTGACGAGCCGACGGCCAACCCGGCCGGCCTGATGTACGACTCCTTTAACCTGCAGGCGGCGCTCGACCGGGCGGTAGAGCTCGCCGACTACCAGTCTTTACGCGAGGAGCAGCGCCGCAGGCGCGAGGCGAACGATCCGGTCCAGCTCGGCATCGGGTTCTCGACGTACACCGAGATCTGCGGCCTCGGGCCCTCACATGCCCTCGCGGGGCTCGGGATCGGCGGCGGCGGCTGGGAGGTCGCCAGCGTCAGGATGCTCGTTACGGGCAAGGTCGAGGTCGCCACCGGCACCTCGCCCCACGGCCAGGGCCACGAGACGAGCTGGTCCCAGATCGCCGCCGATGTCCTCGGCGTCACGCCGGACGACGTCGAGGTCCTGCACGGCGACACGGGCACCGTTCCCTTCGGTCGCGACACCTACGGCTCGCGGAGCCTCGCCGTTGGTGGCATCGCGGTGTACCACGCGGCCAACAAGGTGATCGAGAAGGGCAAGAAGATCGCCGCGCACATGCTCGAGGCGGCCGAGGAAGACATAGAGTTCGAGGGCGGAAAGTTCAGCGTGGCCGGCTCGCCGGACCAGAACGTCGGCATCGGGGACGTCGCGGGAGCCGCTTACCTGGGGAACGACCTCCCCGAAGGGATGGAGCCGACGCTCAACGAGACGATGACCTTCGACCCGCCCAACTTCACCTTCCCGTTCGGCGCGCACATCTGCGTCACCGAGGTAGACACCGAGACGGGCGCCGTGAAGATCCGCGACTACATCGCCGTGGACGACTGCGGGCCGGTCATCAACCCGACCATCGTCGACGGCCAGCTCCACGGCGGCCTCGCGCAGGGCATCGCCCAGGCCCTCTACGAGGGGGTCATCTACGACGAGGAGGGCAACCTCCTGACCGCCTCGATGGTGAACTACATGATCCCGGGCGCGCCTGAGCTGCCGAACTACACCCTGGACCGGACCGTGACGCCTTCGCCGAGCAACCCGCTCGGGGTCAAGGGTGTGGGCGAGGCCGGGACCATCGGCGCGCCGCCGGCGGTCATCAACTCCGTGGTGGACGCGCTCTCGCCGATGGGGATCAGGCACATAGACATGCCAGCCTCGCCGATGCGGGTTTGGAAGGCCATCCAGAACGCGCAAGGGCTGCAGTCGGGCGACCGGCAGGAGGACGCCTCGCTCGGGGCAAGTGCCGCCGGCATCAAGCAGGGGGGTGACGCGTAATGATCCCGATGGCCTTCGACTACGAGGTCGCGGAGTCCGTCGACCACGCCATAGACTTGCTCGGCCAACACGGCGAGGATTCCAAGTTGCTCGCGGGCGGGCACTCCCTTATCCCGATCATGCGCCTCAGGCTGGCCGCCCCCACGGTCCTCATCGATCTCGGCCGCCTGGAGGAGTTGCGCTACGTGCGCGACGGGGGCGACCACCTCGCCATAGGCGCCATGACCCGCCACCGCGACCTGCTCTTCAACGATCTCGTCAAGGAGCACTGCGGCATCGTGGGTTGGACCGCGGGGCTCCTGGGTGACCCGTCGGTCCAGCACCGCGGAACTTTAGGCGGCACCCTGTCCCACGGCGACTCCTCCGGCGACATGCCGAGCGTCATCACGGCGCTAGAGGGGGAGTTGACGATCAAGGGCCCCCAGGGCGAGCGGACCGTCGAGGCCGCGGACTTTTTCCAGGACTACATGATGACCGACCTCGGCGAGCAGGAGGTGGTGACGGAGATCCGGGTTCCCAAGCTCGCCCCCGGCACCGGCTGGTCTTACAAGAAGTTCAGCCGCCGCTCGCAGGACTGGGCGACGGTTGGGGTTGCGGCCGTCGTGGAGCGCTCCAACGGCTCCATCGGCTCGGCCCGCATCGCGCTCACCAGCATGGGCGCCACGCCCATCCGGGCTGCCGCCGTCGAGCAGGCCCTCTCCGGGGCGAGCCCCGACGCCGTCGCCGAGGCTTCCCAGTCCGCCGACGAGGGCACTAACCCCTCCTCCGACGACGCGGCCTCGGCCGAGTTCCGGCGCCACCTGGCGCGGGTGTTTACCCAGCGGGCCGTTGAGGAAGCCCTGGGGCGTTGAGCGAAGCCGCAAACGGACGCCGGGGGGCCTTGCCCCCCGGCGTTTCGCGTTCCGGGGAGATGCGCGAGAGGCTGCGCGAGGGGAGCTACCTGGCCGGCGAGGGGCTGGCGACGGCGATCTTCCTGGCCCTGAAGCTGCAGAAGCCGCTCTTCCTGGAGGGCGAGGCCGGGGTCGGCAAGACCGAGGTGGCGAAGGTCCTCAGCCGGATGCTCCGGACGCCCCTGATCCGTCTGCAGTGCTACGAGGGCATAGACGTCAACCAGGCCGTCTACGAGTGGGACTACGCCCGCCAGCTCCTCCACATCCGCACGGCCGAGGCGCTCGGCACGGCCGGCGAAGACCGCTCGCGCCTGGAAGACGAGCTGTACACGCGCCGGTTCCTCGTAAACCGGCCGCTGCTGCAGGCCATCGAGCACCACGGAGAGGCTCCTCCTGTCTTGCTCATAGACGAGGTGGACCGGGCCGACGACGAGTTCGAGGCGTACCTGCTGGAGATCCTGTCCGACTACTCCGTGACCATCCCCGAGATCGGGACCGTGAGGGCCGAGCGTCCGCCGGTCGCCATCCTGACCTCCAACCGCACCCGCGAGGTCCACGACGCCCTCAAGCGCCGCTGCCTTTACTTCTTTATAGACCACCCCGACATGGAGCGGGAGGTCGAGATCGTGCGCCTGAGGGTCCCCGAAGCCGAGGAGAGGCTCGCCCGCCAGGTGGCCCGCGCCGTGCAACGCCTGCGCGGGATGGACCTCTACAAGCCGCCGGGTGTGGCCGAGACCCTGGACTGGACCGAGGCCCTGGTGGCCCTTGGGGCGAAGGAGCTCGACGAGGGCATGATCGAGGCGACCATGGGCTCGGTCTTGAAGTACCACGAGGATCAGCAGAGGGTTCTGGTTCAGTCCCTGAACCTCCTCGCGGGGAGTTAGTGGCGACCGGGACGCAACCCCCGATGCTCCGGATGGCGGTCGCCTTCGGGCGTCTGCTGCGGAGGGCCGGGCTCGCGGCGGGCCCGGACCGGGTGGTCGGTTTCGCCACGGCCCTGGAGGAGCTCGACGTGGGCAACCGCGACGACGTGTACTGGGCCGGCCGGGTGACGCTGTGCTCCCGCCCGGAGGACTTCGAGGTGTACGAGAGGGCCTTCAAGGTGTTCTGGGAGGGAAAGGAGGGCCTCAAGGTCCCCGACCCGCCGGGGAACACGTTCTCGATCCGTCTCTCCCCGGACTCCGTGCAGCCGCCCAAGAAGAGCGCCGAGAGAGACGAGAGGGGCGACGAGGCCGTGAGGCTCCGCTACAGCCCCGTGGACGTGCTGCGGCGAAAGGACTTCGCCGACTGCACGCCCGAGGAGTTCGCGGAGCTCTACAGGCTAATGGCGGACATGCGCCTCTCGGGGGCCATGAAGCGCTCGCGGCGCCTCGAGCCCGCCCACAGGGGCCGCCACGACCAGAGAAGGACCCTGCGGGGCGCGATGCGCACCGGCGGGGAGCCGATGCGTCATCGTTACCGCAAGGCCAGGGACCGGCCCCGCCGGGTCGTGCTCCTCTGCGACGTCTCGGGCTCGATGGCCTCCTACAGCCGGGCGCTCCTCAGGTTCATGCACGCGGGCGTGGCCTCGGGCGAGCCGGTCGAGGCCTTCGTAATGGGGACCCGGCTCACGCGCGTCACCCGCGAGCTTGCGACCCGCAACCCGGACCGGGCGCTGCGGGAGGCTTCAAAGGCGATAGAGGACTGGTCCGGGGGGACCCGGCTCGGGGACACGGTAAAAGAGTTCGTGGACGTGTGGGGCCAGCGCGGGATGGCCCGGGGTGCCGTCGTGGTCCTGCTCTCCGACGGCTGGGACCGCGGGGACGTGGAGGTGCTCGCGGACGCGATGCGGCGCATCCACCGCCTCGCCCACAGCGTCATCTGGGTGAACCCCCTGAAGGCCGCCCCCGGCTACCAGCCGCTCGCCCGCGGGATGGCCGCGGCGCTCCCCTACGTCGACGTTTTTCTCTCCGGCCACAACTTCGAGAGCCTGCAAGAGCTGGCCTACGCCGTCGCCGGGGCCTCCGGGCAGGATCTGGGTGGCGCGCGTTGACCCGTTCCGACCCCCGGCCTATCCCCGCAGACGCGGGCGGAGACGCAGGCGGAGACGCGGGCATCGGATATGATCCCTGGCGAGGCGGGCAAATGATCGAGGCGGAGAACCTCCAGCTTATACCCTGCGGGCCTTCGCTCCTGGCGACGGTCCTGAACGGCAAGAAGGGCCTCGAGCCCCTGCTGGCCTTCTCGCGTCCGGAGGTCGCGGCGGTAAAGGCCGAGACGCTACGGGGCGAGCACGGTTCGATCAGGGTCCTGGAGAAGCTCGGGATGAGGTTCGCCGGCGGCACTTACGGGGTGCTCCGCTGGAGGCTTGACAGGCAGGATTTTAGGGAAGGAGGCGCGCCTTGAACCCGGTCGTGGATAAGGTGGCGGGCTGGAAGGAAGAGGGCAAGAAGGCGGCGCTTGCGACCGTCGTCAAGGTCGAGAGGAGCGGGCCGCTCGGGCCCGGCACCTCGATGGCCATCAGCGAGGACGGCCAGGTCGTCGGATCCGTGAGCGGCGGGTGCGTGGAGCCCGCGGTCTACGAGGAGGCGATGGCGGCCATAGAGAGCGGCACGCCGAAGCTCCTCTCCTACGGCATCTCGGATGATGAGGCGTTCGGGGTGGGCCTCACCTGCGGCGGGGTCATCCACATCTTCGTCGAGAGGGTGGACTGGTGAGCCTGCTCGCCCGCTGGCACGCCCTGCTTCGGGAACAGTCGCCGGTCGCCATCGCGACGGTCATAGAAGGCCCGGAGGCCTCCCTGGGCGGCAAGCTGCTCGTCACGCCCGACGACCACGAGGGCGGCGCGGGCAACGAAGATCTAGACCGGGCTATAGTCGAGGCGGCCCGCGGGCTTCTGGAGGGCGGCAAGACCGAGACGCGCCACTTCGGGCCGCGCGGGCAACGCCGCATGGAGGACGTGGCGGTCTTCGTACAGAGCTTCGCCCCGCCGCCCAAGATGTACGTCTTCGGGGCCATAGACTTCGCCTCCGCCGTCGCCAGGATCGGCAAGTTCCTGGGCTACCGCGTGATCGTCTGCGACGCCCGGGCCGTCTTCGCCACGCGCGATCGGTTTCCCTCCGCCGACGAGGTGGTCGTCGCCTGGCCCGACGAGTTCCTCAAGACGGCCGAGGTGGACGGGCGGAGCGTCATCTGCGTCCTCACGCACGACCCCAAGTTCGACGTGCCGGTCCTCAAGGCGGCGCTTGATACGGAGGCGGGATACATCGGGGCTATGGGGAGCCGCCGCACGCACAACAACCGCACCGCGCGCCTCAAGGAGGAGGGGGTCTCGGAGAAGCAGTTGGGGCGCGTCAGCAGCCCGATCGGTTTGGATATCGGGTCCCGCACCCCTGAGGAGACGGCGGTGGCGATAGCCGCGGAGGTCATCGCGTTTCGCACGGGGCATACGGGCGGGCGTCTCACGGAGCGGTCCGGCCCGATCCACGCCCCCGACCCGGACGTGGCCGACTCGCCGGATGCCGAAGACGCGAGACGGGAGGCGGCCGGTGCGGCCCGAGACTCGCGGTGAGCGGAGTCTCGGCCGTCGTGCTCGCGGCCGGCTCGGGGAGCCGATTCGGGGGCGGGAAGCTATTGGCACCTTTCGGGGGGCAAACCCTCATCGGGGCGACCCTGGCCGGGCTGCGCGGGGCGCCGGTGGATGAGACAATCGTGGTGGTCGGAACCGAAGGGGAAAGGTTGCGCGAGGTAAGTACCGCACACGGGGCCCGCGTGGTCGAAAACCACGACTGGGCGGAGGGGATGTCTACCTCCGTGCGCGCGGGCCTGAAAGCCTGCTCGCCGGGATCCCGCGCCGCGGTCGTCGTCCTGGGGGACCAGCCGCTCGTTGGGGCCGGGGCGGTGGGGCGGCTCGTCGAGGCTTTTGAAGGCGGGGCGCGGGTTGCGGTGGCCACCTACGGCGGGGAGCCGCGCAACCCGGCGCTCTTCGCCAGGGAGGTCTGGCCGCTCCTGGGGCGCGAGATGTCGGGGGACAGGGGGGCGAGGGCCGTCCTCGCGCGCCACCCGGAACTGGTAACGGAGGTGCCTTGCGATGACGTAGCGGACCCGGCCGACGTGGACACTGTGGAGGACCTGCGGCGCCTGGAGGAGGAGCTGGCGGCTTCCGGGCGTGGTGGGGCGATCCGTCAAAGGAGAGACTGATGAAGCTGAACAACGAGTTTACGGTCGACGTGCCGGTGGAAGACGTCTGGAACGTGCTGCTCGACCTGGAGCGGATCACCCCCTGCCTCCCCGGGGCCTCCCTGACGGAGGAGACGGGCGACCGCGAGTACGATGGGGCGATGAAGGTCAAGCTCGGGCCCGTCACCCAGCAGTACAAGGGCACGGTCAAGATCCAGGAGGCCGACGAATCCGCCCATCGCGCCGTCCTCAGGGCGGACGGCAAGGACGCCAGGGGGCAGGGGACCGCCTCCGCCACCATCACCTCCACCCTGCACGACGCGGGAGACGGCGGCACCCGGGTGAGCGTCGAGACGGATATGCAGATCACCGGCCGCGCGGCGCAGTTCGGCCAGGGCATCCAGCAGCAGGTCTCCGAGAAGCTTCTAGGCCGGTTCGCCGACTGCCTGGAGGAGGAGATCGTGAACGGGGGGGCCTCGCGGGGGGCGGACGTGTCGGGGGCCGCACCGTCCGCGAACGGATCGGCCGGGGAGGGCCAGCCCCAGGCCGCCCAGCAAGGTGGCGCCCGGCAGGAAGAGGACGTCGAGGCGCTCGACCTCGGCGAGGCGGGCCGGGACGCGGTTATTGGCCGGATCAAGCCGGCGATACCCCTGGTGGTAGGCGCCGTCGCCCTGCTGCTCGTCATCCGGCTGCTAAGAAGCGGAAGCGGGGGCGGCAGGTCGTCGGTCGACAGCCCCATCAAGGGTCGTGGCGAGTTCGAGATACGCCTGAGGTTCTAGGGTTCGCGGCCGGCCGGGCCGAAGAGCGCGACCCCGGCCACCTGCGAACCGGCGCGGTAGTAACCCCGAACTACGAGGACAGAGGACGCCGGGGCTGACCCCGGCGTCCTCTGTCTTGCCCGAAGGTTCGCGCCCCTCGCCAGAGGACGCGGGCCTACTTGCCGGTCAACCTGCTCAGGATCTCGTCCGCCCTCTGCAGCAGGCCCGTTTCTCTGGCCTTGTTCGCCATGGAGGGGTACACCCAGTTGTTCTCCTGGGCCCTGTCCACCGCCCTGGCTATCGGGCCCGTCTCCCCCTGGCCGTCCCCCTCCGCTTGAGGGGCCGTCTGCGTCCCCTCCGCCCCGCGGGGTTCCTCCTGGCTCCTCTGAGCCCCGCCGACCGGACCGATCAAACGCTGCTCGTTGACCGCCCTGAACAGGGGCTGCTCGTCTTCGGGTCTTCTGCCCCGTATTGGCACGCGTGCCCTCCTTCCCCGGTGGTGCTATTACACCTTGCTTTATACTCCTACTTCCCTCCCGGCGCAGGAACATTTGGTACGACGGTGGGTTTCGGGTGCCGAATCCCGGCGGGGTGACCGGGTTCTCGCGGCCCGACGGCCCGCGCTGGTGACGGTCCCGGACGGTGGGCGGAGGCCGTGCGAGGTTGCCGATTCGGCCGGCGTGGATGCGGCCATAAGATGGGGTAGAAGAAGGAGGCGCGGTGAAGATCAACTACGAGTTCACGGTGGGCACCCCGATAGGGCGGGCGTGGAACACGATGCTCGACCTGGAGAGGATCGCCCCGTGCCTCCCGGGGGCCTCCCTGACGGAGGAGACGGGCGACGGCGAGTACGCCGGCACGATCGTGGTCAGGATCGGCCCGCTCTCCGCCAGCTACGAGGGCACCGTAAAGTTCGAGGAGGCCGACGAAGCCAACCACCGCGCCGTCCTCCAGGCCACCGGCCGCGACGCCCGCGGCCAGGGGACCGCCTCCGCCACCATCGTCTCCACGCTGCACGAAGAGGGCGAGAACACGAAGGTCAACGTCGAGACGGACATGGAGCTCACCGGTCGGGCGGCCCAATTTGGTAGCGGCATAGCCCAGGACGTGGCGGCCAGGATGCTCGACCAGTTCGCCGCCTGCCTGGAGCGGGAGATCTCCGGCGCGAGCACCGGGGAGGCCGCCGCCGAACCCGCCCCCGAAAACGGCTCGCGGACGCAGCCCGCCCCGGGGAGCACGACCATCAGCGGTGAGGGCCCCGCCGTCGCCGGCGGGACCGTGGAGGGCGCCATCGTCGCCGGTTCCAGCCCTTCGGGGGCCGCCGCGGGGGCCCCAACCACCTCGACCCGGCGGCCGACCATGCAAGACGCTCCTCGCCGGAGGCCGGCCGAGGAGGCGAAGGTACCCGGGGCCACGGACCAGGGCGCGCCCCTCGAGCGGCTCACCCCCGTGCTCGCCCTCGCCGGCGCGCTCGTCTTCCTGGTCTGGCTCCTCCGTAGGAAGCGGTAGAGCCGGTCGACGAAGAGCCCGTCGCCGCGGGATGTTGCGGAGGGGGTTCGGGAACTCCTCGAACCCCCTCCGTCGATTGCCGCTAGCTCTTATGCTCGTGGTGCTGGTGGACCACGGCGTGGCCCTTGCCGCGGGCGATAAGATAGCGGTTGACCGGAAACGCGGCCACGAAGGCCACCGCCAGCGCGAACGCGAGGCTCCCCCAGAACAGCAGGCTCGCGAGGCCCGACTCCATCGCCCCGGGGATCACGAGAAGGATGAGGTTGTCCACGATCTCCATGACGGTGATCGAGAGCGTGTCCGAGGCGAAGGCCAGCGGCAGGACCGCCCCGAGGGCGAGGCCGGACCTCAGCAGCGGCAGCATCGTCAGCAGGTAGCCGAAGAAGAACGCCAGCACGATCGCCAGCGCTATCGTGGCGAAGTTGCCCCAGCCGAGGGCGGTCCCGATCACCACCCCAAGCACCTCGCCTATGGCGCACCCGGTCAGGCAGTGCGCCGTCGCGCTGAAGGCCAGCCTGTTCAGGGAAGTTCCGCTACCGTGCATCGTCCGCTCCTTTCCGATCCCGCGGATACCAACTCTCGCGCCAGGTCCGCATCTGCGAGATCTCGCGCTCCTGCGCGTCGATTATGTTCCCGGACAACTCCCTTATGCGCGGGTTGTCGCTCTTCTTTCGGGCCACCTCGGCCATCTCTATGGCCGACCGGTGGTGCGGGATCATGGCCTCGATAAACGCCTCATCGAACGGTTCGCGACGGGCGAGGGCCCGCGGATCCGTCATGCCCATATCCTCCATCTCGCCCTCGCCCATCTGCATCGGAACCTCGGAGGTGCCGAACTCCTCCCGCTTTATGGTCTTTAGCTTCTCTATCTCCTCTCTCTGCGTGGATGCGATGTTCTCCGAGAGCCGCTCTACCTCCTCGTGCTCGGCGTTCTCTAGCGCCACCTCCGCCATCTTCACGGCGCCCTGGTGGTGCGGAACCATCTCGTCGATGAACCGCTCGTCGGAGTATCTGCCGTCTTGCATCAGCCTCCCTGAGGTCGCTCCGCCCGAGCCGTGTTCCATGCCCTTCATCCCGGCGGCCTCTGCGCCACCCGCGGCGCCTGAACCCCCCTTTTCGTCGCCGCCTTGGTCCATGCTCCCGGTGCCCCCGCCTGCTCCTCCGCAGGACGCGAGAGCTAATGCGACCGCCGACAGCAAACCGGCCAGCGCGAGTCTCGTTCGGTGCTTCATCCGAAGCTCCTATCTCTGTTCTGTGGTCTCCCATCCGTCCTTGCGAGACGGGCGGCCTAGAGCCGGAGCACCTGCAGGGAGGAGAGCGTGGGTCCGCGTGGGGGAAAGGAGATCCGGGCCCAGCGGACGCGATTCCGCGTCGCCGGAGCCGGGAGCCTCGTGGACGCCCGTGCCCTGCCGCCCAGCAACAGGATCGTCCCGAAGAACAGCGCGAGCAGCGTCGCGAAGTAGGCGCCCCCCACGTGGGCCTCGCCGGGGGCCCGATCCGGCCCAGAATCGTGGCCGCCCGCCACATGGGCGACGTGCGCCGCCTGCGCGTCGGCCGGGGGCGACTGGTGCGCGTAGCCGAAGGCCCCGTGGCAGAAGAACAACGCCACCACGACCAGCAAGACGAAGGCCCTGCCAGGCTCCCACACCGGGAGGAAGCCGCCCGCCGCCGGAGTCTTCCCCGCGAAACCCTGCCCTCTCGTCCCAGCCACCGCACGACCCCGACCCCGAGACTTCCAACGCCAACCCCTTTCTAACATACCCCCCTCCCCTATACAAGAGGAGGGGATTTTTCGGGTGGTCTATCGTTTCTGTCGTTGGGGGGTGCGCGGGGGCGGCGTACACTCGGGTTGGCTGTGCCGGGGTTTTATCCGGCGGCGTGGGGAGAGGAGGCGGCGTTGCGTTACGGGTTTTTGATCCCGACCGGGGGTCCGCGCGAGGTTGCGGATCTCGCGCACGAGGCCGAAGAGGCGGCTTGGGACGGCGCGTTCTATTGGGACGGCGTTGCCATCGGGGAGATGGACACCTACGACCCGTGGGTGGTGATGGCCGCGATGGCGATGCGAACGGAGAGGGTCCGTATCGGGGCCATGCTCACTCCCCCGGCCCGTCGCAGGCCGTGGAAGCTCGCCCGCGAGACGACGACCCTGGACCACCTCTCTGGCGGAAGGTTGGTGCTGCCGGTCGGGCTGGGCGCGGTGGACGATGGGGGCTTCTCGAAGGTGGGGGAGCCGCTGGACAGGAAGATCCGGGCGCAACGGTTGGACGAAGGGCTAGAGATCCTGACCGGCCTGTGGAGCGGGGAGCCGTTCTCCTACGAGGGCGAGCACTACCGGCTGGAGGAGATGACGTTCCTGCCGAGGCCGGTGCAGAGGCCGCGCGTCCCGATCTGGGTGGTCGGCGCCTGGCCGAGCGAGAGGTCCATGAACCGCGCGCTGCGCTACGACGGCGTGCTGGCGGCCACGACAGGAACGTCGTCAGGCGTCACGCCGGAGACGATCCGGGGGATCAGGGAGTACGCGGAGGGAAGGGGAAAAACCGGCGCCTTCGACATCGTGTGGGAGGGCCAGACGCCGGGCGAAGATCCGGAGGCGGCGGCCTCGATGGTGCGTCCCTACGCCGAGGCGGGGGCGACGTGGTGGATCGAATCCCCCTGGACCCCGCCCAACGCCCCAGAAGACCTCCGCCGCCGCATAAAACAGGGCCCGCCCCGGGTCGACTAACCGCTACAGAAGCCGACCGCTGAAAGCCCCGGAGGGGCGTGCCGAAGGGCGCGAAGCGCCGTGCTTGAAACCTACCTCTGCGCGTCCTTGAGGACATCGAAGATCTCCCCTATGAGCGCCTCGCGTTTGTCCGGGGGCAGGTCGCGGGGGTGGATGGTCTGCTTGTCCGACTGGAGGTTGCGCAGGCTCGCCTCTTCTGAGAGGTACTGGTCGATCAGGCGCACTATGGCGTCCACTTTCTCGCGGGGTAGTCCGTCGCCGCCGCGGGTCAGTCTGCTCCACATGGTGCTCCCTTCCGTGACGGGTCGCCTCTGCGCCGGATTATACAGTCGGGACCGCCCTGTGGGTCAGGTGGGGCGCGAGAGGGTGCGCCTGGGGAAGACCCGGTCTTCGGAGGGGACGAAGCCCGCTTCCTTCTTCCAGGAGTGGGCGATGATGCGGAGGTTGTCCCCGTCTATCTCGACGAGGTTGAAGGAGGAGGCCCGGCCGGGTTTGATGCGGTTGGAGATGGTGCCGGCGGTCGAGATGACGAGGCCGTGGGCGCCCTTCTCTATCGTGTGGACGGCGTCCTGGTGGTCGTGGCCGCAGAGGATGAGCTCCGTGCCGAGGTCCGAGAAGGAGTGGAGGGCCTGCTCGGTGTTCGCCAGGCCGTGGCGGCCTGAGAGCTCGCCGCGGATGGGGTTGTGGTGGATCATGACGATCCTGGCCGCCTCGGGGTCCGCCGCCTCGAAGGCAGCCCTTACCCGCTGTATATCCGCGTGCTTGACGTGCCCGATCACGCCGAGGTCCCGAAACCGTTTCGTAAGCGACCCGCGCGAGATGCCGTGCGCCGTGTTCAGGCCCGCTATGACGGCACCCGGCACCTCCAGCGAGGGGCTCAGGTTCTCCGAGATGTGCCTGCGGTACCGGGAGTACTTGAAGTTGTGGGCCCCCTTGCGCAGCAGCCCCGCGAAGCCCAGGTTCCGGGCCACCGCCCCGAGCCAGCGGATGTCGTGGTTGCCCGGGATGACGACGTAGGGCGCCACCTCGCGCAGCGAACCCAGGTAGGCGCTCGCCTGCGAGAACTCCCTGTTCGTGCACCGCTGCGTCAGGTCGCCGGAGATAGCGATGCCGTCGGGACCCAGGTCCTCGATAAACTCTCTCAGGGCGTCGAGCCGCTCCGCGACGGCGGGCCGCCCGAAGTGCAGGTCTGACACGTGAACGAGGGTAGTCACGGGGCTGGATTCTACCCGAACGGCGCCTACAGTTCCGCCAGGAACTCTTTCACGGCCTCGTTGAAGCCGTCCGGGTCTTCCAGGTTCGAGAGGTGGCCGGCGTTGGGGAGGGTCACGTGGCGCGAGCCTGGGATCTTTCCGGCCATCTCGCCCATGACCCCAGGGGAGGAGATGGTGTCGTCCTCGCCGCCGACGACGAGGGTGGGGACGGCTATCTCCCCGAGGGTCGCGGTCGAGTCCGGGCGCTCGCGCATGGCGCCGAGGGCGGCGACGGCGCCGTCCGGCGTGTTCTCCAGGATGATGGCGCGTACCTTCTCGACCAGCCCGTCGTCGTTCTCGCGCGTGTGGGGGGAGAGGAGGCGCTCCATCTGGACCTCGGGGAGGACGCCGATGCCTCTCTCGGCTACCTTTAGGGCCATCGCCTTGCGGGTGGACCGGATCTCCTCGGAGTCCGCGTCGGGGCGGGTGTTGGCGAGGACGAGGCCGGAGATCCTCCCCGGAAAAGACCTCACGCACTCGAAGGCGACGTACCCGCCCATCGAGACGCCGCCGAGCACGACGCGCGGTATCTCCAGCCTGTCCAACAAACCCCGCACGCACCCCGCGTAGTAGCCCACGTCCGGCTGGGCCGGCGTACGCGGCGAGCGCCCGAAACCGGGGAAGTCAGGCAGGATCACGCGCCGCTCGGCGGAGAGGGCTTCTATCTGGGGCTCGAACATCTTCCCGTTGAGCGGAAAAGCGTGCAGCAGCAGCAGCGGGTCCCCCGCCCCCTCGCCGAGCTCCCTGTACCACATCGACACGCCAAAGTTCCTGCTCTCCGCCACGTTCGCTCCTTTTTTGGGCTTCGGGTTTCGGGTATGAGCCGCCAGCTTTCCTGTTTGACGGTAGACGTCCCCACGAGAACCATCGCCGGTTGTAACGCTCTTGCACCAAACTTTCGTGTTTATGTTCCCCGAAGCCTGGGGCCTGACACCTGAAGCCTGCTTCGACGCTTGATGCCTATTCGAGTGCCCCCGCGAGGCGGCGGACGCCCTGCCGGATCCCGTCTTCCCCGACGGCCGCGTAGCCGAGCAGGAGGCCGCCGCGACCGCCTGGCGGCCGGCCGTAGAGCGAGACCGGGGGAGCCTCCACGCCGCGTTCGGCGGCGCGGCGTGATGCCTCGCGATCGTCCCTGTTAGCGGGCAGCCGGCCCACGAGGTGCATGCCGGAGCCCGCGGGCGGGAGGTCCAGGAGGCCCGGGAGTCGTTTGCCGGCCTCCTCGATGAGCAGGGCCTGCCGTTCGGCGTAGAGGGAGCGCATCCGGCGGAGGTGGCGGGCGAAGTGTCCCTCCGCCATGAAGTGCGCGAGCACGGCCTGTTCCGTCCCGGGCGGTTGGCGGTCGGAGAGCTCGCGGGCCGCGGTGAAGGCGTCGACGAGGTCCGGCGGGACGACGAGGTAGCCGAGCCTGAGCGACGGAAAGAGGACCTTGCTGAAGGTGCCGACGTAAATGACGCGGCCCTCCGTGTCCAGCCCCTGCAACGCCTCGAGCGGCCGGCCGGAGTAACGGTACTCGGAGTCGTAGTCGTCCTCTAGCACCCAGGCGGAAGAGCGCCCCGCCCAGCGAAGAAGCTCCAACCGCCTGGCGAGGCTCATCGTCACCCCGAGCGGGTACTGGTGCGAGGGCGTCACGCAAGCAAGCCGCGCGCGGGGGGCCAGCCCCACGCCCGCGGCCACGTCCAGCCCTTCGGCGTCCACGGGCACGGGCGCGAGCGCGGCGCCGGCGCCGATAAGAGCGGCCCTGGCGCCCCGGTAGCCCGGATCCTCGACCCAGGCCACCTCACCCGGGTCCAGGAGCACCCGCGCGCAGAGGTCAAGCGCCTGCTGGGAGCCCGAGACGACTATCACCTGCCCTGGCTCGCACCTCACCGCCCGCGCCGGGCCGAGGTGGTCCGAGATCTCGCGCCGCAGAGGACCGTACCCCGCCGGTTCCCCGTACCCGAGCAGGCCCGTCGCGGGCCTCCTCCACACCCTCCCGACCAACCGCCGCCACACCCCAAAAGGGAACTCCTCAAGCGCCGGAACCCCGGGCCTGAAAGCGCGGGGAGCCCCCCGGTCCCTCGCCACCGACGTCTGTGTCGCCGCCATCGTCGCCCCGCGGCGGCTCAACGCGTGCCCGTCGCGGGACGGACCGGCCTCCGCGCGCGCCCCGCCCCGTACGCCGAGCAGATCGTCCGGAATGGAAGGGGCAACGTACGTGCCCGAGCCCGTCTTGCCCTGGAGGTAACCCTCCGAGAGCAGTTGGTCGAAGGCCGCGACCGCGGTCGTGCGGGAGACCCCGAGCTCCGCGGCCACCGCCCGCGTCGAGGGCAGCCGCGCCCCCGCGGGTAGCCGGCCCGAAAGGATCTCAGCCCGCAGCCCCTCGTAGAGCTGCCGGTAAAACGGCGTGCCGGAGAGGGGGTCCAACGCCATCCACGCCGGCACCTCCGCCGCCCTCTTTGCCACCCGCCCGAACCCCCGATCTCAATGGTCTGGTCGAGATACATGGTAATGGATCTGGCAGGGGGTCCGCATCGTGCCTAACATGGCCGGCATGGACGTTCGAGGGGTCCGCGCGGTGTCGATGAGGGCGCGGATCTCATGAAGAAGATGGGCTTCGAGAGGACCCGGCGTCTGCCCAGGATGGTCAGGGGCGGGCCGGTGCGTTGGCGGCCCGAGGCGTTGTGGGGCTTGTTTAGCCTGGGGAAGGGGTGATTGGCGTGTGGGAGAACCTGACGGAAGTCCTTGAGGGCGGGATCGTGCGTCTGGAGCCGCTGGCGGTGCGGCACGAAGAAGGGCTCTTCCGGGCGGCCGAGGACGAGGGGATCTGGCGCTGGATGCAATACGGCGCGGGCCGGGGCCGCGAGGAGTTCCACCGGTGGATACAAGACGCCATCGGCCGTTCGGAGGACGGGGTAGAAGGCGCGTTCGCCACCCTCGATGCCCGGACCGGGGAACCCATCGGCAGCACCCGTTTCCTCGCGCTGCGTCCGGAGCATCGCGGGCTCGAGATCGGGTGGACCTGGCTCGCGCCTTCGCGCTGGGGGACGGGCGCGAACGTCGAGGCCAAGCTGCTGATGCTGGAACACGCCTTCGGACGCCTCGGCTGCATGAGGGTCGAGCTCAAGACCGACCGGCGCAACGAACGCTCCCGGGGCGCGATGGAGGCCCTCCCGGCGGAGTTCGAGGGCGTCTTCCGCAGACACATGCTCCTGCCCGACGGCAGCGTCCGCGACTCCGCCTACTACAGCATCACCGACGACGACTGGCCGGACGTAAGGGCGAACCTCCGGCGGCGGCTGGGGAACATCCCGGAGAAAGAGAGGGAGGCGCGATGAGCGAAAAAACGGGAGCCCGCGGGGCTCGGGCCACGGTCTCGGAGGCCCTCAAACGGCTTCCCGGCAGGGACGGGGAACGGTTCGCGAAGGTGCTGGAGCACGGGAGCATGGAGGTCGAGGTCTATGCCCCCCGCGGGCGAGATCCGCAAGAGCCCCACACAAGGGACGAGCTGTACTTCGTGGTCGGCGGAGAAGGCGAGTTCGTGAACGGGCCGAACCGTCACCCGTTCGGTCCGGGCGACGCCTTGTTCGTCCCGGCCGGCGTCGAGCACCGATTCGAAAATTTCACAGACGACCTCGTCGTGTGGGTCGTCTTCTACGGACCCGAGGGCGGAGAGGAGGGGTAGTGAGCCTGGAGATGAGAGGCGGTTGCGAACGGTGCGGCGAGGGTCTCCACGAGGCCGGATCTGCGTTTATTTGCAGCCACGAATGCACGTTCTGCGAAGGTTGCGCGGCCGGCATGGACCGCGTCTGTCCCAACTGCGGCGGCGAACTGGTGCCCCGGCCTCGGCGGGGGGCGGCATGATCCTGCACGACAACCTCGTTTCGGGCAACGGGTACAAGGTCCGGCTCCTGCTGACGCAGCTCGGTATCCCGTTCGAGCGGATCGAGTACGACACGGGCCGCGGCGAGACCCGCACGCCGGGGTTTCTGGAGAACATCGACCCAAACGGCCGCATCCCGGTGCTCGAGACCGACGACGGCGAGTTCCTGGCGGAGTCCGACGCGATCCTGTTCTACCTCGCGGAAGGCACGCCGTTCTTGCCCGACGGGCGGCTGGAGCGCGCCCGGGTCTTGCGGTGGATGTTCTTCGAGCAGTACAGCCACGAGCCCAACATCGCCGTGCCCCGCGCCTGGCTCCACGTCTACGGGCTGGAGATGACGGAGGAGCGGCGGCTCGCCCTGGAGGCCAAACGCAAGCTGGGCCGCGACGCGCTAGGGGTCATGGAGGGGCACCTGACGGGCAAAGATTTCTTCGTCGGCGGGCGCTACTCAGTCGCGGACATCGCCCTCTACGCCTACACCCACGTCGCCCACGAGGGCGGCTTCGATCTCGCCGATTACCCCGCCGTTAGGGCCTGGATCGGCCGCGTCGCGGCGCAACCGGGGTACATCCCCATCACGCAAGCCTGATCCTGCCACCGAAAGGAGCCTCATGGAGAACCAGCGACGGGAACACCCGTACCACATGCACGACGCCATCCAGGCCCAGCCCGAAGCCTTCGCCCGCGCCGCGCGGCGCAACGAAGACGCCGCCGACCGGCTCGCGGCCGGGGCCGCCTCCTGCCGGCGGCTCTTCCTCGTCGGCATCGGCACCTCCCACCACGCGGCGCTCGTCGGGGAGCACCTCTTCCGCCTCTACGGCGGGGGGATAGACGTACGGGCCCTCCACTCCTTCGACTTCGCGCTCTACGGACCGGAGCTCGCGGCCGAGGACTGCGTGGTCGCCGTGAGCCACCGCGGCACCAAGCGCTACACGGCCCTCGCGCTCGGGCGCGCCCGGGAGGTGGGCTGCAAGACCGCCCTCATAACCGGCGAAGGCGACGCCCCGACGCCCGACGTGGACTTCGTGTTCCGGACGGTGGCCCAGGAGAGATCTGCGGCGCACACGGTCAGCTACGCGGGCGCCGTCGCCGTCCTGGCGCTACTCGCGGGCCGGCTCGGACGCCACCGGGCCGGCAGGGAGACGCTGGGCGCCGGGCTGCTGCAAGACGAGGTTCCGGCCGCGCTGCGGGCGGCGCTGGGCACCGAAGACGGGGCGGCGGGTCTTGCCGGAGAGCACTTGGACCGGCGCAGGATCTGGCTCGTTGGGGGCGGGCCGAACGCGGTGACGGCGGCCGAGACGGCGCTCAAGATCAAGGAGACCTCCTACCTCCAGGCCGAGGGCCTGCCCACCGAAACGATGCTCCACGGCCCCTTCCAGTGCGTCGAGGCCGAAGACCTCTTCGTCCTGATAGCCCCCGGGGGACCGGCGCGGGAACGCACCCTCGAAATAGCCGGGCTCGCCGCGGGGGTGGGCTCCGCGGTACTGGTCGTGGACGACGGCGCGGGGGACGCACCGGACGGCTCCCGCCTCTCCGTTCCCTCCGTGCCCGAACCCTTCGCCGCGCTCACCTGCCTCGTTCCGCTTCAACTGTTCACCTACCACCTCGCGCTCGCGCGCGGGACGAACCCTGACAGCTTTCGCGCCGAGGACCCGCGCTTTGCGAAGGCCGACGTTTCGGGCCGGTTGTAGGAGGATTTCGCAGGTAGACTGGCGGCCGTGCGCCTGATCTACACCCTCCTGCTCGTCGCCGTCACCGCCGTGTGGGGATGGACGTTCGTCGTCGTGCAGGACGCGATCGCCCTCTACGGCGTCCTGCCCTTCCTGGCCGTCAGGTTCGCGCTGGCCGGGGCCGCGCTCGCCCCGATCTACGCCCGCAGGCTCACCCGAAGCTCGTTGCTCGTCGGCGGTGGCATCGGCGTGGTGCTGGCGGCGGGATACCTGTTCCAGACGACGGGGCTGCTCTTCACCACACCGACAAACTCGGGCCTCATCACCGGCCTCTTCGTCGTCTTCGCCCCCCTGGCCGATCGCCTCCTCTTCGGCGCGAGCGCCGCGCGGCAGGTCGTCGTGGCGGTCGTCTTGAGCCTCGCCGGGATGGTGCTTTTGGCCGGCGGCGGGCCCGAGGGCGCCAACTGGGGGGACCTGCTCACCCTGTTCTGCGCGGCGGCCCTCGGGCTTCACATAGCCCTCCTCTCCCGGTACGCCGCCTCCCACGACGCCGGCGGGCTAACGCTCGCCCAGATCCTCGCGATGGCCCTTCTCTTCGTCCTGGCCTGGCCCTTCTTCGCCCCCGTCTCCCTCCCGCCGCCCGAGGTCTGGGTCGCGCTGCTCGTCACGGGGCTTCTCGCCTCCGCGGGGGCCTTCCTGGTCCAGACGACGGTGCAGCAGAGGATACCGGCCGCGCGGACGGCCATCATCCTTACGATGGAGCCCGTCTTCGCGGCCCTCTTCGGCTACTGGCTCGCGGGCGACAGGCTCGTCGCCGTGCAAATATTCGGTGCGGCCCTCATCCTCTCCGCGCTGGTGATCGGGGAGGTCCTGCCCGTCCTCCGGCGCGGGAAGTAGCCGGAACCGTCCCAAACGCCTCCACCGATGCCGCGAAGTTCCTTTAACCCACGTTTAAAGCAAAACTTACCTGCCTGAAACCTATCTCGAAAGGCCCGTTGCTATGCTTGCCACGGTGTCGAGGCAATGTTGAGGCAAGCTACGGGAGGACCATTTTGGCGATTCGGGGCAATTGGGAGCAGCGGCGCGTCGAGGCGGTCTCTCGCATGGGCGAGATCGACCGCCGGACTTTCGTGAAGTTGAGTGGCGCGGGGGCCGCGGCGCTCATCTTCGGTTACGGGCCGTTCACGCAGAAGGTCTGGGCGCAGCCGACGTTCTCGGCCTACCCGTTCAAGCTCGGGGTGGCCAGCGGGGACCCGCTCCCGAGTGGCGTGGTTTTGTGGACGCGCCTCGCCCCCGAGCCGCTGGCCGGGGACGGACGCGGCGGGATGCCGAACCAGACCGTCGCGGTGCGCTGGGAGGTCGCGGCGGACGAGGACTTTCGGCGGATCGTCCGGAGCGGTACGGCGTACGCGCGGCCGGAGCTGGCGCACTCGGTCCACGTCGAGGCCGGAGGGTTGCTGCCGGGGCGCGTCTACTACTACAGGTTCAGGGCGGGCTCGGCGACGAGCCGGGTGGGCCGTACCAAGACGACGCCCCAGTTCGGCAGCTCCGTCGGGGAGATGAGCTTCGCGTTCGCCTCGTGCCAGCAGTACGAGCACGGGTACTTCGCGGCGTACGCCAGGATGGCCGAGGAGGACCTCGACTTCGTCGTGCACCTCGGGGACTACATCTACGAGTACGGCGTCAACGAGTACCGCGCCCCGGGGGGCAACGTGCGCCAGCACGACGGGCCGGAGATCACGACGCTGAGGGCCTACCGCAACCGGCACGCCCTCTACCGCACGGATCCGAGCCTGCGCACAGCCCACGCGACGTTCCCGTTCGTGGTCACCTGGGACGACCACGAGGTCGAGAACAACTACGCAGACGAGGTCCCCGAGGCCGGCCAGTCCCAGGAAGCGTTCCTGCAACGTCGCGCGGCGGCCTACCAGGCCTACTACGAGCACATGCCCCTCCGGCGCTCCTCCGTGCCGCGGGGGCCCGACATGCTGCTCTACCGCCGCCTGACCTACGGCAACCTGGCCGAGTTCAACGTCATGGACACCCGCCAGTACCGCGACGACCAGCCCAACGGCGACCGCTTCAACACCCCGCCGAGCGAGGAGTCCCGGGACCCGAACCGCACCATGACCGGCCGCCAGCAAGAGCAGTGGCTCCTGGACGGGCTCGCCGATTCCGGGGCCCGCTGGAACGTGCTGGCGCAGCAGGTCTTCTTCGCGCAGCAGGACGTGAGGGTCGGCGCGGATGTCGGCATCAACCCCGACGCCTGGGACGGCTACGCGGGCCAGCGCGACCGGCTCGTCGACTTCTTCGCGGCCCGTTCCGGCCTCAACCCCGTCGTCATAACCGGCGACGTCCACGCCAACTGGGCCAACGACATCAAGGACGACTTCGACAACCCGGGCTCGGCCACGGTCGGATCGGAGTTCGTGGGCACCTCGATCACCTCCGGCGGCGACGGCTCCGACGTCAGGGCCGACACGTCCCAGATACTGGCCGAGAACCCGCACACCAAGTTCTTCAACAACCAGCGCGGGTACGTGCGGTGTCGCATCACGCCGGAGACCTGGCAGGCCGACTACCGGGTCGTCCCCTACGTGTCCCAGCCGGGGTCGAGAGTCTTCACGAGGGCCTCTTTTGTCGTCGAGAACGGCAACCCCGGCGTCCAGCCGGCCGGCCAGCAGCAGGTGCCGGTCGCCGCGCAGCAGGCGCCGCAACTCGAAGGCGATAGGGCGCGGACGCAGAGGGAGGCCGGCCAGTAAGAACACCTTCGACCGATCCATAGGTGGGACAGTGCCGAAGAGACTGCCCCCACGCTGCCGCCACGCTGCCGCCACGTGGCGGCAGCGTGGCGCGGAAGGTCTGGTCGCCACACGTGGCATTTAACCTTTCCTTAAAGCAGAACTTACGGGCCTGAAACCTATCTCGAAAGGTCCGTTGCTATGCTTTGCGGCGGCGTTGAGACGAGTTACGGGGGGCATGTTGGCGATTCGGGGCAACTGGGAGCAGCGGCGCGCGGAGGCGCTCTCTCGCATGGGCGAGATCGACCGCAGGACGTTCGTGAAACTGAGCGGTGCAAGTGCGGCGGCGCTCATCTTCGGCTACGGGCCGTTCACGGATAAAGTCTGGGCGCGGCCACGCTTCTCGGACTACCCGTTCACGTTGGGCGTCGCCTCGGGCGACCCGCTGCCGGATGGCGTCGTGCTCTGGACGCGCCTGGCCCCGGATCCGCTGAACGGCGGCGGTATGCCGGAGAAGAAGGTCCCCGTACAGTGGCAGGTCGCCACCGACGAGGCCTTCGCCAACGTGGTCCGGGAAGGGATGGAGTTCGCCTACCCCGAGCTGGCCCACTCTGTACACGTCGAGGTCGGCGGCCTGAACCCGGCGGGCGAGTACTTCTACCGTTTCAAGGCGGGCCCGGAACTCTCTCCAACGGGGCGGACGAAGACGGCGCCGGCCTTGGGGTCGAGCCTTGCCGGGATGAGCTTCGCGTTCGTCTCGTGCCAGATGTACGAGCACGGATACTACACGGCGTACCGCAGGATGGCCGAGCAGGAGCAGCTCGACCTCGTCGTGCACCTCGGGGACTACATCTACGAGTACGGGCCGAACCAGTACGTCGCCAACGGGGGTAACGTCAGGACGCACTCGGGGCCGGAGGTCTGGTCGCTACCGGACTATCGCAACCGCCACGCCCAGTACCGCACCGACGAGGACCTTCAGGCGGCGCACGCGGCCTTCCCGTTCGTGGTCACCTGGGACGACCACGAGGTCGAGAACAACTACGCAGACGAGATCCCGGAGGGAAACCAGTCCGTCGCCGCGTTTATCCGGCGCCGCGCGGCGGCCTACCAGGCCTACTACGAGCACATGCCGCTAAGAATGACCTCGATGCCGACGGGCCCGGATATGCAACTCTACCGCCGCCTGACCTACGGCAACCTGGCCGAGTTCAACGTCATGGACACCCGCCAGTACCGCGACGACCAGTCTGGCGGCACCGTCCCGCCTAACGCGGGGAGCCTGGACCCGGCCCGCACGCTCACGGGCGAGGCACAGGAGCGCTGGTTGCTCGACGGCCTCGCGGGCTCGGGGGCAACGTGGAACGTGCTCGCCCAGCAGGTCTTCTTCGCCCAGCGCGACTTCGACCTGGGGCCCGGCAAGCGCGTCGCCATGGACGCCTGGGACGGCTACGTGGGCTCGCGGGACAGGATCTCGAACTTCATCCTGGATAGAAACGTCCGGAACCCTGTAGTCCTAACGGGCGACGTGCACAACAACTGGGCGTGCGACCTCAAAGCGAACTACGACGACCAGGCCTCCGAGACCTTCGGCGTCGAGTTCGTCGGAGCCGCCGTGACCTCCGGCGGCGACGGCGCCGACACAAGCCCGGGCCAGCAGGCCACCGTCGCGAACAACCCGCACATAAAGTTCTTCCAGGGCCAGCGTGGCTACGTGCGCTGCACGCTGACGCCAGAGCAGTGGCGGACGGACTACCGCGTCCTGCCGTACATCAAGCAGCCGGGGGCCCCGGTCTACACCCGCGCTTCCTTCATAACTGAGGCCGGCAACCCGGGCCTCGTGCCGGTGGACGTGAACGATGCCCGGGGCACCAGGGTCTCCTCGGCGGCCATCGAATCCGACGTCGAGAGGATCGAGGCCCAAGAAGAGGCCGACCGCAGGGGCCGCAGGCGCCGCTGATTTAGCTATCAGCCGTCAGCTTCTTGGCCGCCGAAGAGCCCCGGGGGCGTCCGCGATTCTCGGGGCCGTAAGGAGGAAACAGGGATGATCTACCGTAACGCCAGGCCTTCTCCGAAAGAACGGGCCTGCCCGTGGCTGGTCTTGCTCTCGACGCTGCTCGCCGCGGCGCTCGTCCTGGCGCTGGTTCCCGCGAAGGCGCCGGCGCAGACCGCGGACACGCTCGTCTACGAGGCGGAGTCGCTGCAGGAGACGAAGGCCGCGACTGCTTCTCTGAGGGCGCAGGGGAACTGCTGCGGAATCTCCTGGTCCGGCGACGCGCAACTCCTCTTCCGGTCGACGAAGGCCGGGGACACGTTCACGGTCGGGGGCCGAAGCTTCGTGGTGCCGGACGGCGGGGCCTACGACTTCTCGGCCGTCTTGACGCGGGCACCGGACTACGGCACCTACCAGCTCGCCATAGACGGCAGGGAGATCGGGGTACCCTTCGACGCCTACAACCCCACGGCCCAGAAGACCGAACCCTTGAGTTTCGGCAAGGTGCGGCTGCAGAGAGGCTCCCACACGCTCACGCTTACCGTCACCGGCAAGAACCCGGCCGCCACCAACTACTACGCCGGACTCGACGTGTTCTACTTCGAGCGCTAGGGCGGGCCTCCCGGAGACGGTAGTAAACTGCGGGTAGACGCCGCGATACCGAGGAGGTTCCTATGGCCCACACCGTCGAGGTGCCGCAGTACGAAGTCCGCGGGGAGGTCCGGCTAGACCCGGCGCGGACCGTCCTCGTCGTGGTGGATATGCAGAACGACTTCGTGAAGGAGGGCGGCTCGCTCCTCGTCCCCGACGCGGAGGGCACGATCCCGGCTATACGGGGCCTGCTGGATGGCGCCCGTCTGGCCGGGACGAAGGTCGTCTTTACCCAGGACACGCACACGGAGGGCGACCCGGAGTGGGACATCTGGCCCGAGCACGCCCGCGAAGGGTCGTGGGGCTGGAAGATAGTCGATGAGCTCGCGCCGCGCGAGGACGAGCTCGTGATCCGGAAGGTCCGCTACGACGCGTTCTACGGCACCCACCTCGACCATTTCCTGAGGCTCTGGAACACGAAGACGGTCGTCGTGTGCGGCACGGTCGCCAACATCTGTGTCCACTACACGGCGGCGAGCGCGGCCCTGCGCTGGTACGACGTCGTCATTCCCAAAGACGCGACCTCGGCCCTCGACCCGTTCGACCTCGAGTCCTCCCTCCGCCAGACGGCCTTCCTGTTCAACGGGACCATCACAACCACGGGGGCCGTGCGCCTGGAAGAGGAAAACCCGGAGGCCTACCGGAGCAAGATGGAGGAGGCCGCACGCGACGGGTAGCCGATGGGAGATTAGACGCCGGTGATCCCGGGTAGGATGCACGACGTATCATTCGTAAAAACAGATAGGAGAACATTAATGCCCACTGCGGAACGACGCGCGGAAGTGGTTTGGAACGGCGACTTGCAGAGCGGCTCGGGCACGTTTGACCTGGCGAGCAGCGGGGCGTGGACGGGGGCCAACGTCAGCTTCGCCACCCGTACCGAGAACCCGAACGGCAACACCTCCCCGGAGGAGCTCATCGCCGCGGCCCACGCGAGCTGCTACGCGATGGCGCTCTCCAACGTGCTCCACGAGGGCGGCAACGACGCCGAGGAGCTCAGGATCAGCGCCACCTGCGTGCTCGACATGGGTAGCCTAAAGATCACGACCGAGACCCTCGACGTCCACGGCCGCGTCCCCGGCCTCGACGCCGACGGCTTCCAGCAGGCCGTCGAGCAGGCCGACCAGGCCTGCCCCGTCACCAACGCCCTGCGCGGCAACGTGGACATACAGGTAAACGCCACCCTCGACTAGGTTCGGCCTTTTAGAAGGCCACGGAATAGGCCTCCACGTGCCCACCGTCGCGGAAAGACCAGCGACGGTGGGTTCTCTCTTTGGGCCCAGAGCCCGATCCCGCTACAGCACGAGGTCGATCAGGTACGGACCCTGCGAGCGTAGGCCGGCATTGAGCTGGCGGTGGAACTCCTCCATCGTCTCGGCGCGTCCCGCCTCCACGCCCATCCCGCGGGCCAGGGCGACCCAGTCTAGCGCCGGACGGTCGAGCTCCATCATGCTGTGGGCCTTTCGGCCGGCGTCGGCGGCGCCCACGTTTGCCAGCTCCCCTTTGAGGATCGCGTAGGATCGGTTGTCGAGGATAACGGTGGTGACGTCGAGACTTTCGCGCGCCTGCGTCCACAGGGCTTGCACCGTGTACATCGCGCTGCCGTCGGCTTGCAGGCAGACCACCTTCCGGTCCGGGCACGCGATGGCCGCGCCGGTGGCTAGCGGCGGACCTATACCGATCGCGCCGCCGGTGATCTGGAGGTAGTCGTGGGGGGCCGCGCCCCGCGTCCGAGAGATGAACGCGGACGCGGCCGTGAGCGCTTCGTCCACGACGATCGCGTCCTCCGGCAGCAGGGACCCGACCGCCGCGGCCGCCGCGTCGACGGTGAGCGGGCCGCCCGGGGACGGCGTCGCCGGGGCTTGGAGGGCCGCCCCTTGCGGCGCGCCGAGCTCGTCGGCGAGGGCCCCGAGCGCCCCTACGACGTCCTGCCCGGGGGTGGCGAGCAGGCGGACCTCGCATTGCTTTGGGCTCAACTCGCTCGGCTTGCCGGGGTAGGCGAAGAACGCCACCGGCGCTTTCGCCCCCACGAGCAGCAGGTGGCCCGTGCCGGAGAGGGCCGCGAGCGCCTCGTCCACGGGGTAGGGCAGGAACTCGACGGCGACGCGGCCGGCGCCGCGCTCCACCCGCGCGTTGTGGGTCTGGGCGACGAGCCGCGCGCCCGTGGCCGCGGCGATCCGGCCGGCGAGCGTCAGCCCGGGCTCGCGCAGGGCGGGGCCGCTCAAGAACAGGACGGTAGGCTCGCCGGAGCGCAGGGTCCGCGCGGCGGCGGCGATGGCCTCGGGCGCCACGGCGGCGCGCGCCTCGACCGGCGGACGCGGCGCGGGCCCGTCGGCGTCCTCCCAGGAGGCGTCAGCGGGCAGTACCAGCGTCGCGACCCTCCCCGGCGGCGCCAGCGCCGCGGCCACGGCCGCGGCACCATCGCCGGCGACCGAGCCGCTGTCGGTCGAGGTCTTTACCCAGTGCGAGAAGGGCCGGGCCACGCCCTCTACGTCGGAGGTTAGCGGCGCGTCGTACTCCTTATGGTAGGTCGCGTGGTCGCCGACGATGTTGACCATCGGGCTGTTGGCGCGTCGCGCGTTGTGGATGTTGGCGAGGCCGTTGGCGAGCCCGGGGCCAAGGTGCAGCAGGGTCGAGGCGGGTTTGTCCGCCATTCGCGCGTAGCCGTCGGCGGCACCCGTCACCACGCCCTCGAACAGCCCGAGCACGCAGCGCAGCCCCTCGACCCTGTCGAGGGCCGCGACGAAGTGCATCTCGGAGGTGCCGGGGTTGGCGAAGCAGACCTCCACCCCGGCCCCGGTCAACGTCCTGGCCAGGCTTTCCGCACCGTTCATCCCGTCGCTCCTCCCCTCGCCGCCCGCGGAGTAAGCATACCAACGTTCGCGGTACACATGTCTGGCAAAGGCCGCTACCCTCGCGCTCCATAAAAGGAACACCTCGAAGAGGAGATCCGGCCGCAGCGGCGATGTCTGGGGCTTGGAGACGACGTCCTTGGCCGAGCGCGTAGCCTGTCTGCTTCGGGCCTTCAGTCCTTGACGCGGGCCATGGAGTAGGCGTCCACGTACTCGCCGTCGCGGAAGGCGTAGCGGAGGTGGGTTCCTTCTCTTTCGAAGCCGAGTTTCTCGTAGAGGACGATGCCGGCCGCGTTGTCCGCGTAGACTTCGAGTTCGACGCGGGTGAGGTTCGGCCAGTTCTCTGCTAGATCCAGCACCGCCCGCATAAGCTCCGTTCCGACGCCCTTTCCCTGCCAGTCGTCGCGCACGGCCATGCCGATGCTGCCGACGTGGCGTATCCTCGGGCGGGTCGGGGAGGTTTGCAGGGTCAGGCTGCCGACGACCTCGCCTTCTGCGCAGGCGACCAGTTGGTAGAGGCCTTCCGGCGCGTGCTGAAGACGCCCTTGCCAGAGGCTCGATCTCGGGAAGGGAAGCTGCAAAGTGCCGGTAACGACGGAGCGGGCCTCGAAGAGGCGGCGCAGGGCCGCCGCGTCGGCGGGTTCCGCGTGCCGGACCGTTATGTCCATGGGCAGGCGCCCATCTCGGGGTGAGCATACAAGAGGAGCCCCCGCCGGTGAAGGCGGGGGCTCCGGGCGGTGCGGGGTGTCCGGGTGTTACGAGGTGCGCTGCCCGGTCTCCGGGGCGGCTTCCTTGATCTCATCCTCTATGTTCGAGAAGCCGGTGTTGGCGCGGACCCGGATCTCGTCGTAGGAGACCTGGAGGCCCTGCTCGCGCTCGCGCTCGGCGCCGCGGCCGCCGAGGATGGTCCCGAGGTAGCAGCCCAGGAAGCCCAGAGGCACGGAGATCAGGGCCGGGCTCTTCAGCGGGAAGATGTAGTCGATGGGTACGATCGGGGTGGCCGGAGGCGCGGGGTTGGGGCCGGTCAGCACGTTCGGGCTGAGGATCACGAGCACCACGGCGGAGATCAGGCCGACGAGCATGCCGGTAACGGCGCCCGTGGTGTTGAACCTCTTCCAGAAGATCGTCAGCAGGATCACCGGCACGTTCGCGCTCGCGGCCACCGCGAAGGCGAGGGCCACCAGGAACGCCACGTTGAAGCTCTCCGCCGGCAGGGCCAGCAGTATGGCCGCCACCGAGATGCCGACCGCCGCGTAGCGCGCGGCGCGGAACTGCTCCTCCTGGGTCGCCTGCCCGCCCCGGATGACGTTCGTGTAGAAGTCGTGGGCGAAGGCGCTCGAGGCGGCGACGACGAGCCCGGCGACGACGGCCACGATGGTGGCGAAGGCGACCGCCGAGATGAAGGCGAAGAAGATCGGGCCACCCAGGGCCTCTGCGAGCTGCGGGGCGGCGAGGTTGCCCGCCGCGTTCGCGTCGGAGATGGCGCCCTGGCCGACGATGAGCGCGGCACCATACCCGAGGACGGGCGTGAGCAGGTAGAAGAGGCCGATGATCCAGGTAGCCACGACGATCGAGGAGCGGGCGGTCTTCGCGTCGGGGACGGTGAGGAACCGGATCAGGATGTGCGGCAGGCCCGCCGTGCCGAGCACGAGGGCTATGTTCAAGGAGATCACGTCGAGCCCGGCGACCAGGGTGCTGGGCGGCGGCGGGACCAGGGCCTCCCTACCTATGTCGTTCTCGACCGCCGCGAAGAGCGCCAAGGGGTTGAACCCGTAGCGGGCGAGCACGAGGACGGAGAGGGTCACGGTGCCTGCTATGAGCAGCACGGCCTTGATGATCTGGATCCACGTGGTCGCGACCATGCCGCCGATCACGATGTACACCGTCATCAGGATGCCGATGACGATGACCGAGAGCCAGTACGGGAGGCCGAGCAAGAGCCCGACGAGCGCGCCCGAGCCGTTGAGCTGCGCGATCATGTAGAACATGCTTATCGCTATGGTGCTCAGGGCGGCCACCGAGCGGACGCTGCTCGTGTTGAAGCGGCTGGCGAGCATGTCCGCCAGGGTGTACTTGCCCATGTTCCGCAAGGGCTCGGCTACGAGCAGGAGCACCACGAGGTACGCGACCAGGAAGCCTATCGAGAGGTAGAAGCCAGAGAAGCCGCCCAGGGCGATGGCCCCCGCGATGCCCAGGAACGACGCCGCCGAGAGGTAGTCGCCGGAGATAGCGAGCCCGTTCTGCCAGCCCTTGATCTGACCACCGGCCACGTAGTGGCTGTCGGTGCCCGTGTTCTTGCGCGACGCCCAGGCCGTGATGCCGAGCGTCAGCGCGATGATAGCGATGAAGAAGATGATGGATATCGCTTGATCGCTCATGCTAGCGCCCCCCTCCGCCTTCGCCCGCGGCCTCTACCCGCGCCCGCTCCACCAGGTCGTCCCACTTGTTCGCCCGGCTGACGTAGAGGTGCATGATGATCCAGGTCATCGCGAACTGCGCGAACGCGTAGATGTACGCTAGCGTGAGCGGGCCGATCACCTTCACGTTCAACACCGTCGTGAACGCCGCCAGAAACGGCAACCCGAAGTAGAAGAGCATGAAGAAGATCGTCGCCGGTATGATGAAGGCCCTCTTGCTTTTGATCAACTCTTTGAAGGCCGAGGTTCGCTCTACGCGAACCCACTCGTTCTCGCTCTGCACCCTGCTCCTTTCGCCCTTTCCCGAACGAATTGGCACTATATGGGATGCTTTCTATACAGTCAAGCGTATACGCTTCGGCGTAGGCGAACGCGCGAAGTGCGGCCGGCAAAAGAGAACCCCCCGGCCCGAGGGCGCGGGGGGTTCGGGTGGTTCTGACCCGGTGTACCTTACGCCCTGGCCCCTTCGGCCTGGGGGACGCCGGCCTCCGAGCCGCGCCTCGGCGGGCGGACGATAAACGCGACGATCGCGCTGGCGGCGAGGATCCCGGCGAGGATAAAGAAGGCCAGCGAGTACGAGCCGGTCGAGTCGATCACGCGCGAGATCAGCAACGGGCCGAGGACGCCGCCGAAGCTCCAGGCGGTGAGCATGAGGCCGTAGATCTTCCCGACGTTCGTCGGCCCGAAGTAGTCGGCGCTGAACGCGGGCATCGTCCCGAATCCGCCGCCGTAGCACGAGACGATAATGAAGCTGAGTATCGCGAGCAGCACGAACGGCGCGCCGACGAACGGCAGGAGCACGAGGAGCACCGCCTGCAAGAGGAACATCACGAAAAAGACCCACTTGCGGCCGATGGCGTCCGAGAGCCAGGCCCAGAAGAACCGGCCCAGGGCGTTACCGACGGAGATTATGCTCACGAGCGAGGCGGCGACGGTGGCGCTGACGCCCGAGATCTCCGCGGCTATCGGCGCTGCCTCGGTGATGATGGCGATGCCGGCCGTGACGTTGAGGAACAGGAGCGCCCACAGCGCGAACCATTGCCAGGTCTTGAGGGCGCCGCCCAGGTCGTAGTCCGCCCTGACGCCGCCGCCCGCGCCGCTCTCCTCCGGCTCCCACCCCGGCGGACGGTAGCCCTCCGGCGGGTTCTTCATGAACAGCGCGGCGCCGACGACCATGATCAGGTAGATGATGCCGAGGATGGCGAAGGCCGAGAACGGCCCGGATGACGCGACGAGGCTCCGGGCCACAAAGGCCGTCACGAACGCCCCGCCGCCGAAACCCGCCACGGCGATGCCCGTTATGAACCCGCGTTTGTCGGGGAACCACTTGATGAGCGTGGCGACCGGCACGATGTAGCCGAGCCCGATGCCCGCGCCGGCGATCAGGCCGTACGTCAGGTACAGCAGAACCAGGCTGCCCTCGGCGAAGCTCGCCAGGAAGATCCCGAGCCCGTACAGCACCCCCGCCGTGAGCGCCACGATGCGTGGCCCCGAGCGGCCCATCCACAAGCCGCCGGCGAAGGCGGCGAACCCGAGCGTGAAGATCGTGATGCTGAACGTCGTGTTGACCGCGGTCGCCGAGGCGCCGCCGTAAGCCTCCGCCAGCGGGTCGCGGAACACGCTCCAGGCGTAGACCGCCCCGAGCGCGACCTGCATGACCACGCCCGCTATCGCTATGACTACCCTGTTTCCGCCGCCCGAACTACTTGCCGCCTGGCTTGCCAATGGATTCCTCCCTCGTCATCGAAGTACCGTGAACGAACACGACTGCGGATGTTCCCTCCTGAAGCCTCCCCTTAATCCCCGCCGCCGGCCTCTCCGGCCGGATCGTCTGGCGCTCTCTGTACCCTATCCGGCGAGAATCCTATCAAAACCGGCGTATGTGTTGAACCGCCCCCCCCGCAGGAACCCGACGAGCGTCATCCCGAACTCCCTCGCCACGTCCACGGCGAGGCTGCTCGGCGCGGAGACGGCGCACACGATGGGAACACCTGCCGTCAGGCACTTCTGCAGGATCTCGAACGAGCTCCGCCCGCTGACCATGACCACGTTCTCCGAGAGCGGCAGCCTGTCTTCGAGCAAGGCCCACCCGACGAGCTTGTCCGTCGCGTTGTGCCTGCCCACGTCCTCGCGCAGCGCCAGCAGGCTCCCCCCGGCGTCGAAGAGCGCCGCCGCGTGCAGCCCGCCCGTCGCCTCGAAGAGGCCCTGCGCCTCCCGGAGCTTCCCCGGCAACGAGTAGATCGTCTCCGCGGAGACCTCCGGCCCCGTCCCCACGACCGGGCAGCCGCGCAACTCCAACTGCTCCAGGCTCGCCTTGCCGCACACGCCGCAGGCGCTAGTGGTGTAGAAGTGGCGCTCTAAAGAACGCAGGTCGTACTCGCGGGCGCCCCTGAGCTCCACGTTCACGATGTTGTAGCGCTGCTCGGCGTCCACGTCGGCATCGACGCAGTAGCTGATCTTCTTTATCTCCTCCCGCGAGGAGACGATGCCCTCCCCGTAGAGGAACCCGGCCGCCAGCTCGAAGTCCGCCCCCGGGGTGCGCATCGTGACGGCGACGGTCTGCCTCTTGCCGCCCGTAACGAGCCTTATCTCCATCGGCTCCTCGGTCGCGAGGTAGTCCGACTTCACGCGCGCCCGGCCGTCCTCGACGACCCGAACCCGCGTCTTCGTCTTGCTCCCGCTCCGGGCCTTGCCGGTCTTCTCTAGCATCTGTCTCTCCGTATCCGAACCACGTCGCCAAGTTTAGCAGGGGGTAGATGCTACGATGCCCGGCATGTTGCAGGAGAGGACGAACCGTTGAGGCTCACAGGCCTGCCGAACGTAGACCGCTACCCGCGGGCCGAGGTCTCCCGCGACGAGGAGGCCATAACCGTCCGGTTCGGCGGCCTCGGCCCCGAGCAGGCCATGACCGTGCCCCTCAGGTACGTCGGCGGCGACGAGGAGGCGGCGGAGTTGTGGCTCATGGCCCGGCTGCAAGAGATGGGGTACAGGGTCAGGCGCGGGCAGGAGCCTTAGCCGTATGTCCCGGCGTTGCTCTGCGCCCACTCGCGAACCGCGTGCATCCAGGCCCTGCGTTTGAGGGCAATGCCTTCCCGGGCGAAGCGCGTGAGAACGTCGTCTGTGAGAGGCGGCAGGGCGAGGCTTGTGGTGCGCTCGACGTATCCGTCCTCTCCTAGGCCGAGAATGCGCATCCTTTCCCCGTCGTAGCGCCAAATTTCCCGCACGCCGAGCCGCCCGTAGATCGGAAGCTTGTTCAGTGATGGGCTGGTGATGTCTATCTCGATCACCAACTCCGGCGGTGGATCGACCGTGAGGACCAGCCTTTCCTTTCCACGAACAAGTTCCCAGCTTTCGATGTAGAAGCACTGATCCGGCTCGAAGCCGCGTCCGAGGTCCTCACGCTTGAAGGTCGTGGAGCCGAGACCGTACACGTCGATGCCTATCTCTTCGGCCAACACCTCGACCAGCAAGGCCGCCACATGGCTGATCGACTCGTGCTCGGCCTGCGGGCTCATTACTTCAAGCTCTCCTCGATCGTAGGCGAACCGCGGCACCCGGCTCTCTCCACGCTCTTCCATCAGCCGCTCGTAAGTCCCCCAACTCACGTTGTGGAGGATTACTTTCTGCTCGGCTGGGATCCTTGCCGTTTCCATCCAACACCTTCTTCGACGCCCGAAGCCCAATTCTATAGCCACCCACAGGCAAGAAGAAGGGCCGGAGAGATCCGGCCCTTCTTAAGTCGCTCGGATGTCCGTCCTTTTAGGCGGGGATCATGCCGTGCGGGTTGAGGACGTACTTCTTGGCGGCGCCCTTGTCGAAGTCCTCGTAGCCCTGCGGGGCCTCGTCGAGGCCGATGACCGTGGCGTTGACGGCCTCGG